>CAJVYQ010000030.1 GCA_913009825.1 uncultured Deferribacteres bacterium
CAATCTACGACGAGCTTGTCCAGATTCATCGGGAACGACTGACCCGTGAACGTGACAAGGGAACGTATGCCTTTGCTGCACGGCGCAGAGCTGTGGAACGTATCGGGCTTCCGCAGGTTCGGGATCACCGACTGGCCATTCTGGAGCGGGAGGAGCGCGAATGGTTTGCACAACTGGAACGTAGATCTCAGATTATCCCGGAAATGGTGCCGCTTCTCATAATAAAAGTGATGAGTAATGAGGACTGAGTGATGAGTGAAAAAATTGAAAAATTTGAAGACCTGATTGCATGGCAGAAAGCTCGCATATTAACACGGAAAATATATCAGGTTACCCGGGAAGGAGAGTTTGCAAAAGATTTTGGTCTTCGGAATCAGATACAACGAGCCGCCGTTTCGATCATGTCGAATATTGCCGAAGGGTTCGAACGATATAATCCTAATGAGTTTCATCAGTTCCTTTCTATTGCCAAGGCATCATGTGCCGAGGTACGTTCTCAACTATATGTTGCTTTGGACGTTGCTTATCTGAATAATGATCAATTTATCTCTCTGTTAAATCTGGCGAAAGAAACGGGCAGAGTCATCGGTGGTCTCAGAATTTCCGTAGACAAGAGACGAGACCCCAGATGACAAAAAACTCATCACTCAGCACTCATCACTCATTACTGCCCTCAGAATCCTGGCGAAACCCGATTTTACAGGAGTTTCAGCCGAAAGTTGCAAAACTGACAATTGTAAGCGATCCGGATCAATTGCTTTCTGAGGAACAAATGATTTCAGAGTTACGGAAACGCGGTTTTGGCCTCATTGAATTTGAAGATCCCGTCATGTTTCGTTATGCCTATGAGTCGCGATATCGTTCCCAATGGGACAAAGGGTTGGAAACGGATCTTGTCGTCATACTCAGAACTCATCCCTCAGAACTCATCACTCTTCCCTACGATCTCCTGCAGGCAGGACGAAGACTTTCCTTTAATCTCGGAGATCTGTTCCCCAATCTGAGTTATCCGGTGGTTGCTGCGTTAGACGCACAAGACCTTGATGCGCTCTATCGGGCTCAGGTCCAACACACGCCGGGGAACATGGGTGACAACGCGACAAAAGAATTCGCATTGCGCCACGTATTCGAGATTGCACCTGAGCTTATAAAGCAGCCGCCCGATCTTCTGCGTGTCTTGCTGCGCCTTCATTACAGGGGCCAGCGGATACCTGCCATACTTGACCAGCGTTTTATTCAGGTACTAAGGCAGAACGGGCTGTTCGAAAAGTGGCCGCTCGACAAGATCATTTCCGACCGCGAGGCATTCTTTGCCTTCCTGCAGGAACGTTGGCCGGCCTTCCTGGATCGTATGACCACCCAGGGACAATCAATGACAGTGAGCGAAGACAAGGATGCTTACCTGTCTGCGTGCGGCGCACAGGCAGGCGGACTGCAATACTCCGGCCCATTGGACCTTCCATTCGACCATGACGACGTTCGCGTTTATATCGACAACCTTTTTCTTGAGGGCCTGCTCCATTCAGTGCCTTATGATAACGCCGGTGATTTGACATCGACCTGGGTTGGAATTGGTATCCGGACCGATCCGGCAATTGATAGCCGGCGCAGGCTGGACCGGTTGATCGAAACGATCCGGGACGCCATTCCCACAGGGGATGCCGGGCACGCGGAATGGTTCCGTTTTGGATACGCCTATGCAAAGATGAAAGTGCTGAGTGCTGAGTGCTGTGGAATGAGTGGTGATGAACATCTCAGGGCTTTTGAGAAGAGTGTTGATGGTCGTTTCCTGCATTGGGTGAAACATCGATATGCCGGATTGGTTCACTTGCCTGCTACAATACCGGCAATGGTCCACCATATTCCTCGTTTCATGCTCCATCACTCATCACTCAGCACTCAGCACTGAAACCAAAGCTTGCTTTCTGCTGGTGGATGGTTTGGCTCTGGACCAGTGGATCGTCTTGCGTGACGTGCTGCAATCTCAAAGGCAGGATTTGATCTTCCGCGAAAGCGCCGTGTTTGCATGGATACCCACCGTTACGTCAGTGTCCCGGCAGGCAGCCTTCGCTGGTAAGCCGCCGATTTACTTCCCCGCGAGTATCAATACTACGAACAGGGAACAATCTCTGTGGGCGCAGTTCTGGGCGGATCAGGGGCTGACAGGGCCCGCTACAGCCTACGCCAGGGGCCTTGGAGACGGTGATATAGACAAGGTTCGTGAGATTTTATCACATCCACAGATTCGTGTTGCCGGGCTTGTTGTCGACAAGGTCGACAAGATTATGCACGGCATGGAGCTGGGTGCCGCCGGTATGCTCAACCAGGTGCGCCAATGGGCTATGCAGGGCTTTATGTCCGAACTTATTGACACTCTTCTCGACCAGGGCTTTCAGATTTTCTTGAGCTCCGACCATGGCAACATCGAGGCAAGAGGTTGTGGACGACCGGCTGAAGGTGCGGTCGCGGATATACGGGGCGAACGCGTTCGCGTGTATCCGGATGACCTGTTGCGAGCAGCGGTCAAGGAACGCTTTCGTGATGCCATAGAATGGCCGTCGCTTGGTCTTCCGGATGATTATTGCGCTTTACTGGCTCCACATCGAAAGGCATTCATTCGCGATGGCGAAACCATTGTTGGCCACGGCGGAATTTCTATCGAAGAGCTGATTGTCCCTCTGATTCAAATTGAACGCCTGCCTGTGCATCACACGCAGACAGAGAGGGAAGTATGAACAATCGTCAGAAACAGATTGGGATTGACCGGCACATTCGTTTGGAATGGCTTGAGTATACCTCTAATATGGTACTAGCCGGTAATGATGAGGATGATGTTAAGGATAAACTTGAGCAATTACTTACAACCGTCTTCCCATCTTCGTCTCCCAATACCAGGGGGTCACTTTCTAAGACACTCACAATTCTCTTGAAAACATGGCTGCGTGTACATCGGGATATTCAATCATTAAGAGACACTGGCCTCGAACTACTTCAATCAGTGAAAAAAACTGACCTCATCGCAATACACTGGGGAATGATCATGGCTGCCTACCCTTTTTGGGGGTCTGTTGCCGGACAAACCGGGCGCCTTCTTCGGCTTCAAGAGAATGTCTCAGCAAGCCAAATACAGCGGCGCCTTCGTGAGCGGTTTGGGGAGAGAGAAACAGTTTCAAGAGCAACTCGGCGCGTCATTCATTCTTTCGTCGATTGGGGCGTTTTAAACGGAACCAAAGAGATAGGCGTCTATAAAAAGGAACATAAATACACAATTGATGATCCTAAAGTTATCTCCTGGCTCATCGAGGCTTCTCTTCACGCCCGTACCAACAAGGCAGCCACTATAAAAGAAATTCTGAGCAGTCCAAACATCTTTCCGTTTTGTCTTGATCATATTTCAGCGGAACAAGTGGTCTCCCTATCATCCCACCTTGACCTACTACGCCACGGATTGGATGACATTTTAGTGATGTTGCGATAAAAAGTTGCTAAGATGTCTTTTTTCATTACAAAGGAAAGGTCCGAATAACAAAGTCTAATAAGGCCATGTACTGACCGGCAATTTCTCAGTTCCCCATTTTTTTATGTGTATCTGGCCGTTACATTAGGTTCAATTCTTGAACAGAAAGACAGACAATTCTACATCGAAAACAGATTCAAATATCTGAAAGAACAAATTGAAACAGTTTTACATAAAAGAAACGAATAGATACATACGATCCATCGGTTTTCATCAATATTTTGCTCTTTGTTTCGAAATCTGTTTTCAAGTAACATATTATTTCTTTGATAATTATTTAAATAAAAAAAGGGTTACAATTCTGTCCGCAAGTTCGGAAATGTTGGTTGTCTTCAACCGTTTTAAGATAAAGCCCGGAGAGGAATAGTGGCAAAACTGTTCCACAAGCTAAAGCTCTTGGCAATGAAAAGAAGAGAGAAGTATTTATTGGGCTCCTCCTGTAGCGGATGACTTCTCCAAGTTCGTGGATTCATAAAGGTACCCAAACTACAGGATGCCTTTGCTTAATTCTACTCAATTTAATCCACTAAGTTGTCATTTCTGCTTAAATCGTACACTAATACAAAACCAATCTTTTTTCAAAGAGCTAAAATTTGATGTTTTTTTACTGTAGTTTGGCAAAAATGTCATTCTATATGTAGCGAAGAATCTATTTTCCCCCACCGGAGATTCTTCCCGCCTTAGTTGGACAGGCGTCAAGCTCACCCGCCTGCACGGGCAGGCCTGCCTGTGCAGACAGGGAATGACACCCCCCTCTAAAATTTGTCAAACTACTATTTTTTTATTTAAAACCGCAGCGTAAAAACAGTTCTGCGTTTGGGTTCGGAATGAACGCTGATAGCTCCGCTGTGAAGCCTCATAATTTGGCGGGACAGGCTTAAACCGATGCCGGAACCCTCCTTTTTTGTGGTGAAAAAAGGGATGAAGATTTTTTCTTTTACTTCGTCGATTATGCCTGGACCGTTATCGATAACCTGAATCATAACCCGGCCCCTCTCATCCAAATGGGCATCCATCCCGATTATGGCATTGGCTTGGCCCTGCAAAGCCTGCAAAGCATTTTTCAAGAGATTGAGGATCACTTGCTCAACCAATTCCAAATCGGCGGTAAGTTCCAGATTTTCAGGAAAAATCTGTGTAGAAAATTGAATGTTATTGTCTTTTAATTGACCGGCCATCAATTGTTCGATCTCCCGAAACATTTTTTTGATGGGAAAAAATTGAAACTTTGGCGTAGGCAGTCTGGTTAAACGCCGGTATGCTTCCACAAAATGAAGCAGCCCTTCGCTTCGCCTTTGGATGGTTTGCGCCGCTTCCTGAACATCTGAAACAGTATTCCTGTTTATTTGGTACGGATCATCAACTGTGCAATCCTTCAGCAGATCATTCATGGTCGCGGCCAGGGAAGAGATCGGCGTAATGGAATTCATAATTTCATGTGTCAAAACACGGATCAATTTTTGCCAGGCTTCGAACTCTTTCTCTTCCAACTCACTTTGGATATTCTGAATAGAAACAAGTTTAATTGTCCGGTACTGCAATTTAAATTCCCTCGCATGAATAGCCAATTGCAGCAATTCATCTCCATCCCGAACCTGTACCAATGTTTTTTGCCCGGATTTCAATTTTTCCAGAGCTTTTACCAGTGAATCGCTTCGTGACTCGAGCTTTTTAATATTATGCAGTTGATTAATTCGTAACTGCTTTTTTGCCGCTGTGTTAAAAAATTCCACAGTCCCATCCAAACGAAAAGCGATCAATCCGATTCCCACATGCTGCACCACTGTCTGCAGGTAGCGATAATTTTCCTCTTTTTCTGCTCTTGTCTTGCGAAAATCGTCGATTACTTCTGAAAAAGCCTTACTCAGTTCATCAAACGAATTCCCCATCCCTTTCAGATTGAAGGATTGGGAAAAATCAGAATACCGTACCGCTTCAAGAAATCGAGTTAAATATTGATTGGTTTTTTCAACATATCTGATAAGGGCAATCATTTGGTAGAGAATAAAAACAACAACAATAAAAGTAGTGGCCGGCGGTCCCGCTTTAATCGCCAAATAGGAGAAAAGAAAAACAGAACCAAACAGGAGAATGATTCTGAAAATTATTTGCAGCCGAAAATGTTTAAATGCCATATTTTTCCATTCTACGATAAAGAGCGGCGCGTGTGAGTCCCAGTTCCCTTGCGGCGCGGCTGATATTGCCTTCATTCTTGTGTAAAGCTTTTTGGATTACCACCTTTTCCACCGTATTCAGACTGAGATCATCAAAATATAACCCTTCAGCCCGGGTTTCCCGGCTGGAGAGCAGAAAATCCTGAGGTCGTAAAATTGTTGTATCGCTCATGATAACCGCACATTCGATTGCATGCTGCAATTCTCTCACATTACCCGGCCAGCGATATTTTTGCAGTTTGTTCATGGTAGCGGGACCGACCGCTTTTACTTTTTTATGATATTTCTTTACGAACATGGCCAGAAAACGATCTATTAGAAGTGGGATATCCTCTTTCCGCTCGTGCAGCGACGGTAACTGAATTTCCACCGTATTGATACGGTAGAGTAGATCCTGACGAAAATGATTCTCTGATATCATTTCGTAAATAGGCATATTTGTAGCGCAAATGAGATGAATATCAATAGGACGCTGTTTGTGCGAACCAACCCGAATTACTTCCCGGTTCTGAATCACCTGCAGCAATTTGGCCTGCAGCGACAAGGGTAGATTGCCGATTTCATCCAAAAAGAGCGTACCGCCGGAAGCGACCTCAAACCGGCCGATGCGATCCTCTTTTGCATCTGTGAATGCGCCCCGTACATGGCCGAAAAGTTCACTTTCGAAGAGGCTCTCCGAAATAGCGCCCATATCCAGACTGATAAAAACTTTATCGAAACGCAGGGATTGACGATGGATGGCGCGGGCAACCAATTCTTTGCCGGTGCCATTTTCGCCAAGGATCAACACATTGGCATCCGTGAGAGATACTTTTTGGATCATTTCGTAAACACGCAGCATGGCCGGGCTGTTACCGATAATCTCCTGAAAGTTCTGATCGATATCGGCGTTCAATTGCTGCCGCTGAGTGCGAAACTGCTCTGCTTTATTACGCGCCTGCCGCAGTTTCAGGGCTGCAGAAATAGTGGCGATTAATTTCTCGTTCTGCCACGGTTTGAGGACAAAATCCGTAGCGCCCTCTTTGATAGCTCGCACCGCCATTTCCACATCGCCATAAGCCGTAATCAAAATCACGACAACAGACGGATCTATCTGCAGAATTTTATTTAACCAATAAAATCCTTCCGATCCGCTGGTTGTATCACGGTTAAAATTCATATCTAACAGAACTACATCGTATGTTTCATTCCGAAGAAGGGTCCCTATTTTTCCCGGATTCTTTTCAGTATGAACCGTGGAAAAATGATTTTTCAATAATAAAGATACCGCGAGCAGAACATCTTCATCGTCATCTACCACCAGTATTTTACCATATCTGTTTGCCATAAGCAGTCCGTTTAAAAAATGTTCAATTTAAATTGCGTAATTATTTTCACCTAACTTCCGTCGCAAAGGTTTTGTTTTTAAAAATAAATATTGTAACCGATCACAGGAGTAAAAATTAACCCTCGCCTGAAGCTGAAGCAACAGGCTTAAATATGGAAGCACCCTAAAGGGCGCTTTAACGTCCTGCCACTTTTGAGCCTGAGCGTTTATCCTCAGGCGGTATTGCGAACGCTCCTGTGATTGGTTACTAAATATCGTCTGTTTTGTTCTTCAAGCTATCCATTGCCAACACACTGTATCGGGGGAATGGGAAAATGTTGGCATGGATCATTTCAGATACGAGTCATTTTAAAATAGGATACATGAAACAAAAAGTAAAGATTTTTTATTACCTGTCCATTTTCGGACACACCTTGTATGCTGGTGAACATTATTAAAAATCACATTGATCAATCGATCCCATATCTTTAATAAAACCTAAATCGAGCGATTCTTAGTTTGAAACAACCACCCAAAGAGTTTTGTCATTCTGCCTGCCCGACCGCAGGCGGGAAAGAATCTTGTTAGTTCTGTGCACTAAACCAACAAGATTCCTACGGAATGACATGAGAATCGCTCAATTCAGGTAAAAACAATATTGGCACGGTTATTGACATATCATCAGCGTATTTATTAAATATGTTGTGACAGGAGTTTCGGATGGACAAAATGATCAAAAAGAAGAAATGGCCGCCCAGGAAAATTCTTTCCGGTGCCGGCATTTTGTTTATCGTTTTTTTATTTGTTTACGCACTTTTCTTTCGGGATAACAGATCCAAATTAAATGTTGCCCGGGATAAAATTACCATAGCCACCGTTATCAAAGGGCCGTTTAAAGAATTCGTTCCGCAGACAGGAACGGTTGTGCCGATTAACACGGTTTATTTAGACGCAGTCGAGGGAGGCAGAGTTGCGGAAAAATATATCGAAGAAGGCGCCATGGTTAAAAAAGGCGATAAAATTTTGAAATTGGAAAACACATCGCTGCTGATGGACATCATGTACCGGGAAGCGGAACTGTTCCAGCAGATTAACAATTTACGCACTACGCGCTTGAGTATGGAAAGAAACAGGCTTGAATTGCGGGGGCAAATACTGGAACTGGATTATCAGATCAAAGAGCAGGAAAGGCAGAAAAAACGCTATGATGATTTGTGGAAAAAAAAGCTGATTTCTCAGGAAGAATATGAAAAGGTGCGCGACAAGTACGATTACACCAGCAGCAAAAAGCAGCTAACCTTAGAAAGCCAAGAAAAAGATTCCCTGTTCCGGAAATTACAGATTGAACAGTTGGAAAATTCCGTTTCCAGGATGCAGCAGAATCTGGAAATTGTTAAAGGCAAACAAGAAAATCTCACTCTGCGCGCGCCCATCTCCGGTCATCTTACTTCCTTAAACGCAGAAATTGGTGAATCAAAAACACGCGGTGAAAGATTGGGACAGATCGATATTTTGAATGGTTTTAAAATCCGTGTCGGCGTGGACGAATTTTACATTGCGCGCATCGAAAAGGGCCAGAAAGGCGAGTTTGATTTTTCCGGGAAGACCTATCATATAATTGTTTATAAAATTTACCCGGAAGTTATCGACGGCAGATTCCAGGTGGATATGCACTTTGAAGGCGAAGAACCGGCCGGTCTGCGAAGGGGGCAAACCGTGCATGTAAAAATAGATCTGAGCGACTTGAGTGAAGAAATCCTGTTAGCCCGCGGCGGATTTTACCAGAAAACCGGCGGCCAGTGGGTGTATGTGGTTGATAAATCGGGAAATTTTGCTGTGAAACACCCCATCAAAATCAACCGTCACAATTCCCAGTATTACACTATCTCGGAAGGCCTGCAAGTTGGCGACAAGGTAATCGTCTCCAGCTATGAAAATTTTGGCGATGTTGATATGTTACTTCTTAAGTGAAAAGTATGAAGTAAAAAATTAGAAGTTCAATAAACCAATTTGATTAAGGAGACCAAATCATGATCCGCACCGTTAACCTAAAAAAAGTCTACAGGACAGAAGAAGTAGAGACAACCGCTTTAAACGATATAAATATGGAAATTCAATCCGGAGAATTTGTCTCTATCATGGGACCGTCAGGATGCGGAAAATCAACATTACTCAATCTGTTAGGCTTGCTGGACAATCCTTCCGACGGCGAATATTATTTCCTGGATGAAGAAGTTTCCGGATATTCTGAGCGGCAAAGAGCCAATCTGCGCAAGCAAAATATCGGTTTTGTGTTCCAGAGTTTCAATCTGATCGACGAATTAACCGTTTTTGAAAATGTAGAATTACCTCTTCTTTACTTAGGAGTTCCTTCCTCACAAAGAAAAAAACGGGTCGAGGAAGTGTTGGAAAATTTTCAGATCATGCATCGCCGCAATCATTTTCCGCAGCAGCTTTCCGGTGGACAGCAGCAGCGTGTGGCGGTTGGCCGGGCCGTTATCGCCAAACCAAAATTAATTTTGGCGGATGAACCCACCGGAAATCTTGATTCAACACACGGCGATGAAGTGATGAAAATTTTGACCGATCTCAACGAAAACGGCACTACCGTCATCATGGTTACCCACTCCCCTTCTTACGCAGAATACGGTAACCGCACGATTCACTTATTCGACGGACATATCGTGACGGAGAATATTAAGGAAGAATTCCGGGTTTGATTGTTATTTGCTGCGCGTCATTCAATTGTCATTGGTAGTTATTTATGGTCATTCATTGTCATTCAATTGTTATGTGCTAATTAAAGATAGGAATAATTATGTTTAGACATTACTTCATCGTTGCAGTTAGAAATCTGTTAAAAAAGAAAAGCTATTCTATGATCAATATTATAGGATTAGCAATCGGGATTGCTTGTTGCATACTCATTCTTTTGTATGTCCAGGACGAGCTGTCCTTTGACCAATACCACGAAAACGTTGATCAAATCTATAGGCTGGTTTTAGAACGACATGCTGCTGAAAAAATGAGTCTTGATATTTCAACACCTCCACCATTGGCATCTGCCCTGACAAATGATTTTCCCCAAATTATCCATACGGTTCGTTTCCTTAACACAGACAATCCTATTCCTCTGGTGAACCATGGGGACAAACGTTTTTATGAACGTCATTTTTTCTTTGTTGATCCCAACGTGTTTGATGTATTCACTATTCCTTTTATTCTAGGAGACCCCAATAAATCATTGCAAAAACCCAATTCAATCGTTATCACAGAAGAGACAGCTCGAAAATATTTCGGAGATGAGAATCCTTTGGGAAAAACACTCACCTTTAATAATTACCTTGATCTTGAAGTCACTGGTGTTGTGCAGAATTCTCCATCTAATTCTACTCTCAAGTTTGATTTTTTGGCTTCCTTCTCTACGCTCTACGGTTGGTTAGGTCGGGAGTTTGTCGATAATTGGCAAAACAATATATGCCAGACTTATCTGCTACTCTCAGACGACTTCTCCGCGAAAATATTGTCTCGACAATTACCAGATCTAATAAAGAAGTATTTGAGTGAAGCCAATTCCCTCAAACAAATCCATCTTCAACCTTTAAACCGCATCCATCTTTATTCTTATCAGGATTATCAATTATCCTCTGGCGGAGATATCCGCTATATATATCTGCTCTCTGCTGTAGCACTATTTATTCTATTAATTGGCTGTATCAATTTTATGAACCTGGCTACAGCTCGATCCATTGAACGATTCAGAGAGGTAGGAATCAGAAAAGTGGTTGGAGCAACAAAGAATCAACTCGTCCAACAGTTCCTTGGAGAAACTTTACTTTCAACGATTTTGGCATTACTGATAGCCATCATTATGGTTGAACTATGCCTTCCCTATTTGAATACATTTATTGAAAGTGACATTACCGTTAATTATCGTCAGGATTTGAATTTGTGGATCGGTCTGATTGGAATCGGTCTATTTGTCGGATTTATCTCTGGTGTTTACCCTGCTTTTTTTCTATCCAGATTTCAACCTATTCATACTCTAAAAAAGCGAGTAAAGATTGGTCATTCAAGAGTATCACTCAGACAAGTATTGATTGTCGTTCAGTTTACTCTCACTATTACATTGATCATTGGTACAATGGTTGTCAATGATCAAATTTATTTCATGCAGAATAAAAAACTGGGATTTGACAAAGATCATGTAATAATAGTTCCTATTCGTGATCAGGCACTTCGTCAGAATCCTGAACCTTTAAAGACTCAGTTACGACAACACCCTTACATTCTACAGGTGGGTGCATCTGCTCTGTTACCTGGTGGTCCAGTAGGTCGAACTCGTTTCCGTGTTGAAGCGATTTCGGACGAAGGCACTATGTCTATGCTCTGGGTTGACCATGATTTTATAAAAACCCTGGGTATAGAATTAGTAGCTGGCAGGGATTTTTCTAATAAATTTCAGACAGATGCGACTGAAGCGGTAATCCTGAACGAGGAGGCAATTCGACAGCTCGGTTGGACAGATCCTGATGAAGCCATTGGTAAATCATTTGAGTTAGTAGGTAGTAAGAGGGGAAGGATCATTGGGGTGGTGAAGGATTTTAACTTTGCTTCTCTCCATCGTAAAATCGAGCCACTCGTATTGCATGAATGGCCCTGGTTAAATTACATTTTAGTACGGGTGGCGGCTACTCATCTTCCAAACATTTTAGACGATCTTGAGAATACCTGGCGGAAATTCGATCCAAATCATCCATTTACATACACTTTCCTGGATGATAAATTCGATCAATTCTATCAATCTGAAAAACAGCTTGGGCAGATTTCTGGTTTCTTCTCATTGCTGGCTATTTCAATCGCTTGTTTAGGCTTATTAGGTCTGGTAGCTTTTGATGTAGAACAGCGAACCAAAGAAATTGGAATCCGAAAAGTACTTGGTGCTTCCATAACAAATATTGTAAAACTGTTTACAATTGGGTTCGTAAAATTAGTCTTTTTAGCTAACTTAATCGCCTGGCCTATCGCATACCTAGTGCTGGAAGACTGGCTGCAAAACTTCGCTTATCGAATAGATATCGGTTTAAGTACGTTTTTACTGTCGGGTACATTGGTCTTAGTCATTGCTCTGTTAACGATCAGCTACCAATCTATCAAAGCCGCCCTAATGAATCCGATTAAAACGTTGAGGTATGAATAAGTATGTGTAATAGTATAATTAATTTTTTTTGAGGAAGTATTACACTATTAATATTTGGCACATAACCATCGGCTCAACCTGACCTGAAACAGCGAAAGCTTTTTTGTTATTCAGTACGTCTTGGTTTATTTCTATCTCTTTTTTCAGGTTCGTCTCCGCTGTTTCAGGCAGGTTAGCCTTGTCCGTTATGTCGGCTGCGTTGTTCATGGTTCCCCGTTTATGATCATTCCGCGAATCTATAACAATTGAATGGCTACACGCAGCTAATTGACTGCATAAACAAATGAGAAATCAAGATTAAAGGTATATTAAAAACAGGATATAAAAAGTGCTGAGTAGAAAAATTATCATGCCCAATTTTCAAATTTTAAACCGGGTACTTTTTTAAATTCTCTTTCATTGTTGGTAACTAATATGGAATTTAGAGAAAGCGCATGTGCAGCAATTAAAAGATCTAACGGACCAATGGGCTGGCCTTGTTTTTCAAGATAAGACCGAATTTCCCCATAAATTCCTGCTGCATTCAGATCATAAACTACAATTTCTAAAGGAGCTAAAAATGCGATGAGCGCTATTTTATTTTGTTCTATCTTACCGCTTTTTGCTACACCATACTCCAATTCACTGACTGTAATTGTGGAAAGTCCGACATCACTTATCGGAAGGTTGGTAAGATGATCAATCACTTTAACTGGTTTTTTCTTAATGATATAAATACAAATATTGGTATCCAACATATATTTCATAGTTGTGAATCTCGCGACTGTTCCTGCGGCTGGTTTCTTGATTCTAAGAAATCATCAGAAAAATTTTCTAAACTTTTGATTAGTGATGCCCACGGATTATCTTTCGGAATTAAAATCAGTAGATTATCTATTTTTGTAATAAATATTTCCGAATCGGAAATCCTAAATTCTTTTGGCAATCTAACAGCCTGGCTTCGGCCATTCTTAAAAAGTTTTGCTGTATACATAATTTACCTCCATCAATTGATATATACCAAGATATATACTTTTTTTAATATTGCAAGGATAAATTTAAATATTTCAATAAAAAAACAAGGGAAACCAAAATGGCTCATCATTTAAAAATTTTATTCAGGCAGATTTGCTGTTAAAAGCTGTATCAGATTTATTTACGGAGATTGATGGTATTTGTAGAATAAATCAGGCTTATCCAAGTAATCGTTACAAAGAACGCACTTTACAATCACGATTACTATATAAAAAGCAACGCTGACAAATCCGGTAGATAATTTAAAGTCTGAGTGAAAATGATGGTCATTTACTTTGTGTCATTCGTGGTCATTTGATAGTCATTTATTGTCATTTAAACCAATAGTGGCGAACCCAAATTACAGCGAAACAAATAACAGTGTAACGAATGACGGTGCAGCCAAATTACTTTTAATAGAGGAAATAAGCATGTTTAAAAACTATTTTATAGTGACACTCCGCAATATTAAAAGCAAAAAACTGTATTCGTCCTTAAATATTATTGGCCTGGCAGTCGGACTGGCTTCTTTTATATTAATTACATTATATGTTCAATATGAGTTGAGTTTTGACAGGTATCATAAAAATGCAGATCGAATTTATAGAACCGTCAGAGAAGGCCACACATTAACCCCCGCGCCTTTGGGGCCGGCGCTGAAAGAAAATTTCCCGGAGATTGAAGCGGTTACCCGGATCATTCAAAATAAAAATATGTTAATTTCTTACGGACAAATACATTTCCTTGAAGATGAATTCTATTGGGCAGGACCTGAAACGTTTAAAATCTTCCCCCTGCCTTTCATTTCAGGCGACCCGGAGACGGCTTTGCAAAATCCATTTTCCATTGTATTGTCCCAAAGGGCAGCAAAGAAATATTTTGGTAATGAAGACCCGCTTGGCAAAGTTTTAACTGTAAATAATCAATCCAATTTTAAGGTTACGGGGATTTTTTCTGATATACCGGCCAATTCTCATTTTGTCATGGATGTCATCGTCCCCTATACCGATTACTTTCAAGTAACGAACAATGACATTAACCGTTGGAGCAGCAATTTTACCTATACCTACTTTTTATTACAGCAAGGCGCCAACCCTAAAGTGCTGGAAAGTAAAATTCATCCGGTCATAGAGGAACCACTATTTGAAAAGTTCGGTTTCAAAAAGCCTTACCCGAAAATGTATTTTATCCAGCCCATTACCGAAATTCACCTGCATTCTCACCGGATGCAGGAAATAGCTGTGAATAATGATATTAAATATATATTCCTTTTTTCAGCGATTGCTTTCCTCATTCTTTTCATTGCCTGCATCAATTATATGAATCTGGCAACTGCCCGATCCATTCGGCGAGGCAAAGAAGTCGGGATGCGAAAGGTCGTTGGCGCACAGAGAAAACAATTAATCATGCAATTTTTAGGCGAATCTACAATTATAGCGGGTCTGGGATTAATTTTATCTTTCTTACTGATTCTGCTGGTATTACCGACTTTTAATAACCTGGTGGAAAGGCCTCTTAGCTTTGATCCGATTACAAATCCACAACTTTTTATCGGACTTGGATTGGTTGTGATCCTGGTTGGATTATTTGCCGGCAGTTATCCTGCGATGAGTATTTCTGCTTTTAAGCCTATCACTGTTTTAAATGAAGCGTTTACGAAAACATACAAAGGTAAAATGTTAAGACATTTTCTTGTTCTGTTTCAGTTTTCAATCACAATTATTCTTATCATTTGCACCCTAACGATCAAAGAACAATTGAGTTTTATAAAACATCTTGACGTTGGTTATGGCAAAGAGCAAATCATCATGATAAATACTCGAGACAAGGCTGTCCGTAAAAATATAGAAGCGCTGAAGACAGAACTGCTGCAAAACTTTGATATTACTGCGGTTGCAACATCAGCCCGATTGCCAAATAACATTGACACCTTTACTTCAAAGAGTTTAAATATTAATCATACGGACGAGCCAATCACTATCTTTTATAATACAGCGGACTACGATTTTATTGATCTTTATAACATCCAAATTGTCGAAGGAAGAAATTTTTCAAAAGATTTCGCTTCAGATGTAAATGGTGCATTCCTGGTAAATGAGGCCGCCGTCAAAGCTGCCGAATGGAAATCACCTATCGGACAGAAATTTACGCATTGGAGTGGAGAGACAGGAGAGATTGTTGGCGTCATGAAAGATTTTCATTTACATTCACTACATAGTCCCATCGATCCACTCTATATCTATTTAGATCCAAACAACTTTTCCTATATTTCAATAAAAATAAAACCAGCGGATATTCCGGCAACGATTGGTTATGTGAAAAGTGTCATGAATAAATTCTCTCCCGGTTATCCTTTTGATTACTCATTTTTTGATGAACTGTTTGATAAAGCGTATCATACAGAACAAAGGATGGTGACTATTTTTAGTTCATTTGCAGTATTGGCAATCATGATCGCCTGTCTGGGACTTTTTGGTCTGACCGCATTCGCGGCGGAGCAACGAACAAAGGAAATCGGAATTCGAAAAGTGGTTGGAGCTTCGGTCTCAAGAATTACGTTACTGCTTTCCAAAGAATTTATTCGTTGGGTGGTTTTGGCTAATTTTATTGCCTGGCCAATAGCCTATTTTGCGATGAATAAATGGTTGCAAAATTTTTCTTATCGCATTACCATCGAATGGTGGATATTTGTGTTGGCTGGCGGATTGGCGCTGGTGATTGCGCTTTTAACGGTGAGTGCGCAGGCTATAAAAGCAGCGCTGGCCAATCCGGTGGAGAGTCTGATGTATGAATGAAATAAACAGTTATATGCTGCGCGTCATTCGGTAGTCATTGGTGGGTGTTTACTACTAATGACAACTAATAATGACGACGGAGCGCATCGACAGCGAAGCCTAATGACTTTTACAAGAGGAGACATCATGCTTAAAAATTATCTAAAAATCGCAATCCGTAATTTTCATCGGAATAAGTTTTTATCTGCCATTACTATTTTCAGCTTGGTTATCGGCTTTACTTTCTGTATTCTCATCTTTCTCTACATACAGAATGAATTCACTTATGATAAATTCCATAAAGACGCAGAACAAATTTACCGTGTTTACTACCAACAAGACACTGAAAGAAGGGGAATATATAAATCGACGGCAGTCCCGGCTCCCCTCGGCCAGGTGTTGTTGGAAGATGTACCGGGCATTATGGATATGGTTCGTTTATATTCTGTTGGTATAGATTATGTCGTTTCAAATGGGGACGATTTTTTCAGAGAACAACTTTCATTTGCAGATAAATCTTTTTTTCGGATGTTTACTTTTCTCTTTAAATACGGCAACCCGGAAACCGCACTGAAAATGAAAAACAGTATTGTGCTCAGTCAAACAATGGCTATAAAATATTTTGGAGATGAAAATCCTCTTGGCAGAATATTATCGATCAAATATCCCGGGGAAAAAGAATATTTACAGTTCCAGGTATCGGGCGTCGTAGAAAACATTCCGGAAAACTCTTCAATTAAATTCAATTTAATGATACCGTTTAACAACAACAAAAAGTTATTAGACGTATCAAATGACGAATGGTATTTTATAGGAAATTATACTACTTATATTAAACTACAAAAAGGTTTGAAACCGAAGGATATCAAGGAACAGATCACCCATATTGAAAATAAATATCTTCACGATTGGTATAAAAAACATAACACAAAATTTCTTTTGCAGCCGTTAACAAGTATTCATTTTGACGCAGATATCGATTATACATTCGATCACGTCACAAGCAATCCTGTCTATTCTTACATTCTTTCAGCAATAACGCTTCTGGTTTTATTGATTGCCTGTATCAATTTCATTAATCTCAGTATTGCCGGATCCAGCGCCCGCACGAAAGAAGTTGGTATCCGCAAAACCGTCGGTTCGTCCAGAATACAACTGATCACGCAGTTTATTAGCGAATTTGTACTGCTGATTTTAATATCAGTGATCTCAAGCCTGGTTTTGGCCGGAATCGGCCTGCCATTATTCAATGGATTGTTAGGCAAGTCACTCTCTCTGACATCGTTATTGAACTTTCAATCGATAGCTCTATTGCTTCTCCTTATTCTTATCACCGCAATTTTATCCGGTTTCTATCCGGCAATTCTATTATCGGGATTTAAACCGGCGGACATTTTGAGAAACCGGCTTAAACCTGGCGGCAATAGCGCGTTTAGCCGCGGTTTAATTATTTTTCAATTTGCATTATCGATTTTCTTCATCAGCTGCGCATTGCTGATGCACAAACAATCCGGTTTTATCAAAAATACAAATCTTGGTTATAATCCGGAACAGGTAATAATTATCTCCACCGACGTCCTGGAAGGAGGGAACAACTCCTTTATGAATACCTTCAAGAACGATTTATTACAGTTTCCAAACATCGGTTCTATCAGCGGCTTTTTGCATCCACTCGTCGATGATTATATTTCTACTGCATCTGCGGATAAATCTGACAACAAAGAGCTCGTTTATAATCCGATATTTATCGACTATGATTTCTTAAATACTTTAAAAATTGATCTTCTTTACGGAAGGAATTTTTCCAGAGAGCATGCTTTAGACGTTACGAAAGCCGTCATTGTCAACGAAAGTTTTGTTAAAGAGATGGGATGTAAAAACCCAATTGGGGAAATACTTCCGGGCCAAATGGGATTTGCCCTTATGAATAAAAAAACCGGGAAACCGGATTTTATCAGAAACCCTGAAGTTATCGGCGTTGTGAAGGACTTTAATTTCCGTTCATTACATTATAAAATTTCTCCGTTGGCTCTGTTCTTAAATTCATCATCAATTGGCTCTGAGATTTATATTCGAATAAATGGCAAGAATTACTCAGAAACTTTAAAATTGATTGAAAATAAATGGAAAAAATATACATCCGGCTTGCCGTTTACATTCCGGTTCTTAGATGAAGATGTAGAAAGACAATACCGGGAAGAAATAAGATGGACAAAAATAATAAGTTATGCTTCTATATTTGCAATTCTGATCGCTTGTTTGGGGATATTTGGCCTATCTTCTTTATCCATTATTAGGAGAACAAAAGAGATCGGTATTCGGAAAGTATTTGGTTCATCAAATTCGCAAATAGTTTTTTTACTATCAAAACAAGAAATATTCCTGATTTCCCTTGCAAATCTGATATCCTGGCCCATTGCATACTTTGCGATGAACAGATGGCTGCAGAACTTCGCCTATCGCATCTCAATCGAGTGGTGGGTGTTTGCGCTTGCCGGCGGGCTGGCGCTGGTAATTGCGCTGCTGACGGTGAGCACGCAGGCGGTCAGAGCGGCGCTGGCCAATCCGGTCGAGGCATTGAGATACGAATAGTAGCTCAATGCAGAGATCCCGAGAACTAAGCGAATCGGGGTGGAATCTTTAAAATATGAATAATTCGATTTTAGATTTTGGATTTACGATTGAAGATTGACGAAAAAGTAAATCTAAAATGAGGAGGGATCATGTTTAAAAACTACATTAAAATCGCTTTAAGAAATATTGCCAAACACAGAATGTTTTCATCTATAAATATATTTGGTCTGGCAATTGGTATAGCCACTTGTATGATGATTTATTTTTGGGTTGAACGGGAATTAAGCTACGATAGCTTTCACAAGAATGCTCATCGAATTTACCGGGTTGAACGGGAATTATTTCGCGATAATTTATACAGCAGGTGGCCAATTACCTCCGGTGCTTACAAAGAAGGACTGTTAAGCGACTATCCTGAAATTGAAGATGCCGTGCGACTCTGGAGAAGAGAATTTTCCATAAAAGATTACAAAAACACTACGCACCGCCAGGGACTTTTTGCTGTGGACAATTCTTTTTTTAATATTTTCGATTTTGGTCTTGAAGAAGGCGATCCGAAGACAGCCCTTTCTGCACCAAGAACAGTCGTCCTGACCAGGAAAAATGCTTTTAAATATTTTGGCACGGATGATGTGATTGGGAAATCACTTAGCTTTGAAGTGGAAGGCAAACAGACAGATTTTAAGGTCACCGGAATTTTGAAGGAAATACCAAAAAATTCTCATATTCAATTTGACATGTTGATCTCCATCTCCTCTTATCCTGCTGATCGATTCAGCAATTGGAGAAGTAATTATTTATATACTTATATCCTGACCAGACATGGAACATCAAAAAGTGAGCTGGAAGAAAAATTAAAAACTTTTGTCAGTAACCGTTTGCAACCTTACTACGGAGATTTACTCAGCCAGGGTTTTGATATTCATGAAGTTTTAAAAATGCATATCTTCCCTATTACCGAAATCCATTTACATCCAAGCGTGAATTGGGAAATAGAAGCAGGTGGAAATATCGCCTCGGTTTATGTTTTCTCATCAATTGCTATTCTTATACTCATTTTAGCTTGCATAAATTTTATTAACCTATCAACGGCGCGCGCCCGTAAAAGAGCAAAAGAAGTGGGATTACGTAAAACAATCGGCGCTTGCAAAAGTCAGTTGCGGACTCAGTTTATCCTGGAATCTTTACTTTTGGCCGGAATCGCTTTAGCGCTGGCAGTTATTTTGTTATCGCAATTTATTCCGGTGTACAATTCAATTTTTAGAGACAAACTTTCCCTGAATTTACTAATGCAAGGGAAAAGCATCGCTATTCTTTTGGGCATCACATTAACAGCCGGATTATTTGCCGGACTTTATCCTGCATTTTATCTGACCAGATTCGAACCGGCAAGTGTTTTGAAAGGCGGCGTTCTATCCGGAAAAAGGAAATCCGGTTTCCGTAGAAATATGGTTGTATTTCAATTTGTAATTTCAATTGCGCTGATTATTGGTATGCTGACCGTTTATAAACAGATGAATTTTATTCAGACCAGATCATTAGGTTTTGATAAAGAAAATGTGGTCATTATTCCGGTTAGAGGTAACCAATTTGCTCAAGATTACAATGCATTTCGAAATGAACTAATGGCCAATACTCAAGTTGTATCAATGGCCAAGTCAGCAGATGTCCCCAGCGACAGAATTTATAGTAACACTAATTTTAGAAAATATCAGGAAACAGATGAACCAATGATGTTGTTTTATCTGACAACAGATTATGATTTTGTAGATACTTATAAAATGGATGTGATAGCAGGACGAAATTTTTCAAGAGATTTTGGTACAGATACTTCAGGGACTTTGATACTCAATGAAGCCGCTGTTAATCGAATGGGTTGGACTCCGCAGGAAGCAGTCGGGAAAGAATTGTTTTTTGGCAGAGGTACAATTGGGAAAGTTGTTGGTGTAGTTAAAAATTTCAATTTTAAATCGGCAAGAGAAGAAATTGAACCGTTAGCATTAGTACTTAATCCTGATTATTTTTTTGCAATTTCCGTTAGAATTATGCCCGGTGATGTTAAGAAAACATTGGATTTTATCCATCAAAAATGGGATCGTACATTTCCCGGAGAACTGTTTGAATATAGTTTCCTGGATAATCGTATAAATCAGCTTTACGAAAGTGAACAGAGAATGCAAAGTATTTTTATTGTATTTGCGTGTTTCTCAATATTGGTTGCCTGCCTGGGATTGTTTGGCCTTGCTGCGTTTACCGCCGAAGTTAAAACAAAAGAGATCGGTATTCGCAAAGTATTGGGTGAGTCTGTCACCGGAATCACATTGATGTTAACAAAAGAATACACCAAATGGGTTCTTATTGCAAATATAATTGCGCTACCCATCGCTTATTATTCCATGAACAAATGGCTGCAGAATTTCGCTTATCGCATTACCATCGAATGGTGGGTATTTGCGCTTGCCAGCGGATTGGCGCTGGGAATTGCGCTGCTGACCGTGAGTACACAAGCAATTAAAGCGGCGCTGGCCAATCCTGTTGAATCTCTGCGCTGCGAATAGTAAGCAGGGGCAAAACCCCGAACGTTTTTCGGGATGGAGAGTTTGAGATATGAATAAAATTTATAGTCATTTGCTGCGCGTTATTTATTGTTATTAGTTTTTATTCACCTATCAATGACAGCGCAGCTAAATGCTCGGCAGCAAAATACGTCACCCGGCTTTGGAAAATTTTTTGAAACAATTCCAATTTATCAAGGAGTGTAAAGGCAGATTATTTGCGCCCTTTTGGTATTTGGAGTAAAACTAATTAACAGTAGTTTGGAGTATGGTTATGTTTAAAAACTATTTAATCTCAGCTTTCCGAATGTTTAAAAAATATCGTTTACATACCCTCATCAACATTACAGGGTTGGCTCTGGGCCTTGCCTTTTGTATCATCACACTTCTGTTTGTCCGACATGAATTCTCTTACGATCGTTTTCATAAAAACATCGATGATATCTATTTGGCCCTGGTTCAAAAAGACAATCAAGGGAAATCGTATGCCTCCAGTCCACCCATTCTGGCATCGACAATCAAAGAAAATATACCGGAAATAAAATCTGCAGTGCGCGTCTTTGGGTGGGATGTTCAGGAAGGAACACCGGTAAAATATGGCGCCAAAGTTTTAAATATGTCCGGTTTTTATGTTGATCCGGAGTTTATGCAGATGTTTTCTTTTCCTGAAATTTTGGGAGACTCAAAATCCGCTTTGAATGATCCTGCCGGATTCATTATTTCAAAAAAAATGGCAGAGAAATATTTTGGCAACGAAGATCCGTTGGGAAAATCCATGGTTGTGAGATTACATGATAAAAGCCAAAATTTTACCGTAAAAAGTGTAATCAAATGTCCGGAAAAATCAAGTTTGCGTTTTGATTTCTTAATCTCTTACGCGCGCATGTGGGATATTTCATCCCATTGGGGATCGAATAATGTGTATACATTTTTTCAATTGGAAAAAGGAGTAGACCCTGCAGTTGTGGAAGCAAAATCACGAGAGTTTTTTAAAGGTTATTTTTCCGGCTTGGGACAAATGAGAAGAGCGGAAAATTATTCAATGGATCTTTTACCATTACGGAAACTCTATCTCAATGATATTCTTCAAAATGTGTTTACATTAAAAAGTGATCCCAAATATTCGTACATCCTTTCCGGAATCGCCCTGGCAATTTTAATCATCGCCTGTTTTAACTTTTTGAATTTATCACTTGGACTCGCTTCCACTCGTTTAAAAGATGTGGCAATGAGAAAAGTGATTGGCGCAAAACGCGGTGATCTGATCAAACAATACTTGAGTGAATCCATTTTAATAAGTTTGATAGCATTATTGATCGGTTTCATTTTAGCGAATTTATTCCTGCCAATCTTCAATCGAATTATGAATCGTGATCTCCTATTTAATTTAAAACACTTGCACTGCCAATTATTGGCTTTACAATTTTAGTAGGATTTATTTCCGGGCTCTATCCATCACTAATTGTTTCCGGATTTCAACCGGTTGAAATTTTCAGGGGAAGGTTAAAAATCGGGACTAAAAATGTTTTTAGTAAAAGCCTGATTATTCTACAGATTTCTATATCCATTATTCTGATCATTGCTACTTTGGTTATGGCCGGTCAAATGCGGTTTTTACGTAATAAAAACCTGGGTTTTAAAACGGATCAAATTGTAGTGATTGATACCGGAGGATTTGGAGTAGGGTTATCATCAGAACAGAGAAAAAAACTTTTAGATGTTTACCGTCAAAAATCGTTTTTTTATGATGAACTTGTCAGCGTTACGATGAGTAGCATGTCTTTTGGCAGGGGTAATTATTGGAGCACCAGCTTTATGTATGACGAAAAGCCGGTTACATGTCGTGTATATTCTGTTGAATATGATTACCTTAAAACATTAGGGATAAAATTGCTACAAGGCCGGGATTTTTCCCGAAATTTTCCCGGTGATGCGGAACATTCAATTTTAGTGAATGAAAAATTAGTCCAGTTCTTTGGCTGGGAAAATCCCATTGGTAAAAGGATTCCCGTTGAGGGAAACAATCAACT
This sequence comes from uncultured Deferribacteres bacterium, assembly GCA_913009825.1. Classification (GTDB taxonomy): domain Bacteria; phylum Zhuqueibacterota; class JdFR-76; order JdFR-76; family DREG01; genus DREG01. The sequence goes on from CAJVYQ010000030.1 coordinate 23,124, forward strand.
GAACGGAACAATTATCGGAGTAGTAGAAGATTCTCATCTTCGTTCCATGCATTATGCGATAGAACCCGCGGTTTTTCATTTAAAGGAAGCAAACGGATATTACCGTTATATTTATGCAAAAATCAGATCTGATAATATTCCCAAAACTCTCGAGTTATTAAAAAATACCTGGTCTGAAGTCGTTCCGGATCGCCCTTATATTTATTCTTTTTTTGATGAAGATGTTGATAAAGTTTTCCGGGAAGACGAACGCTGGGTAGATGTAACCCAATATGCTGCTTTATTAGCTATCTTTATCGCCTGTCTGGGGGCGTTTGGTCTAATCTCACTGACCGTTGCAAAGAGAACCAAGGAAGTTGGAATTCGAAAAGTATTGGGAGCTTCCGTACCTAAAATTGTGATTCTCTTAACAACTGAATTTTCAGTTTTTACCTTAATTGCCAATATCCCGGCATGGCCAATCATTTATTTAATTATGAACAAGTGGTTGCAGGCCTTTGTTTACCAGGTTGCACTGACCCCTGTTTATTTTCTAGCGGGCAGTTTGATTACTTTTATCATAGTCATTTCAACAGTTGGTTTTCAAGTATTGCGAACGGCGCTGGCAAATCCGGTGGAGAGTTTGCGGTATGAATAAACGAATGATAATTTCAGAAAAGATTATTTTTAGTTTTTTTAAGAATTTTTTCAAGATTTTCAATGATGTCTGGCATGTCGAGGGCATCCGCAAATTCCCGCACGGTTTTGTGTATGCGCCGGTAATTTAATTTTGAATTTGCGCTAATGATGGATTCAATGTCAATTAAATCTTTGGGACGAGCAGCAATAGCTTTCATAATAATTAAATCTTCCGGTTTTGGCAGGCGAATTGTTAGACCCTTAACCTTTATATTGGTTGCATTTAAAATAGTTTTTTCTTCAAAGGGCAGTGCCGCAAACGAGATGTCTACATCGATTATACTGGGTTTGTGCTTGAGTAATAGAACACGAGATTGCCTGGCAAATTCTAACGGTTCGCTGATACGCGAAAAAAAATTATATTTTTTGCCCTGGTCAAGAAATTTAGTCCAATGCTCTTCCTCAAGCAAAATCAGAACATCTACATCACCGGTTGTGCGTGGACGACCAAGCAAAGAAGCTGCAATACCACCGATAATCACTCCATTTACTTGTTCAATTTGGAGCCAGTTCATGAGATCGTGCAGAGCATGTAATAGGGGGGTGAGCGTGTCGGATTTAGCCACGATATTTTTCTCTCAGTTGCTGCCAGCGTTCCCAGAGTTCTGCTTCGTCCGAATCGATGGCGTTGTTCCACCCCAGAGCTTGACCGGAAGCCATAAGTGCGTCGGTTTGTTGCAGTTTCTCAGCGAAGCTGGTTTTTCGCAGTTCCCTGCTTTCGGCCGTGTTGACCATTTGCCAGCGTTTTCGAAAGGCTAATGCCTGTTCTTTGGTTAGTTGACCCATGGTAGTTCTCTTTATAAATTTCGGAGCACTTCTCTCTTTCCAGGAGAATTATAATACAAAGAAATATAGCAATAAATGTGAGAAATTACAAGAAATTTGATTTAGATATTTGTCCGTAAACGTACACTTTGTGTAATGCTAACGGATAGTTTTCAGTGAGTTCTATGTTTGTATTTTCTTTAAAAACAATGGTGGCATATAATTTGACAGTTAAATTACAACGGCGCCGGCGAATCCGGTGGAGTCTCTGAGATATGAATTGGGAGCAAACAACCGGAAACCGACTTTTTTGAAAGAAGTCGGTTTCTTTGGAAGCATTAGGGCTTTGAATTTGGGAAATCCGAAACCGGCAAGCCAAAATTTGAAAAGGAGAATGTCATGTTTACCAACTACCTGAAATTGGCCTTTAGAAATGTAAAAAGATTTAAAACCTATTCTTTTATTAATATTTGCGGTCTTTCGCTGGGCATGGCAGTGAGTTTTGTCATTTTGCTTTATGTAACAAATGAACTTAGCTATGATAAATTCAATAAAAATGCCAATCAAATTTATCGTGTTATTACAAAAGACGATACCTTTAGTAACGAACAGCCCAATACTCCATTTATTTTAGCGCCAACCATGAAAAAGGATTTCCCGGAAATTATAGATATTGCCAGAGCAAACCGTCTGGGCGCCGCCATAAAAATTGGAGATAAATTCATCAGGGTAAGCAACTTTATCAGCGCTGATTCCGGAATTTTTAACATACTTGCTATACCTCTTGTTGAAGGCGCCCCGGAAACAGTACTGGATGATCCCTATTCTGTGACCATGTCAGAATCAACCGCGAAAAAGTATTTTAGTGACGAAAATCCAATAGGCAAAATTCTGACAATAAAAATTTATGGAAAAACTTATGATTTAAGAATTACCGGAATTTTCAAAGACTTCCCTCGTAATTCAACTTTTCAGGCTAATTTTATTTCTTCCATGACAATCAATTATAAATTTTATGAGACAATGTTTAGTTTTGATAAAACATTAAATCCACAACAAGATTGGACTATTTTATCTTGTTCCACCTACTTGCTTTTTCCTGAAAATTATAATGTCGATGTTTTTTTTTCAAAATTACCGGCTTTTGTTAAACATTACCAAGAACAAGAGCGTTTTTCTTATTACCTGCAATCCTTAAAAGATATCTATTTATATTCTTCTAATTTAATTAACAACCACACGGCCCAGGGGAATCTCGCAAATATTTATCTTTTCTCAGCCATTGCATTTTTAATACTAATTATTTCAGGAATTAATTTTGTAACTCTCTCGATTGCCAAATCCACCACACGCACAAAAGAAATTGGTTTACGAAAAGTTTTCGGCGCGCGTCGATTCGATTTGATCAAACAGATTTTATCTGAATCCGTTTTCATCTCTTTTATGGCTCTTCCTTTTGCAATCGTTTTTTTAGAAGTTCTCCTTCCCCAATTAAACCGAATACTTGGTGTTCACCTGACCATCAATTATTTAAAAGATTGGAAATTTATCGGCGCTTTTTTCGCTATCACTATATTTGTTGGTATGTTATCAGGCAGTTACATTGCTGCTTATCTTTCAAAATTTAATCCCATTGAGATATTTAGGGCCCAAAAGGAAACCGGAGTTTCCCGATCTTTTTTCAGGCGTGCCTTAATTATAACACAGGTCTCCATTTTTGTGGGTTTAATCACCTCTTCAATTATTGTTACCAAACAACTTCATTATATGCAGAGCCAAAACCTGGGTTTTAATAAAGAAAATTTGATTTCAATATCCTTCCAGGATAATGAAATAAGAAGTCGATATGAAGCCTATAAAAATGAAATATCTAATTTCCCGGGAATATTGAAAATATCCGGAGCATCCTATGTCCCCCCCACTGACGGTTGGACAAAATTATCCTTTCCGGATCCAAATGACGTCACAAAGAAACTTGATGCCGAATCAATTCTTGTTGATTATGATTATGTAGAAACTCTTGGATTGCAGATCATTGAAGGCAGAACATTTTCCAGGGATTTTTCCACCGATGCAAAAACTGCTGTTCTTCTTAATGAAACCGCTGTCAAAGAATTCAACATCAAAAATCCCGTCGGTTTTCATCTTTCTGCAAATCGAAAAATAATCGGGGTGCTGAAGGATTTTCATATTCATTCGTTTCGACGAAAAATTGGTCCGGCCTTACTAAGTTTAAATCCCCAGTATGTAAGAGAAATGATCCTGAGGATTGATTCCAAAAACGTTCCAAAAACCATTTCTTTTCTTCAGGAGAAATGGAAAACCATAAATCCGGGAAAACCATTTAATTACAGCTTTTTTGATGATTCTTTGGCCCAACTTTATTATAGCGAGCAGAACTTTAGAAAGATTGTTAACTACTTTACCTTTTTGGCCATCTTTGTAGCTTGTTTGGGTTTATTTGGCCTTGCTTCATTTATGAGTAAACAAAGGACAAAAGAGATCGGAATTCGCAAAGTGTTAGGCGCATCTCTAACTTCAACCATCATATTGCTTTCAAAAGAATTTGTGCTTCTAACGGCAATCGCAAATTTTATTGCATGGCCAATTGCTTATTTTTATATGAGTAAATGGTTACAAAATTTTGCTTACAAAACGACAATTGAGTTGTGGGTTTATTTACTAGCCGGTTTTCTGGCCATTTCAATCACATCGATAACCATAAGTTTTCAGGCCATAAAAACGGCCTTAGTTAACCCGGTTGAGAGTTTGAAATATGAATGAAGAAATTGGTCAATTAATGTTTAGATTGGGAATTATATTTGAGGAGCATTTTTAATTTTTACTTCTCAAATTCCACATTGCGATAAATATCCTGCAGTGGAATTTGAACATCAATTGTCTTTAATTGCAATTGTTCTTTGACATCATTGTAGTCAATCAACTGCCACTTATCGCCAGGACTGATATTGTAATGCTCAACATGAATGCTGTCCTGATCGACCAGAACATATTCTTTAAAGGCCGGAATGGAACGATAGAATAAAAACTTTTTGCCACGGTCGTAACTTTTTGTTGATTCAGAGAGGATTTCAAAAATCAATGATGGATTTGTAATTGTATCTTTACGACCAGGATAATATCTCAGTTTATTACAAACAAGAAACAGATCCGGATAAGTGAATAATTTATGTTTTTCGATCCATAATTTAATATCTGAAAAAAATACCAAACACTTATATTTGGATTGGGCTTGAATAAGACTTGTATGAAGATTCCCTAAAATAATATTATGATTTGTTGTTGTACCTGCTACATTGAATATTTCTCCTTTATAATACTCGTTTTTATATTCAGCAGCTTCTTCCATAACTAAGTATTCTTCGGGAGAAATATAATTTTTTGCCGGTTGTTCTATGATGGCCTCCAAAATAACGGATCGAACTAAACATCCTGAAAATAAAAAAGATATATAGTAAAAGCAACAAAAAATTCCGGAACAGTGATTCCAACATTCCCACTCTGCCGGACAAATCAATGCAAAATAAATTCGGAAAACGGATGAATTTTTGAAATGAGCGGCATTCACATTTGTCACTGATGGTCATTTGCTGCGCATCATTTATTGTCATTTCCTGCATAATAACAGCGCAGCGAAATGACAATAATCCAACTTTAAGGCATGAAATTTGAAGCAGTCACCATAAAATATGGAGGAATCAAATGTTAACCAACTATGTCAAAATCGCGTTCAGAAACATTTTTAAACTGAAATTTTTCTCTTTCATCAACATCACCGGACTGGCAATTGGCTTGGCAGTGAGCTTACTTATGATGATGTATGTTATCAACGAAGCAAGTTATGAAAATTTTCATCAGAAAAAGGACCGCATTTACAGGATTGCTGTTGAATGGGGTGCCGGCGAGAACAAGATGAGATTTGCCGGCTCCATACCTGCTCTCGCACCGGCGCTGAATAATCAGATTCCGGAAGTGGAAAAAGCAATTCGGATTCGAAAAGATTACGGCGCTGAATTCACCAACCGGGAAAATGTGAAAATTGAAGAAGAAAATGTATTTTTTGCCGATCCCGAAATTTTCGATATTTTTTCATTTCATTTAAAGGAAGGCGATAAAAATACAGCTTTGGCGGCTCCTTTTTCTATTATTCTTTCACAAACGCAGGCACGGAAATATTTCGGTAATCAAAATCCACTTGGACAATCTCTGCTTTACGGTGATACGCCGCTGAAGATCACCGGCATTATTGAAGATATTCCGGCCAATACACATCTGAATTGTGAATTTCTGATTTCCTACTCAACTCTTAAAGCCATGGGGGAAAAAACAGACAACCCCTGGAATCAATGGGGCGATGATTTCACTTATATTCTGACGAAAAAGCAAGCGGATATCAAAGGGATTAAAAATAAGCTGAATGCGATTTTGCTGGAAAATACCGGTGAATGGTTTGCTTCAAGAATAGATTTTGTCATCCAGCCGCTTTCATCCATTCATTGGGACAGAGAATCCCGCGGCGATATCGGTTCAAAAGGGAACAAAATGTATATCTACATTTTTCTTTCCGCCGCCATATTTATCCTGCTGATCGCCTGTTTTAACTTTATGAATTTAACGGCATCCCGCTATCTTGACCGCATGAAAGAAGTAGGCATCCGCAAAGTGATCGGCGCAAACAGGGGGCAGCTTGTGTGGCAATTTTTAACCGAATCATTTTTGATATCGCTGATTTCCGTCATCATCGGAATGGCCATATTTGAATCGTTTCATTCCGTTTTGTATGAATACCTGGGTTCAAAAATAATTTTCGGAGCAAGCTATTTCAAATATCTTTTTATTGTTGTCATTGGTATGGTTTTCATTGTCGCATTGTTTGCCGGCGGTTACCCTGCTCTGTTTCTGTCCGGATTCAAACCGATTGAAATCATGAGAAAGAAATATCGTTTATCTTCGGAAAGATTATCTTTCCGAAAAATTTTGGTTGTTCTTCAATTTGCTATTTCCATCATCCTCATTTTAGGCACACTGGTCATCTACAGGCAATTGAATTTCATGAAGAATTCCGACCTTGGCTTCAATAAAGAGAATGTACTCTTAGTTATTTACCCCAGTGGCAATAAAGAAGTCAAACAAAAATATCCGGTTCTGAGAGATGAATGGTTAAAAAATCCCGACATCATCAACGTAACCGGAGCTTACACCGTGCCCGGCATCAGAAGCAGAATGAATATCAGTGTTAGAAAGGTCGGCGATTCTCCCGATAATTCCATGACCATTCAGGCGCTACCGGCAGATTACGGTTTTGTTGCCACACTGGGACTGAAAATTTTAGCCGGGAGAAACTTTTCAAAAAAATTTGCCACGGACAAACAAGAGAGCGTCATCCTCAATCAAAGCGCCGTACAGTCTTTGAACCTGAAAAACCCTATCGGAACAAAATTGCAGATTCCCGGAAATAGAAAAGTTTCCGTTATCGGCGTCGTCAGAGATTTTCATATCCAATCGCTGCACAACAAAATAAATCCTTTGTTGATTTATATCAATCCGGAAATGTATCTGTTATCGGCTGTAAAAATTAAACCACAAAACAGTCGGGCGACGATTGCTTTTATAAAAGACGTGTGGGACAAAGTTCTACCCGGTTCCGAGTTCAGTTTCCGATATTTACGCAACGCTTATGATCTTCTCTACAAAACGGAAGAAAGAACGGGCAGGTTGCTGGCAATTTTTTCCATTTTAGCATTAACTGTTTCCTGCTTAGGGATTTGGGGAATGGCTTTTTTCATAACAAACAAACGTATCAAGGAAATTGGCATTCGCAAAGTTTTAGGCGCTTCCGTTTCCGGCATTACGGTCTTACTGACCAAACAATTCACCAAATGGGTATTGATTGCAAATATCATCGCCTGGCCGGCGGGTTATTTTGCGGTCAACAAATGGCTGCAAAATTTTGCCTACAGAACCGGTATTCCAATTTGGATTTTTTTTGTCGCCGCAGTTATTGCTTTGGGGATTGCTTTTATTACAGTTGGTTGGCAGGCGATTAAAGCTGCATCGGCAAAGCCGGTGGAGTCTCTGCGCTACGAATAGAATATGTCATTTGCTGCGCGTCATTTATTGTCATTGACTACTGAATGACGGCAAAGCCAATTGACTACTAAATGACAACGCAGCGATTTGACGGCGTAGCCGAATGACAATAAATGAAAGCGCAGCAAATGGAAGTAAAACCATCAACACTATTTGCACATTCTTTACGTGGCAAAAATTGTAGATTAAAAATGTGATAGGGGCAGTTCAGGAAACCGGGAGATGGCGTATAAAGGATAATTGCATATTTTGCCATCATGCTTCAAATTAAGTAATGTTGTGCGTGACAAGATGCCGGGTTTATACTTTTTATCATAAAAAAGGAGACTTTTGCTGCGAGGATTAACACCCGCTTTGGCTTCAAGAGGAAATATGTGGTTTTCATGCTGAAAGATGAAATCAACTTCGGCAGAACCGTCACTTTTCCAGTAGTAAAGCTCTGTTTCCTTATGAGAGATAATCTGTTGAACAACATAATTTTCCACAAAAGCGCCTTTAAATTCTTTAAAAAGCCGATTCCCCTGAACAAGGGTATCAGGAGGTATCTTTGCTAACATACAAAGTAAGCCAATGTCCAGTAAATAAATTTTGAAAATGCTTTGATCTACATAGGCGGCTAATGGTAATCCGGCCGACTTTAAAAGGTTCACTCGAATTACCAGACCGGTTTCTTCCAACCACTTCAAAGCATTTTCATATTCCCTGGCACGGGCGGTCTTTTTAAGCACTGAGAATATGAATTTTTTATTCTCTTTTCCCAATTGAGCAGGTATGGATTCCCAGATGAGACCGAGCTTTGGAATATCCTGAACAGGAGCATGTTTAGCGAAATCAAGGATGTATGAATTAATAATTTCTTTCTGAATGGTTCGAACCTTGAAAAAATCACTTGCTTCAGAATAATATTGAACAACTTCGGGCATACCGCCTACAAAGTAATAGGTTCGGAGTAATTCGATCAACTCACGATGAAATGGTTCCGGATATGGGATAAACTCTGTCGTATTTTCTATTAATTTCCGAAGCCCGCTCTGCCCGACAGCATCGAGAAATTCAAGAAACGTGAGTGGATATAAATTCAAAAAGTTAACTTTACCTACCGGAAATGATTTCGGTTTTGCTAATTTGACGCCCAGCAAAGATCCGGCAGCGACAATATGATATTTATTTGCCTGTTCATTGAAATATTTCAAAGAATTAAGCGCATTGTTGGATGCCTGAATTTCATCGAAGATAATCAGGTCTGTTTCCGGTCTGATATCACGCTTTAAATACAAAGAAAGATTTCGGATAATTTTTTCAGGTGCAAGACTATACTTAAAAAAATCATCCAGCAAAGGTTCTTCTTCAAAATTGAGATAAGCAACACGGGTATACTCTTGTCTGCCAAATTCTTGCAATATATATGTTTTACCGACCTGACGGGCGCCCTTGAGCAATAGCGGTTTTCTTTGCGAAGAAGATTTCCAGGCTATTAATTTCTGATAAATATCTCGTTTCATGGAAATAATATATCATTTTGTGAAGTCATTGTCAAAATATATTTCATAAATGTGAATTCCATCACATTTTACCAACGAATAATGTGATAGAATTCCTTTTTTGGGCGTTTATCAATAGCAAATAAAAACGAGTAATTATCAATGATAATAAATGACGGCGAAGCCAATTGACAACCAATGACAACGCAGCGATTAGACGGCGTAGCCGAATGACAATAAATGAAAGCGCAGCAAATGAAAGTAAAACCATCGACAACACAAACCGGAATGTTCGCTAATGAACACCTATTGGTATGAAATCGGGCAGTGAATTGTACATAAATCGGAAATTCATGCTGTATGTTTAAAGAAAATAATTCTGGCATCGTTTTTGTGAAGTGTTATTCTGATATTTGAACATCTGTTAAAAAACAAGATAAAATGAGAAGAAACCTGAATCAATTTCAACTGGTTATTTATAAAAACCGGAGTGAATGATGTTTAAAAGCTACCTGAAAATCGCAGTCCGTAACTTGTGGCGCAATAAAAGTTACACATTCATCAATCTGTTCGGATTATCCATTGGAATTGCCGCCACACTTTTAATTGTGATCTATATTTTATTCCAATTCAGTTACGACCGGTTCCATGTAAACAAAGATTCGTTGTACCGCATTTCTGTTAGCCACCAAAATGAGGGAAAATTGGAATATGAATCACCGGTTTATACACCGTCGATCGGCCCAACCATGAAAAGAGATTTCCCGGAAGTTGAGGATTTTGTCAGAATTTCCACCCCGCGGCCTGTGTTTGTCCAATACAACGGAACAGCCATCCGCATCAATACTGCCTGCTTTGCGGATACGGCTTTTTTCAAACTGTTTTCCTTTGAACTCCTTGCCGGCAATCCGAGAACGGCACTGATTGCCCCTTATTCGATTGTGCTTTCCGAAAAGACGGCAAAAAAGATATTCCCCAAACAGGACCCACTCAATCAAATCATCACTATAAATAAGCGGGCTCAGTTTACAGTTACGGGAATTGTAAAAGATCCGCCGCAAAATTCCACCATCCAATTTGAAGCGCTTATCTCATTTTCCACTCTGTATCGAATGCCGAATGTTTACATGGGCTGGAACGGCGGCAATCAGTATATTACTTTTGTCAAATTGAACAGAAATACACAAGCCGGGAAAGTAGATAAAAAACTACCCGGCCTGATGTGGCGCAATTTCAACAAAGATATGGCTTCCATCGGCCTTGTTGATAAAGCATATTTACAACCATTAACTAAAATACATGTTTTTTACGACAATTTAAGCGGCAAAACTTTTTTGTATTTATTGATTTTTGCTACTGTTGCTATCCTTATTTTGTTGATGGCCTGCGTTAACTATGTCAATCTTTCCACCTCACTTTCTTTAAAAAGAGCCAGGGAGATCGGGGTTCGAAAAGTATTAGGTGCAGATAAATATCATTTAATCATGCAGTTTTTAACGGAATCTTTTTTATTAAGTACACTATCATTCGGCCTGTCCTTATTTTTAGTCGAGCTGTTTTTCCCCATTTTCACCAATCTGGCAGGAGTGGAAATCAGCCTTTCAAATTTTATGCAGGTCAAACTGGCACTAATTTCTTTGCTCGTTGTCTTTTTGGTCGGATTTCTCGCCGGCAGTTATCCTGCATTTTACATCTCCTCTTTTCAGGCGGTTAAAACTCTGAAAGGTATCTTTAAGACCAAAAAAGGAAAACAGGGATTGCGAAACAGTCTGGTTGTTTTTCAATTTTCCATCGCGGTCATTTTAATCATCTCCACTATTTTAATTCAGCGGCAATTGAATTTTATGAACAACATGGATTTGGGATTTAAGAAAGATAACATTGTGGTTCTTAACCTGCCTTACGATGAAGTACGGCAAAAATCAACTTTGATTAAACAAATGCTGCTTACCGTGCCGGAGGTGCAAAAAGTTTCGTTATGCTCAGCCGTACCAATCAGTGGATTTACCCAAAACGGTTATTTTCCGGAAGGCTCTCAAGCGCCGGTGTTAATCCACGTTGTGGATGCGGACAAAGATTTTTTTGATCTGTTTCACATTCCGGTTGTTGCGGGAAGAAAATTTTCATCCGATTTTCAAACGGACAAACAAGCTTACATGATCAACGAAACATTGGCAAAAAGTTTAAACTGGAGTGACCCCATTGGCAAAACAATTCGCAGAAACGGCGTTCACCCCGTCATCGGCGTTGTGAAAAATTTTCATTTTGCTACATTATATGATAAAATAGAACCGCTGATCATCACCAATCGGCCGGTTAACAATCAATTCAGCACCATTGCCATAAGGGCCGAATCTGCAAACTGGCCGCAGACAATCCAATCGATAAGAACCGTTTGGAACAGAATTGTCCCCACTGCTCCCTTCGAATACTATTTTTTAGACCAGGCATTCGATCATCTTTATCGCTTCGAACAACGATTTAAGAATATCTTTTTCTCATTTTCTTTATTGGCTTTTTTAATCGCCCTGCTTGGTTTATACAGTCTCTCCTCCTATTCCACGGAACAGAGAACCAAAGAGGTTGGTATTCGAAAAACATTGGGCGCTTCAACAATGGAAATTATCCGATTGTTTGCCAGGAATTTTACTCTTTTGGTCGTCATCGCCAATCTGATTGCTTTTCCCATTTCCTGGTATATCATGAATACCCTGCTGCAAAATTTTGCTTATCGCATTTCTATCGGCTGGTTCACTTTTGTGCTGGCAGGCTGCATTTCGTTATTCACGGCTGTTTTTACAGTAAGCGTGCAGGCTCTTAAAACGGCGCTGATCAATCCCGTGGAAGCGTTGAGGTATGAATAAACAGCACTATTCATGCATGCCGGTTTTTTGTTGCACAATATGTCTTCGACTCCCGGTTCACAGCAGGCACGTAGTTGAAGCGTGATAAAAGTTAATACATAATGCCTGCTTGAATAGCAGCTAAAAAACATTGAAAAGGAAAAACGATGCCGTTAATCAAACTAAATCACATTTTCAAATACTATTCGAGCCATTTTATCAAGACGTTTGTTCTGCAGGATGTGAACATGGAAATTGAGGAGAGCGAATTTGTTACCATTATGGGACCTTCCGGCGCGGGAAAATCCACATTGCTTTACATCATGGGAATGCTGGACGAACCAAACGACGGCGAATATTATTACAAAGATCAGCCGGTGCACAAAATGACGGAAAAAATGCGCACCGAGCTGCACAAGCACGAAATCGGTTTTGTTTTCCAGAGTTACCACCTCATCGACGAACTGACGGTTTATGAAAACATCGAAACGCCCCTGCTCTATCAGAAAGTAAAAAGCTCCGAAAAAAAAGGGATGGTTGCCGATATCCTTGACCGCTTCAACATTGTGGCCAAGAAGAAACTTTTCCCACATCAATTGTCCGGTGGACAGCAGCAGTTGGTGGGTATTGCCAGAGCAATTGTTGCCCGGCCCAGTTTAATCCTTGCCGATGAACCCACTGGAAATCTGAATTCTCAGCAGGGAGAAGAAATCATGGATTTATTGACAATCCTGAACAAAAACGGCACCACCATTGTGCAGGTAACCCATTCACTAAAAAATGCCCGGTACGGCAATCGAATTATTAATTTGCTGGATGGCAGAATTGTGGAGGAAACTCAGCTTTGATTCTGAATTATCTTTTTTGACTATCGGCATTTTACTGCAGCAAATCTCAATTTATTGTAACACTTTAGTTCTTTGAAACAAATTGATGATTTTGTTTTAGGCATTATAGTTCGTTGAAATTGTTAGTTTTGTTGTTTGTATGGTGATGCTGCCGGAAGATGACCTCTTTAAGAAGGTGAGTTTCTGTTTTCTTTGCCGTTTTCTTTGCGTCCTCTGCGTCTCTGCGTTAACTGAATAAACGCAGAGTACGCAGAGATTCGCAGAGTTATTCATATTCCGGGTTCAAAGTTTAGCGATATGGAACATTTTGGAGCTTTGAAAATATCTGATTTACAATGAGAGTGAACAAGTATGAAACCCTCCGACTTCGTTTTGCTTAAACCTGTCGAAGGGCTCAGGGTAACAGTGTTGAAGCATGTCATATCGAGCGCCTGTCCGGCTCAGGTACGGCGGGAATAACGTTTGTTACTGTATTTTAGAATTTTCGTTCAGACACTAAGTAGATCATGGAGAAAATCAAACGGCCACTTTTGAAATCAAAAAATGATCTCTGCTTTTTTGAACAGGAGATGGGCCGCACCCAAAATACCGCTGAATTCGATATTCCGGGCCCGTGATATTTTTTTTACGCTCTCCAATCCGGCCAGTTCTTTTTCAAACTGTTCGGCAAAAAGATTGTACGAATAGGCGATCTTACCGCCGACAACGATGCATCCCGGCCGAAACTGTCGTACGACCGGACGCAGCAATTTACCTAACAGAGAACCGATTTCCGCGAACGTTTCCACGGCGGCCTAATCACCGTTCCCGGCCAGTTGGGCAATTTTTTTCACATCGTATGTCCGTTTCGCAATGGGATTTTTTTTCAGATATTTAGCCATAATCGCCCGTTTCGATACATAATCATCGATGATGCCGTCTTTGTACGGCAGTCCGCTGAGCCGGCCTGTCGGCGGCACACCCGGACCGGAATCCACCATCCGTTCAGCAATCATAAAACCGGAGCCCAATCCGGTTCCCAACGTCAATCCGATGACCCGGTGAAATCCATTTGCCGCGCCCTGCCGGGCTTCACCGCGGACAAAGGTCCAGCCGTCATTTTCAAAAATGATCTAATCATTTTCCGGATGCAGCCGTTTTGTCATCTCATCTATCACATTTATGCCGTAGACGGCTTCGTATTTATTCACGCCGCGGTACAGACCGGTGCCTTTTTCATAGTCAAACGGACCGGGCATACCGATGCCGATGCCGGCGATGTTCAATTTATTCGCCGCAGCAAAATCAAAATGGCAAATGATGGGACCGGTGAAAGTTTGCAAAATTTGTGCGGCTGTTCCTTTGGAATCGATAGGCGTGTCTAAATAGGATTCCGGCAACAGATTACCACGGGAGGACACAATTGCAGATTTGATGGAAGTTCCGCCGACATCCACTGCGATACAGTATTTATCCATTTTTTCTCTTTGTTTACAACAAGTCTATTGTTACCAATCACGAGGCGTTGTGTAAAAATGGTAATACCTCACTTACGGGTTGATAATAAAATGCAATCAGTACCAAAAGATTCATGTTCTGTTTACATCAGGTTTTGATGCTGCTCATCTAATGTTCTGTAACCCCAAATAGCACACGGATTACGCGGATGACACAGATACACACGGATAAAATCTGTGAAAATCAGTGTGATCCGTGTCATCCGTGTTCTGTTTACTATTTTGGTTGAATAGATATAATAACATAAACAAATATTCACACCAATAAGTGAGGTGTTACTAAAAATGATATGAATGATCAGTTGAAACAGCCACCAAATCAGTCTTCGATAGAGTTTATCCTGAGCTTGTCGAAGGGCTCAGACCGGCTTAAAAAAAAAGCCATAGTGAGCGGAGTCGAACTGTGGCGTGCATGCAATTATTCTTCAATTCGTTGCAACTAATCATTCATATCATTTTTATTATACTCTGCCATAACAGATATCCGATACTCTATGACAATTTTCAATCTATTTCACAGGATAATTGCGGTATTTTTTTGCGGTTTCATAGGCGGCCACAACATTTTCCGGCGGTACGTTTGCCTGGACGTTATGCACCTGCGTGAAGACAAAACCTCCGCCCGGGGCAAATATTTTAAACATCTCTTTCACATTCTCCCGAACCTGCTCCGGGGAACCGTCCGGCAAAATATGTTGTGTGTCTGTGCCGCCACCCCAAAATGTGAGTCGATCTCCGAATTCCGCTTTCAAAGCGGCAGGGTCCATTTTAGCGGCGGAAGTTTGTACCGGGTTCAATATTTCAACGCCGGCATCGATCAAATCTGGAATTAAATCGTATACGGAGCCGCATGTGTGAAGAAAAAGATACAGACCGGAATGTTCTTTCACGTATTGGTAAACTTTTTTGTGCCGGGGTTTAATCATCTCGCGGTACATTTTCGGCGACATCTGGGCCGCATTCTGAGTTCCCAAATCATCACCCATCTGAATGATCTGGATAAAATTGCCAACTGCCTGCAAGTAACCCTCTAAATTTCTCAGATGTACTTCCACCATCTTGTCCATTAAATCAGCGGCAAAATTCTTTTCCACGGCCAGATCCATCATAAATTTACTCCAGCCGCGCAATTCCTGACCGTATTCCAAAATGTTGCCGCCGAATCCGCCCATGATGGCATAATCTGTTTCTTCAAATAAAAATTTGGCCTGTTTTTCTACTTCCCGCAGTTCCTCATCCCGGAAAAAGGGCCAGTTGTAATTTTTAATTTCAGCAGATGATTTCGCTTCCGCCAGCGGATGATAGATGGTCTCAAAATAGTAGCAGCTTTGCGGCATACGGGCCACCGGTCGCCCCTTCTCCATCAATACCCATTCATATCCCTGTTTAACCGGATATTTAGAAACGTGGATCTGACCGGTAGTTCCATCAGGTAACGGCCAATCCTTCCATTCTTTTGTCAATTTTCCCAGAGTATTGTTCAGGTCGATAACATCCACTTCAAACCGGTCTAAAATTTCCGGTTCCGGCTCGGCCAACTGCTGGTAAACATCGTAAATTTTAATAACGCCGCCTTTCATGCCCAAATATTTTTTGAGCTGATTATAAGCCATCGCCATAATTCCCGTGGAACGCATGGCGCCCAGATCGATGGGAACCTTGTCCGGTTCTTCATGGCGAAGGGTTTTTAGAACCCGTTCTCTCGATGTCATCCTTATTCTCCCGATTAAAATCATTCCGGCAGATTCTCTGTCAGTAACCGTTTACCGGTCACCGCTCTTTGCCGGAATAATAAAAGTTGTCATTCTTCCCCACCCACATTTCCAATTCTTCATCCCAGCGCCATCTTTCATCCGCAAGGTCGGGCAGATCGACAAGTTTCAAATCACCCTCGCCCAGCATCCTCGTCGTTTCCCGCCATTCTTTGATACCGCTGTAGCCGTCGATCTCGTGCAGATTTTGAAATCCCAGGCAGTTGGCATATTTCAGACAATTTTCTATGGCATGTCCCCGGTAAAAAGCGGCAACAAATCCGGCAACTGCGGAATCTCCGGAACCTGTGGCGCTGACAATTCTCTGAATCCGATAGGCCGGATACCACAATTCACGTTCCGACCAATTCTTCATATCAGCCGGTGGAACATTGCCAAAATCCGCAGATTCCTCTAAATTAGCGGTTCGGACATAAAAACCACGAAATCCGGTTTTGAACCCCACAACTTTTGCGCCAAACTTCAATAATTCGGAGGCAAGATCGGGATAAAGAGAAACAGGGATGAATTTCACTGCATCATTTTCACCGGCTTTTTTCTTCATTTTCAAATATTCAGCGGGAGCCAGCATAAAAAATATTTCTTCGATACTGGGGAGAAAAATATCCACATAAGGCAGAATATTGGTCAGAATCTTCCGCCAGGGAGCCCTGCCGCTGGGACTGTTCATATCAGGTAAATTTAGATCCAACGCGGTTGTCAGGCCCAATGATTTCACCGAACGAAAAATTTTTACCAGCTCTTCCCCTTCATTTTCATACATTTTTGCCAGTGTGGGCGGATATCCGAAAAGGAACAGATTGGTCTGCCGCAGGATATTTTCATCAATATCGGCGTTGGTAAACCGGCTGTTGGCGCCTTGGTAGTGAAGAAATATCCGGTCTATTCCGGGCGGAGCGATTGCGATAGAATAAGAAGTATGCTCCCGTTCAGCAACAGTTATCCCCATGGAACAGCCATGCTGCCGCAGTATATTCTGCACCTGACGACCAAAATCATCCCGGCCAATCCGGGCGATTAGTACGGTTTTTAAACCTAATTTGGTTAATGCCAGGCCTGAGTTAGCAACCAGACCACCATTACTGATCCGTGCCGCACCCACGTCCAACAATTTACCGGGTTGCAATAATTCACTGATATGCTTTGCGCCGGTAGCCGGAATTTGCGGAATGATGTCCAGACAAAGTTGCCCGGCAACGGCAATGTCATATTTTTTAGGGGGCATTTTTTTTGATTTTTTACTTCGCGGCAAATTAAACCTTCCGTAAATAAAATAAACCTTCCTGGTTTTTAAAACCTGGAAGGTTTTCAATCTTACAAACTCACAGTTCCGCTAGATCGAACATCCAAACTCAACACCGATCTTTCGCCGAATATTTTTTCAATGAACCGCCGGTAGAGCTGCACAGAATTTTCCGGCATGAAGACAAGAATAGTGCCGGCGAATCCTCCGCCGTGAACCCGGCATGATCCTAAAATATAATTCGTTTGCAAAAAATCTTCTGTGAGCGACAATGCCAGGGTGATCCCCTGCTCATGCGGCGCTTTGCCGGTATAACAGTTTTGCAGCCATTTCCAGGATGAATCACCCGATTCTTTCACCAATTCCAGGAATTCAACAAAGTTATTCTGCCGCAGAGCTTTTACCTGCCGATCCACGCGTTCGTTTTCCGCAAAAAAATGCAAGCTCCGCAGCAAAGCACGGTCGCCCGTTTTTTTACGCAGAGGGGATAAATTGGCAATTACTTCTTCCTTTTCCACCCGGCGCAGAACATCCCGGTTAAAAAATTTCGCCACCGATTTCATCTCGTCCGGAATAGCTGCATATTCGTCCGTCAAACCGGCATGACTGCCGCCGGTATCTATCACCAGAACTTTGTAATGCTGCGGCGCGAAATTAAACGACACCCTTTCGAATAAAGGATGAGCAGTATCTGCAAAATCGACGGCCACAATCCCGCCGACTGCGCAGGTTAGCTGATCCATTAATCCGCACGGTTTGCCGAAATGAACATTCTCTGCGTACTGCCCGGCCAGCGCCAGAGTTTCTGCGCTGATTTTATTTTCATTGAATAACCGGTTAAAAATGGTGCCGAGCAACACTTCGATGGACGCCGATGAACTCAGACCGGAACCGGACAGTACCCTGCCGGAAATGACGGCATTAAATCCGCCGATCCGGTAATTCAGTTTTTTCAGCCGGGCGGCAATGCCGCGGATGAGCGCTGTGGTTGTCCCTTTCTCTTTTTCCTGAACCTCTAAATCATCCAGATTTACTTTGAACGGCTGTGGATAGCCCTCGGAATAAACAGTTACTTGTCTATTGTCCGTGGCAGCAGCGCCGGCGGCAGAGTCCGGATTTACACCGGCAGCCAGAACTTTTCCGGCATTGTGATCCGTATGATTGCCGCCGATTTCAATCCGTCCCGGCGTACTGAAAAGATGTAGATCCCCATCGGAAAAATATTCCCGGTATTTTTGCAGCAGGGTTTCATATCTTCGGGTTTGTTCACGGAGAATGGCAGTCTCTGAACCGTAAAGTCCGGCAAACGTTGTTTGCATTTTTGC
Source organism: uncultured Deferribacteres bacterium (assembly GCA_913009825.1). Lineage (GTDB taxonomy): Bacteria > Zhuqueibacterota > JdFR-76 > JdFR-76 > DREG01 > DREG01. The sequence goes on from CAJVYQ010000030.1 coordinate 41,686, forward strand.
GCTTTCGATTAACCTCAACATGCTCTGTACATCCGGCATTTCTATTCCCCGTTCTTTAATTTTATACCGCACTCCGCCCTTAATTTTTCTCCGGGTGACAGAACAATCAATCGATCCTTAGTATTGAACGAATTGGTGTTGGAGGTCATCGGTTCAAAAGCAATGGATTGGCCATGCGGCGGTGTGTAAAGCTGCAGAAAATTATATTTCCGCCGTCCCGTTTTCTGCCAGACTTGTAGTGTTACCATTTCCTGCGGATCCATCAGTTCGGTTACAGCCGTTCCTTCTTTTTCGCTCAACGGAAAACAGGTATCAAAAAAATAATTGCCGATCTGTTCAAATTCCCTGAATGCCGGAAAGGGCATTAGTTTTCCGGTGGGGAGTAGGCGTTCATCCACTTCCGTTCTGATATTAGCGGGAATTTTTAACAGCAGTCGATCGATGGATTTACCCAGCGTAAAATACGGATGCCAGCCGTCCATCACCGGCATTATTTCTTCACCCCTGTTTTTTACTTCCGTGATAAAGGTAAATCCATTCTGCCCGTGCAAAGAGAATTCAAGCCTAACCTCAAACGGAAATGGATATCCGGGATAGTCCCCCGAATATTCATGGGCCAAAATAAGTGTAACGGAATCAGGCTTGATGATTTCATCATCGACGATAAATTCTTTATCATGAATGAACCCATGAATAGCATAATGTTCCTGCGGCCGGTTGATGGGAAGTTGGTAGGTTTTTCCGTTGAACCGGTAAATCCCATCCGAAATGCGGTTGGCAAAAGGCAACACTTTGGCGCTTTTGTGATAATCATTCTTCAACAGTTCATCATAAGTAGTGAATCCATCGATTACTGAAAATTGTCTTTGGCCACAGCTCAGCACAACTTCGGCAACATTGCCGCCGCGACCGGGAATGACAGAAACAGATTCGCCGGAAGTTGTGTTTACTAATTTTTTCTTTTTGAACCGGCCAAAGTTTTCACTGCATACTTCAAACATTGCTGCTCCTTTTCAGGCAGTCAATTTTTTGGCAATGACTTTTAAAACCATTCTGCCCCCATAATATCAGGCTTCTAATATCCGTAATACTTTAGTTCTTTGAAAGACAACAATTATCAGGCAGCCTGTAATTCCCGAATGCTTTTATCGGCCTGCCTGTTGCAGACAATTTATATTCCCTGTTTTTTCAATTTCTCTGCGTCCTCTGCGCCTCTGCGTTAAAAAAGGCGCTCTCAAACGCAGAGACGCAGAGAGCGTGAAGGACACAGATTTTATCAAAAACTAAAGTGTTACTAATATCCCGACCTATTCCTGTGATTTATAGTGGATTATGGATGGGATTAAAAACAACAAACCGGCCACCAAAATAACCATTCCCCACCAAAGATTCGGATTTAAATTGGCCAGAACGGTTTTGTGCTGGGGATGAAATATATAATTAACCCCGGTCAGTGTAACAATAACGCCGAAAACACTCAGCATCAAACCGACAAAAAACCAAATTGACAACATTTTCTTTTCACCCATGTGATAAACTCCCGACATTTTGTATAAAACATTTGATAAATTCTACCAGAATAGAATATTTAAAACAATAAAAATAATAATTACGAAAACAGCCATGATTTCCGGTTTTCTGTAAAATGGGATTCCGGTTTCTATTTCGATTTTAGTCAGTCCCTTAACCAAACCAATTAGCTCCTCTTTAGGTTTTCGTTTCGTAAAAAGACTAACGACGATGGTAACCACAAAACAGATCAACCAGGCCCACCAGGCGCGCCAAAAATTTGCCGCCATGGGGCTGGCATTTTCCGAAAGAGTAATCACACTCCGTGAGATCCAATCGAATTTAACGGCTAAAAACATGGCGAATGAGGAGGACATGCCGGTAATCAGTCCCCAGAATGCTCCGCTCGGGGTAATCCAGACCACAAACATACCCAGCAGCATGGTGGCAAACAACGGTGCGTTCACCCAGGAAAAAATCGCCTGCATGTAGTCCATAATACTGGGAAACGACTTCGCCCAGTAAGCGGTAATAATACTGATAATTATGCCGGCGATGGTGGCCATGCGACCCATCCTGAGATAGTGTGCATCTGAAGCATCTTTTTTTATCACGGAGCGGTAAATATCATAAGTCCAAACGGTATTAAAAGCGCTGATATTCCCCGCCTGTCCGGCCATGAATCCGGCGAGCAGTGCGGTAACCCCCAAACCAATGAGGCCCTGAGGATAGTAGCGGGCTAACAGAAGAGGCAAAGCGGAATCGTAGCGAATCTGCCCTCCGTCACGTAAAAGGGCAAAACCGCTGTTGGGATCGCGTGCCAGCACCCAGGCGATCAATCCACCCATGATGACAATAAAAGGCAGCGCCATTTTAAAAAAGGAGGCGACGATGGGTGTCATTCGGGCTGTGCGTAAATCTTTGGCGGAAAAAGCTCTTTGAACCACTAAAAAATCGGTGGTCCAGTAGCCAAAGGAAAGGACAAATCCCAAACCAAGAACGATGCCCATCCAGGTAATCTGCATGCCATTTGCCGACACATCTCCGGCGGTTGACCATAATGCGCTCATCGATTCCGGAATACGCGCCAATATCTCATGCCAACCGCCAATTTCAATAAGACCCATTAAAGATGCCAGCAGCAAGCCAAACCAGATGAGAAAAAACTGGACTATTTCAGTAAAGATTGCCGACATCAGTCCTGCCATCGAAACATACGCTGCCACCGTGAAAGCGGAAGTCCACATACAAACATCCCAATTCCAACCCAGAAAGGTGCGTAAAACCAGGGCCATTGCGTACAGGTTAATGCCGGAAACCAGCAGTGTCATAAAGGCAAAAGCGATGGCGTTGAGCACGCGGGTTTTTTCATCGAAGCGCAATTTAAGATATCCCGGGATTGAATGAATTTTGCTGCTGTAATAAAACGGCATCATGTAAATGGCAAGAAACAGCATGGCCGGAATCGCGCCAATCCAGTAAAAATGGGCGACAAACATACCGTATTCAAATGTATTTCCTGTCATGCCCAATAACTCCAGCGCGCCCATATTGGCGCTGAGAAATGCCAATCCGGCTACCCAGGCGTTGTTCTTGCGGCCGGCGAGAAAAAAATCCTCACCGGTTTTAGTAAATCGCCGCAGATAAATTCCAATTCCCAAAACAAAGACAAAATAGAGCGCAATAATCAGCCAATCTACCCATGAAATTTCCAAAGTAAAATCCATCAAAACCTCCGCAATTGAATAATTCAGTTACCGGATGAATCCTTGTTCTTCCCACCTGTATTCAGTAGCATACAGGTGTCAAATTCGTGAGTTTTCCAGGGACGTTTGCAGAATGTTAAAAAATTTGTAACTATTCAGGATACAATACGATTATACCGGAAGTTGTTTTACCCCCCCAGTACCCCCCTCAAGGGGAACTACTACAGTCTCCCTTTGAGAGGAGTACGGGGGGGGTGTCCCTTCAATCTCCCTGAATAGTTACAAAAATTGAAATAAAATACAAATTAATATTTTCTTATGCAAGAAGTGATTGGACAGAATCAACGCTACAATTGGGGGAGACACTTTATCTTTTACTGAATTCTGCTATATTTCCGTTTATAGTACCTAAATTGAGCGATTGTAGGGCGATTCGCTGAATCGCCAGCCGTATTTATATTAAAAATGAAAATCCGTTTAGTAACAAAAACAAAGTCAAAAACAAGAGAATCGCTCAATTTAGGTAGTAAATATATGATTAATAATTGATGGTTCACAACCTCCCATGGTCTCTTCTTGATAAAGAGAGTATTGCAGAATGGCATAAAAAAGTAAAAAATATCATTTCCTGTCTGCAAAAGGCAGGCGAGCGAAGCCCTAAGGAAGGGAAATTCCTTCCCTCACTAAGGGGAGATTCGGAGGAGTTAAATTCCCCTTGCCGTCGGGCTCGGGCAGGAGTTGAACTCCCGCCCAAGCGAAAAAAAATTCCAAATACTTTTACAAAACCACTTCTTTTGCTGCACTTTTATTTTGATATTGCATCAGTGCTTTACTTAAGCGAATAATTTCCTTTTCCAGATACGGATACAATCTGACGGCATTTTCAAAATCACCTGTTTTACCTAATTTTTCCATTTTAACAGCAGCCTGCCGTGCCGGTTCCGCACCGAAATTCACAACCGAACCTTTGATTGAGTGGGCAGCTCTTTCAAATATTGCCGCGTCACCATTTCTTATTCCATCCCGAATCTCCTGCAATAACTTTGGCGTACCCGCTAAAAACAATTTGATAATACGCCCCAATAATTCATCATCACCAAAAAATTGATTTTGAATAGTTTTTTCATTCAGGACGGGATCGTCACTCATCTTTATAGCCATAGTTGGTTTACGATTCTCGTTTTTTACTATATTTTTATTCTTTTTGACGGTTTTTCGCACAGAAGATTTTTCGACCAAAAGCCGGGCAATTTTATCATACAACTCCGCCGCTTTGATCGGCTTGGAAATATAATCATCCATGCCGGCATTTAAACAACGCTCCCGGTCTTCTTTCATGGCATAAGCGGTCATAGCGATGATGGGAAGATGGCTCTTCATCTGTCTTTCCACTTTGCGAATAACCTGTGTCGCCTGCAGTCCGTTCATCAACGGCATCTGCACATCTATCAACAGCAAATCAAATTTTCTCTTGGTGAGCGCCGTCAGCGCCTCTCTGCCGTTATTTACCACGGTTATATGATACCCCCGTTTTTCCAGCAACGTAACTGCAAGTTCCTGATTCACATCGTTATCTTCAGCCAGCAGGATGTAATAGCTGCCGTCTATTTTGGCCGGATGAGGCTTACTCATCCCCCCGGAATGAACAGATTGTTGCGGAATAACACTTTCCGGAATTTTCTGAGTGCCTAAGCCGAACACAGCTAAGATAGCGTCGGTAATTTCCGACTGATTGTATGGTTTGGGCAAAAAGGTAGTAATTCCCAATTGGCGACACTTGACAGCATCTGTCCGCAGGCCGGAAGAGGCAAGCAGAACAATCATCAATTTTTTCAACTGGGGATTGGATTTTATTTTTTCAACAAGCGCGAACCCATCCATTATGGGCATTTCCACATCGATGAAAGTTAGAGAGAAAGGTTCACCTATGCGAACAGCTCTTTCCAGAACAAAATACGCCTTTTTACCATCCTCTACTGCGGAAGAGTTCAAACCAAGACTGCGCAGCATGTCTTTTAAAATATGGCGGTTGGTTTCGTTATCATCTACAATGAGAACAGATCGACCTTTCAAACTAACAGGCAACTGTTGGGCGATTTTTTGATTCTGGCCGATTTCAAAATGAACGGTGAAATAAAAGGTACTCCCTTTCCCCTCCTGACTATCCACCCACATACGGCCACCCATCATTTCTACAAATTGTTTTGAAATGGCCAGTCCCAACCCGGTTCCGCCAAATTTTCTGGTAGTAGTCCCATCTGCCTGGGTGAAGGGTTGAAAGATCAGATGCTGTTTATCTTTCGAAATCCCGATTCCCGTATCACTGATTGAAAAATTTAAGCCGATTATATTGACATTCCTGTTTTTTGGAGTAGATTTTGCTTTATCCATAGAAAGAATGATGACCACTTCCCCCTGTTCTGTAAATTTTATAGCATTTCCAACCAGATTGTTGATGATCTGACGAAGCCGGCCGGGATCGCCGATGAGATTATCCGGTAATTCGGGTGGAATATAATAGGACAGTTCCAACCCTTTTGCATGAGCACGGACGGCCAATGCTTTCATCAAATCACTCATCGTGTCACGCAGACTGAACTGAATATATTCAAATTCCAGTTTTCCAGCTTCTACTTTGGAAAAATCAAGGATATCATTGATCAGGGATAACAATGTCTCACCGGAAGAACGAATCGTCTCTGCATAACGCTGTTGATCCGGCGCCAATTTTGTTTCCAACAGCAAATCCGTCATGCCGATGACGCCGTTCATTGGTGTCCGAATCTCATGACTCATGTTGGCAACAAATTCCGATTTCAACCGGGATGATTCAAATGCTGCTTCCTGTGCGCGCACCAATTCCCGGTAGGATGATTCGATATTTTCCACCATAGAATTAAATTTTTCCACTAAATCGCCAACTTCACCTTTAGATGCAATGGCCGATCTCTCGCCCAAATTCCCTTTACGAATTTCATTGAAAGAATTGTTAAAAGAGCGGATCAGTTTCACAATTCGCGAACTATTTTTCAGTGCAACCATTATTGCGACAATTAAAAACAACAAGCTTGTTATAAGGGTGGCGTAACGGATATATTCCGGTTTAATGAAGTAAGTAACAGGAATGCCAAGATACAGCTTGCCAATCTTTTTTTGTGCGGCCAAAATATCGATACCGGTTTTATAGATAGAAACCGGACGATATCTCATCCAGAACGGTTCGGTTTGCAATTCCCGGAAATGATGTCGCTCCGCTGATTCCTGTTGTGCTGATGCAACCACTTTGCCGGAATCGTTCACCAGTACCCAATAGGCAAGCCGGTCAAAATTGGGAATTTTATTTAAATTGCGCCATGCAGATGCTGAATCAAGCAGTACCTTTCCTCTAATTACAAACGACGGAACAAGGTTGGAATAGATAGAAGATTTCTCCTGCGCCGATTGGAGAGCCTGGAGTTCCAGCGTTTTAAGCACAGAGATGTGAAAGAAGAAAGCCAAAATAACAATTGGCAAAGAATACGTCATGATGGTCTTTGTTCTGATGGAGAAGATAGATTTTATTGAAAAACGAAAAATCTTCATTTATTGAATTCCCGCATACTACCGTATTGTATTCATTGGATTTCGTTTAACTTTTTTCACATTAATACAGAAATTCCTCTAATACAACTTGAAACTCCCTTTTTATTTATCGGTCAAACTTAAGAACAACTTAAAGTCGATAATCCAAGACAAAGAAGTTCCTCCCCTGCAGAGAGTAAAAGGGAAATTGTTCTTCCTATTCCGCCAAGAATTGGAGGAGAAACATGAAGGCTACTGTAACATGTGCCGGTTTTATTATCCCCGGCGCTTGACTGCTGAAAGTCGTATCGTCACTTCCATTTTTTTCAGCCCAATATAATAGAGAAAGCAAGGGAATTACAAATAAACAATATTCAGTGTCTGAACGAAAACTCTGAAAAACAGTAAAAAACGTCTTTCCCACCGTGCCCGGGGCAACGCCCCCGGGGGAAAAAACAACGGAGTCAAGCCCTGAAGGGACGAAATACAAAATTCAAATGAACAGATCGTACCGGCACAGGTAAATATTCCGCCCTTTCAGGGCTTGTTATTCTTTTTCCTCTTTCCCCCCGGGGCGTTGCCCCGGGCTATTGTATTTCACCCCGTTGGGGTGGCTGAAAATGTCTTTTAATTGCTATGTTCAGACCTCGTTAAATCAGGTGTTTTATTGTTCATTAAGTTCTTGTTTACCAGTCAATTGTGAGAAAATCCATGAATAATTGAACACTGCGTAACAGTTCACCTGTATCTAAAATCAGACATTTGCGATATAAATATTTGCCTTGAATAATCCTTTTTTGTCTTGAAACCTTAGTAATAAGCAAAATCTACAAACACCTAACCTTATTACCTTATTTGAAGAGGATAATAAGGTAATAAGGTCAAAATTTGTGGGTTATCATTATTCTACTAAGGTTAAGAAGACAAAAATAAGGTTTCAAAGATATTCAATTGAGCAAAAAATTTTGACATCTGATACTGGTGAACGATTACAACACTGCATGTTTTACTTTAAACTAAAAAACAAGTACTTACGCAATATATAGTGCAAATTCATGATGATTTTTGTCCGGTTTTTCAACCTAATATTTATCAAATTTAACGAGGTCTGATGTTACAAACAGCACAACATAGGTTACTCTTTTTTAATGACGTAAGTGATATGACACCCTCCCCGTGATTGTTTGTAAGTGATGGTGCCATATCATTAATTATTAATGGGTTAACAGTACTTGAAAAGTATTTTCCAGTATACTTCATAGTTTAACTTACGTCCTATAAATTAGGTAACCTATGTTGTGCAGTTTGTGAGCCTATGAATTTCTCACTGATATCTAAAAGAGTATCACCGGCTTTTTCAGGATGTGTAAAAAATCCTTTTAATTCGTACAATTTTGTAATACCTTCAATATACAGCATATAACCTCCGTTTTGTAACATATTATATTTTAATAAGTTGTGAGGTTGTATGCTGCTTTTTTTATGCCGGTTTCCCTTATTTTTATGCCGGTTAACTAACTGCGAAACCTGAGTAAAATATTCACAAAAACAGCGGAAGAGGAAAAAAACGTTCCGGAACCATGGGCAAGAATGACTTTTTCATGATTCGGTTTGATGTATTGTTAACAGAATTTGTCCACAATCCGGTTCATCTGCAAATTGTTCAGTCAAATCTGCAGATGAACCCGATTATATCCTTTTTTTGCCACGATATCCCCTTGTAAACAGTTCTAACAAGACACACCTTCAAAGCCGACATGCAACCGGCCGCCCATAAAACTTTTGGTGTAATCGATCACTAATTTACCATACATATTCATCATTTTGTCAACTTGCTCATCCCAGACCATATCGATCCCTTCTATAGTATGTTTACTGAGATTATTTTCGTAATCTGATCCTGCCTGGACCAGTCCCAGTCGGGGGCCGCCTCAACCAAAACTTACCAGGGCAATGCGAAACAGTTTATTCTCGATTCCCTTTTTCTGTGCATAATTGCTAATCGCCTCAACAGCCGATTCAGTTATTTCAATCATTTTTCAGTTTCCTTTTTTTCCATTCCATAAAAATTATTTTTCTTTTTTTTCGCCCCCGATTTTTATTATATTAAAATTAGTTCGTTTTTCAAATCGCAAATGTTCACTGAATTATACTTTTAATATCGGATAAATACTATGATTTTTCAACATAAAAGCAGCCTGGTTATTTTTTTACTTTTTCTGACTGTACTTTGCCTCCTCTTTTCTCTACAAATTCAGAGTCCCAAAATTGAAGAAAACCAAATAATTGCCGGTGATGCCATGGAAGCATTGGATTTCTGGACCGCACAGAGAGCTTATCCGAACCGCGTTATTCCGGACCGTGATTTTTACAAAGCATATCAATATTCGGAAACCCGGTTAAAAAAAAGAACACGTGGTTGTACGCCAAATGATGCCTGGCATTCCATCGGCCCGGAGAACCAGGGCGGCAGAACCATTGCCCTGGCCGTTGATCCGCAAAATCCGGATGTTATTTATGCCGGATCGGCCAGCGGTGGTTTGTGGCGGTTAACTATGCACGGTTCGGGCTACTCATGGGAATATATCGATACCGGTTTTCCGGTTTTGGGTGTGAATGCCATCGCCATCAATCCGGACAACTCCGATGAAATTTACATCGGCACCGGAGAAGTTTACGGTTATCAAAACTCGGATGGCGGCATTTATGTGCGCACAACCCGGGGCAGCTACAGCATCGGCCTGCTAAAATCAACAGACAGGGGTGTGACGTGGACAAAAATCATCGACTGGTCATATCAACAAAAACGCAGCGTTCTAAGTTTGGCCATCAATCCGTTAAATCCGAAGGTTGTTTTTGCCGGCACTACCGAAGGGACATTCAGATCGACTGACGCCGGCGCAACCTGGCAAAAAGTGCAAACGACTGTCATGGCCGTTGATGTGGACATCAATCCGGTCGACACGAATTTTGTTTTCATTTCCTGCGGAAATTTAGGAAGTGCCGGCACCGGTATTTACCGCTCCCCGGAGGGTGGCATGAAGGGTACGTGGAAGCGACTCACCACCGGTCTTCCACAGACCTGGGGCGGAAAAGCGCTGCTCACAATTTATCCGGCCTCGCCTGACATTATTTATGCAAGCATCGGCGAAGGTTACTCCAACGTTGCCGGAACCTGGTTGTGCAAATCGATCGATAACGGCGAAACCTGGAACATCATCAACAGTTTTAATTATGCCCGTTACCAGGGATGGTTTGCCCATTATGTGCGGGTAAATCCCGTTGACGACACAAAAATAATTTGTGCCGGAGTAAATTTTTTTCTTTCCAACAACAGCGGCCAGACTTTAGTACAGCGGAATGGTATGCATGTGGATCACCACACCTTCGCCAATCATCCCACCGATCCGGATATCATCTATTTTGGCAACGATGGCGGCGTTTACCGAACTACGGACGGCGGGTATTCTTTCGAAAACCTCAATGAAGGCTACATTACCACTCAATTTTACAACGGCTTTTCTTCATCGCCGCTGGATTCCAATTTTGCCCTCGGTGGACTGCAGGACAACAGCACGGTTCGTTATTACGGAAACAAGAATTGGTACACCGGCCTGATCGGAGGAGACGGTGCTTTCACAGCGATTAACCCGGTCAGCGACAATATTGTTTATGGTTCCTGGCAGTACCTGCATATTCTCCGCTCCAGGCAAAACGGTTTGTCGGGAAGTTGGGTGAGTATTTCAACATCACTGAAGGGAAATGATGTGGCTTTCATCGCTCCTTTTGTGCTGGCGCCATCGGCTCCGTATGTCATTTACGCTGCAAAAGACATCGTCTATCGCAGTGATAACAATGGTACCAATTGGCGGGCGCTGAACAGCGGAAATCCGTTGAACGGAAATGCTGTTCTATCTATGGCAGCGGCGCCGACAAATCCTGATGTGCTTTATGCAGCCACGGTGCCAAATTCGCGACACAGGGCCGAAGTTTTTGTCACCAGGGACGGCGGTTATACGTGGATGAATATCACCCAAAATCTGCCCGACCGGTATTATGTGGATCTACAGGTGGCGCCTCACAATGACCGTGTTGCTTATATTACCGTCTCCGGATTTGGCAGCTCCCATCTGTTTATGGCTGAAAACGGCGGTCAAAGCTGGAAAGATATTGGGGCCGGCTTACCGGATGTACCCGCATCAGCCGTGGCGATCGATCCCGAAGCGCCCCATCATATTTATTTAGGGAATGATTTGGGTGTGTATGTATCTACCGACTTTGGAGAAAGTTGGCAGGAATTTAGTGAAGGTCTGCGGCCTGCCGTGTTGGTGATGGATCTCTCCATTTCCGAAAGCAACCGGTCGATCAGAGCGGTTACCCATGGAAACGGCGTTTATCAGCGCCGTTTGTTGACACTAGACAGCGCGCCACCAGATTCCCCTGCCGGTCTCAACGACCGTTTTATCCTGCTGCAAAATTTTCCTAATCCGTTTAACCCGGAGACGGAAATACTATTCGATCTGAAATTACCGTCTTTTGTTACTATTAAAATTTACAATTCGCTTGGGCAGAAAATCAGAACGCTGGCAGCTAATGGCTATCCGGCCGGCAATTATTCCGTCAGATGGGATGGCAACGACAATTCCGGCAAACCGGCAGTTAGTGGTACGTATTTTTACTCCATGAAAGCCGGAACATTTACAGCCGTGAAAAAAATGCTGCTGATGCGGTAGTAATTGCATATTTTTAAAGTCAGGTAACAATGAAAGCAGAATGAAAAGACAACTCCTGTACCCCAATGTCAGGTTTTTGCAGCCATGTGATCTGCGAAGCTCGTCCCGTGGTTCACCACGGGGCGGCATTGTCGTAAAAGAGCCTAATTATAAACTGCCCTTTTCCCCTGCCGCCGATAAAATCGCATTAAACATAAATTTGTAGGTGCCTCTGGCCTGGGCGCGAAATTGCGGCGCAAAGCCAAGCAGCACTAACCGACCTTTTCCATAGGCGATACGCACGGCAACCGGTTTTTCGGCCACAAATTCTGCTCCGGTCAGCCAGCCGGTTAATTTGGGATTCCCCGGTAAAAATCTGGCGAGTACTTCGCCTTCTTCCACGTTGAACACTATGCCGCGCCGGAAGAAAACGGGAAAGGGCGAGGAAAAGCCAAATGTCAACGGGTTGGCAGCGGTAATTTCCGCAGCTAATATGGAACCGGGAATGAAATATTTTTTTGCCGGTAGTTTTTCCACGGCATTTTTCATCCTGAGCGAAAATTCTTTGATGAAAAGCTGCGTGGAACTGCCCCACGCCAATATCGTGCCACCGTTACGGACAAATTTCTTCAATGCCGTAACTCCGGCATCTTCAATGCCGCCGCGGTACTGCAGCGGTTCATTTTTACTGCGATTCCCTTTCTTTATGATTAAGGCACTTTGGTCGGCAAAAAGGATGATTTTGTATTTTTCCGGTTTGTTTAATTTTTGCACTTCTTCATTTTTCAGCGAATGAAATTTAATTTTGTAATGATCAAATATCCAGCGCGTCCAGCCTTCGTCCATGGACGGCACCCAGGAATGATACAGCGCAATTTTGGGCGATTTGATTTTGAACGCCGGCTTTTTACCCCCCACTGAATTTACACCGACCGTGCTCACCGGAGTTTCCGTCATAATGGCGCGCAATTTTTGCCGATTGGATTTTGAATTTTTGATGACATAGCTTCCGGCGGCAAAACGGAGATTTTCCAAACGGGTTTCGTTGGCCAGCCGGGCGATGTGAACGCCGGCCTGACCCAGGCGGATCGCAGCAATATCGGCGCCGTAACTGTTGGGCGGCAAGATGAGATATTTGGATGTGACGCCGGATAAATCGGCCACAGAAGCCCGGAATTTGACCGGAGCGGAAGAGAGCGCCTGCGGTTTTTCAAACAGGGTGTCGATGGTCACATTCATCAGATACGGCAGGTTGTTGGCAACTACATCGTACGGTACTTTCAATTTGCCGGAAGCGTCGATTAAATCGGGATATTCCTGTTTTGCCAGCATAGCGCGGGCGAAGGGGCCGTACGGTTGTGCCAGCGGAACAACATAATCGCCGCGTTGACAAGCGGTCTGGCCGACACGGCAATCTACAGTAATCCGGGATATTTCCACACCGGCAGTCTGTAAAACATCTGTCAGTTCCATGATTTCCGTCTGCTTAGTGAGATCGTTTGGGATCAGATATCCCCAGATTTTGCCCCGGTAATCACAGGCATCGCGATGGATTTGATAAAATCCCAGCAGCCATTCCTTCCTGAATTTTGCTGCATGCTGCAGTTCGGCTTTTGTAGCGATCCATTCATAATCGATGATATCCCGCAGGGACCATTTTCCGCCCGGCCAGGGGACCGGAAAGTGCATGCTTGGATTTTTCATACTTATACCGCCCCGTCCGGCCAACTGCGCGGCGGATATATCGATGGGCGTGGCAATTTGGGCCGAAGCCAATTCCGTCAATACGCGCACGCCGCCGTGGTAGTGTTGATAAGCGCGGGCCGGCGTCCACAGATCGAAAATGGCGTTGGTGATCACGCCGGATTTTCCCGCCCGGATAAGCGCCGCGGCCATGGTTTCGCCCAGCATATTCACCTGTGCGATGAGAATGGGATGAACGTTGGGTTCAAACGGATCGATGAAAGGCGGCAAAAAAATACGCGCTCCCGCAGAACCCATCTGATGCATATCATGAACAATTTGCGGATGCCAAACGCTATAAATTTTTTCCACCGTAATCCTGGTCTCTTTTTGGGTGAACATGAACCAATCGCGATTGTTGTCATGCCCCACGTATTTATTGTACAGGAACGGCATGGGCGCGGTTCGATGCTTGCGATACCAATTGGTCACCAGCAACTGGCCGTCGGGATTGTGGGACGGAGTGATCAGCACAATCACATTATCCAAAATTTCCTGAACTTCGGGATCCTGAGAAGTGACCAGATAATGGATGAACAGCGGCGCCCATTGGGTTGAACCAATCTCCGAAGCATGAATGGCGCAGTTGATGAGCACCACCGTTTTGCTCTGCCCAATCAATTCCTTCGCCTCGCTTTCGCTCAATCCCCTTGGATCCGCCAATTTGGCCAGGTTCGCCCGGTTTTGCGCCATATTTTTTATATTTTCGGCCGAGCTGACGATGGCCAGCATGAAACGGTTACCCATAGTAGTTTCGCCCAAATCTTCGAGCCGCAGACGATCCGACTGCTCATCCAGATAGCGCAAATAATCGATAATCTGATGATAATCCGCCAACCGGTAGTCTGCGCCGATTTCCACACCGATATAGTCTGACGGCGTTCTGATTTGAGCGGAAATTTGGACAACAAAAATAAATAACATTACAAGATTAACAAACAGGTGTTTGATCTTTTTCATTTTCTTCTCCATTGATTCATCCGTTTTAAATTAAGACCGGGATGAAATATTTTTGATATTCAGAATAAAAAGTCCTTAATTTTCATTATGTTCAAGTTACACGAATATACAGGGAAAATCAAGGTAATCATGCCATGTTTTGTTCTACTATAAATAATACATGTTTACTTTTCCATGCAATAAATGTGATATATGAAAAACGGTGTACATATTGACAAGCAAGGTCAACGGGATTAAATTATATTGTTCCATGGAGTTCTTTTAATCACTTATGCGCTCGTTGCCTGTCTGCTCAGGCAGGCAAAAAACACAACCGGCATATTTAGCTGTACTTAATATACTGCATATTCAAGCAGTCGGCTGTAAATGCCCGTTAACCACGGCTTCTACAACGAACAAAAAAGCTGATGTTTTTTGGATTTTCGAGCGGGTTTTGCTTCAGGTTAATGGCAATTATCAAGTTCCTTGCCTGCTTTTTTATCGGTTCAAGCCGAAAATTATTAAAACCTGAATTGAGCGATTCTCTTATTTTTGAGCTTGCTTTTATTACTAAACGGATTTTCATTTTTAAACTAAATCCGATTGGTGATTCAGCGAATCGCCCTACAATCGCTCAATTATGGTAAAAATTATATCAACCAAAAACTTACCCCTGTGATCGAGTGCCTCCTGACATACTCCTTCCGACATACACGGAGCAGGCCGTTGCAAAGGGAAGTAATTTCCCACCCTCTGCAAGAACCCATCCTGATTTAATCGCCGGTTTACTATATACTACTGCGGACCGACACTGTAAACCTTGCAGGTTTTGAAAACCTGGAAGGTTTGCTTTACCTCACTACCACCTCGTCGGCAAACAGCCATGCTTTGCCGCCGGCGCCGGGATGCCAGGATGGGCAGATTCCTATATTTTTTGCATGAACGCGCAAATATCCGGCACGGACATTTTTTACCGATAATTTAAAATTTCTCTTCAGTGTTCTGGGATTCTTCATCGGCACTTCATTTTTTACACGCCCGATGGACGTGAAATGGGTTCCGTCTTGCGAGACGGAATATTCCACCACCGGAGGAAGAAAAATCCAGGAACCGATCTCCTGCAAAAAACCGGTGGCAACCTGGTTAATTTCCATTTCTTTTTTCAGATCGATGACAGCGTCCAGGTCCACCTGTTCGAATCCCTGCCAGACCGGATTATCGTTAAAAGTGGTCAGGTTACCGGGCGCCTGCACACCGTCTGTGAGGGCATTGGCACCGCCGCCGCTGTATTTGGCCGCATAGGCATGTTTCAGCGTTACTTTGCATCCTTCTGCCTTATGGTTTACAGCTACGCTTTTCTTGGGTAAAAAACGGGTGACATCGGTATCTTTATATTTTTCCCGCAGTTTCTGCAATTCTTCTTTCAATTCTTTCACAACAGAAGCATATTTTGGGTTATCGTAAATATTGTTCAGTTCATGGGGATCCTGCTGCAGATCGTACAATTCCCAGGCATCGATATCATAATAATAATGGATCAATTTGTACCGTTTGGTGCGCACTCCGTAATGTCGTTTCACCATGTGCACCGCCGGATATTCAAAATAGTGATAGTAGATCGCTTTTCGCCAATCGTCAGGTGTTCTGCCGGCCAATACGGGACGCAGCGACCGGCCCTGCATATCCGCCGGGATTTTCACGCCGGCATAATCCAGGAAGGTGGGCGCAAAATCCACATTCTGCACCATGTCATTCTCATCCACAACCGGTTTTATCTCCTTCGGGTAGCGGAAGATGAGCGGCATGCGTAATGATTCTTCATACATGAACCGTTTATCGAACCAGCCGTGTTCGCCAAGATAAAATCCCTGGTCGGATGTATAAACAACGATAGTATTTTCCGCTAATCCGTGCTCGTCCAGATAATCCAGCACCCGGCCGATATTTTCATCCAGCGAAGCAATGCAGCGCAGATAATCTTTGATGTAACGTTGAAACTTCCATTTGGCCAACTCTTTTCCATGCAAATGGGCCTGACGGAATTTCTTATTTTTGGGACCGTATTCAGCATCCCAGGCTTTCTTTTGTTCTTTGTTCAGACGGCCGTAAATCATTTGCCAGTATTTCCGGCCGGTTTTTTCCCGCGGCGAGTCCTTTTCCGGCGGCTGTACCGGCGGAACTTTTAAATCGTAAGCCAGATACATATATTTGCCGATCTCCATCTCTTGTGTTTTTGCCGCCTCGCTGCGGGTGGCGTAATCATCGAAGAAGGTCTCCGGCATGGGAATTTCCACATCATCGTACATGGAAAGATGTTTCGCATCCGGCATCCAGTTCCGGTGGGACGCCTTGTGATGCAGCAACAGACAAAACGGCTTTTTCTGATCCCGGTTGTCCAGCCAGTCGAGAGAAAAATCGGTGATCAGATCTGTCACATAACCGGTGTGCTTTTTTCGTTCGCCCATTTCGATGAACTCGGGATTGTAATAATGCCCCTGACCCGGAAGAATATGCCAGTAGTCGAAACCGGTGGGAGAACTTTTCAGATGCCACTTCCCGATTATTGCAGTCTGGTACCCTGCTTTTCGTAACAATTTTGGAAAGGTCTGCTGGCTGCCGTCAAATGTAACCCGGTTGTCTATCTGTCCGTTGATGTGGCTGAATTTCCCGGTCAGCATCACCGCTCGGCTGGGAGCGCAGATGGAATTTGTACAAAAGCTGTTTTCAAAGCGAACACCGTCTTTTGCCAAACGGTCGATGTTTGGCGTTTGGTTGAGTTTTCCGTTGTAACAACTGATGGCCTGATAACCATGGTCATCGGCCATGATATACAAAATGTTGGGACGTTTTTTGCTACCGCACGATTGCAGCAGAGAAGGAACGGCAAAAAGAAAAGCGCCCTGTCCCGCTTGTTGCATAAATTTGCGTCGATCCATTTGATTTTTCCTTTCAATCGGTTTATTTCAGCGATGCCAACTGTTACGGAGGATTGCAGCTATTTGGTAAAATGAAACACACCCCTGCCTGCGCAGGCAGGTCTAAATTTCCTCTTAAGAGGGGACTTTCCGCTTCCCCCTTGAAGAAGGAAGCCGAGAGTTCGCCCCTTTTCGAGGGGGCAATGTTGTTTACTTAAGAAATATAACTATGAAGTGATAACATTGACAAATCACAGACGATTACATCGTTTCAGATTATTCAAGGTCGTAAACTCGGCTAAAAAATGTTATTCTGTTAAGGTAATTCAACATCTTTTTACATGTTGTCGCTATGCGACTTTGAACTTGTATCTGCGATCGATACCTACAAACATTCCGTCCCTATCGGGACTTCTCCTGAGTGTTGTATATTCCAGGTAACAATCATCGCGTTGATGTTAAGATTTCATAAAATTATAAGTCTCGCAGAGACGAAATGTTTACAGCGCATCCTGATACACATTTGCCGAAGTCTCGTCAGGGACGAAATGTGTAAAATTCGTAACGGATCGGTTTGAAATCTCACTCCTTCGTTTGGTTTCGGCAATTTATTTCATTGTTCATTTTGAACGGTTAATCAATCATTGTCACAAAAATCAACTTCACGTCTCCTTAAGTCAACAATATCGATCCCCCTCCAGGGTGACTTTTAGATTCCCCTCTTTAGGACGTAGCATTACCCATAAGTTGTCCTTGACTTTTGGATTTATTTTGTGAGTAGAAAACATTTATGGTTCTTAGTTTGTTTTCGTTTTAATCTTTTTATCCCGAAGGGATATATTGAAAATAGCCCCGGCATTCATGCCAGGGTCCGGTTAAGGTTATCGTTTTTCTTTCCGTCCCGTTAGGGGACGATTGGAACATATTATAGTCATAAGACCGGTTTCAACCGTCCCAACGGGACAAAGATATGTGTGTTATTTATTTCCCCGGC
>CAJVYQ010000031.1 GCA_913009825.1 uncultured Deferribacteres bacterium
TGGAGGAGTCAAACCGAGCACCTACCTTGCGAGTGAGAAAATACGGCATCGCAACCTTATATATCAAGGGAAAATATCCACAATGGCCTAACTGCCTAAATTTGAGGATAGAATCATTAAAGTTTTTTCCACCCCACCCTGAGCTTAACAACAGAGCTCTGGGTGGGAAATAATTTGAAAGTTATCCACATTTATGAACTGTAATTAATATACGAGGAGAAAACAATGATAGATGCTGTAATTGTAACTGCGGTGCGGACACCCGTGGGAAAGGCCGTAAAAGGGACGCTGAAAAATGTACGTCCCGATGACCTGGCCGCGCTTGTTATGAAAGAGGTGGTGGCCGGAACTCCCGGATTAAAACCCGTGGAGATCGATGATATTTTAGTCGGTTGTGCGTTCCCGGAAGCGGAGCAGGGAATGAATGTAGCCAGAATCGCCATGTTGCGGGCCGGATTCCCCAATTCTGTACCGGCCGCTACAATCAATCGTTTCTGTTCTTCCGGATTGCAGACCATCGCATTCGCAGCGGACCGGATCAGGACCGGCGGTGCGGACATAATTTTAGCCGGCGGCACGGAAAGTATGAGTTTAGTGCCGATGATCGGCAATAAATTTCGCGCCAATCCATATTTGGCGACAAACTGGCCCAAAGCTTACCTGGGCATGGGATTAACCGCAGAGCGGGTTGCCGAAATGTACAACATCAGCCGGGAAGAACAGGACGAGTTTTCACTGCAAAGCAATTTAAAAGCGGCAGAAGCAATTAAGGACGGCAAATTTAAAGATGAGACTGTCCCGGTACGCGTGGAAGAAAATGTGATCGGGAAGAAAAATAAAATTGTCAGGAGAGAGGTCGTTTTAGAAGTTGATGAAGGGCCGAGGGCAGATACCTCCATGGAAAAATTGGCTAAATTACGGCCGGCCTTCAAAATGAACGGAACGGTTACCGCCGGCAATACGTCGCAAATGAGTGACGGCGCGGCCATGGTTGTGGTCATGTCGGCGCAGCGGGCCAAAGATATGGGATTGAAGCCGCTGGCCCGTTTTGTCGGCTACGGTGTCGGCGGTGTGGATCCGGAAGTGATGGGTTTGGGACCGACGGTGGCCATTCCCAAAGCGCTGAAACTGACCGGATTGCGCATGAACGATATCGACCTGGTCGAATTGAATGAAGCATTCGCCGCCCAGTCTCTGGGAGTAATTAAGGAATTGGATCTGGATATTGAGAAAATCAATGTGAACGGCGGCGCCATTGCACTGGGCCATCCGTTAGGGTGCACGGGCGCAAAGTTAACGGTTCAGATATTAAACGAAATGAAACGACGCAATTCAAAATACGGCATGGTTACCATGTGTATTGGCGGCGGCATGGGCGCTGCAGGTATTTTTGAAAATCTTTCCTGATTTTTGCGCCTGGCCTGGCGGAGAAAAGTGAAAAAATGAAACGAACCACTTCTTTCCGCCTGCTATGCATAAGGGAACTTTATTAAAATAGATGTGACAAAAAACAAGAGAGGTGAAAAATGAGCGAAGCAAAATTAGCGGAGCAGTATATCCCCGGCGGCAGTTTTCTTTATGAACATGTGACACCGGAAGAGATGTTTACACCTGAAGATTTTACCGATGAGCATAAAATGATCGCCGAGACCACCGAAGATTTTGTGGCTAAAGAAGTCGTTACGCAGGCGGATAAAATTGAGGAGAAAATTGAAGAACTCAGCGTGAGACTTTTGCGAAAAGCCGGAGAACTTGGCTTGTTAGCCGTGGATATTCCCGAAGAATACGGCGGATTGGGATTGGATAAAACGTCATCCATCATCGTGGCGGAAAAAATTGGTAGAGCCGGTTCCTGGGCAGTAAGCTTTGGCGCCCATACCGGCATCGGAACGCTGCCTATCGTTTACTTTGGTACAAAGGAGCAGAAGGACAAATATTTAGCTAAAATCGGTTCGGCTGAGTTGGTTTCCTCCTATTCCTTATCGGAACCGGGTTCCGGTTCGGATGCGCTTTCTGCCCGGACAACAGCTAACCTGAACGACGACGGCAAATATTATCTGTTGAACGGCACTAAAATGTGGTTGACCAACGCCGGCTGGGCCGATGTCTATATCACATTCGCCAAAGTGGATGGCGATAAATTTACCGCATTCATCATCGATAAAGGAACGCCGGGCGTTTCATTGGGCGCCGAAGAAAACAAATTAGGGATTCATGGCTCTTCTACGCGGGAACTTCTACTGGACAATGCAAAAATACCGGTGGAGAACGTTTTGGGTGAAATCGACAAAGGACATAAAGTGGCGTTTAATATTTTGAACATCGGCCGTTTTAAATTGGGCGCCGAAGTGTTGGGCGCCATGAAAGAGATAACTACTCAGGCTTTAAAATATGCCATGGAACGGGAGCAATTTAATCAACCGATAGTTAGTTTCGGTTTGATTAAACATAAATTGGGTGAAATGGCCATTCGTTCCTTTATTTCGGAGAGTATGGTTTACCGCACTTCCGGCCTGATCGATTCTATCCTGGAAAGCGTAACGCCGGGGAGTCCCAATTATGAGCAGGTTACTTTGAAGGGAATCGAGGAATATGCCACGGAATGTTCCATCATCAAAGTTTATGCCAGTGAAGCGTTGGATTATGTTGTAGATGAAGGCCTGCAGATTTACGGCGGGTACGGTTATTCGGAAGATTATCCCATGGCGCGCGCCTACCGGGATTCCCGGATCAACCGAATTTTTGAAGGGACAAACGAAATTAATCGCCTGCTGATGCCGGGTATGTTGATCAAACGGGCAACGAAAGGACAATTGCCCATTCTGCAGAAAGCTCAGGCATTGTTGGATGAAGTGTTGGGCTTTTCCATGCCGGAAGAACCGGAAGATGAATTTCTGGCGGAGGAAACCAAAATCGTGGAGAACGCAAAAAAAATTGCCCTGCTGATGATTGGCGGCGGCGTGCAGAAATTTATGGCCAAAATCGGTGACCAGCAGGAAATTCTCGGCCATATTGCCGACATCATGATGGAAGTTTATGCCATGGAGAGTGTGCTGGTTCGCGTGAAAAAAATGGCGCAGAACCGGAGCGAAGAAGCTGTTTCCGTTTATGTGGATGTGGCGCAGACCTGTATCAATGATGCGATCAACCGCGTCGCTTTTTCCGCCATGCAAATATTGCCCATCATCGAAGAGGGCGATACGCTGCGCACTTATGTAACCATGCTGCGCCGGTTCACAAAACATACACCGCTCAACACGGCGGCCAGGCGCAGAAATATTGTGGCGCACATGATGGAAGCGGAAAAGTATAATTTGTAAACAAAAGTAGGTAAACGATGTAAACCTTCCAGGTTTTCAAAACCTGGAAGGTTTTTTAGTTGAACCTAAAAGGCTTTTTTGTGGTACCCGCAAGGTTTTTTGAATGTATTATAATTATCCTCTACCAAGATAAATTCCGCTGTAGGCTTCGATGTAATACCGTGTCCGATCTCCGTTTTCCCTGATATATGTAACTTCCCAGGCAGTTTTTGTTGGGTTGTTTGCCGGCCAAACCGGTTCGCCCAACAGTTTGCAGACGATGGTTTTAACCTTCGTTAATTTGTTGCCGCCGTTCTGTTCCGCTTTTTTTACCGCGTCAGGCGAGTCGATATAATGAGGCAAAATTTCCTGCAAACTCTGCAGATTATCGATGGTAATACTGGTGAGGTATGTTCTGGTTGCAATTACTTCGATTAAAATGCCGCGCGGAACACTGGGTGAATAATAGAAAAACCACCATTTTCCCTTTTCGCCCCGTGTCAACCGTCCCCCGGTATTCACTCCACCGCCGTCCTCCGGCGTTTCCATCCTGACCAGAACCGGATCATCCCATACTTCCAGCGCCCGGGTGCTGGCCAACTGTTCCGCTTCTTTGGCGGTGAACCCCTTTTTAGCCGGTTCGTTGGGTGAACTGCAACTCAGGGCAAGAATTAAAATTGCTGAAAACAAAAGTTGAGAATATTTTTTCATGTTAGCAACCCTTTTTTCAAATGTAAATGATGAACAGAGAAAATGCAATTTATATTTGATTTTTGAAATCCGATTACCAGGTAACTGAAATTAATTGGCATATTCTTAACGATTCAGATATGATCACTGAAACAGGTAAAATTTTTTTGCAAAAAACAAATCGGAAATATCCGGTTAACAATTTATAAAAAGAAAACTGAATGAGGTTCCACCTAAAACCGGGAAACGAAGTTTGAGTTCTTTTTGCCCGTTTGAAAACGGGTGCCGGTTTTCCCTCATCTCAAATTCTCTTGCAATTCTTATCTGTAAATTTTATCTTTAATGTCTTTAGAAATAGGGAAATGGGTCGCCTTGCGATAGAAAAAAGCGGAGAGAAGAATAGATAACCACAAAAAGGTTCCGTTGAAGTCGGAATCACCGAAGATGTTCGACCGGATTTCCGGTCGCTATGATTGTTTGAACCATTTTTTATCCGCCCGGCAGGATATTCGCTGGCGAAGAAAGGCGGCGGCGCAGTTCAAAAACCAGGCGGATCAGACGATTCTCGATTTGGCTACCGGAACCGGCGATCTGATCCTGACCGGTTTTGAACGTAAGCCCTCTTTTGTCAAAGGCATCGGCATCGATCCTGCTGAAGGGATGCTGCGAATTGCGCAGAAGAAAATTCATGACAAACATTTATCCGCCCGGATCCAACTCGTCCGCGGCGATGGAATCGCCATCCCGCTGGCTGCCGGCTCTGTGGACGGCGTCATGATCGCGTTTGGTATCCGCAATATCGATGATTTCAAATTGGGTTTGCAGGAAACGCTTCGGGTTCTAAACATCGGCGGGCGGTTGGTTGTTTTGGAATTTTCGCTGCCGGAAAGCAGTTTGCTGCGTAAAATGTACTTGCTTTATTTTCGGCACATTTTAACCTGGTTGGGCGGTATTTTTTCAGGAGATAAAGAAGCCTACAAATATCTGATTGAAACAGTGGAGAATTTTTATTACGGTGAAGAATTTTGTGAGAAAATGAAGGAAGCCGGATTCGGGAAAGTACATAGAATCCCGCTGACTCTCGGCATCGCGACCATTTATATCGGCGATAGAGGAACTGTGTAGTGTGAAAAAAATGAGTGCTATTATTATGCTTCCCGGAAAATGGTGTGTCCGGTGTTTCTTCGGGATTAGCAGACGTAAAAAGGGGTTCAAAAATGGCTGTGACTTATAATGATCCGAAAACAGTAGAAATAAATTTTGCTGAAATTAAACAACAGGTTTCCGGATATCTGGCGAAAGTTCGGATAAAAACCAATGGTGAAAATCTACCGCAGCCAATCATGGTTCAGTTAAAATGGAAAGGTGAGGACATTCTCACCTGGCTGCAAGCTCAACGGAAATTGCCCAAAATTTACTGGCAGGGAAGAGACGATGGTCTTGAAATTGGCGGCGTTGGCGCCGCGTTAACCCTTTCGGAGAATGATCCGGAACGTGTTGGCGAAAAATATCGGTTCATCCGGAATATTCTCGAAAATGTGCCGGGATCATCCTGCCTGCGTTTTTTTGGCGGCGCCGGTTTTAACAATAATGTACACCCCCAAAAACCATGGCAGGATTTTCCCGGGTTTTGGTATGTTTTACCGGAGATGATGCTATGCCGGCAGCGGATGGATGTTTTTCTCGTTCTGACCCTCGTAATCGATGCGGAAAAATCGATCGATGAGCTGACTGAACAATTGTTGCGTAAAATAGAGGGGATGAATTCCGGACCGGATGATCTGCCGGCCCTACCGATTCCTTCTCTTCTAAAACGGCACGATTATCCCAATATCCATGGTTGGCAACAAAATGTGCTTAAATCTCTTTCTTTGATACACTCCGGTTCTTTGCAAAAAGTTGTCCTGGCACGGCAAACCACATTGGATTTTTCCGTCCGGTTAGATTGGGCCGGAATATTATCGCGGCTCAAAGAGCAAAATAAAAACTGTTTTATTTTTCTGTTTCAACCGAAAGAGGGGAAAGTTTTTTTGGGCGTCACTCCGGAGCGATTGTTCAGAATTGATCATAACTTGTTGATCAGTGAAGCGGTTTCCGGCACCATACCACGCGGTGCAGATGATTTGGATGATGATCGGCTTGGCCTCGATTTACTGCACAGCGATAAGAATTTGCGCGAACATCGGTTTGTGGCCGAATCGATCAAAAAGATGTTTGATGAACTCTGTGACAATACCGGTGCACAGCCAAATCCCAGATTACTCAAACTATCGAATGTTCAGCATCTTTATTCAAAAATTTCCGGCTATTTGAAAAAAGAGATCTCTCTGTTTGATGTCATCGCAAAAATGCACTCAACGCCGGCGGTGGGCGGCACGCCCAGGGATGCGGCTGTAGCGCTCATCGAAGAATTGGAACCGTTCGATCGCGGCTGGTACGCGGGACAGGTGGGATTCATCTCCCGGGATACCGGAGAAATGGTTGTTGCTTTGCGGTCCATGCTGCTGGATGAAAGCCGAATCCATCTTTTCGCAGGCGCCGGCATTGTATCCGGTTCGGAACCCGATTTGGAATGGCAGGAGTTGGAGAGTAAAATATCCATTCCGCTACAAATATTTGCGGGAGAAAAAAATTGAATTCTCCCAATATCAATTATGTCTGGGCGGAACTGATTATCGAAGAATTGCTGCGTAACGGGATCAACCGGTTTGTCATTTCTCCCGGCTCCAGAAATTCGCCATTGATTGTCGCGGTGGCGAAACATGCCAAAACCAAAAAAGTGGTGCATGTTGATGAACGGAGTGCGGCCTTTTTTGCCCTCGGTTATGCCAAAGCCAACGGAAAACCGGCGGTTCTGATAGCTACTTCCGGCACCGCGGCGGCTAATTATTTTCCGGCGGTTTGCGAAGCCGGTCAATCCGGTGTACCGATGATTCTTTTAACAGCCGACCGGCCGGTTGAGCTGCGCGATACCGGCGCATCCCAAACCATGGAACAGGTTGGCCTGTATGGGAATTATCTCCGTTGGAGTTTTGATCTGCCGGCGCCGTCAACCGAAGTTACACCCCGAATGGTTTTGACCACCGTGGATCAGGCTGTTTACCGTGCTGTTCGCTCCCCGGCCGGACCGGTGCAGATCAATTGCCAGTTTCGTGAACCGCTGGCGCCGGAAAACAGCGGTGTGGATTTTACGGAATATCTCCGTTCTGTCGCTTCCCGGCAGCAGAACGGTGCGGCTTTTACGCGATATTTACCTTCAACCGCGCAATTAGCGCCGCAAGCCTTCGCAGCGGTTTCCGGGGAAATTAAAAAATCCCGCCGGGGAATCATCGTTCTCGGGCCAATGCAGACACACGCTGCCTTAAATCATATTCTTCCCGCGCTGCAGCAACTGGGAATGCCGATTTTAATTGATATCACTTCCGGATTACGGTTTGCCCCGGGCGCCCAAAACGCAGTTGTTCTGTATGATTATTTTTTGCGTGCAGAAAAATTTTTAAAAAAAGCGCAGCCGGATTTTATTCTGCATCTGGGCGGCATGCCCCGTTCCAAACCGTTAAATCGATTTTTGCAAAATAGCCAATCCCGCTACGTTCTGGTGAATAATCTGCCTTTTCGCCAGGATCCGTTTCACCGGGTGGGGCTCCGTTTTGAATTGTCTCCCGAACGGTTCTGTCGGATTTTGGCGCAAAATGGGGTGAATGCCGCATCGGAGCTGCTGCCTGTTTTTTTGCGGGCGGAGAACCGGGCTTCCGCCGCGCTGGATGAATGGTTCAATGCTCAAAATAAACTGTCCGAGCCCGCAATTCTCCGATCCGTTTTACATAATTTACCCGGAGAAAATAATCTCTTTTTAGCCAACAGCATGCCGGTGCGGGATGCGGATGCCTCCGGCATTTTTCTGCCGGCAGCAAACCGTATTGGCGTGAATTACGGCGTCAACGGCATAGACGGTACCATCGCTTCTGCGGTGGGATTTGCCGCCGGCAATCGGCAACCGACAACTGCCGTGCTGGGTGATCTGGCGTTTTTTCACGATCTGAATTCACTTCAGCTTGTGCGTTATTCCCCTGTTCCGGTTACCCTGATTGTGATCAACAACAACGGCGGCGGGATTTTTTCTTTTTTGCCCATCAACCGGTATGAGGATGTTTTTACAGAATATTTCGGCACACCGCAAAACCTCGATTTTAAAAATGCCGCCGGTCTGTTTGATTTGCCCTATTTTGCTCCCCGGAAAATGCAGGATTTCCGCGCTGTTTACAAATCCGCCGTTGCCTCGGGGAAAAATAGTCTGATCGAAGTTCAATCGGATCGGAATGAAAATTATGCTGTTCACCGGGAATTGTGGGAGTTGGTAACTACTCAGGTTGCCCGCGAAATACACGAAGGCACTAAAATTTGAATTATGCGATTGTAGGTTGATTCGCTGAATCGATATTCAGATTTATGCTGAAAATTCCGACAACTGTTTTGCAATAAGAACAAGCGTAATTATTCAGGATAAAATATGATTATATCGGAAGTTGTTTTACACCCCCCGTACCCCCCCCCCTCAAGGTGGTACGGCACTGTTGTTGACTCGAGGAAGATTCTCATACTTAACCCGGATTATTTACAAGTTTTGCCGGAATAAACCTTAGCCTGTTCATATATCATCTGCTAAGCAGTGGTTTATATAAAACCTGAATTGAGCGATTCTATATTTAAGACAACCACCCAAAGAGTGAAATGTCATTCAGCCTGTCCGACCGCAGCGGGCAGGCTGAATAACATGAGAATCGCTCAATTCAGGTAAAAGCAAGTTTTTAAACGAAGAGTTCGCAAAGAACGCAGAGAAAGAAGATTTATTTTCTCCAATATTTTCCGGTTGATAACGATCTCTTATGGTATCAAAAAGTTAAGTTTTTCTCTGCGTAACTCTGCGTTTTAATTCTTGCCCTCTTTTTTAACGCAGAGGACGCTGAGAGCGCAGAGAGATAGCACAAGGGAAAAACACCTCACTATTCAGCAATTTGTGATTCCTCATCCTGTTAAATGGAGTTCACTGGTCTGTGGCAGACAGGTGAGGCCAACCTGAATAGTTACTAACTCAAGTTTCGCATTTATAATAACTCAAGTATTATAACTTGTCAGGATCCGAAAAATACAGTTGTCCGGAATATCTTTTGTTCCATTTTTCGATGTTTATCATCTTGTGCTTAAAACAAGTATCCGTATGTTTCCGGGACAATCCCTGTTCATTGATTCATATCCTGTGAGCCTTGAAAGGGCGGAATACAAAATTCAAATGAACAGACCGTACCGGCACCGGTAAATATTCCGCCCTTTCAGGGCTTGTTATTCTTTTTCCTCTTTCCCCCCCGGCCCCCCGGAACCCCGGAACATTGCCCCGGGCTATTGTATTTCACCCCGTTGGGACGGCTGAAAATGTCTTTTAATTGCTATGAATTTCTCACTGATATCTGAAAGAGTATCACCGGCTTTTTCAGGTTGGGTAAAAAATCCTTTTAATTCGTACAATTTTGTAATACCTTCAATATACAGCATATAATCTCTGTTTTGGAATTATGTATTAACATATTATAACTTATTAAGTTGTGAGGTTGTATGCTGCTTTTTTTTATGCTGGTTAACTAACTGCGAAACTTGAGTTATTAACTCCTGAGTTGAGCGATTCTTTGGTTTTTGAGTTTGTTATTGTTAACAAACGTGTTTTCATTTTTAATGTAAATCCGGTTGGCGATTCAGCGAATCGCCCTACAATCGCGCAATTCGGGTAACTCTCTATGTCAATTGATCCTATGTTACACTACCGAACCAAAGGAAATCCCCATCATCCTTCCCTACTTTTTCTTCACGGATTTTTGGGCAGCGGCGCCGATTGGACCGACATCGCTGCGCGGTTTGAAAACCGCTATTTCTGCATCCAGCCGGATTTGCCCGGGCACGGTAAGTCCCTTTTGGCTTTGACTGACCGGAATTACGGTTTTGCCGGAGTATGCCGCCGGATCAATGAAATTCTTGATGAATTGAATGTGGCAAAGACAGCGTTGGTTGGGTATTCAATGGGCGGGCGAATAGCCCTGGCTTGCGCGCTTGAGCATGCCGACAGGTTTTCCGCCCTGATTCTTGCCGGCGCCAATCCCGGACTGAATGATGCGGAGGAACGCGCCCGGCGAAAGACGTGGGAGCGGGAAATTATTGCTGAAATTTTGCGGGATGATTTCGCCGCATTTATCGATGAATGGTACAACTTGCCGGTTTTTCAATCTCTGCTTACAAATCCGAAGCTGCTGTTTAAATTGAAAGAGATGAGGCGTAAAAATCATCCCCGTTCGATTGCGTACGCCATGGAAAAAGCGGGACTGGCGGAACAGCCGGATTTTTGGCTGCGTCTGTCCGAAATTACCATGCCGGTTCTGTTTATTGCCGGAGAGATGGACCGGAAATACCGTTCTTTGGGAGTAGAAATGGCACGACAAATGCCGAATTGCCAAAATGTTATTGTTTCCGGCGCCGGGCATAATGTACTCCTGGAACAGAGCGAAAAATTTTGCCGGCAATTGGATAGATTTCTCATGCGTAACGGCAGTGCCGGTTGATTAAACCTGTTTCCGGATTAGACTCTTACTTACACGGCCGCAGACGGATCACAATTCTTCTGTTCTTTTGCCGGCCCTCTTTCGTCTCATTGCTTGCCACCGGTTTTCGCTCCCCGTATCCTTTTGTGCCGATGTGCAGTTTGTCTGCGGAAATACCGCTGTTCTGCACGATCCAATTTACGATAAAATCTTGTGCCGATTTTGCTCTTTTCAGGGATAATTTTAGATTGTACGCATCGGAACCTTTGCCGTCTGTGTGCCCCTGAATACAAACCTGAATATTCGGTGATTTCTCCAGATACCTGGCCCAAACCAGTAACGTGCTCTCTTCTTTATTTTGGATATTCGTTTTGTTAAAAGAGAAATGAATGACCGTATCCGGTGAACCGATGACAAATACGGCGGCGCTGTCCACATTGTTGAAAAGATTGGTGTCATTTACGGCAGATACCCGGCTAAGGTTGATCATCTCATAAGGATTTGTATCGACAAAATTTGGCGCCATGACCCGGAAAGAATAGATCAGGGAATCCCCGCCCGCCAGTGAGTCCGCCTGCCAAATAAGTTGCTTGCCGGAAATTTTCGGTTGGATATTGAAATTGTGCGGATGGAGCGTGTCGGGCAGCATGTCTTTAACGGTGATTCCCTTTGCTGTCGTGGTGTCGATATTTTCAATTTTTAATTTGTAGATAAATTGGGCGCCATGTATAACCACGGGAATCAATTTTTCTTGCGTTGAATTATCTCCCATCTTGGTGAACTTCAACTCCACCCGGCGATTTTCAGCATATTCCTCTTCCGTTTTGGCGTTGGGAATTAGCGGCCGGGATTCGCCGTATCCCTTTGCGGTTAGGCGTTCCTTACTCACGCCTGATTCACGCACCAGAAATCTTTTTGCACTATTCACTCTGCGTTGGGATAATGCCAGATTGTATGTGTCGCTTCCCCTGGAATCTGTGTGACCGCCCAGTTCGATGTGCTGATTCAGGAGTTCATCCGATTTCAATGCAATACCCAACATGTTCAACTGCTCCCGCGCCGGATAGGTGAGTTCTGCAGAATTATACTCAAAATTGATGTCCATCCGTATCGGTTCTGTTTCCACCTTTTTGGTCATGACCAGATCGGCGAGAGTGTCCACCGGCACAGGTTCGGGCAGCTTCCTTTCGATCACTTTGAAATGGCGGATTTTGTGCTCGTCATTTACGGCAAAACGGACGTGTAAATCTTCATCGTAAGCCCAGGCTGCCCAATAGTAATCACCAGCCGCCAGTGGTTTCAGATTCAGCCGGAATAATTGTTCTTCATTATCTTTTTGCGTTTTGATCTGATGGGTGTTAAAAGCGATGGTTTCATCCGGTGTTTTGAAAAAGTCGATTTGTTGATCTTCGGTTTTTTGTATGAAATCCGCTATTTTCAGACTGTCTTTCACCACAATGTAGCCGAATTTAGCATCGTCGAACAGATCCGGATCTTTGCTCACTTGCCAGGCCAGTTTAACCGTATCTTCGGTTGTATATTTTTCATCCGGTTTGGTAGCAAAATAAAATTTTTCCGGACCGATGGGAATATGAGTGATGGTTACACGGTACGCATCGTTAAAGAAATCATTGCTCTCCAACGCCACCATATCAAAACCAAGCGCGTTATTTCTTCCGGCAATAAAGTTATTGAAAGATGATTGCACATCATCGAGCCGAATACTAATGCCCATGGAAAATTTGCTTAAATAGCTGTTGTTAAAATTGTAACCGCCGCGGAATGCCACCCTTCGTCGCCAGGAAAGTTCCGCGCCCAACCCCATGGTGCCGGTTTCATCTTTGATCCTGCGGTAATCCGCTGAAATCTGAAATTGCAGACCGGTGTGAGAACCGGCATAAAAGGCAACGCCGGAGCGGATGGTCCGCGGTAAGGGAGTGCTTTCCCGGATAAATTGAAGGGGCCTACCCATATTGGTAATGGAAATACCTGCAGAAAGAATGCCCTGTTGGAACAATCCTGATTTCCGCAGATGGAACCGGTTGGTGCGTATCAGCGTGCCGAAATCAAAAATAAAAGAGCTGGCGCTGTAATTGTAGAGATCACTTTTCAAATATTTAAAATTTGCACCCAGAGAAATATTGTTTGAAATAGCTGTGAGCGGACTGCCCAGACTTGCCGCAATAAGCAGATCGCCGGCGGAAGCCACCGGTGTTGCGCCCTGTGAGCTATCGAATTCGCGCGCCCCCTGATAATTGATGCCCAGGGCAATATGAGTTCTGTTGCTCCAGGGTGTTGGCACCGGTCTGGCATAGTTGAGGGAGATGTTGTAAATATCGGCGATCCATTTGGTGTAGGTCAGCGTCCATTGCCGCTCGCGAAAAAAACCGGTAGCCGCCGGATTGGCATAATAAGCGTAGGTTTCGTCAATCAGCGCCGTTGTGTTGTATGCCAGTCCCTGTAACCGCGCGCCGGGAAGAATTTTCAGAAAAGCGGCGCCGGAACGAATTTGTCCGTCTGCGCTGTGAGAATGGCTCATTAAAATGAATAGAATTACAATGAATAGGCGTAACTGTTTCAAAATGATTTCTCTTTTCATAAGTGGTTTATCTCGCTATTATGACTTTTTTCCAACAATAAAAATTTCCCGACCGGATGGTGACAATATACAAACCGCTGCCAACCGGCTGACCGCTCGTTGTCAGGCCATTCCAGGGATATTTGTTCCAGCCGGCGTTGAACGGGCCTTCGGTTATTTTGGTAACATGGTAGCCGGTGACATCGTACAAATCCAGTCTGGCGCTGCGATTTGAACTGAGTTTGAAAAGAATGCCCAGCGCGGCGGCGGAACCCGGTTCGAACACATTACGGTCAAGCAGACAATCGTTGCTGCTCTTTATGGAAACGGAGGTTTGCGCCACCTTGGTGTTATTGCATTTGTCAACTGTCCGAAGTTCGAAAATGACATTTTCATGTTCTGCGGAGGTGATCAGATTGGTATTGGTAAACAAAGGTTCAACTGTTAGCCATTGATTAGCCGTTAACGGAGAAGCGGTAATAAAATCATCCGCGAAACTGGAATCGATGGTTCCATTCACATATCTCACCCACAAATTCCAGGACACAACGCGGTTGGGCAGAGATACCCGAACGGTTAACGAATCGCCCACTTCAATGAGGGACTGATCCGTTTCGATTTGTGGCGTTCCGGGTTGAAAGAAGAAACAGGAATCCACGATAGCGTAAACCGGAACATTTGCGGCATTGTTACTTTTGTCAGCATCGCATCGGGTGTCCACACCGCTTTGGCTGAGCAGTTGAAACGGGTTGGCAGGGAGGGATTGGGGAACGTCCGCATTGAAAGTAATATCTATCTGTTGGGAAGCGGTCAACTCAGGGAAATTCCAGAAGAGCGTATCGCTGGAAGTATTGTCCGGCTGAAGATTGAAATTTGAAAGTTGAATCTCGCTTGGCGCTTTAGCCCACAGACGAGCATCTTGTGCGCTGCGATTACCCAGATTATTGAGGCTCAAATGATAAGAATACCGGTTTCCGGAAAGAACCGCCTGCTCCATGTTGCCATTGATTTCAATAGTCGTATCGGTTTGGGCTGTGTAGGTGAGGGCGATGTCATACCCGCCTTCTATTTTTACTAGAAAAATTTGAGTGACATGAACACCCTGCGGTGTAGCCATTAAACCGGTACTGTCCGACGGGCCTATCCAAAAATCGGAATATTGTTCGGCTATGATGGCGTAGTGGTTCAAAACAAGCCGGTTGACGCCCGCTTGCAAATAGAATGTCCCGGCATCCTGTAATCCGGTTGGGTTGCTTCCTGAAATATCCGGCACAACTTTCCATGAGCCAAGATTAGGATCACAAAGCGGCGCGATTTTCCCATCCGGATAGATGACAGACATAAAATAACTTTCGTTAGGTTGGTTTGCATCATTCCAGGTATTAACCAGGATTTGATAGTAACCGGGTTCATCTGCCCGCACTTGCACCGCGCATCTGCTGCGCCGTTCAATTACATCCGCAATTACCACCGTCTGATTCGGATCCCTTGATATTCGTGTTGTGTCCGGTCCCGCATTAATTGTGTCACATACTGTTGTTGCAAAGTAACCGGTATCAACCACGTAAACCGTATCATCGGCGCTATCGTTACTGGCATTGGTATCATAGATATAATCCAAACCGCTTATGACCGGTAAACGATATGGAACGTTGTACAAATTATGGGAAACATCCGCCTGAAATGTAATATCAACTTGCTGCCCCAGCGGAAGATTGTCAAAAACCCAGAATAAGGTATCGCCGGAAGTACGGCTTGGCGGGATGTTAAAGTTGTGCAGTTGAACCGTATCCGGAGAAATGACCCATAAAATGACATCCTGCGCCGGGTTTGGTCCTTGATTTCTAACATGTAATGCATAATTAAACCGGCCGCCAACCGGAACAACCTGTTCTTTATTTCCGCCTATTTCCATGGTGGAATCCGTCCGGATGGTTTGAGTCAGAGAGATATCCGTGCCCCAAATTGTGAAGGGATCGATGACATATACCGTATCTTGCGCGGCATTGTTGCCGGTATCCGTGTCATAAGGATAATTAACCCGGCTGATTAATGGCAGCGGGAATGGCGTATAGGGCACAGTGTCCGTTACTCCTGCCTGAAATGTAATATCTATCAGTTGACCCGGTGTCAAACTGTCGAAGCGCCAAAACAGCGTGTCGCCGGAACTGTTATCAGGCGGAATATTGAAATTGACCAGCTTGACGGAATCCGGTTGCACTAACCACAGCATCACTTCACTGGATGTCTTTGGCCCCTTATTTTCTACTTGAATTTCAACGGTGAAATATTTTCCGGCCGGAACCACGGGCGCCAAATTCCCGTTTATTTGCAGGCTGGTGTCCGTTTGGACATTTTGGGTTAGATTTATATCAGTACCAAAATAATCCGGAAGATTTATCGCATAAACAGTAGTTTCGGCAGTATTATTGTTTGTATTGTTTTCACAGCCGCTTTCAATTGCACATTCGCTGAAGAGAAGAAATGGGGTTACCGGCAAAACAGATGCAACTTCTGCATCATAAGTGATGCTGATTTTTTGTCCCGGATTAACTTCATAGAAATTCCAATAAAGGGTATCCGAATCAGCTCCGTCCGGTGGAATGTTATAATTCGATAATCGAGTGGAATCCGGAGGAATCATCCATAATTTTATATCATTTTTAGTCTGAGTGCCAAGGCCTTCCACATCAATTTGATATGAATAAGTTTTACCAGCCGGGACCACTTGTTCCACATTCCCATTAATTGGCAAACTGGCATCTGTTTTTGCAGAGTAGGTTACTGCAAGATCGTATCCATCCGCAGCAACCTTTTCCATAACAATTTGAGAAACATGTACACTATTAGGTGAACCGTTGATGATACTGGCGCTATCAGATGGGCCGATCCAGAGGTCCGGATAATCTTTTACAATGATCGCATAGTGGTTCAAAGTAATTTGATTCACTCCACTCTTAAAATAGAAAGTGCCGGCATAGCGTAATCCCGTTGTATCGCTAACCAGTGTGTCCGGCACAACTTTCCAGGAACCGAGATTGGGATCACATGGAAATGCCCAGGTTCCGTCAGGGTATTGTACCGCCAAATAGTAACTTTCATTGGGTTGATCTAAATCATTTTTCGTGTCCACGAAAATTTTAAAGTATCCTGCCTCGTTCATATCCGTGTATACGGCACACTTTGATCTTCGTGCAGGACTGTCTGCCAGTACAGCTAAAATCTGTGGATCCCTTGGAATTTCGGTTCTGTTCGTAATAACGGCTACTGTATCACATTCCTGAGCCAATAAGGATTGATTGTGTGAGATCAAAACCAAAATAGAAGCAATCAAAATTGCAAGGCTAAAATTTATTTTATTTCTCATATTTAAATTTCTACCCTTTAAATTGTAAAATGAGAGGATTAATTAAAAATTAGTTTCGTTCTGTGCAATCTTCATACCATGATTTTATGCTATGTAATTGAAAGATAACATCTTACCAAAATAATAAAGGTTTTTGTTGATTTTGTCAGGTATTCTTTACTTTTTGCTGGAAAATAATAAGGGTTATATAAAACGGGTCTCCTGTAGAATTTGTGGATAAAAACGACGCATTGAACAAAAAGGTTTTTTAAGGCATAATAATGGTAATAACAGATTTAAGCTGAATGCGATGAGAACAACCTTCTTTTTCTCGTTTGGGAGCGATATTCATAGCAAAACAAAACTGACCGTGAGAAAAATATACTGCTCCGGAGTAGTCAAAACCATCTTATTTGCTTTAAATCAACACTATGCGAATTTGCAAGGTTTGAAAGTTACCCACAAATTCTTACGAAGAGGCTATAAAACAATATATTATATGAATTATTATTTTTAAAATGAGTTAATCCATAAGTTAAAAATGATTAATCTGAAAAAGACGGGAGAATTTAAAATTTATTATTTAATAAAATGAGTGTACAAATTAGGGTACATCTATTTACCGGGATTGTCTCATTTCAAATCAGGTGGTAAAATAAGAAGCAGTTAATTTAACTTGAAAATTATTCGGTTTTCGTGTAAACTACTATACTGATTTCTCCGTTTAGTGTAAGGGAATCTTTTGATGATACAGAAAAAATGAGGAGCGGCGATGATCAATTGGCAAAAGGCAGGTAAGTTTACCGATATCAAATATGAAAAGGCGGAAGGGATCGCAAAAATTATCATCAACCGGCCGGAAGTTCGCAACGCTTTTCGACCGTTAACGGTGCGGGAGATGTCGCAGGCTTTTGCGGATGCCCGGGAAGACGGCAGTATCGGTGTGGTAATCCTGACGGGTGAGGGAAGGGAAGCTTTCTGTTCCGGAGGCGACCAAAAGATCCGCGGCAATGCCGGTTATGTGGATGGAGAAGGCGTGCCCCGTTTGAATGTGTTGGACCTGCAGCGCCAGATTCGCACGCTGCCCAAACCGGTAATTGCCATGGTGGCCGGTTACGCGGTGGGCGGCGGCCATGTGCTGCATTTAATGTGCGATTTAACCATAGCGGCCGACAATGCAAAGTTTGGCCAGACCGGCCCGAAAGTCGGTTCATTTGACGGCGGATACGGCGCCGGCTATCTGGCGCGGATCGTCGGGCAGAAAAAAGCGCGGGAGATCTGGTTCCTCTGCCGCATGTATGATGCACAACAGGCGCTTGATATGGGGCTGGTGAACCGGGTTGTTCCTTATGAGAAATTGGCAGAAGAAACCGTGCAATGGTGCCGTGAAATCCTCGCCAACAGCCCCATGGCCATCCGCGTATTAAAAGCCGCGCTCAATGCCGATTGTGACGGACAGGCCGGATTGCAGGAATTGGCCGGCAATGCCACGTTGTTGTTCTACATGTCGGAAGAAGCTCAGGAGGGCAGGGATGCGTTTAAAGAAAAAAGGAAACCGGATTTCAGTAAATTCCCCCGTTTTCCCTGATGAACGATTCTGTTAAGTAAACAAACTTCCAAAGTTTCTCTATAATTGTTTATCAAATATCAGTATGTGGTATGTTCTGAAAATGATACTTATTTTTACAGAATGGATTAAAAACTTTGGAAGTTTGTTTCCAGTACTGTAGTTTGGCAAAAATGTCATTCTGAGTGTAGCGAAGAATCTATTTCCCCACACCGGAGATTCTTCGACAAGCTCAGAATGACGCCCCCCTCTAAAATTTGCCAAACTACTATTACAGTAAATCACCAAACTAATAAATTCAATTCGGAAATATTTTTACCGGTAATGAAAATGAGTATGGCGATGCGTCCCGTCGCGCTAAGAACATAAATTTTTACGGCAAAATGGCAGAGAAACATGACAAAACAAACTAAAAATCATAACGATCTGGTTGAATCGTTGTTGACGGTGGATCTCCCTCCTGTGGCTGCGGAGCGGATGTACCGGCTGCCGCCCTGCTTGTTCGGCAAGATCGATGCAATTAAATCTCAGTTGCGTAGAAAAGGTGTGGATATCATCGATCCGGGGATTCGGCGAAGAGGGGAGGGATATCTGCGCATCGCTCTGGTAGAAAATGAAGAACGGCTCAAGCAGGCCGGCCGGCAAATCCGCCGGGCGTTCCCGCTGGACAACAGATTATAACGGCTCGAATTGTGAGTAACAAACTTCCCAAATGGAAAATCTGGCTTTTAGCCGCACGACCCAAAACGCTTTGGGCCGGCATCACGCCCGTGGTTATCGGCGGCGCTCTGGCACTCGATATCGGCCGGTTTCATCTGTTGTCCTTTTTTGCCGCGCTGTCGGGTTCCATTCTGATTCAGATCGGCGCCAATTTTGCCAACGATCTTTTTGATTTTTTAAAGGCTGCCGATGATGAAAATCGCCTGGGACCTACACGGGTCACCCAAACGGGACTGGTTACGCTGCAGGAGATGAAAACTGCTACGATTGTTGTCTTTGTCCTGTCCGCTTTTGTTGGCTTTTATCTGGTGTATCGCGGTGGTGTACCCATTTTAATCATCGGTCTGACTTCCATTCTGTTTGCGGTTTTGTACACGGCCGGCCCGTATCCCCTCGGCTACATCGGACTCGGCGAACTGTTTGTCCTGATTTATTACGGTCCGGTCGCTGTCGCCGGCACCTTTTATGTGATGGCGCTTAAACTGAACTGGATTTCTGTTTTGGCCGGTATTCCACCGGGGATGATCTCCGCGGCCATCCTTACGGTGAACAATCTGCGTGATGCGGACAACGACCAAAGAAGCGGAAAAAAAACACTGGCTGTCCGATTCGGCAAGACGTTTGCCAAATGGGAATACTTGATTCTTATGCTCGGTGCCATTCTGTTCCCAACAGCATTATTTTTTCTGAACCATTCTCATCCCCGGGTGTTTTTGACAGGACTTGCCCTGTTCCCGGCGATTCCTGAAATAAAAAAGGTTTTTACAATCCGGGGCGCTGAACTGAATCAGGTGTTGGCACAAACGGGAAAAATCCTGGCATTGTTCGGTGTTCTGTTTTCTATTGGTTGGTTGTTATAAAGACTCAGCTAAAATGAAATTCCTTTGTCCCATTCATCGATCTGCACAACGAGAGCCGGACGCGATTGCCATCCGGGATACAACCCGGGTTCTATCTTACCGGGAATTGGACGAGCTGATCGAACAGTTTGCCAAAAGAATGGCGGCGCTTGGCATTGACCGGAAAGATCGCATCGCTATTTTGTCCCGCAATTCAATTGAATACGCGGCTGCTGTTTTTGCCGCAATCCGACTGGGCGCTTTTTTTATGCCAATCAATCTTCGCCGGTCGAAAATTGAATGGCAGCAAATGTTTACTGCGGTTTCTCCAAGAATTATCCTGACGGATGAAAACGATTATTCCGGCGTGAACTTTCCGGTTCCTCACTATCCGCTGAAAATGGCGGCGGAACGAACTTTGCCATCATCAGGCGCTGAACAGGCTGTACGCGCTTCCGTTGAAATCGACGAAAAACAGGAAATTGCTATTGTTTTCACTTCGGGTAGCAGCGATGCGCCCAAAGGCGTTATTTTATCGATGGCCAATTTTTATTTCAATGCGGTTGGTTCAAATCTCAATTTACCGGTTGAACGGGAAGATTGCTGGCTGGCATCGTTGCCGTTCTATCATGTAGGCGGACTTGCCATCCTTTTTCGTTGTTTCATCGCCGGGGCGTCGGTGTTCGTTTCGCCCCGGCAAGAGACGACCGGCATTTTGACATTGTTGCAGCAGGAGAAGATCACTCATGTATCGTTGGTGCCAACCATGCTGCGTAATATGTTTCGGAGTTATCCGTCTCCCCGGTTTTTGAAATACGTCTTGTTGGGCGGCGCCCCGGTTTCTAAAAAGCTGATTGAACAGTCGCGTCGCCGGCCTTTTACAACGTTATCAACGTACGGTATGACAGAAACCGCATCCCAGATCACCACATTGTCTCCCCTTGCCCCAGCGGACAAGTTGTATACTGCCGGCCGATGTTTGAAATTTGCGGAAATTCGCATACTGGCCGAAAATAGCAGGGAATTACCGGCCGGCAAAACAGGGGAAATTGCCGTCCGCGGCAAAATAGTATCCCCGGGGAATTTAACCGGTGTAGAAAACAGTAGGCAAAATGGCTGGCTTTTAACGGGCGATCTCGGTTTCATCGATAGGGATGGTTATTTGGTTCTGCAGGGCAGGAAGGATGATATGATCATCTCCGGGGGCGAAAATATCCATCCGGCCGCTGTGGAAAATGTAGCAGCGGAATTCTCCGGAGTGCACGATTGCTTCCTTCTTGGGGTGGCCGATGAAAAATGGGGCATGCGTCCCGTTTTATTCGTGGAAGTGGAAAATCCGGCGGCATTTAATTTGCCGGATTTGCAAAACTTTCTAAACAGAAAACTGTCAAAATTATCCTGTCCGGATAGAATCATTCTGCTCCGGAAATTACCCCGCCGGTCCATCGGAAAAGTCGACAGGAAAGCGCTGAAGAAATATTTGTCTTATTCCGTTTGATCGTAATTAGTGGTTGAATGAAAACCTCACTTTTCTGTCATTCCCGAATGCTCTTACCGGGAATCCATTTTAAACTTTCTGCAATATTGGCATAATTGTGAAAAATTGTTCGATCATTCTGTCATAATTATAGACTTGCAGTGAAACTGGTTTTTACCCGTATTTTCCCAATAATTCCATAACAATAATATAATCAATAAGATAATATTTTTGGCACGCCTATTGCCAAATACTAAGTAGAGTTTTGAAAAATAAAAACAACTAAAGAACAGGAGGCTGAAAATGTTGTATAGTACTTTCTTACAAAAAACAGATCCCATGCGGGAATTGAATCGAATTCAACATGAGATTGACCGTTTGTTTGGTGCGGAAAGGCCGGTAAAGAGAAAACTATTCCCGCCGGTAAACGTTTGGACCAATCAGGATGCGGCAATTATTAGTGCAGAATTACCCGGGTTCGACATGAAGGATGTTCATCTCTCCATTGTGGGTAATGAATTGACCATGAAAGGAAAAAGAGAGATGCCGGAAATGAAAGATGGTGAATTTTTTCATCGCCGTGAACGTTCTTATGGTGAGTTTGAACGTATTATTCAGTTACCTTTCGTTGTGGATCACGCAAAAATCGAGGCCAGCTTAACCGATGGCGTGTTAAAAATTGCACTGCCGCGTGCCGAATCCGACAAACCCATCAATATCGAAATCAAATCAAATTAAAAAGGAGGAATGAGAAATGGCTGATAAAAAAGAAGAAATTCAAAAAAAGGAAGCGGAGGCCGTGGACACGGTGGAAAGAACCCGTTCCGGTAAGGTTTTTTTTCCGCTGGTAGATATTATGGAAACGGAGAAAGAGATCATTCTGTTTGCCGATATGCCGGGAGTCGATAAAAAATCGATCGATGTCACGCTGGAAAAAGATGTGCTCTCTATCGATGCCAATGTTCAGCCGGTGGTTTATGATGATTTTGAACTGGATTATGCCGAATACGAAGTGGGAGATTTTCACCGCTCTTTTACGTTGAACGATAACGTTGACCAAAAGAAGATTCGGGCCGGTTACAAAAATGGCGTTTTACAACTCACTTTGCCAAAAGCCGAACCGGAAAAACCGAAACGAATTAAGATTGTGGAAGAATAAAAGGAGAGCAAATTGTGACTATTTAACTCACGAAATCCATGAAACACTCTGAAAGTTTTATCTGATTTTGTAACTATTCACCTCACGCCTGTCTGACACAGGCAGAAAACACACTAAACAATCGAAAGATCTCATCTAACTTTTTTCCTGTTTTTTTTTGAGTCTTTCGCGGGCTGCCTGAGTAGTGACAATACCGTAACACTTTAGTTCTTTGAACAAATCCGCTTCCTTTGCGCTCTCTGCGTTTTAAAGCGCCTGTTTTTTTAACGCAGAAACGCGGAGAGCGCAGAGAAATTGAAAAAATCGTCTGCCTGTTCAGCCCGTGAATTACACGAATCATACGAATAGGACAAAATAGTGAACGATTCGTGTTTTTTAGCGATATTAGCGGGCTACCTGAGTAGTTACAACAAATTAATGATTCCATCGCCCCAAGCAATGGAATCATTTTTTTGCCTGCTGTTACCGCTTGCCATTTCCCTTTGTCTTGACAATATCGCCCTTTTTTTGTAATATAAATAAATAGTGCAGTTTATCTTCTGTTAATAATCCCATCATCCGAAGCGATGGAATTATGTTTTCATTTTTTATCGGCGACGAATCATGTTAATCGGAATCATGAGCGACAGTCACGACAATTTAAAGGCCATCGCAAGTGCGGTTCAATATTTTAACCGGCGGGAAGTTCTGACCGTGCTCCACGCCGGTGATTTGGTCGCGCCCTTCACTTACAGAGAACTGAAAAAATTACAGATGCCGCTACAGATTACTTTTGGCAACAACGACGGTGAAAGACTGGGCTTGAAAAATATTTTTGGTGAAAAAATCCATGTACCGCCCTACAAATTGAAGATTGATGCTAAAAAAGTTCTATTATTGCATGAACCGGACAATATGGCGGCCATTGCCGACAGTGGTCATTTTGATCTCATTGTTTACGGCCATACCCATGAGATCGATGTCGGGACGGGAAAGACTCTGATTATCAATCCGGGCGAATGTGGGGGGTGGGTGACTGGTAAATCCACGATTGCTGTTTGGAATACGGCAACAAACGAGGTAGAGATAATTGATTTGAAAAGCGTTTGAACCGGTGCCTTGCAAAGGCTCTTTTTTAAGGAGAGTGAAATATGGCGAAAAAACTGAAAGTCGGAATTGCATTGGGCGGCGGCGGCGCCCGGGGGCTTGCTCATATTGGTGTTCTCAACATATTAGTCCGGGAGAAAATTCCCTTCCATCTGATCACCGGCAGCAGCATGGGGGCCGTTGTCGGCGCTGCTTTTGCTCTCTTTGGTGAGATTGAACCGGTGATCAGGATCGCCCGTGAAATTCCTGCGCAAATTCCCCGACTGGAAGAATTGAAAAATGTGAACCAAATACCCCGCCAACAAAAACATGCAGTGGGAAGGATTGTAAATTTTATCAAAGAATTATATATTTTGAATCTTGAAGCTACCAGGAAAAGTTTGGTAGCCAATGAAGAGATACTTCCTGTGTTGGAAGGTGTGTTTGGTAACAAAACGTTTGCGGATCTTAAATTTCCGTTCGCCGCAATCGCCACCGATCTGCAAACCGGTGAAGAAATCATTATCAAAGAAGGTTTGCTGACGCAGGGGATTCTTGCCAGCATGGCCATTCCCGGGATATTTGAGCCGGTGGAATGGAATGGCAGAATCCTGGTCGATGGCAGCGTCACCGGTCTTGTGCCTATCGAAGCCTGCAGAAAACTGGGCGCCGAACTGGTTTTTGCCGTGAATGTGGAGAGTAACATTTTTAAGCGAAAATTTGAACGCGGTATCGATGTTCTTTTTCAGGTTGATGAAATACGCGGCGCCGAGTTGAACCGGTTAAAATTGCAACAGGCAGATTTTGTCATCAGACCCAGAATTGGCCATGTCAATTGGTCGCAATTTTCGAAAGTCGATGAGTGCATTCGCCGGGGAGAGCAGGCAACCGTACCGTCGTTACAAAAGATGCGTGATATTTTGCGAGAGCATGAGCGGGGAATATTCGGCAAATTATTTCAGCATTTTACCGGGGGAAGTTCTTTTTCCTGAATGAGTTGTAGCCATTTAGTGCCTGAACGAATACTCTGAAAAATAGTAAAAAACGTCATTCCTGCCGTGCCCGGGGCCTGCCCGTCCTCAGGCGGGGAATCCATTATTGCTCTAAAATAGATTCCCTGTCTGCAAACGGGCAGGCGGCTTAAAGATTGCCGGAATGACACTTTTGTGGGTATTTTCGGACAAACACTAAGTAACTGCACATTTTTTGACAAACGATGCGGCGTTTTTTTGAAGTGAATGGCCACTTCGGTCATGCGGGTCGGCAATCACTTTCCGGTACGAATAAAAAACGGCACGCCGTCCCAGCGCCAGTTATCGATGAACAGCTTACGCGCGACAAACGTCTCCGTCTTCGAGTCGCCGGCGACGTTTTTTTCACTCCGATAGGCAGGCATGTTTTCGCCCTGAATAATGGATTCGATATACTGTCAGCGTACCACTCTTTCGGGCACCTGCTGCGGCACAATCGGGCACAGCGATTGGAAAAT
This sequence comes from uncultured Deferribacteres bacterium, assembly GCA_913009825.1. Classification (GTDB taxonomy): domain Bacteria; phylum Zhuqueibacterota; class JdFR-76; order JdFR-76; family DREG01; genus DREG01. The sequence continues at coordinate 24,814 of CAJVYQ010000031.1, forward strand.
TTTCACTTATTCATCCCGAATCGATTTGGCATTAAATTTCGCCGGCGGTTCCATGGCCACAGTGGCAACAACCTGCTCAGAAATAACGGTAAATGATTTTTACATTTGTAAGTTATTAAAAAACAACATCATAGATTCTCATAATAAACTGTGCATAAAATATTTTTATGTGATATGTAAGTTATTGATAATATTGAATTGCTATTTTTACATATTTCATTGTAATTGTTATAAATCTTTTATTATCAATAACTACGCTTTTTTTATACTTTCACAAATTTAATTTACAAAAAATGGTAACTATTCAGGTCGCCTGAGAGTGAACCCTCAGGCTAAGACATGAAAGCATCCTGAAGGATGCTATCGTAAATAGGACGCTTTAGCGCCCTTTCATTTCTTAGCCTTGTCGTTCACGGCAAGGCGAAAAAGATTGAAAGAAAACACCTGAATAGTTACAAAAAATGTAATAAACCGTGATCTCTGAAGATTATTGTGAATAGTATTTCTCAGGCCCTAATATCTTCAACAATGACAGCTGCAGCAGGTCTTCATTGATTTCACCCTCTGTGGAAGACAGATGCTGAATTCTTGAGTTATCGTTGTCTACAAACTGCATAATTTTAGGATTGAGCATTTCACCCATCGAGGCCACCATACAACCTTCAGGTGCAACATTTAAAACCAGGTTTTTACCGTGATTAAGCTGGGAAATTGTTTCACCTACATAAGGGACCAGTTCTCCGAATGGTTTATATTTAGGAAGTACCGGCTTAGCTGCTACAATTGCATTTTTCATTTCTTCCGGAAGTTCTAAACCAGCCGCCTTATATAACGGTCCCGCAAATACATTCCTCAGATTCTTAATAGTTTTTGATGTGCTTTTAATAGTAACTTTCTTTTCCGCAATTAGTTTTTCCAATTTGTTTTTTTCACTTTCTACATCATCATCATCCATTTTATTCCGGTACATTTCAATATCCTTATTGGCAATCAGGATTCTTGATTCTAATATATATTCAAAGAAACTCCACATAGGCGTATAAGTCAGGTCAAAAGAACCAAATCCAAGCGTATCTATCAGGAATTTTTGAATTTCTTCAATTTGGGCGACTCGTAAATAGATCTCACCTTCTACGTGAATATTCATTTTTTTGTTTGTTAAATTTGCTCCATTGGTATGATTACCAATCCATTTATCCCCGAATTGTTTGAATACTTTTCGTAGGCCATTATTATTATATAAACCATAACCAAAATATTGGGCCGGTCCACCGAGCATGGGTATTTTTTGTTCAATTTTATCGACAATAAATTTGGAAAATCTACCTGGTTTAATATGGTTCTCTAAAATATGATAAACATTTTTCTTTAATTTTTTGTAATCAATCCTAAGACGGTCAAATTCTGCATAATTTCTGCAATTCGAATTCGCTTTTAGATAGGCAGAATGCAATACACCTTTAATAATTAAAGCGTGAAATGATTGTATGGCAGTCCATCTCTCAATTTCAGACGGAAAATCCCTTTTATTGTGTAAGCTGGTAGCTATATTTTCCAGAAATTTAATAGGATAGTGGCCATTGTTTTGACCGTTATTTTGATTGACTGATTTACCTAACATTCGATAAAAATTCAGCTTACAAATATCAATATATTGTCCCTGTCGACAGGGTCCGTCCCCGGAATGCATAAATAGAACCATTCGCTCTTTTCCATCTATTAAAGGATCATCTGCTGCTTTTCTTTTCGTAAAATCTTCGACGGCATGCAACATATCTGCAAAAACAGAGGCTAAAGGTACACAAGCTGAGTCTCCTACATATTTTCTGCCTATTTTTGCTTTTTCTTCCAGATCATAAGAGTCATCTTCATAGTTGTCAATTACAGAAAATCCGGCGGCTCTAAATACACTGGTGATTGGCCGGTTATCGTTTGCAGTAGGAAAGTAAATGACATCCGTTTCTTTATGTAAACCATCCAAGGAGAAACTATCCATTGTTTCAATGGAAAATTTTGTCTCTCCTTTTCGAGACAGCTCATCATGTAATCTTTTATTTACTTGATTTAAATGAGTATTTACGCGATTCTCAAGATGGGCCAATTCGGCGGTCATTGCATCAGATTGAATCAATAATGAGGGCTCATTTTTAGTAATTTCTGCTAAAATCGGCAGGGTTATACTATCCGGTCCACATCTGAATGTTGAAACCGTAACGATAGACATTAATACTTCTGCATTACCCGATTCAATAGTTTTTATTAATTTCCTTAAACGCGGATGTTTGATTATTTTATGAAAGCGCTTGTTAGCGATCGCATAAGCTTTAGTCAGTATGTCGTGAGGATTTTTCCAGTAGGCGTAATTAAATTGTCTATCCGGATATACATCAAAAATATAAGCGGGAATGGCTACAACACCTCTATCTTTAAGTAGTTTCCCGATATGACTATCATAAATTCCGGGATTCAGGATATACTCTCTGGCGTTAATGATCGAAATATTTAATTTTTTGTTAATCGCCTCTTCAATGAAATCAGCAGTAATCTCTACTATTTGGTCTTGTAATTTTTCAAATTCCTTTATAGCGGAAGTAATCACTTCAACAAATTTATTTTGGGAAACGTTTACACCATAATATGCAAAAATAGATTGGAATTCATTATATAACTGGTCGGCAATATATTCCGGATCGTTTTTGTCCAGGCTTATGTCAAACAATTTGAAACGAGCAGCCGGGTACTTTATTTTAGCGAGATGGTGAGCAATTAGAATTCCCCCCTGATTTGTGGTACAGGTTCTGCCAAGACTCTCTCCATCGATAGGTAAAAAGTCTATTTGCGGTACCAGAATAATTCCGTGTTGTTCTCCGGCAAGACGTAGAAATTGCCCAGCCGCACCAATATTCGGAGCACATGTATCTATAGTGAATAACGGTTGACCTTCCAAAATATCTCTTTCTTGAACATTATCAATGTGCACTGGTAAGCCAAATTGTTCGAATATCTTACTAAAGAAAAAGGCTTTTTCAGAGACGGCAAAGCTTCTTGGAATCACCAATCTTTCTTTATCTACAGATTTTGGTAATTGGCTATCGATAAATTTCCAGATTTTTTTGTACGCATCGGGAACCGCAATCTGATTGTTTGTTCTCTTCCGTGCTTGAAACTCATTAATTGCTGTACAGCCTCCCAGAGTTAGGGAGATTTTGCCATGAATATCATTAGAACTAAGTTTTGTTCGCGAGCAGCGTGCATTCTTATCTCCACAAACCGCACCCCGGCAGACAATAATTTTTTTATTAAATTTACTTACAAGGAGATCATCGAGAAAACTGTATTCTTCGATTTGCGGTAAATCTTTGTCTTCGATGCTGTTAATGAGACCAATACATGCCCTGTGTCCCGGAAAAGGAGGTACCAGACAAAAAACTTCTGTATCGGTATATTCTTGTGCTCTGTGGGTAACTGCTAAAGGTAATGGATCGCTCAGCATTGTCTGCCCATGCAGCAGTGCGATGGTATGGGGCGGAAATTCTACTTGATCCCACAAGGATCTAGCCATATTCTCCACAATTGCGTAACAGCAGGAAGCTAATATCTCGTCTTTACCATAACCCTCAGCTTGCATTTTTCTGGCATTTTCCATCAGAAATACAGCACAGGTGGCATTGATTCCATAAGCTTTCAGTGCTTCGAAAGCATTACCATAAGCTTCGGCTATATCTTCAATATTAAATAAAGCTTTGAGAGTGTCCATCAGGCTTCCGGTTCCCGCCGAACACTTGAGGTTCATTGCATTATCAAATAATTCCTCTTTTTTGAGGGAAATGGCTGAAATTTTAGTATCTTCACCGCCAATATCAATTAGCAGGTAAAAATCCTCATTCACGTTACTATTACCATTAATTTTTAATTTTGCAATATGATCTCTGGCATACTGAATTGATCCCCTCGCATGGGCATAATTTTCAACTAACACAAAAATTCTGTCTTTAATATGGGGGTAGATTGCTTGTAATGCCTTCTGAACCTGATATCTTCCGCTGCCGGTTATACCAATGTTTTGAATCTTTAGTTTATCAATATGATTTGATTTCAATTTTCTAAATATATGTTTGATTGTCTCGATAGTATCCCCATGATTATTATAGGAATTTTGAAACAGTTGTTTCCCGGTATTAGCCTCGGTTATCACAATTTTCGCCATTGTTGACCCAACATCGAGACCAATATTTACCGGCAGGTCTACAAATATTTCCGATGAAACAATCTCAATTCTTGGGTTTGGTGATCTTTCATACAGCCCTTCCTGTTCATACTTTTCTTTTAACGTTTTAAATGAAGGTAATTCGATTGAGGTGTTGGGTTTTCTCAATTGTTTCGGATTTTTTTTGCGAAAATTTTCTATCCCAATACGTTGCACCAGGTACTTCATCCCCAGCAACAACACCGGCTGTTTCTCATTGAAGATAATTTCTTTTACCTGGTTTTTTTTCAACAAATCTTCAGCACAATCTCTGGCATATTGCCATTTGAATACACCTCCGGCGAGGTAGACTTTGTCAGTTCCATGAGACATTTTGCTACAAGCTTTCATTACTTCGGACTTCATGGTTACGGCTAGCGCATGCTCCAGCGGTATTCCCTGATTTTTATCAGAAATTGTCGCTGAAGAGCTGAATACTCCGCATCGATCGGCTCTGACAGAAGTCTGTTCGCGTTTGTCTTTTCCTGCAGCACCCAGATAGTCTGCCAGCAAACTATCTACATCCTCCCGGTTTATGGCTAATTTTTCGAGAATCCTGCTCAAATTGACTCCGGTTCCCGCGCCACATCGGGGATTTGCTATGAGAAGGTCATCTTTCAACTTTTCGTTTTTATCAACACAGATAACCATGTAACCCGAGGCTGAAAGATCTATAATACCAACCGTTTCTATTTCTTTATTCTCTTCGCTTTTTAAATAGAATTTTGCCGCTGCCCAGAGAGCTGCGGCCGGCAAAATAGATTTGCCCCGCTTTAAAAATTTTTGAGTGATTTCAGAAATCTTCCCGGTTATAAATATTGATGGATTACTATTTTTCGATGAATTCCGACTGTCGCTGATCAGAGCCATGATCCCGGATTCCCGGAACAACTTCTGAATATCATCATTATTTTTTACTATTATATCATTTGTCAATATTTCAGAATTATTGTCAGGAAATGTGTCGTAGGTTTGTACATGAATATGCTCGATACCGGCATCGATAAAAACCTCTCGTTTTGTCGGAGTATCCTGCCTGGATTCAACTTTTTTATTCAAAATATTTTGAAGATTAAGAGGGGCATGTTCCACTATTAAGCCGGCAGGCAAGGAAACATTTGTTTTGTCACTATCAAGATTGTTTACTGTTGCTACTTGCGGACGGTTCTGCGTAAAAACATTCATTTTCCCTCCATTATAATGATTAACTGATAAACTTTAGCTTCACAACAGTAATAGGGTGTTTAAACAAAACGATATAATAATAAAAACAATAAACATAGACAAACATTTTCACTATATTATCATATAACTATTAGAATAACATAAGGATATGTATGTCTAAATCACTAAAAGATATAAAACGGATCGTTCGAAAGCAAATAAAAAAAGTTTATCCCGGCTTTAATTCTCACAACAAAAAACGGAAGAAAGAAATTTTAAAAGACATTTGCCGAAGGTGTTCGATAGCTATAATATGTCGGTAGAAGTGATATCAACCATTGACGAATTATTGAATATTAGCCCACTTCCCCAGTTGATAATAACAATCGGTCAAAGTCAACTTTGCCAATTTAGATATTCTATCAATTTTACTCAATTATCGAATCGTGATGGATTGGAATCTTTACGAACTAAGGGCATTGAAAAGTCTGTTCTTGGTACCGGTTTCTTACACGTTTCGCTGATCTGTTTTGTCTCGATTTGAACATATTCTTTTTATTTTGCAAAGAGAAGAACAAGAATGTTAGAATAATTTAGTTCCAACTTTGCCTGTATTGGCTAAAATAATCCTCCGGTAATTCCATTATTTTACCGGTGGCCTGCCACTTTCACTTCCTCGTTGAAGAGGATTTCAATTTCTATGAAACATTTTTGCGTGTTTATCGTTGAAATAGTCGTTCGGTTTTACTATTATAAAAAACTGTTAAAGAAATTGACATTTTGTTCGATATATTATTGTACAGGAGTGGAATCAGGAGAATCGGTATTTACGGTGCTAAGGATGGAACGGATTAGTAAGATTTTTGGGGGAAAGTATTTTTTTATTTATTTGGTTGGCTTGTCCCTCTTATTTGCCGGAAATTTATTCGGCGGCAAAAAAAAGCGGGCGAATTATCTCCCATTAATTGAAAAATCTTTGTCTGAAACCATAGAATATATTTTTGAAGAAAATTACAGTTCGGCGGATTCGGTATGTCAGGTTTTGATCGATGAATATCCCGGTCATCCTGCCGGTTATTTTATGAAAGGAATCATGTACTGGCGGCAGGGATATTTTCGTAACGATTACAATAAATACAATGATATTACTTTATCGTGGCTAAAAAAAGCCGAAAAAATTGCTAAGGAAAACATCAAGCAAAATCCTGATGACGCCATTGCTTTCTTTTTTGCCGGCGGTGCTTACGGCTACGAAGGTTCCGTTTATGCCCGGCGCAAAAGCTGGCTGAAGACCGGTCGCTATGCTTACAAGGGGATCCGCTCGCTGGAAAAATCGATGCAATTGGATTCCAGTTTGTACGATATTTATTATGGTTCCGGCTTGTACCATGTTTTAGCAAGCCACCAACCGGGCGCAATCAAATGGATTCAAAAACTGTTGCCCATCCCCACCGGCAATTCTCAAATGGGGCTGGATTATCTGAAAGTGGCCATCGAAAAAGGGACATTTACAAATCTGGCTGCCCAATCTGCCCTGGCCATGGCGTACGTTTACTACGAAAAAAAATACCAAAATGCAATTGAACTGTTAAATCCGTTGGTTAAAAAATATCCCCGGAATCTTGATTTCTTAACCACCCTTATCAATGCCTATTTTTACCGGGAACTCTCTCTCCATACCAATGAATGGCAGCCGATTGCAAAAAGAATCAAACAAGTTCGGCTGATTGTGAAAAATAAAGGCCTGAATTTTCAGCGATGGTGGCTGCATAAATTCAATTTTATGGAAGCATATATGCAATACATGAACGGCCATTATCTAATCGCCGAAGCGATGTTGTCTGCTTATTGCGAAGAATATCCGGACAAAGGGGATAGTTATTTAACCGGCTTGGCTTATCTTACATTGGGGAAAATTTACGACCTGCAGGGCAAACGTGAACGGGCGGTTGAATCTTACAAAAAAGTTTCGAAATTTGAACGGATGGGCAACGAAATACAGTTAGCCAGGTTGTTTCTATCTTCTCCGTTTTCGGGAGAAGCGAATGCACCTTTTTTCACCGGAGCTTTTGTTGATCTACCCGATCGTCCGTGAGCACCAAAGGGTTCCGGTTCACCACACAAGAAAATCGTTTGACTTTCTTTCCGGCAACTATTATCTTTAACCTGCATCGAGCGATTGTTGGGCGATTCGCTGAATCGCCAACCGGATTTACATTAAAAATTGAAAATCCGTTTTGTAACAAAAACAAGCTCAAAGACAAGAGAATTGCTCAATTCATGCTTAAGAAATTGTTTAACAATCCAGGTATATAAATTGTTTGTTTTACAGTAAGTCTTCGATAACGTTTATCCTGAGCCTTTCGACAAGCTCAGGATAAACTTGCCGAAAGGGCTATGGCTGGTTTCAATAGCCACGCTGCACTCTTGCCCAACGCAAACAGGGAGTCGAGGCGTTCTCTTATAGTTAAAATAAAGTATAGCTGAATAGTTACACGATTGCTTTCTTTATCTTCTGAATTATCAATTGTGCAGAGTTAAGGTTTACATGACAATGCAGAAAGACCCCTTTTGGTTAAATTATCACAATTTATTTTTCAAATTTGCTTGGAAAGGAGAAAAAGGAATGCGGCAACTGAACCGTAAAAATCGATCGATCATCTTCTATCTGCTTTTGCTTCTGTTGGCGGCAAATTTTTCTTTCTTTTCCTGCAACCGACAAAACGATAAAAAATTCAGTTTTGTTTTTATGACGGATATCCATTTACAACCGGAAGGGTACGCCATCGAGGGTTTTAATCATGCGATAAAACATATCAACGAGTTACAACCGGATTTTGTCATCACAGGCGGCGATTTGGTGATGGATGCGCTGGGACAAAGGTACGGCAGAGCGGATTCTTTGTACAATTTGTACATCGAAACAATTAAAAAAATTCATGCACCTGTTTACAATTCAATCGGCAACCACGAAGTTTTTGGCATTTATGAGAAGAGCGACGTAAGTTCCGATCACCCGGAATACGGGAAAAAGATGTTCCGCAACCGGTTGGGCAACGGTTCAACCTACCACGCTTTTGATTACAAAGGCTGGCATTTCATGCAGCTCGACGGAATAGGTTTAACCGGTCACCATACTTACTACGGTCATATCGATTCCACCCAAATTGAGTGGATCAAAAAAGACCTGGCAAAAACAGCGCCAACGACACCCATTGTTATTACTATTCATATTCCGTTTTACTCAATTATTGCCCAGGTTACCAACCGTCCAACGGCAGCAAACGGAGAAGGTGAAGTTATCACCAATGGCAATGAAGTTTTAAAACTGTTCGATGGTCACAATCTGAAAATGGTACTCAGTGGTCATCATCACTGGATGGAGGAAATCAAATTCCGGGGCGTGGATTACTTCAACGTACCGGCGGTATGTGCCGCCTGGTGGCGGGGGCCGAACCGGGGTTTTACCGAAGGGTTTGCGGTAATCAATATCGATGGAGATAAATTTACCGGGCGATACGAAGATTACGGTTGGCACGTACCACAGAAGCCCGGGAATAAAAAATGGATTCTACCGGCAGATAGCAACGCCCCGGGGAGGAAAGAGGAAAAAGAATAACAAGCCCTGAAAGGGCGGAATATTTACCTGTGCCGGTACGATCTGTTCATTTGAATTTTGTATTTCGCCCTTTCAGGGCTCGCAGGATATGAATCAATGAACAGGGATTGTCCCGGAAACATACGGATACTTGTTTTATACACAGGATGATTAACATCGAAGAATGAAACAAAAGATATTCCGGACAACTGTATTTTTCGGATCCCGACAAGTTACAATACATGAGTTATTATAAATGCGAAACTTGAGTAAAGATAACCGAAAGAACTACCATGGCAAAAAAGAAAAAAATTTTTGTTTTGGACACCAATGTAATTCTCCACGACCATAACTGCCTCAGCCAATTTCGGGAGAATGATGTTGCCATTCCTATCACGGTTTTGGAGGAACTGGATAATTTCAAAAAAGGTCATGATCAGATTAATTACAACGCCCGGGAATTTATCCGAACCTTAGATTCTCTTTCCGGTGACAAGTTGGTAGATGGCGGTGTTTCTCCCGGTAAGGGGAAAGGTAAAATCGAGGTGATCACTTCTCATTTGGAAGAAGCGGCCGTCAGGCAAACTTTTCTGGAAAAGAAGCCGGATCACCGGATTTTGAGCGTGGCTCTTTATCTAACTCAATCTAACGGGGACCGGGACGTAATCCTCATTTCCAAAGATGTGAATTTACGCTTAAAAGCTAAATCCCTTGGCGTAAAAGCTGAGGATTACACAACAGACAGAATCAGTGATATTGCCAAGCTTTATAGCGGCCGCGCGATTGTGGAAGATATGCCGGATCATTTTATTGATCGATTTTACACTACGCCTTACGAAATTCCGGCGCAGGAACTGCCGGTGAAAGAATATCTGCCCAATCAATTTTTCATTTTGAAGAACCGGCAGAAATCTGTGCTGGCATTTTATAACGCGGAAACAGATACATTTCAAAAAGTGCAAAAAGAGCCTGCCTATGGAATTACACCGCGTAACTCGGAACAGACTTTTGCCCTGCATGCGCTGAGAAATAAAAATGCGCAGTTGGTAACATTAGCGGGTAAGGCGGGAACCGGAAAAACCCTGTTGGCGCTGGCGGCGGCGCTGGAAGAACGGAAAGATTATCAGCAGATTTTTTTAGCACGGCCGATCATTCCGTTATCCAACCGGGATATGGGATTTTTACCGGGCAGCCTGGAAGCCAAGATGGACCCTTTCATGCAGCCACTTTATGACAACCTTGGCGTGATCAAAAATCAATTTTCTGAAAAGGATAAAAATTACCAGCGCTTAGACGATATGCTGAAATCGGAAAAACTGCATATCGCGCCGCTGGCTTATATTCGCGGTCGCAGTTTAGAACGAATTTTTTTCATCGTCGATGAAGCCCAGAATTTAACGCCTCACGAAATCAAAACCATCATTACCAGAGCCGGCGACGGCACAAAAATTGTCTTCACCGGCGATCCGTACCAGATCGACACGCCCTATCTGGACGCCCAATCAAACGGATTGACTTATCTTATCGACCGGATGAAAGGCCAATCGGTTTATGCCCACGTAACGCTGGAAAGAGGCGAACGTTCCTATCTGGCGGAGTTGGCCAGTGATTTACTCTGAAACCATTCTGTTGCAAAAATAAGTTAGGTCACTCGTAAATATGACACAACCTATTATTGAAATGAAGGACATTGTCAAGTTTTACGGCGAGGTAAAGGCTGTGGATCACCTGTCATTGAATATTTTTCATAAAGAGGTGTTCGGTTTGCTGGGCCCTAATGGCGCCGGGAAGACCACTGTCGTAGAAATACTGGAAGGCCTGCGCAAGGCAGATGCGGGCGAGATTTCTGTTTTAGATCAGCCCGTACCGGAAAAATTAGACCGGATCAAACAGAAATTAGGCGTGCAATTGCAAATTACCGATCTGCCCGAATTGATCCGGGTGAAAGAGCTGTTAGTTCTGTTCGCCGGTTATTACAATCACTCTCTCCCCGTGGCTCAGGTCCTGGAAATGGCCGGCTTAACTGAAAAAAAACAGGTGTACACAAAACATCTGTCCGGTGGGCAAAAACAACGTCTGGCACTGGCGCTGGCGCTAATCAACGATCCGGAGATTTTGATTTTAGATGAACCGACAACCGGGCTGGACCCGCAGGCGAGGAGAAATATCTGGGAAATCATTAAAAACTGGCAGAAAGCGGGCAAGACGATTTTATTGACGACCCACTACATGGAAGAAGCGGAGCAGATCTGTGACCGGGTGGGAATCATCGATCGGGGTAAAATCATTGCATTGGGCACTCCGGAAGAATTGATCCGGAAACAAAATTTAGCCACCGCCATTGAATTTGAACTGTCGGAAAATGCAGAAAATTTTGACGAAAAACTGTTTCCGGAGATTGAGGAATTCTACCGGCAAGGTCAGAATATTACTGCTTTTTCACGGGAACCGCAAAAAATTTTAGTTGAACTTGTCCGCGCCCTGGATAACGGCAGTCTGCCTATTAAACAGATCTCCCTGCGCAAAACAAGTCTGGAGGATGTATTCCTTGAATTAACCGGGAGAAAAATAAGAGATTAGTTATGCACACTTTGGTTCAACAATATCTTTTTGAAAACCGATTGTTCTTCCGCAATAAAATGAATGTGTTTTGGAACTACATTTTCCCGCTGTTTTTTCTGCTGCTTTTCGGCAGCCTTAATTTTGGCGGTTCCATCGACTATGTACTGCCCGGCATCATCATCATGGCCATCGCATCTTCCTGCCTGATTTCCACCGGTATCTCTTTTGTTTTGATGCGGGAAAAGGGATATTACCGCCGAATGAGTATAGTTCCTGTGAGTCGCTTTTTTCTGTTGGGAACGCAAATTTTGCAGCGCTATGTAGTTGTTTTAACCCAAATTGTTTTTCTTAACTTAGTGGCGCTGATCGTATTTTCTGCTTCTCCCGCCTATTTCGGTTTAGATGTCTGGCTTCTGGTTAGTTTCGGCATATTCACTTTTTTAGCGCTGGGATTTTTGGCGGCAAACATTTCTCCCAATGTCGAAGCCGCCGAAGCATTCACCATGCTGCCCTTTTTTACCCTGCTGTTTTTAGGCGGCGCTTTCTGGCCGTTGTCGATCATGCCGGAATTTCTGCAAAAATTCGCTGTTTTTTTGCCTACTCCCTATTTGATCGGTGGAATTCAATCTATCGTAATGATCGATGCTTCTATTTTTGATCTGGGGAAAAATATCCTGGTGCTCATTGCCTGGGGTGCTGTCAGTTTGATCATGGCCGTAAAATTTTTTAGATGGGAGTAAATTCGGTTACAATATAAAAAAGATTAATTTTTTAGGTATGTTGCAATAATAACGCATCGACTCCACTCGGCATGGCTATTTAAACCATGCTGAGTGGAGTCGATGCGTGATACCTGAATAGCTATGTATTATTTAAATTGGAGGTCGAGATGAAAAAATTAATCACCCTGTCATTGGTTTTAATTTTGGGGGCGTCTTTCTGTTTTGCCGATGTCACCGTAAAGGAAAAATCAAAAGTGAAAATGCACGGCACGGTTGGCGTTTTAATCAATGCGTTCACTTCTGCCGGCAATGAGATCAAAACGAAAACAATAGTTAAAGGGAATTACCTGCGTTCTGAGCGGAAGAATGAGATCACCATTACGGATTTGGAAAATGAACGGATCATCAACATTTATCCGAAACGAAAAGAGTACTCTGTGGTCACTTTTGCCGAAATGAAACAGCAGATGGAGGCCGTGGGGGAGCAAGTTAAATCTTCCGGTGAAGAACAGCCGGAAACGGTGGCGCCCGAAAAGCCGCAAAAAGAATTGGAAGTGCTGTTCGATGTGAACCCAACCGGGAGATCCAAAAAATTTCACGGGATTCAAGCAAAACAATTAATCATGACCGTCACTATCAAACAGAAAGGATACGCTCTGGAAGATTCCGGCGGTATGGTGATCACCGCAGATCAATGGATGGCTTCCAATGTGGACGGTTACGATGAATACCGTCAATTCCAGGAAAAGATGATGCAAAAAATGGATCTTCCCCTATCCATGAAGAATATGGCAACGGGTATCATGTCCATCATCGATCAATATCCGCAAGTAAAGGAAGGGATGGACAAACTCAGAGAAGAAACGGATCAGGCAAAAGAAGTTGCAGTTAAATCTACCACTACCATCGAAATTGTGAAGAGTAAAAAACAGATGACCACCGACAAAGGAAATGAATCCGGCACAACGGATATTACCAATGTCAGCAAAATGCTGGGCGGTTTTGCCAAAAAACTGGCAAAGAAGAAAAAGGCTGCCGGGAATCGCAGCAAACTGATGGATATTTTCACGGAAATCGAAAATGTCTCCACTAAACCGGTCGATACTTCCCTTTTTGAGATTCCCAAGGGGTTCAAAAAGATAGATAATTTTAACCCGAATAATTAGTAATTTATTAGTTGGAGGTGACTATGCAAAACGACAGTGGAAGAAGAAAGTTTTTGAAAAGTTTTTTAAGTGTGGGAGCGGCCATTCCATTTCTATCCTCCCCACCACCTTATATGGCAAAGAATCCAATACGAAAAAAAGGCAAACAATCCCTCATCCTGACCAGCCGGGGAAAGGGAGGGAACTGGGGAGAAAAGGTTTTGACGAACGGTTGGCAGGCTTATGAAAAAACCGGCGATATGATGGACGGCGTCATCGGCGGCGCCAATGTGGTTGAATTGGATCCTACAGATATGAGCGTTGGCTATGGCGGCCTGCCCAATGAGGACGGCGTGGTGCAATTGGATTCTTCTGTGATGCACGGGCCAACTTATAACGCCGGCGCTGTGGGTGCGCTCGAGCACATTAAAACAGCAAGTAAAATAGCTCGATTGGTGATGGAAAGAAGCGACCATGTTATGCTGGTCGGGGAAGGCGCGCTGGATTTTGCCCTGGCGCACGGGTTTAAAAAGGAGAACCTATTGACGGAAGAAGCCCGCGTTCGCTGGCTGCAATGGAAAGAAAATTTAAGCGACAGCGATGACTGGTTCCCCCGCAAAGATGGTGATTATAAAAGGGAAATCCGGCAAACGGGTACTATCAATGTGTTGGGCATCGATGAAAACGGCGACATTTTCGGCGTAACCACTACCTCCGGTTTATCCTACAAAATTCCCGGCCGGGTTGGCGACTCACCCATCATCGGCGCCGGGTTGTATGTGGATAACGATGTGGGCGCCTGCGGTGCAACGGGACGCGGTGAAGCAGTGATGAAAATATGCGGCAGTTTTTTGGTGGTGGAAAATATGCGCCGCGGCATGTCGCCCAAAGAAGCCATTGAAAATGCGTGCAAGCGCATTGTGGATCACAATCATGGCAAAGTGAACTTCAATGATCAATTCACCGCTCTGAATAAAGACGGCGAATGCTATCGCGGACAGATTCGCGGCTACGGAAAAGGCGCCGGGCCGGAATATTCCATCGCTACAAAGGACGGTGTGGAAACTTTGCGCGGCGGATCTTTTCTGAAATAACGTTTTCCTGCTACAACACAAAGACTAAATCATGCGGTGTCTGCTAAGAGTTCACCGCATGATTTTTTTTACGGAGATGATTGCATGGAATTGCTGAAAAAGTATCTTGATCTGAAAATAAATATCTCATTTATCGGTAATTCCGGCGAGATGAAATCATTGGGCATCTCTCCCCGTTATATCCCGGAATCATTTGAATATCTGGACGAAATGGAGTTTTTGCTTGATTACAAACCGGAAATGAAAATTGTCTTCGCCGTGGCTGTTGAGGATGAAGTAATCAAGCGAATGATGTTCGGTTGGGCAGGCCCGGATGATGACGAAGAAGCATTCCATCCGTTGCAAGAAAAAGAATTGCAAAATTTTTTCACGAAAGAAGAAAAAACCTTGCTTACCTTCTTTGATCGACTGACGAAGGCTTAGTTTATATCAGTAATTTCCGGTTAGGTTTTTGCAATTGGCAACATAGTCAAAAAAGAGAACAAACAAAAACGGTGTTTGCTATTCCGCCCCGTGGTGAACCACGAGACTAAGAATAGAAAGGATCCGCCTGAGGCAGACCCTGCGTTGTAAGCGCTATTTATGGCGCTTCCTATTTTTAGTCCCGTAGGACGAGCTTTGTAAATTACAGGGCTGCAAAAACCTAACCGGAAATCACTGAGTTTATATGGCAAAAAAAATAGTATGATTTGACAATTTTAAAAACAATTTTTATACTACCAGGGTATTTTTAAAATTTATTTACAAAATACCTGCCTTCTTGAAACCTTCCAGGTTTTGAAAACCTTGAAGGTTTTTTCAATGTCCCGTTTGTAAAACAGGATTAAATTTACCTTAACGTGTGGGGATAGATAATATTATTTGACTATTTGCAAAATTATTTTTATATTACCATGGTAATTTTAAAATATATTTCAAAATTACCAGGTTAATAGCATGCTTTCTACATTCAAACTTCAAAATCCCTGGCGACAATCCAATTATAAATTTGCAACTGAGCCCTATATTCACAGAAAAATTATTTCCGATCTGGTCGTACATCTTGACAAAAAAGAAATCACTGTTATCGTCGGTTCCCGGCAGGTAGGCAAAACATTTGCCATAGAAAGATTAATTGAATATCTGATTACAGAAAAAACCATTGATCCCCGGCAAATTTTCTATTTTAATTTTGATGCCTTTGATCTCATCGAATTTATCCAAAAGCAAACATCTTTTCTGGATTTCCTGCATACATACGGCAAACCAAACAGTAAATTTTACGTATTTTTTGATGAGGCTCAAAGAATCCCCGATTGCGGTTTACTGTTAAAACAATATTACGACCTGGACCTACCAATAAAGATCATTGTCTCCGGCTCTTCCTCACTTGAAATCAAAGGACAGGTTAAAGAAACTCTTACCGGAAGAAAACGCTTGTTTGAAATGCTTCCGGTTTCATTTACGGAGTTTCTGGAATACAGAGGAGTAAATACGGGAATTACGCTTCTCAAAAAAGTAGAATTTGAAATGGAGATTTACCACCAAATGCTGGAAGAGTTTATTCTTTTTGGCGGATATCCGGGCGTTGTTATATTAAAAGCCAAAGAGGAAAAAATTGCCGCTTTGGATGAAATTTACCGGTCGTACATTCAAAAAGATATCAGCGATTTTCTGAAGGTTCAGGATGTTTTGGGTTTTAACCGACTGGTACAATTTGTTGCAGCGCAGAATGCCGGATTATTTAACTTAAACGAAATATCAAAATCCATTTCTCTGTCGAGATATCAATTAAATCAATATGTTAAATTTTTAGAGGAAACCTATATTCTGAAATTGCTCAAACCTTTTTACATAAATTTGGGCAAAACAATAATAAAAATGCCCAAGGTTTATTTTATAGATACCGGAATCAGGAATGTAGTGGTCAAACAGTTTAGCAGCTTAAAAACACGAGCCGATTTAGGACAGATTGTTGAAAATTTTGTTTTTTCTGAGCTCATCAAATTTTTAGACATGGACAGATTGTGGTTTTACCGCACAACCACAGGTGCTGAAGTTGATTTTTGTTTTGGCTTTGTGGAGGCATTAAATTTTATCGAAGTGAAATATTCCGCCGGGAAACAAAGGTTGATACCAAAAGTTTTTAAATCTCTCATCGAAAAACTTAATGTAAATAAATGTTTTGTTTTGACTAAATCCTATATTGATAAAAAATCCACGGCCAATGTCCCTGTATATTTCAGCCCGGTTTGGGGTTTGCCGGATTTAATCAGGAATTATTTTGGAGAATAAAATAATACCTTTTTAAAACCTTCCTGCCTTCTTTTAAACCTGCCAGGTTTTGAAAACCCGGAAGGTTTTTGATGACCGGAAGGTTTAAGACTGTCAGATTTCACAAACTCAATAATACCGCAAATTGCCAGTATTTTAAATCCAGCCATTCTGTACCCATAGCTACCTCAAAACGCACCAGATTTGTGGGTTGAAAACTCAAACCAAGACTGAAATCGGTAGACGATTGACTTTTCCGGGTCGGCGAAGCCCGGTATCTATCAATCCGTTGCGGCTTATTTTCACTGGATGTTCCTGAAGAATTTATAGTGATCGTTGAATCGGTGCGATACCAGATATCAACAATTTCGTCGGTTTTAAATTTGTAAAATTGCTTCACAGCGCCAAGATGAGCCGTGAAACCTTTGCCGAGGTAAAAATCCATCGCCACAGGCAAAGCAACTCTTAACATGCTGTTCTCTTTGGTAAAGCGCAGCGTTTTATCTTCAAATTCAGTCGTCATTTCCGGTGTTTGATAGGGTGTTTCCGTCTCCCGGTTTCTGAAGCGGGTTAGTTTGGTGTCTTCGTAAATTTTGGTTTGGCTCGTCGTTTTTTCTGTGAATAGACCCAGTATCAACCGACTGTTTTTATAAAGAGGAATAACCAAACCAACGGCGCCTTCTTTCTTCTCGCGATTTTCTCCGCCATCGCCGGTTCGTTCATCCGAGAATTTTGAACTGTAAATATAATTATAAATTTGATTATCCAGATAATACCGATAGCGGTAGTGATGGTGACTGGTGTCGATCATGGTATCACCGTTTGCCAGATCCAAATCCGATTTTAAATATTCAAAGCGGAATTTAAAAGAAATTCCCTGCTTCATCGGCAGGTTTCCGTGAATGCCGCCGAACCGGGTTTTTCCCTGATGCAGCCAATTGCTTTGATTACGGTGGTTGCTTGTCGACCGGGAAAACTGATCCTGTGAAGCGGGATCTCCCCAGGCATAAAAGCTGCTGTCCGTTTCGGAAGCCTTCTGAGAATGGTTCCCCTCGATATAACCCGTCCAGAAACCAATTTCCCGGTTTTGTGTGGGTTTTATGATGAATCCGGCGCTGTATTCATTTTGGCTTAAAGTGGCCTCATTTCCTTTCCGGTTCAGGTAGCGGGAGGAATAGTGAGACCGGCTGCCTGTATCATCATAATTATTCAGACGCAAATAATCACCGGAAATTGCTGTTTGCGTGCGGCTAACCTTTGCCCCCAGGGAGAGAAACTTACCTACGGAAAAAGACAAGTAGGCGTCCATAAAATGAGCGGTTTCGGATTTTTCATCCAATCCGTCCCGTTTAAGGTTGACCGGTAATTCCGGAAAATCTTTATTCGCCTCTGCCCGCATGCCAAAGGCATCGTAAGCGCCGTAATACCAGATCGGGACAGGTTCATAATAGGGACCCTGATGATGAATTAACTCATAAGAAAATCCGTATTTGAAGCCGGGCAGCCATTTTTCTGCAATGTCGCCTACAAAAATTACAGACAGCATAGGTTGCAGTTTTCGTTCGGCAAATCTGGCCATATAGGGAGGGTAAAAATAAGCGTTATCGTACGCGTACCTGGGATAGATATAATTGGGCAGGATTGTAAATTTGTCTTCACTGCCTTTCATATCCAGATAAAGTTTGGTCCCCCGGATAAATGACAACCGCGCCGGCTGGTACGAAATTTCGCTCAGAGAATCCGGGCGAATTCCCAACAAGCCCATATCAACATTTTTAGTTTGCAGCGTAACAATCCGGTGGGGTTGTAAAAAATAATCCCGCGCATTGAACCCTTTTTCCAAAACATAATCGCTCCAATATTGGGCCTGAACGGAGCTGACGCTCATGCTGACTAGTAGTAAAAACAACAATCTTTTCATGGGATATTCTCCTTCTATTTTTCCCGTGTACTTCCGGGACAGATGAAAGGCAATCCACATGCCAGAAAAAAGGATGGGAATCAGTTTGTTTTTCAAAGCGAAATGAACTGGATCGGTTGCGAGAATTCCGGGATGAAAATCAATTTTTCGGAAAACGGTTCAAAATTTTGAACATTTAGGGAAATTAGAGAGGTCATAATCAGATTCAGGCTAACCCGGCAAATAGGCCAAAAAATTAGTGCAGCTTGTTGGAAAACATTTGCAAATAGCAATAATAAATGTTATATATTGTATAATGTTGTAGAAGGTTATAGAATCTTTTTAAACAAAATTTCGCAGGTGAAAGATGGAAGGTTATTTAAACGTCAGCGAAGCAGCTAAATTATTAGGTGTTAACACAGAAACTCTCCGGCGATGGGATAAATCCGGGAAATTCACTTCTTCCAGAAATCCAATAAACAATTACCGGGTTTACAATATTGAAAAGGTTCATCATTTTATCAAAGAAATTCAATTGCAACTGGAATTTGGGACAAAGATAAAAGAAGTTGAAAAAGAGAATAGAAATATTCCGTTTTTTGAAACTCAGCACGGAGCGCTATATAATTTGGATGCAATCGCATTTTTAAAAGCTATCGACAATGAAAGTATAGATCTCATTTTTGCAGATCCTCCGTGTAACATTAAAAAAGCTGAATGGGATTCCTTCGCATCGCAACAGCAATATGTCGAATGGAGCCTCCGGTGGATAAAAGAGGCGCATAGGATTCTAAAGCCAACCGGAACATTATATGTATGTGGCTTTTCAGAAATTCTCGCCGATATAAAATGGGCGGCAAATCACTTATTTAAAGGTTGTAAATGGCTTGTTTGGTATTATCGCAATAAAGCTAATTTAGGCAATGACTGGGGGAGATCCCATGAAAGCCTTCTGCATTTTAGAAAAAGTAAACAATTTATATCAAATATTGATAATGTCAGAATCCCCTACAATGCTCATACCCTAAAATATCCCAAACGTCCACAGGCACAAACTTCTCAGTATAACAATGGAAAAGACAAAAAGTACATTTGGGAACCAAATCCACAAGGGGCCAAGCCGAAGGATGTGTTTGAAATCCCAACTCTGTCAAATGGTTCATGGGAAAAAACCAACCATACAACACAAAAGCCGATTGAACTTGTAAAAAAGTGTATTTTGGCATCTTCAAATCCGGGAGATATCGTAGTAGATCCCTTTGGTGGTTCCGGGACAACCTACGCAGTAGCAGAGGCATTTAATCGAAAATGGCTCGGAACAGACTTGAATAAAGAGTATTGTGAAATTTCAAAAAAACGCTTATTAGACAAAAACCACATTGCCAGAATATCATCTGGAAAAGATGAAGCTGAAGCGCTTGAGCGCAGAAAAAAATTACGCACTATCCAGTAATTTCCAGATATCCTCAAGAATAAATTGAGAAAATGGGAAAATATGTTGATTATATGGTGCTATTAGAGCTTTTTTAGGAATATCCAGATAATAGTATCCTTCTAACCGAGCGAGAAATCTTGTATACACCATAAAAAGATATTTATTAAATGGACGAATTCGTTTAGTACTGCCGGCAGTTGTTGATGAACAAATGAGGTACTCATGATATACCACTTTTTCATCGATAACAGCAGGCATATATTGCAAAATACGATCAGCAATATTTTTAAATTCCTCAAGTCTTATCTTAGAGGATTGGAGATCTTGTGTTAATGTTAAAGTCATAAACTTTCCTGTGTAGAATTTTTTCCAATACAATGCGAGGACCCCAATGAACAAATCCTTTTTTAAATATACAAATACAGAAATACTACAGCGGCTATCACCTTGTCAATTTGGGGTGCTGCAGATGAAAACCGGTAGCATCCTGGTAGGCTTTGGCAACTGCCAGAGCATCAGACTCCTTGAACAGATTGCCGATGAATGTGATGCTCACCGGCGTTCCGTCTTCACGAAAACCGTTGGGCAGCACTACAACCGGATGGCCGGTGAGATTGGTCAGCAGCAGCGTCGGGCCGGCGAACGGAGGGGACACAATCACATCCACTGAGCTCATAACTGTGGCCATTTTTTCCATCAGAATCGTTCGCGCCCGGTTTGCCTGAATATACTCGACGGCAGGAATAAAACGGGAAGTACGGAAGGAATTGGGCCAGGCGCCTCTGTCCTGTCGCACCATCGAGTCAACTTCTCCGTTGCGGGTAATTTCATCAAATGCAGCGGCGGCTTCGGCGCTGAGAATAGGACGCAATCCGCCGTACGGAAACTCGGGCAATTCGATTTCCTTCAAATGAAATCCCAGAGATTTCAGTGTGTCCGGCACTTTTCCAGCAAAAGTGTCGGCCTCTTGTTCTCCGGCGAAATATTCCTTCACATAACCAATTTTCAACTGTTTAACATTTCGATCCGGATTCCAGTAGAAGGGGAAATCATGGACCGTCAAATCTTTGCCATCCGTGCCGTGAATGGCCTGGAATACCAGGGCACAATCTTCAACAGAGCGACAGATGGGTCCGATTTTATCCATTGACCAGCTTAACGCCATAGCGCCGGCGCGACTCACCCGGCCAAAAGTAGGCCGCAATCCGGTTGCACCGCAGCGGCTGCTGGGAGAAACAATGGAGCCTAATGTTTCTGTGCCGATGGAAAAACCCACTAATCCGGCCGCCGTGGCAGAAGCAGGTCCGGCCGATGAACCGCTGGAGCCCTGCTCCGGATTCCAGGGATTACGGGTTTTGCCGCCAAACCAGACATCGCCCATGGCCAGGGCGCCGAGAGTCAATTTAGCGACCAGAACTGCGCCGGCATTATTCAATTTTTCAACCACTGTAGCATTTTTATCAATGGTCTGATCCTTGTAAGGCATGGCGCCCCAGGTTGTCTTGTAGCCCTTTACCGCGAACAAATCTTTAGCGCCCCAGGGGATGCCGTGCAGCGGCCCGCGGTAGTTACCGACACGGATTTCACGATCCGCTTGCTTTGCTTGCCGTAAAGCCGGTTCTTCGGTCAGCGTAATCACACAATGAAGAACCGGATCATATTTTTTTAGCCTCTCAAGATACAGTTTTGTTAAATCCAGAGAAGATATCTGCTGTGTTTTTATCAGATGGGCAAGATGGGTAACCGGCAGGAAGGCTAACTTCTCTTCCTTTTGCGGCAATGAAAACGATTTAAGCCGGCTGTACTTCAGGCTGTTCTTTTCCGGCTGAACCGTCATTCCCGCAGTTAACGGAGAAAAAGAAAGGGCCGGCGGGATTGAATTATCAATCTTCAGTGTGCGCAGGGATTCGTAGCCTTTCAGCCGGGACCGGATCCCCCGGATCATTAATTTCCGGTTTTCATCGGTAAAATGAAGACCAATGATCTTCTCTGCGTTTTTTAGATCCTCTTCGCTTATTTCCCCGGTAGAAACATTTTGTGCCCCGGCTACTTTGGCTATAGCTGCCGGGCTTACTCCCAAAGCAGACAACGCAGCAATAAAGGCGCGTCGGGAAATGGTTATTTTTTTGTCCGGTTTCGATTTTTCTTCCATACAATCCTCCGGTAATTTATTTTGATTGATTACAAATAAAATTTTGAGCCGTTTAGAATTCATCATTCTTCAGATAACAGATGGAAATATTTTTTCAATCTTACGGATTATACCGTAAAAATGCAACAAAAAAGATGAAATGCAATGCAAATATATTTGGGTTTGCGGAATATATACCGTATATTTAAGGCGTTTTAACTTACAAGAATATTTATTTATGTTGAAAGGTTGTAATATGAAAAGAGTATATTTTTTGACCATGCTTGCATTCTTACTGATTGTTGCGGCTTGCGGTAAAAAGGGGCCGGAACCGCGTTATTCGTCGGATGCGAAGGAGTACCAGTTCTTTAAAGCCGTTTCGGACACATTTCAAATTCCCGTTTTAAATCCAAACGAGTCCTCCGAATTAGTCAGGACAAAAAGTTTTAGTGTCTACAACAATGATGTGATGCCGGGATTGTACCGGGCGTTAAACCGTTACAGCAACAACCTGAAAGCAATTCCCAGGCAGGATTTAATCAATTTGGTGAAACAGGCGGCACAGCAGGAAGCAGAACGTAAACTTCTGCTGGCAACTGCCGCAGAAAAAACCATCGGTGTACCGGAAGATACCGTTAAAGCGGAATTGACTAAAATTTATACAAATTTTGGCGGCAAAGATAAATTTGTCAAGAATATTACTTCTCAGGGTTTCACACTGGATTTTGTGAAAAATGATGTGAAAAAAAATCTAACCGTGCAAAAATATCTTGATAAATATGTTTACAAAAATATTGCCGTGGATGAAAAGGAGATTCAGGACAGGTACAACCAGGACAAAACCGCCACAGTACGGCATATTTTGATGATGACGCAGGGCAAATCCGATAAGGAGAAGCAAGCGATTCGCAAAAAAATGGAAGATGTCCTGGCACAAGCACGTGCCGGCAAGGATTTTGGTGAACTGGCAAAAAAATATTCAGAGGATCCCGGTTCCAAGGATAAAGGCGGACTCTATGAAAAATTCCCAAAGGGGCGAATGGTCAAATCGTTTGAAGATGCTTCTTTCAACCTGCCGGTCGGCAGTATCAGCGATCTCGTGGAAACCCGGTACGGATATCATATCATCAAAGTGGTCGGCAGAGAGGAGGAAACCAGGCCGCTGGAAGAAGTCCGCGGGGAAATTACTGCTCAATTAACCAAGGCAAAAAAAAAGGATGAAGTAAAAAAATATCTGGAAAAACTGAAAACGGATAATCAATACCAGGAAATTTACACCGGCTGAGAAGCGGCCAGACAGAGCGAGTATCGCTTGCCTCTGAATGGCACAAATGTGCAACTTTTTTGGGCAGCGTAGTCGCTTGGCGGTTCAAAAAAACATTTGACGAAACCGGAATTAAACGGTTCACCCGCCCCGGTTTTTCCCTTTTTTCAAGTCGCCTGAGGGTTCACTCTCAGGCGAATGTTTTTTTAGCCACCGTTGTCCGGTTAAGGTAAATTCCAAATCGGTTTTTTAGCTAAATGAGTCTTACTTTTAAATATTGTTGCCGGGTTCCGCGCGGCAACTTTGGTGAAGATTCATCGCTCTGATAACGGAGATTTTTTTATCGGGATGTCGTATCCGCGCGATGTAGCAATGGAACCGCTTAAAAAACAGGATGTAATAACCCTTAGTTTGAATTTTGATGATTACGGATGAAGAGAAAGTAAACCGGTACGGTCTGTCCGCTCTGCCGATGGTGATTGCCTTAAAAGAAGGCGTGAAAGATACCGGTCGTATCCCTTATCTCATGCGGTTAAAGAGTGTTTAAAATATCTGGTTTAGAGAAAATATTGGCTGGGGATAAAATGAGAATAAAAAAATAGAATCGATAGAATAAAATTTTAATAGTTGTGAACAATGAATGAAGACAAAATGAGAAAAAGTAATTTCCGCAACATCGTAATTATTGCCCACGTGGATCACGGGAAAACAACTTTGTTGGATGGGATGTTGAAACAGAGTGGTATTTTCCGGGAGAACCAGGATGTTGCCGTACGAATTATGGATTCGATGGACCTGGAAAAAGAACGGGGCATCACCATCATGGCTAAAAACACGGCGGTTTGGTACCATGATGTTAAAATAAACATCGTCGATACTCCCGGCCATGCGGATTTTGGCGGCGAAGTGGAGCGCAGCCTGAACCTGGTG
The DNA here is from genome assembly GCA_913009825.1 of uncultured Deferribacteres bacterium. Classification (GTDB taxonomy): domain Bacteria; phylum Zhuqueibacterota; class JdFR-76; order JdFR-76; family DREG01; genus DREG01. The sequence goes on from CAJVYQ010000031.1 coordinate 49,258, forward strand.
GACGGCGCTCTGCTGCTGGTGGACGCCCGGGAAGGGCCGCTGCCGCAAACCCGTTTTGTAGTGAAAAAAGCGTTGGCAAAAAATTTGCCCATCATTTTGGTGATCAATAAAATCGATCGCAGCGATGCGCGTATAGAAGAAGTAGTGAATGAAGTGTACGATCTGTTCATCGATCTTGGCGCCGCGGAAGACCAGATTGAATTTCCCATTCTATATACAAACGCAAAAAAAGGAATTGCTCACGCTGAAATTGGTGATGATTCCACCGATTTGAATCTATTGTTTGAAACGATTATTTCGGTGATTCCGGGACCGGTAGCCAACGATGATCACATCCCGCAATTTCTGGTCACCAACCTTTTTTACGACCCCTATGTCGGCCAGATTGCTGTTGGGAGACTGAGTAACGGCAGTTTGGAGATGAATCAAACCTATAGTTTATGCGCTGAAAACGGTATTACCCGCGGCATTAAATTCTCCGCCTGCTACACTTTCCAGGAATTGCAAAGAACCCAGGTGCAAAGTCTGCAGGCAGGTGACATTATTGCGGTTTCCGGAGTTGAAAATGTGAAGATAGGCGACACCATTTCTGCCGAAGAGAATCCAAAACCGCTGCCGCGCATCAAGGTGGACGAACCTACCGTCTCGATGATATTTTACGTAAATAACAGTCCTTTTGCCGGCAAAGAGGGGAAATATCTCACTTCCCGGCATCTGAAAGACAGACTGCAAAAGGAAGTGCTTGGCAATGTTTCTCTGGAGGTGAAAGCAACGGATCGTGCCAATGCTTTTGAAGTTTGCGGCCGCGGCGAATTGCAAATGGCCGTGCTTATCGAAACCATGCGCCGCGAGGGATACGAATTTATGGTGTCGAAACCGCGCATCATCACCAAGGAAAAAAACGACAAGGTGATGGAACCGATAGAGCGGGTTTTCTTCGATATTCCGGAAGATAAAGTGGGTGTGGTTACGGAAAAACTTGCTGCCCGAAAAGGGAAAATGACCAATATGCAGAACCATGGTCACGGCCGGATTTCCATGGAATTCATTATTCCGTCCCGGGGTTTAATCGGATTTCGCAGTCAGTTCCTTACCGACACCAATGGCGCGGGTGTGATGAACACGCTATTTGAAGGCTATTCCCCGTGGTTCGGCCCCATTCCACAGCGGAATAGCGGCGCCCTGGTTGCAGACCGGCCCGGCCGGGTGACGGCATACGCCAGTTTCGGAATGGTTGATCGCGGCGAACTGTTTGTGGAAGTAGGCACTAATGTATACGCCGGCATGGTAATCGGCGAACGCAACCGAACCGGCGACTTGGTTGTGAATATTACCCGGGAGAAAAAATTAACCAATATGCGCAGTTCTACATCGGATGCTACCGTAACGTTGCGTCCGCCGCGGATTTTGTCGTTAGATCAATCCATTGAATTTATTGCCGAAGATGAATTGGTTGAGGTGACACCAAAGAATGTTCGTCTGCGTAAAATGGAATTAGATGCCGGCAAACGGATTGCCGCCCGGAGAAAAGAGAAAATTACCGAAATCTGATTGGAGATGACAGGGTGGTTACGAATCCATAGTGTTGCCGCAGTTGGCTATTTGCGCGCCAATTGTTGTGTAGTTATCCGGTAATTTTTTAGTTCTCCCGGCGATTAAGTGTAATTTAGTTCCACTTTTCCAATTAATCGACTGTTTGTCCATCCCGGCTCCGGCATCCTTCTCCTCATTATAAACCTAAATTAAACGATTAACCTATTTTTACGATTGCTTTTGACACTGAACGGGTTTTTATTTTTTTGCATCAATCAAATGGAAGCAAATTATCGATTAAGCAAATCAACCTACAATCGTTCAATTCAGGATAAAATGGAAACTATAAGATAGTTAGTGTCTGAAGGGAAACTCTCTTTTCCCATCATTCCGCCGTGCCTGAGATAGGCGGGCGAAGGCGGACAGGCAGGCTGCTTTCACAGGAATGACACTTTTTACTGTTTCTGGGGTTTTCGTTCAGGCATTAGTTAGATATCCTTTTCTCTTGATTTTTTTACTGAATCTAAGTAATATGAATTGATTTGTAAAAATATTACATTTATGCAACAGAATGGTGATTGCAGTAGACTTTCTTATAAAAAGATGATACTCATTTCTATCTAAAAAAGAAATTGTGTTCATTCAAATAATGGAGGAAAACCATGCCGGAACTATCCCTGCCTTTATCAAATAATTTTACTCTTGGAGAGTTTTTGAGATCGGAAACCGCCGAGCGTGATTACGAGCTTAAAAAGGAGCAGGAAAATCCCCCGCACGAAGTGATTGACAATTTGGAATATCTGGTCGAAACAGCCCTGCAGCCTATTCGGGAAGCTTTGAACTATCCCATCAAAATCAGTTCAGGGTACAGATGTCAGGTAGTGAACAAGTTGGTCGGCGGCAGCGCAACTTCGCAGCATTGTCTTGGAGAAGCGGCAGATTGTCAGTTGTTGCCCAGATTTTTACATGATCCGGCTGCCGATGCTGTTCGGGAACAGACCGGAAGGGAAATTCAGGAAAGAACCGGAAGGGCGCTGAAACCGGAGATTAATGAAAATTATAACCTGTTCGCTTTTGTGTGTTTACGTCTGGAGAATTTTGATGTTGACCAGTTGATCCATGAGTACGGTGAAGATTTTGGCCGTCCCGCCTGGGTGCATATTTCCGCTTCAACCGGGCAGAATAAACGACAAATTTTAGCTGTTGGCCGTTATACCAACAAACAATACCTGCAACCGGCGATGGTTGAAGCGATCGCTTATGGTGTTGTGTGAATGATCTCTTATCAATCGCTGAAGCAATTAAAAAATTTTCATAGCCCACGACTTAAGTCGTGGGCTAACGTATCGACACGGACTGCAACCGTTTTAACGGTTTATGATATTTTCATACATCCTGTAATTAGTTACTGAAAGCCTTCGGGAAAAACAAAAAGCACTTTTTTCCAAAGAACAAAAATGGCACCGGAATTGAATTTGACCGAAAATAAGGAGTTGAGAAAATGAGCTTAGAAGATTTAGCAAAATCGATCGTGAAAAAAGGCGCTCCGTTATTAGGTTCCGTTTTAGGCGGGCCGGCAGGGAGTGCGGTTGGCGGTCTTCTCGCCTCCGTTTTTGGTGCAGACCCTGATGAGCCGGATGAATTACTTACCAAAATCGAAGCGGACCCTGAAGCGGCAACCAAGTTACGCGCGATCGAATTGAAACACAGAGAAAAGTTAGAAGAACTTAAACTTGAAGAAGCAAGCATTGTTTTAGAAGAGAAGAAACTCTATTTTGCCGATACAAATTCAGCGCGGGAACGGGAGAAAGCGATTGTTGAGAGGACCGGTAAAAAGGATATAAATCTTTATGTTCTTGCCTGGGTGGTTGTTGGCGGTTTCTTTATATTGACCGGAATATTAATGTTTAAGGGTATTGGGAATAATCCTGTTTTAGATATTCTGTTTGGCGGTCTGGTTTCCGGTTTTGCTACAGTTCTGGGTTACTTCTTTGGCAGTTCAAAAGGTTCGGCTGATAAAACACATCTCTTGACGTTGCAGCAGCCGGTAAAAAAGGGATGATTGCAAGACCGGAGAATTAAAAGCTGCTTTTTTTACCTGAATAACACCTCAGCAGCAGCTTCGACAGCTTAACCGGTAAAATTTTAAAGAACAATATTCTGATGTGTCCCGGGATCTATTAAGTATCCCGTTTTATGGTTTGAGCACCCTGTGAATGATTGCTGCTGCGTATCTAATAAAAAATTCCGGAGAACAGAATATCAGGGAGACCGTAAAACCTCAGTTACGGGTGGATAAAAGTGGTTTCGCTTCATTATTTTGTAGCCTGAGCTACCCATTTTAGAGTTCTGAAAACCTTATTTTTATCTTTTACACCTTAATAGCATGATTTGCAACTAAGTCTCTAAACCTTATTATCTTAGTTGTGACATGAAAGAATGAAAAATAAGGTAATAAGGTAAAAATGGGGTGGGGCTACTTGCAGCTATTAAGGTTGAAAAAACAAAAATAAGGTTTATGCATACTTCCACCCGTAACTGAGGTTTTACGGGAGACCCTCTTTAAAAACACTTCTAAAATTGAATACTTGCAAGCAACCCTGCAAGGCTCTTGCACATTTCATTCTAAGATATTATATTTAAGCACACAATTTCCAGACATTTTTTACGCCGGGAACGCAAAATTTAAAAAAGGTGTTTTTATCCGTGAAGAAACCTGTAGGACAAACAAAAGATACCGGTTTTCAATTCGGCATCAGAAAAACATTCCCGGTTTCATTAGATCGAGCCCGGCAATTTCTATTCTCGGATGACGGTTTAAAAATTTGGCTGGGAAATCTGATTTCAGGAAGCATTGAAGAAAAAAAACAGTTTAAAACTGCAGACGGGACAGAAGGCATGGTTCGGGTTTTAAAACCTCTGTCTCATATTCGACTTACCTGGAAAAAGAAAGAGTGGGATAATTTTTCAACGCTGCAAATACGTGTGATTGGCACAAAAGGTAAAACGACCATCAGCTTTCACCAGGAAAAACTCCTTAACAGTCAACAACGAATTGAAGTGCGATTTTACTGGCAAAAAGTGATGGCAAAAATAGCCGAAAAATTTTAAATAAGGAATCATTATGTCTGTACCTCTCATGCTGTCTACCTCACTCATCACACTTGCTTTGATTTTTTACTCTCTGGGAGTCTGGTCCGAACGGATCGCCCGCTACCTGAAGCCATGGCACGTAGCTGCTTTTTGGTGCGGTTTTATTTTTGATGTCTCCGGCACGCTGGCCATGCATCGACTTGCCGGAGGACAGTTTAACATTCTGGACCTGCACACACTTACAGGGCAGATTGCCCTGTGGCTCATGCTGGTTCATGCCATTTGGGCTACGTATGTAGCGCGGAAAGGAAGCGAAGAAGCGCGCACCGGGTTCCACCGCTACAGCCTTTTTGTCTGGCTGATCTGGCTGGTTCCCTATTTCGGCGGCATGTACATTGGCATGACGGGATAAAATGTCTGGATGTGCCGAAAATGTTTTGTCGAATATGAACTAAATAAACAAAAGAATGCTCTTTCGAAATTAGAGATTAGAAGTTAGGTTTATCATATCATCTGCTCTATACATTTCTTTTTTCGATTTACTAATTTCCAATTTTAATTTGAATATTTTCATGCAGGAAAAATATAAATAGATCATTTTTGCGATATAAATTCAAAACCCTTTCGGGAGGAAGATCACATGAGAATCAAGACAAAAAGTTTTTTGTTTGCAGCCATTTTACTGCTTCTGTTTGAAAATCATTCACTGATCAACGCAAAAGAGAAGCCATCGCATTATTTGCAGCCCATCGATATTTTCCAGATGGAGTATGTGTCCTCTCCGCAAATTTCGCCGGATGGAAGTAAAATTGTTTATCTGCGCAATTTTTTTGATATTATGACCGACAAACGATATACCGACTTGTGGATTATCAATTTTAACGGCACAGAAAACCGGCCGCTGACAACGGGGAAGCGCAACGATTTTTCTCCGGTCTGGTCTCCCGACGGGAAGAAACTGTTGTACGCTTCCACAGAAGAAGGAAGCGCGCAACTCTATCTTCGCTGGATGGATACGGGGCAGACGGCTAAATTAACCAATCTGACCAAATCACCCCGCGGGTTCACCTGGTCGCCGGACGGAAAGATGATTGCCTTCTCCATGTTTGTGCCGGCACAGCCTAAAAGATTTATTTCCCTGCCGCCAAAACCGAAAGGAGCCAAATGGGCGGAACCGGCAAAAGTGATCGACAAACTGATTTACCGCTCCGATGGCGCCGGTTATCTACCGGACGGCTTTTCCCAGCTTTTTGTTTTGCCTGCAGAAGGAGGCACGCCGCGGCAAATTACCTTTGGTAATTTTCAGCACAACAGCGCGCCGGTCTGGAGCAGAGACGGGAAAGCGCTCATTTTTTCCGCCAATCGCCATCCCGGCTGGGAATACGATCCGCAGAATTCGGAAATCTACCGGGTTTCATTGCAGAACGGCGCCATTGTTTCCCTCACGGATCGCAAAGGACCGGATGCCGGTCCGACTGTTTCACCGAACGGAAAAAAAATTGCCTATATCGGTTACGATGATAAATTGCAGGGATATCAGGTCAGAAAACTGTATGTGATGAATGCAGACGGCAGCGGTAAAAAATTACTTTCGGCCGAACTGGACCGCGATGTGAACCGGCCCGTATGGAGCAGCGACAGCAAGGGTGTCTTTTTTCAATACGATGACCGGGGCAATACAAAAATCGGGTATTATTCATTAAACGGGAATATGAAAACACTTGCTAAAGATGTGGGCGGACTTTCTCTGGGCAGACCTTATAGCGCCGGCTCGTTTTCCGTTGCCCGGAACGGTCATTTTGTCTTCACCCAAACGCGACCCGATCATCCTGCCGATCTGGCTGCCGGCAGTAACGGTTCGAAAGAAATGAAACGACTTACACATTTGAACGACGACCTGTTTTCCTTTAAAAAATTGGGCACTGTGGCAGATATCCGTTTCAAATCTTCTTACGATGGCCGGGAAATTCAGGGCTGGATTGTTAAACCGCCGGATTTTGACGCCGATAAAAAATACCCTTTGATTCTGGAAATCCATGGCGGACCCTTTGCCAATTACGGCGACCGTTTTTCCGCCGAAATCCAGATGTATGCGGCGGCGGGCTATGTAGTGCTCTACACCAATCCGCGCGGCAGCACCGGTTACGGCGGGGAATTCGGCAATTTGATCCATCATAATTATCCGGGGCAGGATTACGACGATCTCATGTCCGGCGTGGACGCCGTCATCGCCAAAGGGTGTATCGACAGCGACAATCTTTTTGTCACCGGCGGCAGCGGCGGCGGCGTATTAACCAGTTGGATTGTGGGAAAAACCGGCCGTTTCCGCGCTGCGGTTGCAGCCAAACCGGTGATCAACTGGTACAGTTTCGTGCTTACTTCCGATCATTACAATGTTTACTACAAATACTGGTTTCCCGGTTTTCCTTGGGATTATCCGGAACAATACATGAAGCGATCCCCCATTTCCTACGCGGGCAATGTTACCACCCCAACCATGCTGCTAACCGGTGAGGCGGATCACCGAACACCCATCAGCGAATCGGAACAGTTTTATCAGGCGCTGAAATTGCGCAAGGTCGACGCGGTGATGGTGCGGATTCCCAATGCCTCACACAGCATCACAGCCAGACCCAGTAATTTGATGACCAAGGTTAGCTATATTCTGGCCTGGTTCGAAAAATACAGGATAAACAAAAACCTAAACTGAACGATTCTTCCGTCATTCAGCCTGCCCGACGAATTACAGGCGGGGAGGAAACTTTTTAATTTTTAGCATCAAAACAACAAGATTCCTGCTGAATGACATTCCACTTAATAAGGTGATAGCCTGAGGTTCATAATCGTTCAATCACGGAAGTAATAAGCGCTTTTAAACTGCCCCGGTATGACTTGGGCCGGCAGCAAAAATAACGTTCTGCAAACGGCGCTACCCAGTGAAATGAACCGGAGTTAAAACTTGATTTTTGTTTTGTGAACCGTTACTATTAATTTAAATAGGTTTGGTTTAAACAAGCGGAACCGGGAGAAAAAGAAACATGAAAAAAGTAAATATTGCCGAGAAGTTGTCTCTTTTCAAAGAATATTGGCGCCCCCGTATTGTGGGCGAGTTGAACGACCAGTACGTAAAAGTAGCCAAAGTGAAGGGAGAATTCATCCGGCACAAACACGACAAAGAAGACGAGCTGTTTTTAATCCTGAAGGGCAGTCTTGAAATAAAGCTTCGCAAACAGAACGTTATTTTGAACGAAGGCGAGTTTTTCATTGTTCCCCGCGGTGTGGAACATAAAACCGTTGCCAAAGAGGAAACCCACATCCTGCTCTTTGAACCCAAAACCACTCTGATAACCGGCAGTACAACCAGCGAGGTGATTTGAGATGCAGAAAAATGGGAATAAGGGATAAAAACAAAATGGATGGAAAATCAATGAATGCTACAGAGGAAAAACTAAAAAAACTCAAAGAGATTATTCCCGAAGCATTCACTGAAAATAAAATAGACTGGGAAAAGCTGAAAGCCGTTTTGGGCGAAGATATAGAATTTAAAAACGAACGCTATGTTTTGAACTGGGCGGGAAAATCCGAGGCTTTCCGGGTATTGCAAACCCCAACAACCGCCACACTAATTCCGGCAAAAGAAGAGTCGGTAAATTTTAATACTACTGAAAATATTTTTGTCGAGGGCGAAAACCTTGAAGTGCTGAAAGTATTGCAGAAGGCGTACTTCGGCAAAATCAAGATGATTTACATCGACCCGCCGTACAACACCGGGAACGACAACTTTATTTATCCGGACAAATTCTCCGAAACCAAAGAAGACTATTTAAGCAGAATCGGCGACAAAGACGAAAGCGGTTATTTAACCCGTGAAGGACTTTTTAGAAAAAACAGTAAAGATAGCGGGCATTACCACAGTAACTGGCTTTCTATGATGTATCCGAGGCTGTTTTTGGCGAGAAATTTACTGCGCGACGACGGAGTGATTTTTGTTAGTATTGACGATAATGAAGTGCATAATTTGCGACTTTTGATGAATGAGGTTTTTGGGGAAGAGAATTTTATTGATTGCATTATTTGGAAAAAACGCTATGGCGGTGGTGCAAAAGAGAAATACCTAATTTCATTACATGAGTATGCATTAGTATATGCAAAAAGTTTATCTGATTTGGCGGAAATATATATCCCATTGGAAAAGGATTCAATTAATAGATATTACAAATTAAAAGATAAAAACTATTCAATACGAGGGCCATATCGAACTCACCCGTTAGAAGCTACAAAAAGCATGGGGGAAAGGAAAAATTTGGTTTTCCCAATTACTGCGCCTGATGGTTCAAATATACAACCCAAAAGGCAATGGTTATGGAGCAAAGAAAGAGTGCAAGAGGCATTAAATAAAGGTGAATTAGCGTTTATTAAAAGCAAAAACGGAGAGTGGTCAGTCCATACTAAACAATACTTAAAAGATGAAAATGGTGAAGTTAGAAAAGATAAAGCATTTTCAATTATCGACAACGTATATACTCAACATGGTACTAATGAAATTATCAACTTATTTGGGAATGCTCAGATTTTTTCATTTCCAAAGCCAGTGCAATTTTTAAAGTATATTATTAACATAGGTATTCAAGATAAAGATGGAATAATAATTGATTTTTTCCCGGGCTCATGTTCAATTGCACATGCAGTCCTTGAAATCAATAAACAAGATGATGGAAATCGTAAATTTATTTGTGTACAGCTTCCCGAAAAAACCGATGAAAAAAGTGAAGCCTACAAAGCCGGTTACAAAACCATTGCCGAAATCGGCAAAGAACGTATCCGCCGGGTTATTAAAAAAATCAAGGAAGAACAAGAAGGTAAACTTGATTTGGACGGCAATGCCGGAAAACAGGATTTAGGGTTTAAGGTCTTTAAACTGAAAGAGTCCAACTTCAAAATCTGGCGGCAGGACATTAAAACCGAAGAAGAGTTAGCCAGGCAAATGGAAGCATTTACCGAACCTTTGGATGAAAACGCAAAGACGGAAGATGTGC
>CAJVYQ010000032.1 GCA_913009825.1 uncultured Deferribacteres bacterium
CATCATTCTCTGCGTCCTTTGCGAACTCTGCGTTTAGAAACCTGCTATTATGTAAACCACTGCTTAGCAGATGATATGAACAGGTTAAAGTTTATCCCGGCAAAACTTGTGATCAACCAAGGTTAAGGGAATAAAAAATTATTTTCCCCGGCAATTATCAATTGATCATCCATAATAAAAATAATTGCCAATTATTGAGGGCTTATATGAGAATCTTTCTTAAGTTAACAACATTGGGGGGGATGGGGGTGTTCCTTCAATCTATCTGAATAGTTACCTTGAGTTATTATAAATGCGAAACTTGAGTTAAATTTACGTAAAAATGGGAGAATACTATGGAATATGAGTTACACCTACATGAAGAGATCATGCTTTTGGCGCTTCGGGACCGGGAAGGAACTATCGATCTGGGCGTCAACTATCAATGTGCCATCGGCGGGGCCATTCTGGCAGAGCTTTTAATGACGGGGCGAATTGCCGTGGAGCAGCTGAAAAAGAAAAAAATGGTCAATGTTGTCAACAAAGAGAAATTGTTTGATCCCCTTATCGATGAATGTCTGGAGAAAATGAAGAGTGACAAAAGGCGGGCAACTTTGCAAACATGGGTCTCCCGTTTTGCCGGCGTAAAAAACATGAAACACCGGGTGGCAAAACAACTTTGCCGGCTGGATATCCTTCGTGAGGATGAGGACAGAGTCATGTTGATTTTTAAGAGAAAAATTTATCCCGAACTGAATCCGGCACCGGAAAAGAGACTGATTGAAAAGCTGCAAAACGCAATTTTCACTGATACGGAGACGATTAATCCCAAAACGATGGTGCTGATTTCGCTGGCCAAAAGCACGGATCTGTTGAAAATCATATTCGATAAAAAAGAGCTGAAAAACCGGAAAGAGCGGATCGAAATGATTATCAACGGAGAATTGGCGGGTAAAGCAACCAAAGAGGCGATTCAGGCTATGCAGGCGGCGGTGATGGTTGCCGTTTTTGTGCCGACAATTGTTGCCGTCACCGGCAACTGATCTGTAATTAGAGTCTGTCCGAAAATACCCTTTTTTGTCATTTCGATCCGCCAAAAGGCGGAGAGAAATCTGTTTAACCCTTTAAGTTATTGTAACATACAGATTCCTCGACTCCGTCCCGATAAAAACCGTCGGGACTTCGCTCGGAATGACATATTTCCCGAGTTTTCGGACGGACTCTAATTAATCACAGGACAAAATAATCATAATAATTCAAGGGAGAACCATTCAAATGGACTTAAAAAAAATGTTTCTTCTTTTGCCGATAGCCATCCTTTTTTCGGGCTGTTCAAATAATACGACGGGAAAGCCACAGGAGAAAAAATCTCCGGTTGGGCAGCTTGGTTTTACTTCGTCTGATAGTGCTTTAGTACAAACATTCCGCTGGGCAAAAAAACAGGCGTTAACTTATGTTTTTGAAAACGACCCGGTTGGTGATTGGTACGAAGCTGCGCTGCCGGGGAGAGAAGCGTTCTGTGTGCGGGATGTGTCTCATCAGGCAACCGGGGCGCATGCCCTCGGATTGCAACGCCACACTGCGAACATGCTGAAAAAGTTTGCCGCTAATATCTCCGCCCAAAAAGATTGGTGCACATACTGGGAAATTAACCGTTATAACAAGCCCGTTCCGGTTGATTACCGCAGCGATAAAGAATTTTGGTACAATCTGCCCGCAAATTTTGATCTTCTGAATGCCTGTTACCGGATGTATCTCTGGAGCCGCAACCCGGTTTATTTGCACGATTCAACATTTATAAAATTTTACCGCCATACTGTTTCCGATTACGTGCAGCGCTGGGATCTTGGTCTGAACAGAATTTTAACAAGAAAACGCTTCATGAATCGTGAAAGTTACAATCCTGATGATCCGTACCAATTTTGCCGCGGTATTCCCAGTTATTACGAAGGTCAGCCCGGCAAAACCCGGCTGGGAGTTGACCTGCCGGCATTTCAGACGGCCGGTTACAATGCTTATGCGCATATTCTCAACCTGCGGAATAGACCGGCAGAGGCGGCGGTTTTCATGCAGAAATCAGATTCGGTAAAAACGTTTATCGAACAACAATTCTGGGATCAAACCGGCCGGAGATTTTATGATCTGCTGTCGACAAACGGAAAATTTGTCACCGGTGGAAGCATGTATATCTATTTGTTGTATAATGATTTGTTATGGAATCCGATCCAAATTGCCTCCGTGTTGCAGGCCATGAGTGATGGTGCGCCGATTGGGATCGAACTCCGCAGCCATTACCCGGAGATATTTTACCGCTACGGCGACCCTGATCAGGGATATCGGGAACTGTTGCAGATCAGCGGTCCCAAGACAAAACGGCGGGAATATCCGGAAGTGTCTTTTGCCGTTATCGGCGCCATGGTTACCGGCCTGATGGGCATCGAACCGGCAGAAGAAGCAAATTCTATCAGCACACTTTCTCGCCTTACCGCCAAAACTTCCATGGCTGAAATGACCGCCCTGCCTGTTGGCGAGTTTATCATCGATGTGCATCACTACGGCAGGGATGAAACCGTATTGACCAATCATGCTAAAAAATCTCTCATCTGGTCGGCACAATTTTACGGTGCAAAAGATAAGTTGTTAATCGATGGCAAAACCACGCCGGCAAAAGTGAGAAAAGACCCGGCCGGACTGCCGGTAAGTTGGGTGAAAGTGACAGTTGCTCCGGGGCAATCGGTTTCGGTGCGAAATGCGGAGAAGGGAAAATGAATTTTGAATTTGTTACCGCAACCCGGATCATCTTCGGCACCGGCATGGCCTGTCAAATAGAACAATTGGCCTGCCGGTTAGGCGTACGCGCATTTATCGTAACCGGCCGTGAACAAGCTGGATTTATGACTTGTGTGAATCCATTCATACTTCCGGCCTCGCCGATTTTGGAAGCGGATATTCCGACTGTTGTTGCAAAGTCCAAAAATGCAAGCAGCATGCTGGGGAATCCGGTGCAACTGACCGATAATGAAATGAGGGAGATATTGACAAGTGCACTGTAAAGGGAAGGATTCGGCGAGGCTGCCTGCTGCCAACTACGATTTACACACTTAAAAGGGAGATTAAGTAGAATTTTTCAGAAAACTAAAATGTTGTAACAGTTTAGTTTTTTGATAAAATCTGCGTCCTTTGCACTCTCTGCGTCTCCGCGCCTCTGCGTTAACAAACAGGCTCGCCAAAACGCAGAGGCGCAGAGACGCAGAGAAATTGAAAAAATAGGTGGACTACTATTCAGCCCTTGAAACACCCAAAAAGTATTAATAACTTTTTTCGTGTTTTTTCGTGGATTACCCGAGTGGTTGCCATTTCTTTTAAATTTTTTTAGTGGTGTTATTTGTGATATTATTTTTTAGTGTCTGAACGAAAACCCCATTTTTCTGTCATTCCCGCCCTGCCTGAAGCAGACAGGCGGAAGCGGCCTGCCCGCCGCAGGCAGGGAATCTATAAGTTTGTGATTTTATTGGATTCCCGCTCCCCACTTTCGTGAGGACAAGCTGCGCAGGAATGACGTTTTTTACTGTTTTTCAAAGTGTTCGATCAGGCACTATTTATGTGACCCCGGTTTTTGCGGAGATGAAATTTGTTTGACATCTACTACACGGCAATTGTAATTTTATTGATGACTCTCTTTTTGATCAAAGAGATTTACAAACCTTCCATTTTACTGTTTTTTTCTCTGTTGTTGCTCTATCTGGGCAAAGTGATTTCCTTAGATGAGGCGTTTGCAGGTTTTTCCAACCATGGTATGCTGGCGGTTGGCGTTTTGTTCATTCTGGCTACGGCTTTGCAAAGTTCTTCCGTTTTCGAAAAAATGATCACAAAAAGTCTGGGCGACGGCAAAAGCAAACTCATCTATTTTCGTCTGATGCTGCCTGTTTCCTTTGTCTCGGCTTTTCTCAACAACACACCGGTTGTCGCTTCGCTCATACCTTTGCTGAAAAAATGGAGCAAAAAAAACGACCTTCCGGTTTCAAAATTTCTCATTCCGCTCTCCTATGCCGCTATTTTGGGTGGTTTTTGTACGCTTATCGGTACCAGCACCAACCTGGTTGTGCACGGCATGTTGCTGGATCACGGACTGTCCGGCTTTTCTTTTTTCGAATTAGGAAAAGTGGGCTACCCCGTCGCCATCGCCGGGATTCTTTATTTCGCTCTGGGCGGACACCGGCTTTTGCCGGCGAGAAAGGATTCGTTGGTTCAATTTGGTGAACACACTCGTGAATTTGTTGTGGCGTTAAAAGTGGATTCCCAATATCCCAGTCTTGGCAAAACCATTGAAGAAGCAAATTTGCGTCATCTGAAAGGATTGTATCTGTTCCAGATTATCCGGGACGGAAAAGAGATCGCCCCGGTTTCTTCGCAGGAAAAGATCAGATTGAGTGATCGTCTCTTTTTCACCGGATTGCCGGAAACCATTTATGAGCTGCAAAAAACGCCCGGTCTCCATGTATTGAAAGATGCCGACTTCGATTTGAAAAATGTTGATTCGGACAAATTGAAAACTTTTGAAGCGGTGATCTCCAATTCATCCCCGTTGATTGGCCAGACAGTACGGGACTGCGATTTTCGCACCAAGTACAACGCGGTAATTTTAGGTATTCATCGCGGCGGCGAACGGATCAAAAAGAAAGTAGGCGATATTGAACTGAAACCCAACGATACTCTGTTTCTCTTTGCCGATAAAGATTTCGGGGAAAAATGGTACCATTCCCGTGATTTTTCGCTGGTAAGCTTGAGCGTGGATGAATATTCCAAGCCGAAGAACAAAGGGAACTTTGCTTTCCTGCTGCTGTTTCTGATGGTAGCAGCCGTAACCGCGGGTCTGATTGAATCCATGCTCATTGCCGCTTCGCTCACCGCAGTAATTATGATTATGAGCAAAATAATCAGTTTTACCGATGCAAAAAATTCCGTGGATTTTGATGTTCTTTTAGTGATCGCCTCGGCGCTTGGCATCGGTAAAGCGGTGGAAACTTCCGGTCTGGCGAATGTGGTTGTGCAGAACGTCGTTTATCCTCTGCACGGATTGGGGATTGTGGGCATAATAGCCGGCTTGTTTATCATTACCAATATTTACACGCAATTTATCACCAACACCGCCGCTGTGGCGTTGATGTTTCCGGTTGCATTGGCTACCGCCCAGCTCATGAATGTTGCTGCCCGGCCGTTGATTATTACCATTACCATTGCCGCATCGGCGTGCTTCACCTCCCCGCTGGGGTACCAGACCAACCTGATGGTTTATAACCCGGGCGGTTACAAGTTTTTGGATTTTATCAAAGCAGGATTGTTATTAAATGTTTTAGTTGGCGCGGTTGTGACGTTGATGGTTTACATCCTCTATTTTTAAATGATTTTTTTTCATATCTTTCCAATGTATCGTAACAAAGTTTAATCTCGCTTTCTATATTTTTTCTTGCCATTTTATTTTAGAATTTGATTATTCCTGTTAATTTTATTAATTTATTACTATCCTATTCTCTAATGCGATGGAATTGCACTAGAAAACATTTGTAACTATTCAGGTATGCCGTTTTCCTGATGTGAGATAAGCCTTCGACTAAGTTTGTCCTGAGCTTGACGAAGGACTCGGTCCGGCTGGAAAAGCCATACGCTTTAGGCAAATAGTCGAAGCGTTTATTAAGTTGAAAGTTTGAACATTGCTGAGCAATTACGCGCAATTTTACATTCAAACGTGGCAAAACCGGATCGATAGGTTTTGAAATAAATTATCCAGACTTTCAGGGAGGTTAACATGTCTACTTTTTTTATGTTTGGCAAGTACAATTCTGTAGATTCCATGAAACAAATTTCCACCGAAAGGACAAAAAAGGTCGTTGATATTATCCGGGATTTTGGCGGAGAAGCAAAATCGATGTACGCTATGTTAGGTGCGTACGATTTAATTTTGATTGTCGATTTTATCAATATCAATGACGCTCTGCAAGCTTCCGTTGCCATCACTAAAGTTAGCGGCATCACGTTTTCCACACTGCCGGCGGTTCCTGTAGAAGAATTTGACGAGTTAGTAAATAACAAAAAGTGATTCTTTCCATTTTATTATTTTCTGTAATTATTCAGGTCGCTTGAGGGTTCACTATCTAGCGGGGATATTTTACTAAATACCTGAATAGTTACATTTTTCTTATGACTACAACACACGGCTTTTGTTCCGGCGGCACCTAAAAATGGTTGATTCAAGAATTAATGAAACGAGGGATTTTCCTTTTGAATATCGAATGGTTGATTTCACAGTACGGTATCCATCTGACGACTTTCATTGTTTGCCTGATCAGTGGCTTCATTCCCGTTGTTAATGCAGAACTTTATTTGGTGGCGGTGTCGGCACTTTCCTCGAAATCTGCGGCAATCTATCTTGTTTTTATTTCCAGCAGTAGTCAAATGATTGCCAAAGCCATTATGTATCTCACCGGGAGAGGAAGCCTGAAATTACCCTTCAAAAGGCGTAACGGAAAGCTGGAGGAGGTTCGGAAAAAATTTGCGAACTGGGAAAATAGAACGTACTTGTTTATTTTTATCAGCGCATCTACCGGTTTTCCTCCCTTTTACTTTGTCAGTATTTTGGCCGGGATGCTAAAATTGAACTTCAAAATATTTTTAGTCTTTGGTTTTTTAGGAAGATTTGTGAGATTCTCTTTAATAGTCCTTTTCCCACAGCTTCTCAAAGGAATTTTTTGATGGACATTCAAATCCTTGTTGACTCAAGTGAATTTCGGAACAATCTGAAAGGGTATATCTCCGCGGCAAAGAAACACGTTTTTCTGTAAACTTTTTCTCCGGAGGGCGATCGTGTCGGCATTATGTTGTTTGATTTGCTTTCCGCCATGAATTCTGTTGACACCCGGATTTTGGTTGATCCGTACACAAAATTCATGATCAGCGACAAATTCATCTACTCTCCCAAAACCCTGTTTGATCCCGAATTAATCCGGGAAGCAAAAGCAACCTACGGTATGATAAAGCATCTCCGGGAAGAGGGAGTCGGCGTAAAATTTACAAAATCCCATCACACTAAATTAAAGGAATTCTTTGCCCGGGATCACAAAAAATCAGTTATCATCGATGATATAATTGCCTATATCGGGGGAATAAATTTTTGCGATCACAATTTTTCCCGGCATGATATGATGGTCAGGATTAAAGATGAATCCGTGGCACGGTTCCTGAAAGAGGATTTTTACAAACCTGGAACGGGAAGAATAATAGTTCGGGAAAGCAATTTGAGCGGATCAACCGCAACGGCGTTTCCGTTACACTTGTCACACCGGAATAATCACAATCTGAAAGGAGTTGTCATGAAAACTAAAAATTTTAGTTTGTTCATTTTTGTCCTGTCTCTCATACTTCCCATTATTCTTCTTTCACAGACCGGGGGGAAAATCATATCACTCAGCCAATCTATTGGCACCGAAATTGATCCGGCTGAAAAAGAGTTTTACCAACTTTTCCCGGATATTGAAAGATTCCAATCGGCGCAGATTACCGAATTGCCCGGCGGGAAATATCGGATCGATTTTACCGTAAAGGATGAATTGGGGGTTCATCAAAAATCCCGCAAGGTATCTGCGGAAGCGATCGAACTGACCCGATTGCATATTCAGCTAACCGATGAGTATGCGGCATTGAGCAAAACGGAACTGAAGGCAAAAGAGGCCGAGATGCTTTACCGCCTGGCTCTGAAATATGCCGCGCGAAAAAAATACAATGTTTCTTCCCTGCTTTTCAAAGATATCGTTTCTGATTATCCTCAATCGGATTATGCAGCGAGAGTAGAAAATTACCCGGAACAAACGGATCTCCTGTGGAAATCTAAAAAGGCGCTATTCCGGCGCGGCTCGCTGACGGATCAAAGCGGGCGTACGGAAATATTAATCTTCAGCGGTTATTACGGGTTATGGCTGGGGATTGCCACTCCTGTTTTCCTCGAAGCAAATTCACCTCAGGCCTCTGCTTTGGGTTTGCTTGTGGGCGGTCCTTTATCTGTGATGTTCACAAATGCAATTACAAAAGAAGTAAATATGAGCGATAGCCGGGCAACCATGATTTCCTTGGGGGGACATTTGGGTACCTGGCAGGGGATCGGATGGACAATTGTCGGGAATAGCGAAGGCAGTACCGTTATCGGAACGGGAGAAATATTAGGGTTGGCGGGAATTACCGCATCGGCGCTGCTGACCAATAGATTTGACTTTTCTACCGGCCATGCCGAACTTACCAGTTCCGGATTGCCGTGGGGCGCCTGGTTTGGTATGGTTCTGGGGGGGATGGCGAAAATGAATGGTGACAATATTTTGCGCAGTATGCTGCTTGGCAGTGATGTCATGGTTTTGGGAACGGCATTGGCAGCTAAAAATGTACAGATGAGTAAAACCAGAGTGCGGCTCATTAATATGGCGGGAGCTTTAGGCGCGGTTTTTGGCTTTGGGGTGAATCTGTTGTTTGAAGTTGATGATGCATCCGCGGCTTTTGCTATTGCCGGCGCTTCCAGCATTGCGGGATTGATAATCGGCAGGAACATGACACGCAATTTTGATAAAGGTAAAGAAGTAACACTGCTGAAATTGAAAAAAAATTTTGCTTACAAAAACGGTAACGGTGGAAAACGATTCATGATATCACCAAAATTATCTCTGCTGCAGTATCCGGTTGAAAGGAACCGGTATATCCCTGCTGCCGGTTTGCAGTTTGATTTTTAAACAACTGCATAAATTCGACATTCGACTTCGATGGTTTCGGGTTCAGAAATTCATCGTTCAAAGTTTAAACCTAAAAACCTTTGCGCTCTTTGCGGCTCTGCGTTAAAAAAGAGGGTCAATAAACGCGGGGGACGCAGAAGCCGACCTTTTTTAAAAAGGCCGGCTTCTTGACCACCCCGGGGCGCTTCAGTGTCATTCCTGTTCTCAGCCCCGTTGTTAACCGCGGGGCGGTCTTGGTTAATTGCGTGTTCGCAAAGACCTAACCGAAACCTACTACTCTTGATTGTATTGCGATTCCCCCCCCGCTCCCTAAAAAATATTTTTACATTGCAAAAAAACACTTGACAAGATGTATATTATGTTATACATTGTGTATAGTGTCATATACATCTTGTATAGTGTGCTATTCACAATTAATATGGGAGGTATCTTTGAAGTTAGGGAATCATTTAAAACGTCTCAGGTTCGACGACAACAACCTGTCACAGGAGGCACTGGCTAAAGAGGTAGGCGTGATCCGTCAGACCATCATTTCAATTGAGAAGGGACGGTTTGTCCCCTCGACTTATTTAGCCTTAAAACTGGCGAAATATTTTAACAAACCGGTCGAGGAAATTTTTTACATCATTGAAGACAATGAAAACTAAATTGAAAGGAGATTGAAAAATGGAACATCAGATTGAACAACTAATCAAATTCAGCCTTTTTTTTATCGTTGTAATTGCTCTGCTTTTATTTTGGCTGATTCCTAAAACCAATTTTGCCAGGCGATTTAAAATGAGCACTAAAATTTTTATCCTGACCCAAATTGTTGGTGTACTTTGCGGAATGACCGGTCTGATTGTTACTTTTGTCTGGCCACACCTCATTGTGGAAATGCATTTATGGGAACTCATTGTACTTCCTTTTGCGCTGATGTATGCTTTCTGGGGATTAATTATCCGGATTCGGAAGAATGCGGAAATTATCGATGAAAAACAGGATTTTGATATGAGCATTGCCGGTGCGCTGACAATGGCTCTCACTATTCCAGCCATGGTAGTTATGTTTATTTTAGATTCGCATAATATGGTGCAGGAGCTCTTGTGGTTTCCTTATTATTTTTTTGTGACCATATTTTTATTTTCCGGCAGCATTTTGTTCCTGCATAAAAACGCCTGACAAATCTTTATTCGGTATTCTTCTGTCTGTGTTTGGTTGTTTGTTACTTGCCAGGCAGGAGATGTTTCGACTCCGTTTCGATAAAAAACATCGGAAATCTGCTTAACATAACATGATTGGATGTTATCAGCCTAACCGTCTGTCCCGATAAAATTTATTGGGATGGAGTCGATTGATCTCATACCTGTTTCTTCCGATTGCAAATCAGATGTTTTCAAAGCGTATCTATATTAGGAACATTTTTTTCTGTTTATCGCCGAATTTTCCCGGATAACTTACATATTTTTTTATTTTCCCGCCGCATAAATATTTTTTTTCATCTTTAGTATCATCCATCAGGATTGTAACTTTGCAAATTTTACTTCGTATGAGTATAGGTGATGAAAATGAAATTGGAAATTCGTATAGTTTTTATTATATTTACATTTGATATCTATTTCAATCATATCCGGAATGTTTCATGACTCTTTTTCGATTAAAAGTCTTACTTTTTGTTTTGGAGGTTTAGGTGGAAAAAATACGTATTTCCAGGAATGCGATTGTTGCAGCAGTAATCGGCGCGGTAGTTGGTTTTATCTTTAAAGCGCTGTTAGGTTCTCTGTTGCCTATTATCATCGGCGCAATTTTAGGACTGGTACTTGGCATGTTTCTTTTTCCGGCAAGCGGTAAGCGCCCGCAGATTGAGGTGGTGAAGACAACCGATCCTACGGAAAATTTATTGCGGGGACTGGTAATGTTCAACAAAAAACTCAGGTTAGACCCCTTTCTTCAGGAGGAAATTTTAGAAAAACTCGAAAAAATAGTTGATAAATTGGCTGAGATTGTTCCGCGCAGCAACAAAGAGCATCCCGGATCGGAATTAACCTATGTAGCTAACCGGATGGTAACAAACTATCTGCCGGAATTGCTGGACCCTTATCTGGACTTATCGCCGCAAGCGAGGGAAGGCGAATTGGCTAAATTGATGAAAACGCTGCATTCGCTGGAAGAGGAGATTGACAATATCATCAATTTGGTGGATCAGCGAAAAGTCAATGAATTCCGGGTGCAGGACACTTTTCTGCGTCATAAATTTCATGAAAAGAGTGTGGAAGCTTGATCTGTAAAACAAAGGGATCAATCGGAAAATCAGGAAAAATATAGAAGGAGAGATGAATATGAATGAAACGAATAGCGGCGCACAAACCACAGCAATTGTTCCCAAAGCGCCGGAGGCCCTGGAATTAAAGGAGCAACAGGAGCTCGAAATAAAATCAGGCGAACTGGTTGAAAAATTAGAGGGCGGCAAAAACCGGGAACTGGTTCGGCAGCTGGAAAATCTGGGCGCGGATGCTCAGGCCGGCGCCGCACGGGAAACGGAACTGCTGAAAGTGCGCGTGGGCGAAATGATGAAGCAAATCGACGGCAAAGGTTCGGCAATTCCGAATGGAATGGTAAAACTCAGGATGACGCTGGATGAGATCAATCCCCATGTTTTAAGTCAGCCCGGGAAATTTGGGCGACTGCTTGGCAAAACGCCGGCAATCGGTAAAATTCTCAAAAAAATTGCCATCAAATATGAATCGGTGCAAACCCAGATCGATGCGATTGTGGCCAATTTGCGCGCGGGCGGGGAGATGCTGGAAAAAGACAATATTTCGCTGGATCAACTTTACGAACAGGTGAAACAGCATCAATTGGCTGTCCAAAAAAACGCCTATCTGGGTGAACTGATTCTGAACAAACTGGTGGAGAAACTAGTAACCAGTTCTCCGGAAGAGAAGCCGAAATTGGAAGCGGTGCAGCATGCGGTAGCCATGCGTGTGCAGGATTTACGCACCATGGAGCAGGTGAATTACCAGTTTTTCGTCAGCATTGATATGACCATCGACAACAATCGCCTCCTCAAACAATCTGTTGGTCGCACCATCACCGTAACCACCGGTTTGCTGACCGTAGGGCTGGCTATTCAGGCGGCGCTCTCCCGGCAGAAACAGGTGCTGGAAGCAACCAAAGCAACACAGGAATACGCAGCGGATTTACTGCAGGCCAATGCGGCGGCTATTCGCCGGCAGAGTGCGGAAATCGGCGATCTGTACACCAATCCGGTTTTAGCCCTGGATAAGGTGAAAAAAGCCCACGATGATTTGCTGGCCGCCATCGAAGAGACCGAAGCAGTGAAGAGAAAAGGCGTGGAAAAAGCAAATGAAGGGATTAAGGCGTTGACGGAAATGTCCCGCACCATGTCGCAAAAAGCAGGCGCTTTACGCCCGGAAGACAAGGAAGGTACTGCCGCGCCGTCGCTTGAGGCCTGATCTGAATTTTCAAGCAGTCGATTTTGAATGAACGGCCCCGGACGAATAAAATGAGCGGCCTGTTGAATTTTAAAACGCAATCAGCCTTTGCTCACCGCCTGAATCGGACACACGCTCGGAATGGTCTCAAAAGAAAGCCACAGTTCGACTCCGCTCACGATGGCTTTCTTTTGTAGCCGTCCACTCATTTAAGCAAGTTAAGGGTAAATTTAGTCGCAGACTGAATCCGTTTTAAAATTTTCATGCAAAATAACAAAAACGAGGTATTTTATGGCACTGGATTTTCACAGCCGGTTACGACTTGTCAGAATGTTTTCCAAACCGCTTCCGCCCAATGAGAGAGCCAATTTTTCTGTTACGGATGTTCACTCCGGCGGACTCCTGGATATTGAAGGCAAGGTTCATTACGTTGCCGGTAAAACGGAATATATGGAAGGCAAAACGCCCTATCAGGAGCTGGAACTGATCGATATAGATGACGGGAAAAAGAGATTCCTGGAATTCGGTGAGGAGGACGAGTTGGTGATCAACTTCTGGCACACAACCGGTATTCCGTTGTCCAAGTTAAAATTTGAAAGTGATTATTTTCTGGAAGATCACGGCATCCCCGATGTCCGCGACATCAAACTGTTTCTTGATCTCTGCAATAAATACGATGACGGTGAAATTCAATATAATCATCAAATATTTTATTTCTACGAAAGCCTGACGGCCACCTGGACCGGAAAAGGGAAAAAGGAGAGCCAGAAAGGATACAACGAACACCGTTACTGGGATTTCCTGCCTTTTGAATCCGAAGACGACACCGGAGTGGATTTTGATGTCCCTATTCTAAGCGTGGAACGGTGGTTCTCCGAAAAAGGGGCAGATGAGGACGAATTTGATGTGAATACCGGCTACCGCATTCGGCCGGAGAAAATTTCTGTGCTAGCGCCGGGCAAGGAAGAGGAATAGCTGATTATGTTTCAGATGACTCCTGAAATATATGTGGATCAATCCGCTGCAATGTTGCGCCATACGATTGTGGCGGGGAAATTGGACTTGAACCAGTTCAAAATTCTGATAACAGACGAGATATTTTCCCAAACTCCCAAATTTACTTTGACGGGAAGGATCATCGGCGCCAGTCATCTGCTCTCTTTTGAAATCAACGGCCAACAATATCACGAGATTTTTGCCTGCACGGGTTTTGTGGCGGAGGGCGACGAAATCGCTTCTTACGGGCCGTTGGGCAAAATCAGCGCCAATATGACCCTGAGACTGGACAGCACTACAACCTACTCTTTCAGCTCTCAAACCCTTGATTCTGAAACTGCGGCGGCGTGGCTCGCCGTTTTTGAGGAAGAGACAAAGCAACTGAGAAAAAAGGGAGGAACACTTTCATTGGGCCTGCACTACGATTTTCCGCGGGATGAAATCACCCGGCAGATTCCAAAAACCATAGTGCAGGCACGGTTCAGGCCGGAAAAAAACCGCATGGAAATTGAAACGGCGCATTCTTACTCTAACGAGCAAAAAATTGTACGCAGCGAAAGTATTTTAAAATTTGCAGACGGATTATAACAGATGACGCGAAAACGTTACAGTTTGAATAGTGAAGATAGAATCCGGTACGCCGGAATTTTACTGCTCCAGTATATGGCAAAACAGAAGAATGAATTTCCCCTTTTGCTTAGCGGGAATAATTTGCAGT
This sequence comes from uncultured Deferribacteres bacterium, assembly GCA_913009825.1. Taxonomy (GTDB): domain Bacteria; phylum Zhuqueibacterota; class JdFR-76; order JdFR-76; family DREG01; genus DREG01. The sequence goes on from CAJVYQ010000032.1 coordinate 13,896, forward strand.
TGGAACCCATTCTTCAACAGTTGGTAAAACACGGTTTTGTTGCCGTGATAAATGAAAGATATGTGTTAGCGGAGAATGGTCGCGAAGAATTAGTAGCCTTTCAGTCCGGTTATACGGATTTTCTGAAAGAGTTCGAAGTCTATCAAGCGGTCGATTTAACAGCCGGTGAATTTGCCTGGTCTGCTTATTTCGATTTCGACGATGAGGAAGAATTTCAGCGATTTCTAAATGATGAAAGATGGGAAGATGTGCGTTTTGCCGTGCTGGAGTACAAAAATCAAAAAAAGTTTTTTAAAAGGAACCGGCTGAAGGGGGAAGAAATAGTTTTCATGTCGTTTCTGAATGAAAACCGGTTCGATTTTACCGAAACCGGATGGCAGGAGAAACTGTTAGCCGGCCGGATTTGGGATGAAATATTGGATATTTGCAACGGGATGCTGCAGTGTCAGGATCTGGGCGGAGAGGATGTAATCGAAGACATCATTGATCAGGGGGAGAGATTAACAGAAGAGCTTTCGTAATGTTCATTTAAACGCAATAGAGAATTTTAACATAAACAAGGAGATAGAATTATGAAGAATCACAATTATCTCGTATTGCTGCTCATGACGGCCTTTCTCTTTTCCATCGTCGGCTGCAATGACAATTATTCCCGCACGGATACTCGCATAACGGCTTATGCAGCAGACGGCCTGGATTTGAAAGCGGTCGGGGAACTTTTGAAGACGGCCAAAGATGCCAAAGACCTGGAAAAAAAGCTGAACAAACCCGGCGGTGTGAATAATCTTGATCTGGATGAAGATGGGAAAGTGGATTTCATCAAAGTTGCCAGCGCAGATCAGCAGGGCATCCGGGTGATGAAGCTGAGCGCTATGCTTTCCGGGAGCGGTGACTTGCAGGATGTTGCCACCATCGAAATTGAAAAGAGTAATCAAAATGCAAATGTTCAGATCCGCGGCAACGAGCAAATTTATGGTAGTAATCATTATTATCACTCAAGTTTTGGTCTGACGGATGCGCTGATTTTATACTGGCTGTTCGGGCGCAGCTACAGGCCCTACTACTCACCGTGGGGCTGGGGCAGTTATCCCGGTTATTACGGCCGTGGTTATGCGCCGGTGCCGGTAAGAAACTACCGGACACGCACCGGTACACTGGACAGAAAATCCACCTTTGCACGCTCAAACAGAAACCGTCTTTCCAGAGAAGTCGCACCCTCTTCCCGAAATGTTTCTTCCAGAGTGAAGGCGCCTTTAAAGCGACCCACATCGAGCCAAAAAGCGTTTCAGGCAAGAAATCCGTCCAAACAGGTTCGCCGTGGCGGTTTTGGTTCCAGAAGCACCCGGACAACCCGGTCTTCACGCTTTTCCAGAAGCCGCAGTTCCCGTTTTGGTAAATAAATATCGTATAAACTGATTGGAGGAGAATTCCATGATTCAGGATATCATTACAGATTCGTGGCAAATGGTGTGGTTTGTTGTGGAAGCGCTGCTAATCGCTTTCATCGGCATTTTTCTTTTCGATGCACGAACCAAATTCGATGAAAACAAACTGGTCATCGAAGACAGCAATTTAGCCGTTGCCTTGCGGAAAGGCGCCATTTTGCTCGGACTGGGCATAGGATTGTCCAGCTCCCTTGCCGGCCCGGTTGAACACTTGTGGCGCGACACACTGGATGTAGCTATTTACGGTGTGATTACACTGATCTGCCTGTTTGTTGCCGGTTGGATCAATGATAAGTTTTTGTTAACCGGTGTGAAAAATGACACTGAGATTGAAGCGGGAAACAGCGCAGTTGGGTTTTTTGAGATTGGCAGCTATTTGGCAACCGGAATGATTTTAAGGGAATCGCTTGCCGGTGAAAACGGCTCCATCTTGAATGCACTCATTTTCTTTTTAGAGGGGCAGCTTGCGTTGATCATTTTCTTCAAACTTTACGAATGGGTTACGCCGTACAATTTGGTCAATCTGGTGAAAGACCGCAATGATGCTGCCGGTGTGGCCGTAGGCGCCATGATGACTTCGCTTGGTTTTATCCTGGCCGCCGGCATCGCCGGTCCGTACACCGGACTTTGGCAGGATGTGCTCGCCATCGCTGTCGCCGCGGTTCAGGGAATTATTTTGTTGCTGTTGGTCCGGCTGATAGCTGCCCGCCTGTTTTTGCCGAAGGCCAGTCTGCAGGAGGAGATTGTGCGCGACCGTAACGCCGCCGCGATAGTTCAGATGGATGGTTTCATCATTGCTGCCGCTTTGCTTATTGCAGCAGTAGTGCTGTGATTGTGAATGATGAGTAAACAGTGGATATCAAAAATGCCGAATGAACAAATTATCAGCCTTGCTAAATTTACAAAGGATGCAAATAAATTTGTCAGTAAGCTAAATATGTAAAAACCGCTGATTTTAACCAAAAATGGAAACTGAATAGTAATTTTTAGAGAACACCCCCCGTACCCCCCCCTCAAGGGGTGACTTTAGAAATCCCCCCTTTGAGAAGGGTATGGGAGTGTAAATAATCGCCGACTTTAAATATGAACCTGAATCTTTACAAAAAATCGTTTTAAGAGATACCAGATAAATTAATACTCTACTCACATATCCAACCCGATTCCCTCTTTTCCTTCCCCGTTGAGCAGATGATGGATTTTTTATGGCAACGATAACAAGACCTGAAGACAGACAAAACAGAACCGCCCGCTGGTACATTGCTTCTTCCATGTTTTTAACCGGCCTGTGCGGTTTTGTTTTCGAGTGCATCCTCAGCACATCCGCTACACATATTTTCGGCAATTCCACCAAAGAATGGTCATTCACTATCTCGTTCATGATGCTGACCATGGGACTTGCCAGTTATCTGCAAAAATTCAAATCGTTCATGAAAAATGAAAAGCTCATCGAAAAATTCATCATCATTGAGATGAGTCTGGCGATTTTGGGGGCCTTTGCACCTCTGCTACTGTTTACCACACACGCTTTTGCACCGGAGAAAGTTGGGGTCATTCAGGTATTGCTGGTTGGCGGCATCGGTTTTCTTATTGGGCTGGAGATACCGGTTGCACAGCGGATCAACGAGCGCTATGCCAGTTTGGCTAAAAATATTTCCGATACGCTGGCGCTGGATTACTTTGGCGCTTTTGTCGGCGCGCAACTGTTTTACAGATTTTTCCTCAAAGAAATTCCTCTGGAGCAGATCAGCTTTGTTGTGGCGGGGTTCAATTATCTGGTGGCGGTGATGGCCTTTCTCTATTTTTACCGCAGCGGGAGTTTACAAAACATCCGCCAAACCCGTGTGCTGATCGGTGTTACGGCTGTGGTTTTGCTTGCCGGGTTTCTGATTACGCCCAAAATCACTATGTCCGAACGGCAGAAGTTCTTTCGCGATCACATCGTGGTGGAGAAACAGACGGAGTACCAGCATATTGTGGTGACGCAAAATCCCCGTACCCAAGAATACGACCTGTTTTTAAATGCCCATTTGCAATTTTCCGGTGACGATCAGGAACGTTACCATGAACCGCTGGTTCACCCGGCAATGGCTTTGCGCCTGGCGGAAAACCGGCAGGATAGTTTGAATGTGCTCATTTTAGGCGGCGGCGATGGCCTGGCAGCCAATCTTGTGCGGCGATATGCCAATGTGAAATCCATCACACTGGTGGATATCGACCCGGAAATGGTGAAATTCTGCGCCACCCGGCCTGAAGTGACCCGCTACAATCAGGATGTGTTCAGAGATGCAAAACTGGCTGTGCTGCGCTCGGGTGCCATTGTTCCGGTGGATACGATCCCGCTTTTTTACGAAAATGAAAGCGCCGGCGACAACAGAGAATTGTATCGTCGGGAAGAAATCACGAAAGTGGTTGATTTCAAGCTGAAAATTGATAAATTATTTGCGGAATTGACGGATCCCGCAGCAACACCCCAATTCATCGTTTTGAATTATGACGCCGACCGGTTTGTTGATAAAGTGAAAAACCGCAAATGGGATGTGGTGATCATCGATTTCCCGGATCCGCAAACCATTGAGTTAGCCAAGCTGTACAGCTATGAATTTTATGTGAAAGTGCACAGCGTGCTGGCAAAGAATGGCGTTATCGTAACGCAGGCGACGTCTCCCTATTACGCCAAAGATGTTTTTCTCTGCATCAAAAGAACCATGGAGGCGGCGGGTTTTAAAACCATTCCGTATCAGGGATTTGTGGGCAGTTTTGGCGGCAATTGGGGCTGGATTATCGGCCATACATTTTCAGCAGTCGAATTGGCGCGAAGAATGGCTTTTTTCAAAGACAACCGTTCGTTTGCGGTAAAAACAAGATATCTGACGCCGCGCATGTTTCCCATGATGCAACTGTTTGGCAAAGAAGATCTGATTGCCGATGAATTCCCCGGTGTCATCAATTATCTGACCTCAACCCCCACGCTGGATATAATCTACGAAAAAGCATGGAAAAAAATTTAATGCAGTTGTTCAGATATGCTCGCCGGTTGTTGCTTAGAAATTATTCTATTTCTGCCGGGCAGGGAAAATCGCTATCCGCCTCAGCCGGAGAATCGAAGCGTGATTATTGTTTATATGCAGGCCGCACCCGAATAGTAATGAAATAATGTAAAACAGAATCAGGAAGTCCCGTGTGATCACTTTATTTTTACCGGAAAGAATCAGAAAAAAAATTGAGAACAATCAACCGGTTGTCTGGTTGATTAATCTATCGGTTGTGTTTATTCTTCTGTTTTTTTGCCATTTGCTACTCTACAGGATAATTGAACATGTCACCTGGGGAGACGCTCTTTGGGTCACGTGGGCTACGTTCAGCACCGTCGGTTACGGGGATATTTCGGCAAAATCTACTTTGGGACGGTTGATCTCTATTTTGATGGGAACCACGGGAATTGCGTTGCTGGGCACTCTGTTCGCCGCCGTTTTTGAGGCGATTCAATACAGAAAAGATCAAAGGAGGTTTGGATACATGGAAAACCCTTTTAAAAACGGATATATCATTTTTCACTATCCGGGCGAAAATACGTTGAAGTTGTTCCTGCGGGAAATAAGTGCCGTTGAAGGAAAAATAGGCGTCTGTGTGATCGATGAAAGTGTTGAGCAATTGCCAACCGGAATTGTGCAGGAATTTAACGGCAAAGTTCATTTTATCCGTGGCAGCAGTCTGAACAAACAAACGTACCAGCGGGCAAAAATTGCGCAGAACAAAGCAGTGATCATTTTTCCCAAGGATCCAACCTCAAGCGATTCCGACGGCACTACCAACACGGTGGTAAAACTGGTTCTCTCTTTTGTAGCAGAGAAAACCCGCGTCCTTTACATCTTAGTGGATCAGAAAAATGCCTGGATGTTTGATAAGCGGGCGGTTTCCGTTTCGCAAGATCTGGAGATTCTTGCCATTGTGCAGGAGTGCCAGGATCAGGGAACAGCTATTATGATTGAACGACTGCTCATGAATACAAAAGGGGCCAATCCTAGAAGCGTAGTGCCGCAAAAAATTATCGGCTACACCTGGCAGCAGCTTCAACTTGGTTTGGCGCAGAGGGAAATACACGCAAATCCCCTTGCTCTGATTCACGACGGCGAACCGGATTCCTGCCCGAATCCCCGCACAACTATTCAGGATGGCGACCGCATTTTGATCGCCGCCCATGCCGATGAAGACTGGGGGAAAATTGAAGCACAATTGGTGTCGCAATGAGTATAATATAGACGATCTGTTATGATTGACACTCCAAGGACCACGCTAAATATACGAAAGGACAACTGAAACATCGGGTTTCGCTTGTTGATTTAAAGCCTCCCGCAGGTTTTTTTCCGATAATAAATTCAAATAGTCAAGCAAAGATTAATTAACTCCAAATAACCTGCGGGAGGCTTTGAGCAACAGAATTATCGATTAATCAAAGAAAAGTAACTACTCAGCTATGCTTATTGTTTTGGGGTGTTGGAGGCCCCTTCGACTGAGTTCATCCTGAGCTTGTCGGAGGGCTCAGACCGGTTTAAATAGCTATGCTGAACGCCTGCCTGCTGCGGCCTGCCTGCTGCGGGCATGGAGTCGAAGCGTGATTACAATTAATTAGTGTCTGTCCGAAAATTACTTTTTTCCGTCATTCCCGCGAAAGCGGGAATCCATAACCCCCTGTTATTTTTAAATCCCCTGCCTGCTGCGGGCAGGCTGCTTTTGCAGGAATGACATTTTTTGTAATCTTTCATAGTTTTCGGACAGACTCTAATTAAAAGGAAATATTAATTTTATAAAATTAGCACGGAGAGATCATGAAACGTTTATTGCTGTTATTGTTTCTGCTGCTGTATGCAGCCACGCTGTTCGGTCGGGATGTTGTGGAAGAAAAGAAAGTGCCGACTATTGAGCAAAAAACTGTTAATATGAAAAAGATGCCCGGTTTTTTTACCTGTTACTGGGAGGAAAAAACAGGCAAAATATGGTTGCAAATTGACAAATTTAACCAGGAATTTCTGTATATCAATTCTCTGGCAGCGGGAGTTGGTTCCAATGATATCGGTTTGGATCGCGGCCAACTGGGGAGTACCAGGATTGTCAAATTTCAACGGGTCGGGCCAAAGGTTATTCTGCTTCAGCCCAATTATTCTTTCCGGGCCATCAGCAGCAACCCGGATGAAGGGCGCGCCGTTGAAGATGCGTTTGCGCAATCTGTTCTCTGGGGTTTTCCTGTTGCGGCAGTGTCGGGGAACCGCGTTTTAGTGGACGCCGGCGACTTTTTCTTACGGGACGCTCATCATATTGTAAGCCGGTTAAAACAGATGAAACAGGGTAATTACAAATTGGCGCCGTCGCGCGCCGTTTTCTATCTGCCGCGCACAAAAAATTTCCCGTTAAATTCCGAATTTGAAGTGATGTTAACTTATGTGGGCGAGCCGTCACAAAGATCGTTTTTACGTTCTGTAACGCCCACTCCGGAGGCGGTTACCGTACGCCTGCATCATTCGTTTGTGCAATTGCCGGATAACCAATATGAACCACGTGCTTTCGATCCCCGCAGCGGCTATATGGGGATCAAGTACATGGATTTTGCCGCGCCCATCAGCCAACCGCTCGTCAAACGTTTCATCGCCCGGCACCGGCTTAAAAAGAAGGACCCGACGGCCAAAATCAGCGAGCCGGTAAAACCGATCATCTACTACATCGATCGCGGCGCGCCGGAGCCCATCCGATCCGCACTGATGGAGGGTGTGAGCTGGTGGAACCAGGCATTTGAAGCGGCGGGTTACAAAAACGCATTTCAGGTGAAACTGATGCCGAAAGGTGCAGATATGCTGGATGTGCGCTACAATGTGGTGCAGTGGGTGCATCGTTCCACCCGCGGCTGGTCCTACGGCGGCGGCGTAACCGATCCGCGTACCGGGGAAATTATCAAAGGGCATGTCTCTCTGGGCTCCCAGCGCGTGCGGCAGGATTTTCTGATTGCACAGGGTTTACTGGCGCCGTACGAGGAAGGGAAACCGGTTCTCAAAGCGATGAAAGAAATAGCGCTGGCCCGGATTCGTCAGTTGGGTGCTCATGAAGTGGGGCATACATTGGGATTGGTTCACAATTACGCTGCCAGTGTGATGAACCGTGCGTCGGTGATGGATTATCCCCAGCCGCTGATCAAAATTGATCGTAACGGCAATCTGGATTGGTCGGATGCTTACGCCACGGGGATTGGCGAATGGGACAAAGTTGCCATTGCCTACGGATATCAGGATTTTCCGGCAGGCGCCAACGAAAAACAGGCACTGAACAAAATCATTACAGACGCCGCGGCGAAAGGATTGTATCTGCTCACCGATCAGGACGCCCGGTCGCCGGGAAGCGTCCATCCGCTGGCGCATCTCTGGGATAACGGCCAAAATGCCGTGGAAGAATTGATGCGTGTGATGAAAGTTCGCGCCATTGCGCTGGCGCATTTTTCGGAGAAAAATATTCCTGTGGGGATGCCCATGGCTTCGTTGGAAGATGTTTTGGTGCCGGTTTATTTTTTCCATCGTTACCAGACCACGGCGGCCGCAAAAACGCTGGGCGGGCTTTTTTACAATCATGCTCTGCGCGGAGACGGGCAGCAAATAACCGCAATGGTTCCCGCCGCAGAACAAAATCGCGCGTTGTCGGTTTTATTACAAACCGTACAGCCGGAAGCGTTGGCCATACCCGGGCGGATTATAAATCTGATCCCGCCTCATGCCCCCGGATATCCGCGTTCACGGGAGTCATTTAAGGTTCATACCGGCCTCACATTCGATCCTCTGGCCGCTGCCGAAGCCGCGGCGGACCATACGGTTTCGTTGATTTTTAATCCGGAACGCGCGGCGCGGCTAGTGGAATTTCAGGCCAGGGACAAGCAGTATCCCGGTTTGGCAGAGGTAATCGACAGGGTACTGCAAGCGACCTGGGAAGCCAAACGCAAATCAGGCTACTTCGGTGAGATCCAGAGGGTGGTAGACCAGGTGGTTCTCTACCGGTTAATGACGTTATGCGCAAACGAAAACGCCGCCGCCCAGGTGCGGGCGATGACTTATCTGAAATTGGATGAATTACAGGACTGGCTGGAAAAACAGGCGACCAAAAATAAAATAGTTAAAGACGAGAATCTACGCGCTCACTTCATTTTTGCCCTGGCGCAGATCAAACGGTTCAAAGAAAATCCCGGTAAAATTCATCTCATCAAACCGGTTGCTCCGCCGCCGGGCTCGCCCATCGGTACGGATGAGGAATGGTTTGGCTTTTTCCGGGAGAACCCAATGTAGGACGGGAATCCGTTCCGTCCCCGGGTCGATTTAACAAATCGCCCTACATTGAAATCTGCTCCGGCAACTTTTTCGGATACAATCCGTTCTGTTACGCAAAGAAACAGTGACCCATTTTCTCCGACAGAACGTTTTATAAAAAAAAGAAATGAAAAAGAATTTATCAGAAGACTAAAATACTACGATTTTTGTTACGGGCAATAATGGAAAATTTGAAATCAGACCGGGAGGGGAGGATGCTGTCTTTTGTGTAATACTGTCTCAAAACAAAATGAACAGATCGTACTTTACGTTTGCAGAAAAACTATTTCCGAACCGCCGGCGGTTCCGTCTCCTCCAGCCATTGCTGCACGGCGCCCTGCATGGCGCTGAGGTGACCGTGGATTTTATTCCTTGCGCACTCGGGATTTGAATGAATGCACATGACGCCTTTGCAGTAGTAAACGCGTTCCGAGCATTTTTGTTGGCGTTGATAGGTGGGTGTGGGAATCATTCGCTTGGTAATATCCTTGCGCGTAAATGATTTCCCTTTCAGGCGGAGGCCGATTTCAACCGTTTTATCCCAGACAAATTTTTGCAGCGCCACCACTTCTACATTGCTCAGCTTACCCATAAATTCTATAAACGGTTTATTCATAACCAGATAAACCATCACTTCGATACGGACGGACAATGGCAGTTCTTTTTGGCGTACTTGTAATCTATTCATTGTTCGGTTTCAATCCTTTGCAATAACTTCAAGATTAATATTGATTAAACCGACGATCAATTCACGCATGGAATCCGGCGATTCCGCATTGTAAAATGAAAAACGACTGGCTGAAGTTACGGATAATCCACCCCGGTACAGCTTTGCCGGGAATTTTTCATGTTCACTGTTCAGATTGGCGGCAATCATCAACGGTAATTCGAAATTCTCTCCGAAATAATCCAGTATCTGCTGCATTTTTTCCATCGATTTTTCATCGTGCCAGTCGAACAGGACGAGGGAACCCAGCGCTTTCCGCGCTAAACTTTTCCAGGCATAATCGCCGGCCTGCGCCTCCCATTCCACTGCGTAGAGATGGATTTCGAACTGATCATCGATGGGCAGAAAGCCAAAAATGATCTTGTTGTTTGTTTCGATGATCTCTTTGCAGATTTTGCGAAACAAGTTTAGTGAAAGATTGGAATCCGTTGTAACTACCAGTATTTCAGCATTTCGCATGGTATGTCCGGTTATTATAAAAGTTTCCGCTTGATATATTGAAGTTCCACTTTGTCAAATTGCGGTGCGGGTCTGATTTTCCCCCGCTCGCCGTTTGTCCCTCCCGATTGGTATTTCGCATCCGGGTAGTTCATCATCTCCCCTGCATTTCGTTTACCTAAAAATCCTTCCATGTACGCATTGATGGAACCCTGCAATTTGTCTGCGCCAATGGCCGATTGCTGCTCAGGCAGCATCCCGGACGTCAAATTCAACTCTTCTTCCAGCTCCAAAAGGTTCTCGGAGAGGTAGCCCTGAATATGCATCTGCCGTATAAATGTCAAGGTTTGCATTTCATCAACCGGACTCAGTTCGATGATGCGCTGCAAATTTCTTATGCCATCGATCAGGGAAACAATTTTGTGCCAATCCGGCTTCACATCGTCTTCCTCGAAGCTCTGTTCCATTTGAGGAACCATGTTGAAATTGGGAAAATCGTTCCTGAGCTTTTCCCATTCTTCCAGTATCTTCAAGCCACGCATGGTGAGTTCGGGAGCGGAAATCCGGATTTGCCTGTCTCTGTTGACCGGTTCAAAAGTAACGGAAAAATACCCTTCCGTCCATGTAAAAAGTCGGAATAACGCTTCTTCGCCCACTTGGTTGTCCCATTCGGCATCGTAAACCAATCCATCCACTATGTGAACTTTAGCTTCATACAAATTCCGCTGCAGATGAACGACGCCGGTTTTTCTGCCCAATTCCAGGGTTTGAAGCAGATCCAGCAGATTCATTTCAGCCAAATCGCCGGAAAAGCCCTTGGCAGCGCTGCGGCGAATGCTGGTGATGCTGTATATTTCGCGCAGTAGAATTCGGGCGCGAACCTCAAGCTCCCGGGGATTGAAAGGGAGGATAAAATAATCGTCCGTACCTTCCATCATCTGCTGAATTCTGATTTTGTAATTGGGTTCATCCGATAAAATGATAACCGGAACCTTTTCGCTGCCATGAATCTGACCTTTTTTAACGAGAAATTCTTCGCTCTCCATATCCGATAATTGATTCGCCAGATAAATCAGATGCACCGGTTGTTCCTTTAAGTAGGACAGGCCTTCCTGTCCCGAAGCGCAAACTTCAACGGAGAATTCTTCTCCCCAATCGATGGTGTTAAATATATCGATTACTTCCTGGCGGGAGTCAATTAGCAGAATAGTGTAATCCATCTTTGTCCTGTCAGTTTGTTACCTGCCCGATTTTATGCTGTGCTCTGATTTGAGATTTGCTCGAACGGGAGAACCGCATATTCAATAAGAGGATTTTAATGCTGTCCAGATCGGAAGCATTGCAGGGCATCAACTCCTCGTACGATTCCAGTCCCAATTGCCGGGTTAAACTCTCAATGCTGACCGCTTTCGGATCCCGCAGCCTGGAAACCGCAATGGAATAGGGAATCTGATACCGGTTGCGAAAGGTTTTGATGAGATAATTCAGATATTCGAAAGTTTCGGGTTCGGCGGCATTTACCAGAATAATGTAGCCCAACATGTATTTTTGCAGGGAATCCACAAACAGGTGCAGGTTTTTTTCTACTGGGATACCGATGATATTCAGTTCGGCCTCATCGGAAATGGGAACTTTGCCCAGATCGACCGGATGGGGAAATTGACTTTTTAACGATTTTACCTGGTAGGTTGGTCCGGTCAATAAGTGTACGATTTCGTTTTTACCGCTGGCGGAAACACCCAGAATGAGTACCGTATTTCTGTTTCTGTCCAGATGTTCGATTATCCGGCTGCGAAATGTTTGAAATTCTTCTTCGGTAAAAATGGGTACACGGATTTTTCCCGGCGCTGTGGATTTTAGTTCCGGCGCCTCGGGCGTAACTTTGTTCAGAAACCCCTGCTGGTACATTTTTGCCACCCGTTCCAGCGTTACCAAATCTTTATGGAAACTGTCGTCGATGATTTTCTGTAACGTCCTCTGTCCATCGAACAATTGAATGAAGCGCATCACATCGCCGGACATTTCCCGTTTTTCAATAATTTTTAAAAAAGTGGAGCTGAGTATGAAAACCGTATTCAGACTCGGCAAAGATTTCAGAAATTCCGCCCGTTTTTCCAGTCGCTTTTTGGCCTGAAGCAGCAATCCCAAATTACTGATGTTGATTTCATCCTTGATGTTGATATCCTGATACACCATGGTGTATTTGCCGCGTCCCCAGGGGATCATCTGGTAGACGGCACGTTCACCGCGGAAATTGCCGACAATGGCGTTAATTACCTGGCCGTCACAAAAAAACACCTGGCCGCTTTTACTGGTAATGCTGGTAATTGTCAAAATACCGGTTGCATGGTTCATGGAAAATTCTTCGATCAGCCCGGATAATGGTTTATCTTCCAGAAGGCCATTCACTTTTCCAACTTTCGTTTCTTTTTCAAAAGTGCGTTTTTCAATCCGGGACAGGGTCATTTTAATACGGGAAATGATTTCGCTAACATGCAGCGGTTTGATAATGTAATCTTTCACTCCCGCTTCATAAGCTTTTAAACGGTCTTGTATGCCTTCCCGTGTGGAGAGCAAAATAACCGGAATATCCTCAATCTGAGAATTCGCCTTCAGTTTTTGCGTGAACTCAATACCGCTCAAATCCTGCAGCTCGGTGTCCATGAGAATCAGATCGGGATTCAATTTTCGCGCCTTCTCTAAACCACCGTAACCGGACGTAGCTGTGACAACCTGAAATTGATTGTTGACCAGCCCGCCGATTAAAACCTCCAGGTTTTTGGCCTCGTCATCGATAACCAAAATAGTTTTGGAATTCATAGCTATCCCCAGAAATTTTTGAGAATTTCTAAATTATTCGAAGTTTTTAATATTTGTCAGCCCCAAACCGGGATATTGGCCAAGTGCCGAGGGAATCTATATCAATATACAATTTTTATTTTTAATCGCAATAAAAAATTTTTGTGATTGTTTAATATTTGTACTCGAGGTCGTCCATAGCGGGGTTTGCCGGGGGAATATCATTCAGCAGGATTAGGTCGATGAAGATTCCTGCTGAATGAACTCACATTATTTACTGAAAACAGGTAACTATTCAGTTGGGTTTTATAAGCGCCAAAATAAGGCAACACCCGGTTTGGCAATCAAAATCTTATTGTTAAACATACAATTAGTGTACATAAATGGTTGCATTTATTGGGTTAATAAATTTTTTTCAATTCAGCAGCTGCGTAATAATGTTTCAGAATTTGCTGATCGGTGTACCCTTCCTCGCCCATTACAGCCGCCCCCACCTGGCACAAACCGACGCCATGGCCCCAACCGGCGCCGTGCAGCGTCAGTTGAATTGTCTTCCCGCCGGCATCCGTTTCTTTGTCAACATAAAAGCAGGAGCTGTACAAATGAGATTCCGACAGTACACGACGAATTTCCAGCTCTTTGCCGATAGTTGCTTCGCCATTTTCGACCACAAGTTTCACATAAATCAACCTGCCGGAATACCCTCTTTTAAGAGGAAGAATATCCAGGATCGGGCCTATATCATCATATTTCTTCGCAACAATTTTTCCCAGCTCCTCCGGAGAATAGATAACCTGCCAGCGGAAATATTGCTCCGTATAATCCAGATATGATGGCATTTTATGCCTGGCCGGATTACAGAAAACATCGGGACTGGAAGCGATAAATGGCCGGATTTTATCTTCCGAATTTATCGGCTCATAAAGATCCCGTTGATCCGGCCCGTCATAAAATTGATCCAGATAGGGCAGATGGCGATCATCCCACACATTCCGGTGGGTTTCCCCGACACCGCCGCAAACTTTGGCGTAGCGGGTATCGCAAATGCGCTGATCGAACCATAAAATCTCTCCTTCCGTTTCTTTCGCTGCCTGGATGGATGTGGACTTAATGGCGCCGGAACCGTGGAAGCATTGACAGTGATCATCGGCGCACAGATCAAAAGGATCGCCGTAATGATGTTTACCCGCAGTAGCAAAAACCGTACACCTTGCCACGGTGGTTTGTGCTTTCAGGAACTCCAGACTACAGTCGGCCGCCATTTCCGATGAATTGACACTGGCAAGATAGTGTTCAATATCCAGCACATTGATCACCGTTATCAGCCCTTTTTTATCGATCTGGAATTCCAGAATATTTTCCATCTGTTGATCTTCACGATGATCCCAGTGGAAGCCGATGCCAACCCGCACATCATGCAGCGTAAACGGGAGCGGCATATCTTCCGAAGGGATAAGCCGGAAACCGGACTGGATCTCATGCCTCTGCAGTATCAAACTGCCTTCCGCCGGTTTTTCCGGGATCATAAATACCCGATAACTGCCGAAATCAGCCAATTCCCGCCGCTGATTTTCCGCTTCTTCCGGTGAAGAAAAACCGGATGCCAGTACCCAGTATTCCCGGTTGTCGATGGTTTCATTTTTGCTGATTTGGGTATTTTCACCCACGCGGAGCAATTGGATATTCAATCCCACCTTCTCCCATTTTTTCACCTGTTGCCCGGCTTCCTCATTGTGATAGGCGATAGCCAGACGGATCATCGGCTTTATTTCAGCCGGCCGGCTTTTCCCAATGGTCACTTCATAAGTCTCACCCTCTTTCCCGGCCATAATCAAAGTTCCGGAAAGATCAACCATATTAAAGGCAGCATGGCTGGTAAAGCGGATGCTTTTTTCGGATTGTAATGAACCGATCCTTACCAGGGGTCTTCCTGTTTTATAATCAAATTCCATTGTTTTTCCCTTTTTTATCTGTTTCATTCAGTACAAAAACGTGTGGGCTTTGCCAAATTCTCAGACCGGCAAAAACAAAAACGGCAATAGCAATGATCACGATAACCGGATTAACAAGCTCATTTCGCAGGTAGACGGCATCGATTGCCGGCGTGGCATAACGGATATAGATCATGGCGATAAAATTATTTAAAAAATGAACACTGATGGCAGGGTAAATACTGTTTGTTCGCCAGGCCAAAAGTCCCAATACGATGCCAAGAATAGATATCTGGAGGATTGCCCAAACATTAAAATGAAGAATGCCAAACAGCAGCGCAGGGATGAGGATAGCGCCGTAAATGTGAAATTTCTTTTCCAAAATTTTTTGCAGAAATCCCCGGAACAACATCTCTTCACATACTCCTGCGCCGATGGTGCCGATAAAAACGATCAGAACGAAGTCCACCAGATTTGGTGTCCGGAATACGGCTAACATCCCTTCCGTAATAGTATCCGGCATGGGTAACCAGATTTGCATAATTCTGTCCAACTGATCGCCAATGACCGCCACGGCAGCGCCGAGAATAAAACTCCATCCCAACAACGACGGCGACACGGGATTAAGGCGAAAAGCGCGCAGCAATGAAAACCGGTAACGCCGGACAATCAAAGCCGCCGGCAGCGCAGTGAACAGCTCGACGAAAAAAATCGGGCTGTTCCAATCGGTTTGACCCAAAACCAATTGGATCGTTATTTTGATGAGAAGGCCAAAAATAAGGATGCCCAAAATGGAAAGAATTACAATGATGATTGCCTGCATGGGTGAGACAGGCAAGTCATTCTCTTCCTTATTTTGAACCGTTCTGTTTTGCGGGAAATTACTCAAATTTTCACTATCTTATTTTTTTAGGAAGTACTGTTAATTTGTTTTGCAGCATGCAGCCTGACATTTTTTAGCCGCAAGCAAGCAGATCAGGAACCATGGCCAACAGCGTATGTTAGAATAATCGATGCGGCGACCCCGGCGTTTAAAGAGTCCCCTTTGCCGTGCCGCGGGATGGAAATTTTCTGCACCGGTAACTGATTAAAAGCCGCCTGCACCCCGTGCCGTTCACTGCCGACAATCAAAGCATAAGGAACGGAAAAATCAGCTTCCCGGTAGGATGTTTTCCCGGAGGAATCTGCCGCATAAAGTTGGTAGCCCCTCGCAGCCAGTTCAGCGGACAGGGAAAGGATTTCCACATCGGTGTAAATTTGCGGTATGTAAAAAACGGAACCGGCCGATGAACGCAGCACTTTAGCATTGTAAAGATCGACACATCGATCGCTGCAAATCACAGCAGACAAACCAAACCAGGCCGCCGACCGGATGATAGTCCCTAAATTCCCTGGATCGGCAATTTTATCTAAAATAATTAGTTGGTGAGGACTGCTATCCCACAGTTCGGTTAATTTAAGCTCGGGCATTTTTACTACAGCAACAACGCCCTGCGGAGAAACAGCATCACTCAACTGCATGATTGTTTTGTCGGCAATAATTTCCAGGTCGATTCCCTTCCCGGAGGCAAGCTGCTGCAGCGCGGCGAAGGGTTCTTTTTCTGCAACACTTTCTCCAAACAAAAACAACTCGGTCCTGTAGTAGCTTTCGATTGCGGCCCGGCACAAATTGAGTCCTTCGATCAGGAATTTCTTTTCCTGCTTTCTGTATTTTTTTTGTTGTAAAGACCGAAGAAGTTTTAGCTGGTTTTTTGAAATCATAAAAATAAGTTTTTTGTAAATACCTATCAGTCAGATAATATTTAGTTTAATTGTAAGTTCTTGATAAATTATCGTTCAAGTTTATTGTATCGGTTTGCCTTCCTTCCTTTTTATTCTCAACCGCAATAATTATGTCATCATCAATATTTGATGTTCTTTTTAAAATTATTTCCAAATAATCACTACCAATTTTTCGTCTTAAACTTTCTACATTATATATTAATTTATCGTACGGTTCATTGCCGGATTTTTCGGGTAAAACGAGTTTTCTTAATGTATATTTCGGTAATGTTTTATATCGTTTTATATCTTTTAACAAAGTATCGATAAACGAAATAAGTGTTTGATTTAATTCGTCTTTCTTTTGTTTTAGTAAAGATTTCAAACTATTTATTGCTTTCTTTTCTAATGCAATTTCAGAACTACCCGAACTATATTGCGGTTTATACTCTTTAATTTTTTCATAAGCTTTCCAGAATTGTTTACTCAACGGAAGTCTTTTTTCCTCATAAGAACATTTTACCAAATTAAACAATTCCTGAAATGTTGTTTCTGAAATTTTAATTTTATCAGTTTCATAATTTGCAATTACCGAAAACAAAGCCATCCCTTTTTTCCGCAGAACCACTGTATTTTCTTCTGTATAAGCTTTTGCTGTTTTTGTTCGGTTGGGGAATTCTTTTATTCTATCAAGTACTTCCGGGTGTTTTTCCCGTATTTTGTTATACTCATTTCTAACAATAGTTACAATATTCAAATCATCCTTTTCATCCGGATTTGAATTTATTTTTTTGAATAAACCGCTTGCTGTTGGTTCTTCGTCAGGGTCAAGTATTTTTGCATCTTCGCCAAGCGCATTATGAATTAAAAACATTTTTTGTTCTGCAATTTCCCTGATTTTAACCTGATTAGCGCCTTGTTCGGTAGGGAAGAAATTGTAGATATAAAGTTCCTCAAATACTTTTGTTCCAATACGGTTTATACGACCGACACGTTGAATTACCCGCGTGGGATTCCACGGAATATCATAATTGATTGTTAAGCCTGCCCGGTTCAGGTTGACACCTTCCGAAAGTTTATCACTGGTAACCAAAACATCGTAGTCGTCCTTTTGTTCCTGGTATTTTGCATTGAAATTTGTATCTAATTCAACTGCAAATTTTTTAGTAATACTGCCGTCACAAAATAAAACTCTGCCCAATAATTCTTTATTAAAATAATCTTTCAAATGGCGAACCGTGTCGGCATATTCCGTAAATAAAATGATTTTTCTTTTCGGATTATTTTCCTGGCTTAAAACTTTTTTTACTTCATTTAAAACTGTTTTTCGTTTGGGGTCATCATTGACCAAATTAAGCGCTTTTATTTCCCTTTTTATCTGTTCAAATAAAGCGATATCATTATCTATATCTTTTAAAAATTTATCTTTAAATTCAAATTTATCTATTTCATAAATTTTAGTGTGTTTAGGCGACGTTTTACCTTCGGCATTCCTTTTAAATTCTTTCAAAGCTTCTTCAATAGCTTCCATTGTAAAGTCACCGGCACCATCTTCGTCATTGTAGATTGAATCTATCACTTTACGGTCTAAAACATATTTCCCTGAACTTTCAATAAATGATTTTACCATTTTATGTGTTCGTAAAAAGCGTTCAATACTTTTATTAAAAGCGCCAAAAGAACTTTCAAATCGTTTTACTAACAGTCGCCGCATAAAGTCGAATAAGTTACGTTGTTGTTGATAGGTTCTGTTTGCTTCCTCGTCTTTTTTCTCTTTTGGTTTGGTCTCATATTCAAAAGGCCGGTAAATAGAACCTTTAAATAGCCCGTCTTCGCTGAAATAATCTTTAATTATTCTGTCGTAAAATTCCGACTGTTCTTTGCTTAATTCATAAAACAATTCTAGCGGATCTTTTGCATCCGACAGGTTTTGTATCTCTTTTTTATATTCAAAGTCGCTCTTCAGGTCTAAGCGGTTCCGTCTGATAATTACAGGTGTGATCACATTTTTTATATCGTTTGCCATTAAAGCAACATTTTCTTTTACAAGAGAAATATCAACAGGCGGTTTAAGACCAAACATTATCGTATAATTTTTTTCTGCTTTTAGTCTCTTTTCAGGATTTGTAGAATGGTAATTTTTTAGAATAAAAGAAAGATTTCTGAATCTGTAATTATATGAATTAAATCTACCTTCCAAATCCGGTTCGATAGTTATGCCCGATTGGCCGGGAACAATAAACAATTTGAGTAAAGAAAAAATATCTGCAGGCGAATTGTTAAAAGGCGTTGCCGTTAATAAAATAACCTGTCTTCCTCTGCAAATATCTGCCAATGCCTCATAAGCCGAAGTATCCTGGTTGCGGAACCGGTGTGCCTCATCAATAATAACAACTTTATATTCCAAGTTATTTTTTCGGACAGATTCGGCTAACGCTTCAATGTTTCCGGAGCTTTCAATATCCCAATCGTATAATTTGAATTTATTCCAATACTCATACCAACCCGAATTTTCTTTCTTATCACCTATTAATCCGGGCGGGCAAAGAATTAAGCCTCTTTTTCCCAATTGATTGGCAATGAGTGAAGCAACAACCGATTTTCCAAGTCCAACCACATCTGCAATAATAACGCCGTTATAGGTTTCAATAATATTTAACGCCTGATTCACTGCATCTAACTGATAGGTATATTTTTCAAAACCATTTTCTTCAAGAATCCGGTCAATAAAAGAATTGATCTTTTTGTTTTCTTGTAAATCAATATAGGTTTTTAAAATATATGCATAGGCTTCGTATGGAGTAATTAAAGATGATTGGGTTCTATTTTTTAGAAAATCAATTATTGCTTTTTTACCGTTTTCGGCTTCGGTTATTGGTATGGCAGATTCCCAAAGTTCGTCAAAATAGTTTTCTGCCGTATCAAATCCATAATCTCGAATTTCAACATTAAATTCTTCCTGTCCGTGCAAACCCGCTTTGGTAAGATTACTGCTGCCGGTTATAAATTGTCCTTTTGTATTAAATAAGTCTTGAAATTGGCTGTCTAATTTAAATATATAAACCTTGGCGTGATTAGGGTTAATAGTTTTTTTGATGATTAATCTTTCGTCTTCCAAAAGTTTGATGAAAAATTCTATTTGATTGTAAAACTCTTCATTATCCATTTCGGCGTTGTTGATAGCATAACCGAGTGATTTAATAAATTGTGTAAAATATTCTTCCCTGCTTAAACTATTATCTTTATTTTCAACTTCAACAATACCGGAGAGATATTTATCTACTTTTAAACCAACCAATATCTTCAAAATAATAGTATCGTTTTTTCGCAGATTTTTATATATTTCCTGCCAACCGGAGAAGTAAAAGAAACCAACCAAAAATTTTAGTTCGCTGCTTGCACTTATCAATTTTTGCAAACGATTTTTTAATGATATTGTTTCTTTGGAGTTGGTTATAAAATTATTCATGTTTTTTTCTTCTTTCGCCGCGAATGCACTAATATTTTTTTATCTCTAAATTAATAGCTTGCATTTTATGTTAATAATTTATTTACAATAAATACCGAATAAAGAGGAATATTGACAAATTTTTTGTATTGGATAAAATTCGTTTCATTATTTTATCTCCAAAAAAGTGTTGTAAACATGTATAATATACTCCACAAAAGCGCTGGTTGGTATGTCGGAAATTCCGACACACCTCTTTTTCATTAAGTTCACCTTCCTTAAAGATGTTGCCAATATGTTCGGCTATGGTTGATCTTCCTTTACCAAATAATAAAGCCATTTGCTCCTGGGTAAGCCAAACTGTTTCATCTTGCAAACGGGTTTGTATGCGGGTTTCATTCTCCGTTGTTTGGTAGATTACAATTTCTGAGTTTTGTTCCATATCTTTATTTTTCATATTCCTCTTTGCTCATCCAAAAGGCGGGCTCAACAATCTTTACCTCTTCATAAGTTAATTCATAAAGTCTGTAAACCATTAAATCTATTTTGTTCTCGAGCTGTTGCGTGTCTTTGTCTGATTTTTGTTAGATAAATTTTTATTCATTTTCAATCTCTTTATTATTGGATTTATCCAAAATATTTTTGGCATTCTTTGAGGTTACAATTGGTTTACCTGTTTGTTTTTCAATTTCAACTCTTGCTTTTTTGGCGGCGTTTCCACCTTTACGAGCAACACTCTTATTTGCTTCCAAACCTTTGGGTTTTTTCTCTTTTGAAATTTCTGTAGTAGAAGCTTCAGCGAGCATATTTAAAACCAATTCCAAATTTGACATATTATCGCGCAGATTTTCTTTTTTCAGTCCTTTCAGTTTTTTATAATCTTTTATTGTTTTATCTGACCAGGCTTTGGTTATTTCATTGGTTAAAATGGCATATTCCAAACCTATTTCCATCCCTCTTTCTTGCCATTCGTCGGTAAGTTCTTTTCTAACTTCAATGCTTTTTAAACGCTGGTTTATCCATTCTTTGGAATATCCTTTTTTCAGATAGGTTGCCATTGCTCGATCAAATGCAAGTTCGGGGTCTTCGGTTTCTTCAATCCTTTCATAACCAACTTTTGCGAGCCATAACTTAAAAGGTTCTGCCTTTGGTGAAGGGATTGATTGGATAAGTCTCAATAAATTTTCTGTATCCAAAACATCTGTATTATAAAACTTTCCATCAGATGACTGCATTTTCAGTTGTCCGATTTTTTCGGACAACTGGCTTCCTTCAAGCAACAATTTCTTTTTTAAATCATTCCAATATTTTCTCGGTCTTTTATTGCCCGTTAAAACTTCAATCACATCAATAATAGAAAAATACCAAATTTCTTTTTCTTCATCCCAATGAGTTCTTACTTTTTGCGCCTGGAATAGTTGGATTTTATTTTGTTTGCTCATATCATTCCTCAATTTATTTTATAACTTCCGAATGTATCACAACTCAAAATTCTCATATTCCTCTTTGCGCATCCAAAATTCCGGGTCTATTATTTTTACTTCTTCGTAAGTTAATTCGTAAAGTTTGTAAATCATTACATCTATTTTTTATTCTTAGCAGATTTTAATACTCTTCGGCCTGCTCATTTACCGCAAGTTTATCTAATTTTCCTTTACTCATTATTTTTCTCCGCTAATGATTTTTACAACTTTTACTGTTCTGCGATGGATTAATCCGTGAAAAACCGTTTTGTCTTTCCGGCAAAATTCGTAAAACTTTTTAATATACTCTGTTTTTTCTTTATCTGTTTCGTTGTCTTCGAACGGCTCAATGACTTCGCTTATCCTATCAGTAATATAACAATTTGCTTCTTTCATTTCCTCTTCAAAATACAAATCGTAAACCATGCCGTCTATTACCGATTCAAAGGTTTCAGCCTCATTTTCCAAACCGTTTTCTTTGGCAAAAAGGATGAAATCTACAAGTGCTTCAAAGGGCTTTTGGGCTGATGATGAGATTTTAGGGATTGGGAGATTTTCAAAAAAAGTATGTTTCATTCTTACACCTAAACTACCTAACCCACCACCACCGTAAAATGATTTAACAGCAAAAAAAAATAAATTTGAATTAAAAATAGAAAGTAAGAACTTTAGATGCTCACCAGTAATTATGCGACCTGTATCTAAGCAAAAATAATTACTCTTATCGTCATAAATAAAAGACGATTTTTGAACCATTTCTTGATACAAAATCTTCTCTTTTTCAAATTCTTTAAGGTATTTATCTGTTGGACTGTTATCAATTTCAATCCAATGGTGACTGCCTGCATGAACTTGTCCTCTATTTTTAAGTTCTATTTCATATTGAGCAACAAAATTATATAATATTGGGTAGTTTAGCTTAAATTCATTATGAAAACTTTTTTTCACTATAATCACCCACAAATCGGCAAACGCCGCTTTATATCTTTTTATATCTCTACCTCGCAAAATAGGTTTAATAATTTCGGCATTTTTAGAGTCTTTAACAATAAGTTCATCTTTAGTTTTGCCGTCGATAATAAATGCTTTATTTAATCCCGTTCTTATTCCGTATGAAATTTTTATATCCCACTCTTTTAACGGTGTACCAATGCTTTCTATTCTCTGTTTTATCTTGTATTCTTCTTTATTTAGAATAATCCAGCTATCTTCGGACAATTTGTTTAATGTGATAAAATCATTGTCGGCAAGTTGGTTTATCTTTTCTTTGTCTGTAAGGGTGAGCGCTTTTAAATTATCTTGTTGGGGGTTACTTTTTTCTATTAATAAAATATTGGTGTCAACAGTAGCGGTGTTAAACACGCCGGGTCCCAAATCAATAAGTTTAAGCGGATTTTTTCGGCTGAAAAATTTTCGCAGGGACTTTCCGTAATTTGCCCGCATCCATTTATTGGAAGTGATGTAGCAAAGCAATCCGTTCTCGCTCAAGATAGTTGTCCCTTTTTCATAGAAAAGGGCGTAAATATCTCCGGTTCGTTCAAAGGTTTCATAGTTTTCGTTTTTGTAAAGGTCTGCAAATTTCAGTTTGCCGTTAATTGCCCTTTGCAGTTGAATATACGGAGGATTCCCAATCACAATATCAAACCCGCTCTTTTGTGAAAACACTTCGGCAAAATAGATATTCCACAAAAAGAAATCTTTAGCCTTTCTTCCTTCTGTGTAGGCAATTAAATCTTTTTTTGCCTGTTCAATATCAAAGCCGAGTTTTTTAGTGAGCTGCTGCTTTTCCCGGGCAATGGCTTGTTCCCGCTGCTGCTTGTTGGTTATTGTCGCATACTTTTGTTCAATCCTTTTAAACTGCGGCAGGTGTTGGTCTATTTTTTCTTCAAATATTTTCAGGATGGTTTTTTCAATTTTATCACGCAGTTGGTCTTTAGTTTCCTTATCGGATTCGTTTTGATATTCGTTTTTCAGTTCTTCAAATCTTTTAATCAAGCTCCGGTAGGGTTCATTGTCGTCAAACAAAAGATTTTCGGTTTTATTAGCTGTGTTGTTAAAATC
Source organism: uncultured Deferribacteres bacterium (assembly GCA_913009825.1). GTDB lineage: Bacteria > Zhuqueibacterota > JdFR-76 > JdFR-76 > DREG01 > DREG01. The sequence goes on from CAJVYQ010000032.1 coordinate 37,306, forward strand.
TATTCCGGCATAAGAAGAAATCAGGCTATTTCCCTGCATCAGCTTAAAATCGAGATTGGGCAAGGGTTCAATGCCGTAGTTGTTTTCGGGTTTATCAAAATCAATTTTTTCATCCACCAGCAAAGAGATAAAAAACCGCAGCTTGGCGATTTCAACGGCAATTTGCTGAATATCCACGCCGTAAATACATTTTTCGATCAAATAAAGTTTACGTCCATAGTCGGCATTTTTTTCTTTAAACTGTCTGTTAATGTGTTCAATAAGTTTGCGTTGTAAAAGCGGATCGCTGATTGATTGTCTGATTCCGTCAATTTGTGATTGCTGCCAGAAGGTATTTTCAGGGTCGAGTTTGCCGAGAATAAAAACAAGTTTATTGAGTATTGCCATAGGAAAAGCACCTGAACCAACTGCCGGATCAACCACTCTTAAATCGTTTATCAGACGGATTAGATTTTTTGTATTTCCTTCGTCAAACGGATTATCGTAATTACCGGAAGTTACGAGGGTTTTTAATTTTTCATCCAAATTGGAGATATTACTATCTTGCAAATGGGTTTTAAAATATTGTTTCAAACTTTCGGTCGTCATATAATTTACAATTTCGCGCGGCGTGTAAAAACTTCCGGTAGCTTTTCTGGCTGTGGTGGCAGTTTCGGGATTATAGCTGGCGAGCAGATTTTCAAAAACACTTCCAAGCAATTCCGGGTCAAGTGCAATTTCAATATCGTCAGGTTCGTTTTCATCAATTGTAAAATTGTAGTTGTTCAGTAAATTGATTAAACCCTGCACTTCATAAGTCTTATTAGATGTACCAAAAAAATTACTTATGTCAACTTTTTGTGTATCGGAAAAAAACAGAAAATTTGGAATGCTGGGTTGATGTTCTTTTGTGTCGGTAAATCCATCAATATATTTACGTTTTTCGCATTCTTTCGTTTTATAGTCTAAACACTCAAATAAGCCACCATTAAGAAATGGAATATTGCCAAACAATTTTATAAGAGAATCATTATTTTTGAATAAATTATAATACCGATAAACATGATGATTGCCAAAATCCGGGTTGTAACCCTTCGCCCCTCTTGCCTCACTACGGAATTTCCTTTCCTTCTGTTTAGTGTTTAAGGTGGAAAAAAACAGATTTTGCAATATGGCTTTATAATAGGTTGATTTTTCGGGAGAGAGATCTTTTAATATTTCAATGATATTTTCTTCATCAAAAAGATTACTTGTTACGAGATTCCGTACTTTCATAAACCAGATGAACATTAACCTTGTAATGAGTCGAATAATGGCTACTTCCCGCCCGTTTTTTTCGCGTTCCGCATGGTCAGGAAATTTTACATTGTTTATGGCCCAGAAATACCAGTGTTGTAATTTTTCATAAAATTGCTTTGTAATTGGCTCAACACTAAATGCTTCCTGAATGCTGTCTAAATCGTTAAAATCGGCTTTTGAGATTTGGCTTTTGAATGTTTTATTTGTTAGCTCGGGACTAACAAAATAAGTATATCTCCTGAAATCTGTAAAATCTCTTTTTGCCCCAAGAAAGTTAGCACGAATCAAACTGAAACGGAAATTACCGTTATCATCGTAAAAAATAAAAAATGCCGCGTCTTTGTTTTCTTCTTTCAGGATTTTCTTGGCAATTTCAAATTGTCTTTTTTTTCCCGTTCTGTTTGTAAGCGGCGCTAATGTTTTTGCAGTAATAGCGATTAAATCATCAGAATTTGTTAAATCGGCCTCACCTATTTTTATAATGTCTTCGTAGTTATCGGTTATATTTTCATTGTCTTCAAACAGATATTCGTAATTTCCTTCGTCAGGTTTGAATGTGCTTATTTTTTGTCTAAAAAACTGTTTAAGTTTATCAACTGAAAAACCTGTAATTAAGTTGTTTAAAGTAGCCATTATCATAATTTATTTTCAATTCCTAAAAAATGGCGATCTTCAAATTTATCTTAAATCCAAAATTGAGCGATCCTCAACTTAAATCCCCGACTACCGGGTGGAATGCCACTCAGTAGGAATCTTATTAGCTTATTGCTTGGATTTGATAAGATTCTTTCCCGCCTGAGCAGGCTGAATGACATGAGAATCGTTCATTTTAGGTTTTGATAAAAATATTTTTCACCTGAGCATATAACTATGATTTATTTGCTTCAAAGAAGAGTTACGATCTTCCTACAGATTTGATGATCTCCCCCGCAAAAACTTCAATGGGGATATCGCTCTGCTCGCCGGTTTCCATCTTCTTCAGGGGAATGCTGCCGTTCTTCAGTTCATTTTCTCCCACAATGGCCGTAAACCCGGCGTTCAACCGGTTTGCTTCCCGCATCTGTGCTTTCAGACTGCGCTGTTGATAATCGATTTCGCAGATCAGGTTGTTGCGTCTTAGCTGCATTGCCGTGCGATATACCCAGGATCTTGCCGCATCTCCCAGACCGATCAGGTAAAGATCCAAATGTGGGTCTGTTTCCGGAAACAGACCGGCTTTGTCCATGACGGTAATGAGGCGTTCCAAACCTGCGGCAAAACCGACACCCGGGACAGCATCTCCGCCAATTTCCTTAGCGAGCATATCGTAACGGCCGCCGCCGCAAATAGCATCCTGAGAACCCAGTTGATCAGTAATAATTTCAAAAGCGGTTTTTGTGTAATAATCCAGGCCGCGCACCAGCCGCTTATCCGGTTCAAAGGGAATTTTTACTTCAGTTAACAATGCTTTCACTTCGCCGAAATGGGATTTGCATTCATCGCAAAGATAGTTGTCGATGGGATCTACTTCTTCAGTCAGGGCACGACAGTTTTCTTTTTTACAATCCAAAATGCGCAGGGGATTAGTGTGAAACCGGTTCCGGCAGTCGCCGCAAAGTTGTTCCAACACCGGCCGCAGTTGATTTTGCAGTTCCAGTTTGTAAACAGGACGGCAGACAAGACACCCCACACTGTTTAATTTCAGGTGGATATCTTTAAGGCCCAGCCGGCGCAAAAATTCCACGCCAACGGTAATGATTTCCACATCGGCCAACGGAGCCTGAGTTCCCATAATTTCCACACCGTACTGATGAAACTGACGAAAGCGCCCGGCCTGCGGTCGTTCCTGGCGAAACATGGGCGCAATGTAATACATTTTCTGCAAGGCTTTTGTCTGCCCCAGATGGTGCTGCAGATAAGCCCGTACGACGGGAGCGGTCATTTCCGGTCGTAGTGTGTAACTTTTTCCGCCTTTGTCCAGGAATGTGTACATCTCTTTCTGCACGATATCCGTTGTCCCGCCAATGCCGCGGGCAAATAAATCGGTATCCTCGAATACCGGCGTTCTTATCTCCCGGAAGTTGTATTTAGTAAAAATATCACGTAAAACATGTTCAAGATAGTGCCATTTTGGCATCTCCCCGGGCAGGATATCTTTTGTCCCTCTTGGTGTTTGAAATTGTAGCGTCATATTATTTTCTAAATTTTATTCGGCTTGATTTTTACTTGGTTTACTTGTAAAATGTAAAAGAAAATTTGTATCTATTCGACTTGGTTTCGTTTTGCTGTGAAGCCACGAAGTTTCATAAAGAGAACCATTATTGTTTTTTATGTTCAGCCCTCGTTAAATCAGGTGTTTTATTGTTCATTAAGTTCTTGCTTACTAGTCAATTGTGAGAAAATCCATGAATAATTGAACACTGCATGTTTGATTTTAAGCTAAAAAACAGGTAATTACGCAACATATAGTGCAAATTCATGATGATTTTTATCAGGTTATTCAACCTAATATTTATCAAATTTAGCGAGGTCTGATGTTATCCGATACATCATGTTTCATGTTTTATTACGACCTGAATTGAGCGATTCTCATGTCATTCCGTAGGAATCTTGTTGGTTTAGTGCACAGAACTAACAAGATTCTTTCAGAATGACAAAACTCTTTGGGTGGTTATTTCAAATTAAGAATCGCTCAATTTAGGTACGAAGCAAAATCCACCGCCGCGAGCAGTGATAATTTGACTAATTTCTTTTTCTTTGTGTTTTTTAGTGTCTTCCCTGCCCGATGCAGGCAGGGAGACTTTGTGGTTGAATAGTTAAAAATTTTTATAATTCGCGGTACACTCGATAACCTTCGCCGGTTTTTCCTGATCCAAAATATTGAATATTCCGTTTTAGATGACTCAATCAAACATAGCCTGCGGGAGATTGTTGAGGGCAATAAATTTAAATATGATCGATCATTTCCACCGCAATTTGTTCCGCTCGTTCCCGGTTGTCTTCGGTGAGCCAAATGGTCACCTTTCCCGGGGAAGAACTCCCGTATACGCTCCCGCCCAGAATGCCAACATCTTCCCCTTTGATCACGCAATAGATTCCCTGTTTTTGCAAAGCTTCGGCAACCATTTCCGCATAAAGCCGGCCGGGAAAAGTGCGCCATTTTATAATTTTGCTTTCTGCCTGATTATTTTTCATCACATTTTTCCTAACTTAACGGATTTTCGGCCAATCCTTTTACAAATTCCACCGGCATTGTAAACATAACTCCCGTGCCCGGTTGGGAAAAATCCCCGCAGATCTGTTCGATGGCATTGACTAACGGTTCAAGAATGGTTGTGTTGATGATGGTAAAAATGGTTTTATTGTACGGTCGGCTGCCGGGAATGATGCTGCGCAGACCGGCGAAGATAGGGATTTCGTAAGCTAAAATTCGCCCCATGCCGACACTGTCCAAAACGGTAGCGCCGCGGATGTCCAGTTCAAGAAATGCTTCCAGCACTTCATCCAGAAAATCCTCCTTTATGATTAGGAAAAAACATTGCATTTGGGGGCGTTGTTGATCAGTCATGTTTTTTTTAGATTAAAAATTTCCGATATTTGTTTTTGCAATGGAATGCTGCCTGCGGATTGGACAAACCCTGCTCCGGTGCAACAAACCGCTTTAAAGCAAACTCCGGGAATTTGGTTCGATGTTTCCAAACCGGAAGATGAAAGATCAGATTTCGAAATAGATTTTTTCTTCGTCCCTGATCAGGTCCATTACTTCCGCGGCGGAATTGACCTGAATCAATTTCTCTCTGAATTCTTGTTTATTCAGCAAGCGGGAAACCCGGCTGAGGGCTTTTAAGTGAGGCCCTGTGGCGTCCGGTGAGGCTACAAGGAGAAAGACCAGATGAACCGGCCTTTCATCGATTGATTGAAAATCTATTTCTTCTTTGGAGATACCAAACGCGGCCACAACATCTGTAATTCCATCCGCTTTGCCATGGGGAATTGCCACACCGTCACCAACGCCGGTGCTCATCACTTTTTCTCTTTCCATCACCGCTTTAAAGATAACGTCGCGGTTATTCACCAAATCATTTGCCACCAATATATCAATTAATTCACCGATAATTTCTTCTTTTTCTCTCTTTTCCAGGGGAATCTTGATCAAATTTTCGTTGAGCAAGTCGGTCAATTTCATTATTGCCTCCAAGAAACGACAAGCTTCTTCAGTTTAAAGTTCCAAAAATCTTTTTAATTGTCTGCACGTAATTATTCAAGTGTGCTTCCTGAATTAATTGTAATCACGCTTCGACACACTGCCCGCAGCAGGCAGGCGCTCAGCATGGCTGTTTTAGCCAGCCTGAGCTCTTCGTCAAGCTCAGGATACACCCGGTCGAAGGCTTTCCCTTTGCATATCAAAAAAACAAGCACACCTAAGTGGTTTTAAAGCTCTCATTCTGCAATTTCCCCAAATGCCTATCTAATTTACACGAAATCTGCAAAATTTCAACTAAAATTTTGTCATGAAAGTATTTATTGAAAAAAGAGGCCGGAATCAAATCCTTTTGTTCCAATCTGATAGTGTTCCGGTTTTTCTTCCTTAATCAACTTTGATAATTTTCACTTTCATAATTCGTTGCCGCTCCACATTGTCAATGATGAAATCATAATTAAAATAATGTATTTTATCATTGAGGCTGGGTACACTACCGGTAATTTGGTAAATTAATCCGCCAAGAGTTTCGTAATCTTCCTCCTCAATTGGCAACGGTTCGGGCAAAATGTCATTTAGTTCCTCGATGCTGATCCGTCCGTCGACAATGAATGTTTTGTCGTCCATAATCCGGTAGAGAGGAAGTTCCTTGTCATATTCATCCTGAATCTCACCGACGATTTCTTCGATTACATCTTCCAGCGTAGCCAGACCTGCGGTGCCGCCATATTCGTCGACAACAATGGCCATGTGAGTTTTCTCTTTTTGAAATTCCCGTAACAGATCATCTATTTTTTTGCTTGCCGGGACAAAATAAGCCTGACGGGCTAATTCCTGTAAATTGATTTTTTCCGATTTGGATTCAAGAATGGGAATTAAATCTTTGGCATGAATGATCCCTTTAATGTTATCGATGCGATCATCATAAACCGGGATGCGTGAATGCCCATTCTCGCGAATGATTTTTATTAAATCATCGATGGTTGCATGAACCTCCAGACAGATCATATCGATACGCGGTACCATGATTTCCCGGACGTACGTTTCCCCGAATTCGAAAATCGAATCGATCATCTCTTTTTCTTCCTCATGAATGGCGCCTTGTTCTTCCCCTAATTCGATTAATGTTTTGATCTCTTCTTCGGAAAACAGAGTTTTTTTGCCGCTCACTTTGAGTAGCCTGGTAAACAATTTGGTCAGGTTTGCCAGTGCAGTTGAAATGGGATAGAAAATAATGTAAAAAATTTCGATGGTAAAAGATACCCGCAGGGCGAAAGATTGCGAATTGCGCACAGCGATGATTTTAGGTAATATTTCACTGAAGGTGAGCAGGAGAAATGTTACGACAACAATTTCTAAAAACAGCGCCGGTGTTTCACTGAATTGAAAGTCGCGGCTCAATTTTACTACGAAAATGGTAGCAACCGTGGCGGCACAAATATTCACAACCGTGTTCCCGATGAGTATGGTGATAAGCAAACGGCGGGAATCGGACATTAATTTGACAACTTTTTCCGCATTTTTAGTGTGATCTTTACGAAACTTGGCCAGATCAACCTGGGAAAGGGCAAAAAATGCGGTTTCCGTGCCGGAGAAAAAACCGGAGGCAATGGCAAAAACAATGAACAAAATGATGTCAATCAAATAACTGATTTCCAATTAGTTTGCTCTCCTCTGTTCGGGTGAAAAAATCTTCAGATACTGATCTTCTTTCTGTGACATGATGCGGCGCTCATCGGCAGTTTGGTCGTCATAACCCATGAGATGTAACACGCCATGAATGATGAGCCGAATTACCTCCCCCGAAAATTTGACGCCATATTCTGCTGCCTGTTCCATTGCCCGGTCCAGACCGATATAAATTTCTCCCTCGCTAAAATTTAGCTCCTCCCCGAGGGGAAAAGAGATCACATCTGTCGGGTAATCATGGTTCAGAAAAGTCCGGTTAAGAGCATGAATCTGTTCATCATCGGCAAAAATAATCCGTAATTCAAAATCCCAACCGGGTTTTTCATTCCGGCAGATTTTTTTAACCACCTGCTTTATTTTTGGCGCAGCAACAGGTGACCGTTTTAACGGATCGAAGCAATTAATTTGCATTGGCCGGCCTTATTTCCCACCGGTTCTGACTGCCTGTTTTATCAACTCTTTTTGGCCGGGATATTCCAATCTGCCGTGATGGATGCCAATTAGAACCTTGGAAAAAGTCTCCACAATAATGGCCAGGTCTTTCAATGTCAAAGGACAATCGTCCAATTCGCCGCTTCTTATTTTACCATCGACAATGTTCCGGATAACATTGCGGATTTTTCCCAGCGCAGGTTCTTTCACAGACCGGACAGAAGCTTCAACAGAATCGGCTAACATTAAAATTCCGGTTTCTTTGGATTGCGGTTTGGTTCCCGGATAGCGGAAATCGGTTTCAAGGACACCTTCGTCTCCCGATTTCTCCCTGGCTTTTTCATAAAAAAATTGCATCAAACTTGAACCGTGATGTTCCACGATGAATTTGCAGACATCGGATGGTATTTTATTCTCTTTGGCGAATTCATACCCTTTACGCACGTGATTGATTAAAATTAAACTGCTCAAACGGGGAGTCAACCGGTCATGGGGATTTTTGCCGCCTTTTTGATTTTCAACAAAATATTCCGGCATAAACATTTTGCCGATATCATGGTAGTAAGCTCCCACTTTGGTCAACAGGGCATTGGCCCCGATAGCCTCCGCCGCCGCTTCCGAAATATGACTCACCTGTAAACTGTGGTGATAGGAGCCGGGAGACCGAATGGAGAACATTTTTAACAATGGATTATTCAGGTCGCTTAATTCCATTAATTTAAATTCGGAAGTAACATCGAAAATGCCATCAAACAGCATGATAAAGCTGTAAGCAATAAAAGGAGTAAGAATGCTGGCAATAACAGCGCTTCCCCAGGCAACCCAGATAGTGTGAAAATCCTCATATTTGATGATGCCTATAACGGCAATTGCCACAAAACAGGCCAGGAAAATGAAGATGGCGGCATTGGCCAATTTCCTGCGATATTTGGAAAATCCCAGGGCAAAAATAGCTGCGGCGGTGGTTAGCAACCCAAGCAGGGCAATTTCATAATCGTTGCCGTTTTGTGCGCCAATCAATATGCTTAAACTCAGGCCGACAAAAATACCTGTTCGCGTATCCTGGTAGGAGGTAATAATAATGGGAATCGCGGCAATCGGTAATAGGAATTTGGAGTAATGGTAGTGAAGCAAAATACCGGACATGATTACCAGGAAGAGCATAGAGCCGAAGATAATGAACATGAACCTGCGGTCATTCCATATCCGTTTTCTTTGAAAAAACAGAAAGAGGACTAGAGGGGTAATGGTTAGAATGATCAAAATTAACTTGCTGAACCAGACCAAAATCAGCGAAAAAATGTTGGCCTGTGCCTGATGTTTCACAATCTCCTTCGACAGCGCTTGCAGGATTTCCACATGTTTTGCTTCCACGGGATCATGGCTGTCGATGATTCTCTGACCTTTGAGAATGCGGTATTTTATGAGCGGAACTTTGGATCTGGCGTCCTCGATTAATTGTTCCGTTTTCTTGCGTTCATAGATTAAATTCGGTTGAATAAAATTGTCCAGCAGGGCATAGCCGACACTTACGGAATCACTGTTTTCTCCATATTGGTTGCGCAGTTTTTCCAACATGCGCTCTTTGGCGCTTTCAATTTCATAAGTTGTCGCTATCGGTTTTTTAATCGCTTTCTTTTCTGTTTTTACCAAAATATCGGTGTCTGACCCCGGTATTTCCTGTTTTGAAATATCGAGGATGCCGTAAGAAAACAGATCAATAAGAATCTTCCGGATTTGTTCAATATAGATGTTTAATTTTTCAATATCCGGAGTTTTAACACCGTGAGCTGTCGCTGCCCGCGTGAGGTGGGTAAAAAAGGGCAGATCGTCATTGCTGAGAATAATCCGGCTATTGCTGAACAGACTCCGTATTTTAGAAATTTTCGTCGAATCTGTGGTGGAAGCCAAAAGAATCGGTGTCAATTGGTTGTAAATTTCTTCCAACTGGTGAACAGAATTTATTGCCACAGAATCCACTTGCTGAAATATGGAGAAAACACTCTTTGCCGCGGTTTTTTGTTCCGCTTCAACTTCATCGGCAGTTTTATAAACATAAAAGGTAAAAGGGGCAATAATTTCTTCATCGGAAATACTGCCCTCTTTCAGTTCTGCAAATTTGTAATTTGCGGCCCGCGGGAAAAAAATAAAAGTAACAAGAATAAATACCCCAAACAGTACTCCCAGGAAAAAGGAATTCTTTTTATACCAGGGAATCATTTCTTGTTCGGAAGCAGATTTTTTGCCCTCTTCCTTCTGGCTATATTTAAAAAAATTAGCCATCTGTCTTTTCTCCGGAATTATTATCCTTGTCCCCTTCGCTTTCCCCGCTTTCCCCGTTCTGCCGTTTTCTTTTTTGACCATCATAATGATCATAAGCCAGAATAATATCCCGGACAAGTTTATGTCGCGCCACATCCCGCTCATCTAAAAAGACAAACCGAATGCCATCGATATTTTGCAGCACTTTTTGAATCTGCACCAGACCAGACCGATTTTTTTCGGGAATATCAATCTGGGTCACATCGCCGGTCACAATCGCCTTCGAATTTACTCCCAGTCGGGTCAAAAACATTTTCATCTGATTTTCCGAGGTGTTCTGGGCTTCATCTAAAATAACAAAGGCATTATTCAGTGTGCGCCCGCGCATATAAGCAAGGGGCACAATTTCCACTTCACTCCGTTCCAGCATTTTTCGCAGCTTGTCGCTGGGCAGCATATCGTGCAGGGCATCGTACAGAGGGCGCAGATAAGGATCGACTTTTTCGCGGAAATCACCAGGCAAAAAACCCAGATTTTCCCCTGCTTCAACAGCTGGGCGGGTTAAAACAATCCGGTCCACTTCATGAGATTTTAAATGGGCGACCGCCATCGCTACAGCCAGGTAAGTCTTTCCGGTTCCGGCCGGCCCGATGGCAAAAACAATATCGTTTTCAAAAATTGCCCGATAGTATCGTTTTTGTCCTTCCGATTTGGGGCGAATAAAATCCTTTTTCCCATCGACCACAATCTGGTTCAAATCAACCGATTTCTTTTGTGGACCTTCCGATTTCAGTAGATTGATCAGAGCATCCACATCTTTTGGGGATATACCGCCGTTCCGGTTGATGAGAAGAATCAGTTCGGAAAAAAGTTTTTCGATGATGCGTACTTCATTAGGTTCACCTTCTAAAACCAAATTGTTGCCGCGGACAACAATTTTCGCATCAAATTTATCCTGAATGAGACGTAAATGAGCATCCTGAGAGCCCAACAGGGTAAGCTGGTCGATTCCTTTCAGTGTGAATTTCTTTTGCATTTAACACCATAAAAAAAGGCTCTAGCCTTGAGCAAACGCCCAAAAAGCTAGAGCCGAAACCTGTAAAACCTTAAATATGAATCAGCGTCCATACAGAATCGTTTAAATCAAAACAAGGACACAATTTGTTGACATAAAACAGATCCACAGGAAGGCTGCCACAAACAGACAACATTCCTGTGGAAAAACAGACCGGGCCGAATTTAGTTTTTAGGAATAACAAAGATCTGATACGGATAGATCGTATTTGGATCGGAAATGACGCCTTTATTGGCTTCGTAAATCTTTGTCCATCCGGCCGGATCACCGAAAACATCCGGATTTGAGGCAATTTTGCGCAGAAAATCACCTTTAACCACCATGTATTCATTAGGCCCGATTTGACGCGGAATCTTAAGAATCCAATCAGGATAGATCAAATCAGGATTTTTAATCATTTCCCGGTTGTAAGTATAAATTTTCATCCACTGCATCGGATCGCTATAAATATCCGGTTTTTTCGAGATTCTCCAGAGATAGTCACCGTGAAGAACCGTGTAATTATCGTATATCGATTTCGGCAGTTTGTTTTTCAGACGCATCAATTTGCCTTCGATTGTGGCGACTTTATCCTGCATTTCGGAAAGCAGATAGATTTTGTTCTTTTTCATCCCGGCCAGTTTTTCTTCAATTGTCTTAATCTCATCCCGGCGCTGGAACAATTCTTCGGATGAAAGAGCACTTAAGCCATCGACCTGGCTTTCCAAATCGTCTAAATTCCGGCGGTAAGTGTCCACAGCCGCCTTATCCGCTCCGAGCATCTGGTAAATACTTGTCCATTCATTATCGACATCGGTGGTTAAACCGGCGATTTCCCGGTTCAGGCCCTCGATATCTTTTTGCAGTTGATCAATTTTTGTTCTCGCATCAGCTTCTCTCTTTTGCCAATCAGCCAACTGGATTCTGTAAGCATCCATTCTGATTTTACCAGCTTCCTGGCCAAAGGAGATGCTGGCGAGCAGTAGAACCGCTAGTACTGAAACCAGCAGTACTGTAACAAATCTTTTTGTTTTCATCGTTATTTATTCACCTCCTAATTTGGTGCAACTTATTCATTCCAATTGGATAAACGTTCTTTCACTTTCTCTTTTTCGGCTTTTACACTTTTAAGCTCCGCTTTCTTTGCATTACGATCCTTTACCAGGTTCGCCTTTTGGGTTTCTAAGTCCTTAACTTTTTTCTCCGCTGCTAACGCTGCAGTTTTTGTTTCATCTAACACTTGCAGTTGGTCATTGTTCGCATACTTTGTACAACCTGTGAATGCCAGAGTGCCCAACATGAAGGCCAACAAAACAAACGTCGACACACTTTTCATGAATTTAGTCATCGAGATCACACCTCCTTCTTTTTGTTTTTGTAATGGGGATTACAGATTCGATCAAATAGTAAGAAAAATATATAACTTTGTCAAGAAAAAAATTACATAAAGTTAAGATTTTTAAGAAATCAGAGACATTTTTTGGAAAAAATAATGCTGTTGTTTTTCAATTTATGGCCCGGTAGCACTTATTCCAAATTTTAGGTTGATGAAAGAAAAAGGAAGTCCTATATTTTATGGTTCATTTTTTAGTCGTATCTAAATTTGAACTTGACTTCGAAGAAGGTTGATTAACCGGATTGAAACGGTTCAGTTATGCTTGTAATTTGTTGATTTTCTGTGGAGTTGTGCCGGTTTCATAGTAACCAATCACGGGATTGCAGATTATCATAATTGTGAAGTTGAGTAACTATTATGTCATTCAGGAGGGATCTTGTTGATTTCAACCACAGAACTAACAAGATTCCTACGGGATGACATTTTATACTCACACCCCTGCGATTGGTTACGTTTCATAAATAGTTGTCTCGAAAAGGATCTGTAGTGAACAGTAAGCAATTATTTGATCGACAGAGTCGGAAATTTCCCATTATTGTTTTGCTATTGGTTGTTTTGTTTTTTATCGTCATTAACCAGATCACCAAATTACGGCCGGATCACGCTTTTTTGGCTTTACTTATTGTTTCACTGTCTCTGGGCAAAGAACGCTCCCGGCGTTTTTTAGTCGATTGGGCACCGCTGATTCTCTACTGGTTTGCCTACGATATGATGCGGGGATATGCTGATAATGTGCGCGGAGTGATCCATGTTACAGCGCCGTTCCATGCGGAACATGTTCTGTTTTCACATTTTTTTGCCGGTGAAATTCCTTCTTTCTGGTTTCAGGATTTTCAGGCATGGATTGGCAATTCTGTATTCCACCGATTGCTGGACCTGATTGGCGCCAATTTTTACACCCTTCATTTTGCCATTCCATTGGTGGTCGGATGGGTCTTTTGGCATACTACCGATGATCGTAAAACTTTTTATCGCTATTTTTACACCCTTACGGTTCTGAATGTGATGGCATTGCTCACATTTATGATTTATCCGGCAGCACCACCCTGGTATGTTTACAATTACGGCTTTGTGCAGCCTGCACACACCTCCTTTTTCGGATTGAGCGCCGGATCGCTTATCAATGTGGATAAACTGTTTGGCACTTCTTTTTTTTCCACAATCTGGGACACTTTTAACCCTAATCATTTTGCCGCGATTCCCTCGCTGCACGGCGCTTACCCCATTGTGACAGCCATTTTTCTGTATCAAAAATTCCACCGTTTCAAAATTTGGTTGATTGTATACTGTGCGGCGGTTTGGTGGAGTGCGGTTTATCTGAATCAGCATTACATCGTTGATTTAATGATAGGCGCTGGGTATGTGGTGATTGCCTATGCTGTAATGGAAAACGTGTTGTACCGGTTTATTTTCAGCCGGTTTTTGGCAAAAGCCGGATAATTAATTCCTGATTTTTTTGTAACTATTCAGCCACAAAGTCTCCCTGCCTGCATCGGGCAGGGAAGGCACTAAGAGACACAAAGAAAAAGAAATTAGTCAAATTATTACTGCTCACAGCGGTGGATTTTATCTCGTTCTAAATTGAGTGATTCTCTTGTTTTTGAGCTTGTTTTTATTACTAAACAGATTTTCATTTTTAATGTAAATTAGGTTGGCGATTCAGCGAATCGCCCTACAATCGCTCGATTAAGGTTCGTAATAAAACATGAAACATGATGTATTTGACAAAATAAAAAACTATAATGATTTTCTTTGTAAAACTTTATGGCTTCGTGTCTTCGTGGCAAAATGAAACCAGGCTGAATAGTTACATTTTTTTAAAACGGTCCGTTACCACATCGATGTCATGATCCGTGATATGCAGATGGGTAACCATTCTGACCCGGTCATAGCCGAACGGCAGCATCAAAATGTCTTCCTCTTTCATCAGGCGGCACCAATTGCCGGGAGAGCGTTTTGCCACATCGACTTTAAAAATGACCAGGTTGGTTTCAACCTCCGCCGGATCAATTTCGATGCCGGGCAGTCTGCTCAATTCATCGGCCAACTGTTTGGCACGGCGGTGATCATCAGCCAATCGCTGGTAATGATGGTCGATAGCATAAATCCCAGCCGCGGCTAAAATGCCGGCCTGGCGCATGCCGCCGCCGTAAATTTTGCGGTAACGGTGTGCCCGGTCGATAAAATCCGCACTGCCGACAACCACCGAACCCACCGGTGCGCCCAATCCTTTAGACAGACAGACGCTGATTGAATCTACGCATTTTCCGTATTTCGACAGGGGGGTGCCGGTGGCAATGGCCGCATGCCAGATACGCGCGCCGTCAAGATGAACTTTTAATCGATGCTTTTGCGCCAATTTATAAATGTCCTGCATCTTCTGCAAAGGGAAAATGGCGCCGCCGCCCCGGTTGTGTGTGTTTTCGATGGCAATCAATTTAGAATGGGCGTAGTGATGATCGGCGGGACGGATCACGGCTTCAATCTGAGAAGCATCGATGATGCCCCGTTTGCCGGGAATGGGATGGAGCTGCACGCCGGAGAGCACGGCCGGTGCTCCGCCTTCGTAATTGAAAATGTGTGAGTTATAATCGCAAATGACTTCATCGCCGGGTTGGGTGTACGCATTGAGACAGACCTGATTCCCCATGGTTCCACTGGCGACAAACAGAGCGGCTTCTTTGCCAAACAGGACTGCAACTTTTTCCTGTAAACGGTTGACGGTGGGATCTTCGCCAAAAACATCGTCTCCAACTTCCGCCCGGGCCATGACCGCCCGCATTTCTTCGGTGGGTTTTGTCAGTGTGTCGCTTCTCAGATCAATGAGTTGTATCATCCTTTTTCTTTCCTTTTTTTCCGATGAAAAATTGATTAAACAGCCAACCGATAAAAACCAAAATGGCAAAATACGAAAGCAGTTTTTCCAAATCCATCTTCGAATCCTCTCAAATAGTGTGGCAAATTTACACCGCCAAAAAATAGCGCCGGGCCGTTTTTAACCTAAATTGAGCGATTCCCAACCCCAAATTGCCGCCTAATAGGTGTAATGTCATTCAGCAGGAATCTTGTTGCTTCATTGCTTGATATTGACAAGATTCCTCCTGAATGACAAGATTCCTCCCCGCCTGCAGCGGGCAAGCTGAATGACAAGAGAATCGCTCAATTCAGATTTAAATAAAATCACTTGTTTTTTTGAGGAAAAAATACTATCTATTCTTAGTAGTTTATGTTCAACAGAGAAACATTACCGGGGTGATTAAAAAAATCAAAACAGATCTTTATTCACCTCCAATAAATTAATTGTGGCGTTCGTTTGCCTGAATTCGGCGGTAGCGCTAAAATGGTACCTTCCGCTTTTCCGAACCATTGGCATAGCGCTGAATTGATGAATGTTCTTTATCCTGAATTAGCGGGGTTAAATTATTTTTGTAGTACAAATCAAACGGTTTTTATAAAATGCAATATGTGAACCGTTATCGATTTTCGTAAGCATCTTTATGATCGGGGTCTATTTTAATGAGCGTATCGAAAACATCCTGATAGTTTTCATCATCTTTAAAAATATTAATGATATCTGTTCTGTGACCGTCGATGAATTGAGCCGGCAGTTTAAATTCGTGATTTGTCAAGATCAGATTAGCCAGTAAGTCGATGGCTTTTTTACAATACTTACGTGTGACGCCGATATCCTCGCTGGAGTAGGAGATGCCTAAAAAATAGGAATCCAATGCCAGACGGTACGGCTCGTTTTCCCTGGCCAATATTCTATCGATGACAATTTTGCGCTCGTCCCAGCCGTTAATATATTTGGAAAACCGGGCCTGCTGGCTGATATTATCTGCTTTTTTATAGTACGGGCTTCCTTCTAATTTCCCGAATTTGTCGAATTCACCGCCCAGCAGGATATTGACGTAAAAATCCAGCACGGAAGTGAGAGGATGGAATTGAGATTCATCTTTGATCAGCGGCTCCAGGGAATTATAGCTGAACAGCCATCTTTTATCGTAGAATTGCATGTCGGAATTATTGGAGATCAACAACGTGCCCCGGTAACGGTCTTCGTAACTTACGCTGGCATCGGAGAGGAAAATCTGAATTTTTACATGCAGCTCGGTTCCGTACCGGTCTTCGCACCAGTCCATCTCATTGATATAATCGGTTAGTTTTTGTTCAAAATCAGCCAGTTTTTCCCGTTTCTCGAGAGGGAGTTTTTTCAAAATAATTTTAACTTCCGCCACTACTTTTTGCGCGAAGATTGGTCCCGGCAGGGTGAATGCGGCAAGTAAAAAAATCAGGATAAGGATTGGGCTGTTTTTCTTAAACATGTTCTTTCCTCCGTATTAAATGCTTTCTAAAAATTAACAAATAAAATATATTTGTCAAGGGATTCCTTACAAATGAATAAGTTCATCTTTTTTCCGTTTGAAATTATTTTACTCTGTGTTGCGGTGCAAAGTTCATCCCGGGCGGCACCGGACGACCGGCCGTTGAGTGTGCAGCAATTGAGCATGGGTTTTGTCTCAACGGTAAATCGGGCGGATCCGCTGCTTTTGACGGCCACACCGGTTTCCGTTGCTTCCGTTAAAAACTGGAGCGGCGCCACTTCCTGCAATCGCCTCTATGGTTTGAAGGAGCTCAATCTTTCGGCAGCCGCTTTTGCCGGACGGTTCGGGAAAACGGTTCTTGCTGCATCCCTGTCCCGTTTCGGATTTGAACTCTACAAAGAACAGAAAATAGCCATTGGCTTTGCGACGCAGGTTTTTTCCCGGCTGCAAGCGGGAATCGTTGTCCGCTACCAACAAATCAGTATAAAAAATTATGGGCAGGCAGGAACGGTTGTTCTGGATGCCGGCTGGCAATATTCACTGTCATCGGCTACTACTATCACAGGAGCATTTCACAACATTCACCGGGCTACAATCGGCAAAGGGAAACAGCCGTTGCCGCAGGTATTGCAGGTCGGTATTCGATACTCTCCCGTGAGCAAAATTTGCACCGTTGCGGAAATTTATAAAGATGTTTCGTACACACCGGAAGTAAGATTTGGTGTGGAAGCTAATCTGCTTGCGTCTTTGTCTTTGCGTGCCGGATTCACCAGAAATCCGGCACGGTTCACCGGGGGCTTTGGCCTTCATTTTGCGGAATTTTCACTAGATTATGCTTTCGCTTATCACCCGGTTTTGGGTTATACCCATGCTTTAGGAATTTCGATTTCCCGATGAACAGTTTAAACAAAATTGTTTTGCTGCTTTTTTTCGGATTGACCGGCCTAAACTTCACTCCCCTCAATTTGTTTGCTCAGACCCTTCATCCCGGTTGGGAAAAGTACCTGGAACAGTCCGACGACGCAATTGAACAGTCCCAATTATTGGAACAGTTGGAAGACTGGCTGAAAAATCCGCTGGACTTGAATACCGCTTCGGCGCGGGAATTATTGCTTATCCCCGGTTTCCCGGAAATAGGCGTCAAATCGATTTTGCGGTTCAGAGAAAAACAGGGCAAGCTTCGCTCCCCGGAACAAGCAAAAGGGCTGATTACCGACGATGACGAACTTTGGCGGTGGATTTCGCAATTTGTCACGGTTCGAACTAAAAGAGTTAAACTGAAGCTGCAGATGGACGGCAGGGTCAGGTTGTCTTTAACACAGGAAAAGGCGCGCGGTTTCCTAAAAGAAAAATTTTCCGGCAATCCGGTCAGGCTCTACCAGCGCTACCGGATCCGCTCCCCCGGTTCCTTTCAATTCGGTGTTCTGACAGAAAAAGACCCGGGTGAACTCAGTTATCGCGATCATGCCGTTCTTAACCTGATGTACCATTGGCAGCGGTGGTCGTCCCGGTTCATCTTCGGGAATTACACACTCAATCTGGGGATGGGACTGATGGTCTGGTCGCCTTTTACGGTGAGCAAAAACAGCGCCCCTTTTTATGCCGTCATGCGCAACGACCGGGTTATCCGGCCTTATTTGTCTTCCTACGAAGCGGATTATTTTCAGGGCGCCGCTTTTCATGCCGCACCGGGAATCTGGCGCATCAGCGGATGGTATTCGGGAGCGAAACAGGATGCCGGGCTCACCGAAACGGGCGAGATCTCCGGTTTTTATGAAGCCGGTTTACACCGAACCATCAGTGAAAAAAACAAAATGAACCGCGCTCAAATTGAAGTAATGGGCGGCGCCGCGGGCGTGAATATTGCCGGTGTGTGCCAATTTTCCGTGCAAAGCATGTTACTGCATTTCAAACCCAAAATTGCTTTGAACCGTGAAACTCCCGATGTATTTCAACTGGCCGGCGGTAAAACCCAAATTGCGGGATTCTATTTTTTGGGTGAATTCGGCGCCGTTACAGCATTTGGGGAAGCGGCGTTTCAGCAAAATCACGGGTTCGCTTTTACATCCGGCCTAAAGGGGTTGTTTGGAAAACAAAAACTGCTTATCCTGTACCGCGACTATTCTCCTGCCTATTTGAACCCCTTCGCCAACGGGTTCGGTGAATGGTCCGGAACCCGAAACGAAAAGGGCTGGTATATTGCCTGGCAATTTTTGCCAAAAAGAACAAGTAAATTTACATTGGCCGCCGATCAATTTGCCACGCCGTGGAAAACTTTTTCTTCCTACCTGCCGTACTCCGGCGCCGATCTCTATTTTCAATGGGAACAACGTGTGACGCGAAAATGCCGTTTTTACCTGCGCTATACAACCGAAAATAAAACCGAAACGGAGAAAAGAAAAACAGCGGCGCCCCTTTTACGCCAATTAACCGTTCCGGCCACAAAGGAGAGGCTGCGTTTCCATCTGCGTATTTCACTGCCTCACGATTCGGAAATGAGCAGCCGGTTGGAAACGGTGCGATACGCTCTTCACTCGGCCGGCAATGATCCGTTGCGGGAAAATACCGAAACCGGTTGGTTGTTGTTTTGGGATTTTCGCTGGAAACCGATCCCCGGTCTGCGCGCAGTTTCCCGGGTGACCCTTTTCGACACGCCGGGTTTTGTTAGTCGACTCTATCAATTCGAGATCGATGTTCCCGGCATTCTGCGTAACCAGTTGTTGTACGGCCGGGGATTGCGGTTCTATTTTTTAATCAATTGGCAAATGGGGCGTAAGTTGAGACTCTCTGCCAAATATGCCGGCACCCGTTATGAAAATCGCAGCACAATCGGCAGCGGTTGGGATGAAATCGATTCACCCGTCCGGCATTATTTATCACTGCAACTGGATGTGACATTCTGAAGTGATGAGCTATAAAAAAGTTTTTAGTAACTATTCAGCTCACGTCTGTCTGACACAGGCAGAAAGCTCACGAAACAATCGAATGATCTCATCTAACTTTTTTCCTGTTTTTTTTTGAGTCTTTCGCGGGCTGCCTGAGTAGTGACAATACCGTAACACTTTAGTTTTTTGAACAAATCCGCTTCCTTTGCGCTC
>CAJVYQ010000033.1 GCA_913009825.1 uncultured Deferribacteres bacterium
GCATAAAACAAGTATCCGTATGTTTCCGGGACAATCCCTGTTCATTGATTTATATCCTGCGAGCCCTGAAAGGGCGGAATATACCAGCCCGGGGCAACGCCCCCGGGGGAAAAAAACAACGGAGTCAGGCCCCTGAAGGGGCGGAATACAAAATTCAAATGAACAGATCGTACCGGCACAGGTAAATATTCCGCCCTTTCAGGGCTTGTTATTCTTTTTCCTCTTTTCCCCCACGAATTGACACGAATGTACACGAAAAAAACAAGGGTATCAGGCAAAACCTGTCCGGCAACCGGCAATAGCCGTCAACCGAATGGCCTATTTCATTAATAGGATCTGAAATTACATGTCGTCTCTAAAGGGATTTCAGCTCATTGGATTTGGCACTTCGTTATAAACATTGCGTCCCTACGGGACTTTCAAGAAACTTGAATTTTAAAGTTTCTCATATAAAATCAGATGCGTTGCTTTTACGAATCTCCGGTACGATAGAGCCCGTTCATTGAACCGATAGAGTTGGTTTTTTTAGCTTGATCGAACACAAAGAAAGCTGCAGGATGATAGAGCCGCTTCATTTTAACAGCAACACCCTGTCCGGTTCTCTGCCGTAGCCGGTTACTTTCAGACTGTCCGGATACGCCTCGATCACGGCAAAAGCATTTTGATCCGGTGTTTCCACCATCCCTTTCAGGTTCAGATAATGAACGCCGTTATACAACGCATATCCGCCCTGATGATTGTGTCCGGTGATGAAAGCCGCCACACATCCGGCCGATTCAATCACCTTTCTCACTTCGTCCCCGTTCCAAAGCGTATGCATTTCCAGGGGAAAAACCGGGTGATGGCAAAACAGGATAACCCGCTCTCCCGCTTTCTTTGCCTTCTGCAGTGTGCTCTCCAACCATTGTAACTGTTCGACGCCTACAGCGCCATCCCAAACCTGAGCGTTGGGAGCATTCTGTTCTTTTAGTTTGCGGAAGAGAGAATCGTCCATCCGCCATTTTTCACTCCCCTCCTCATTGGCATAAAAACTGACATCGTTGCCATCCAGCACAATGAAGCGCCAGGATTTAATCCGGAAATCATAATACCGGTTTTGCATGCCAAGTTTTTCGGGGATGGATTTTTTATTCTCTTCCGCCACGGCAAAATCGTGATTACCCAGCACATGGTAGGCAGGCATCTCTAATTTTCTGTAAATCGCCAGAACCGTGTCAAAACTCTGCCAATCCCGGTCGATGAGATCACCCAACTGAATCGAGAAAGACAACTTCTGTGCATTCAGAGTTTCAACACAATCGGTCAATTTTTGCAGCGATGCACGGTAAAATCTTGTCCCGGTTGGTTCACAATCACAATACTGAATATCAGCCGTCACACCGAAAACGACTTTTTCATCTGCCGGGCTGCTGCAATGAAAAAATAGGGCAGTAAAAACAAACAAAAGGAAGAAGGCGGTTCTCATTTTCATTTGTATTTCCTGAATTACTAAACTGAGGCCGGTGTTCTATCCCGCCTCGATAACGGGGGGAGAGAAGCTCCCGTTTTTACGCTTGTTTTACCCACGCTTTCGCCCGTTCAACTGCACGCTGCCAGTCGGAATAAAGAGCCGTTCTTTCCGTCTCCGTCATAACCGGTTGAAAAACACGATCCGTTTTGCTGTGGCGGATAAAATCATCCGGCGAGGTCCAAATGCCGGCAGCCAGCCCGGCCATGCCGGCGGCGCCCAAAGCAGTAGTTTCGATTATCAGCGGACGTTCCACCGGCACGCCTAACAGATCGGCCTGGAATTGCATGAGAAAATTATTCCTGCACGCGCCGCCGTCGACTTTCAACCTTTTTAGTGAATCCATCCGGCCACGAAACATGGCATCGACCGCATCTTTGGTTTGATAAGCGATGGCCTCCAGCGCTGCCCGCGCCAAATGTGCCCGGTTGGTTCCTCTGGTTAATCCCACAATAACACCCCGCGCCTGACTGTCCCAGTAAGGCGCACCCAATCCGGCCAGGGCAGGGACAAAGTAAACACCATCGTTTCCGCTCAGTTGCTGTGCCAATGCTTCCGTTTCTTCAGCATGGTCAATAATTTGCAGTTGATCCCGCAGCCACTGGATTGCCGCTCCGCCGATGAAGATACTGCCTTCCACGGCATATTCAATCCTTTCATCCAACGCCCAGGCAACCGTGGACAACATGCCCGGAATAAAATCGGGTTCTTGTCCCGAATGGCGCAACAGAAACAGACCGGTACCATAGGTATTCTTCACCACGCCGGGATGAAAACAGCCCTGGGCAAAGGCCGCGCTTTGCTGATCGCCGATGATTCCCGCGATGGGAATCCGGCTGCCCAAAATATCCGCATCGGTTTCTCCGACAATGCCGCTGGACTTGCTGATCGACGGCAGCATGGCCGCAGGAATATTGAACAACCGCAACAGCTCCGGGTCCCAGTTACCGCTGTGCAGATTCATCAGCATGGTGCGCGATGCGTTGCTCACGTCTGTAGTGTGAACCTTTCCGTTGGTCAGTTTGAAAATGATCCAGGAATCGATGGTTCCGCAGAGGATGTCTCCTTTTTCCGCCTTTTTGCGCCAGGAGTCCGATTGCCGCAACAGCCAGGCTATTTTCGTTGCGGAGAAATACGGATCCAGGTAGAGACCGGTTTTCCTGTGTACCTCATCTTCCGCTCCCTGCTGCTTCAGAACGGCACAATCCTCGCCGGTGCGCCGGCACTGCCAGACTATCGCCCGGTGAACCGGTTTGCCCGACTTTTTATCCCAAAGAACCACGGTTTCCCGTTGGTTGGTGATACCAATGGCTTTTATTTGAACCTCTCCGGTCTGGGCCATTGCTTCTTTAGCAACTCGGAG
This sequence comes from uncultured Deferribacteres bacterium, assembly GCA_913009825.1. Taxonomy (GTDB): domain Bacteria; phylum Zhuqueibacterota; class JdFR-76; order JdFR-76; family DREG01; genus DREG01. The sequence continues at coordinate 2,871 of CAJVYQ010000033.1, forward strand.
GGTGGTTGAAAAGATTTCCTCCGCATCATGTTCCACCCAGCCGGCTTTGGGGAAATACTGGGTAAATTCCAGGTAAGCCTGCGCTAAAATCCGGTGCTCCCGGTTAATCACCAGAGCGCGGTTTCCGGTGGTGCCTAAATCCAAAGCTAAAATCGCTTCTGTTTTCATGGCATGCCCTGTTGATTTCAATTGTTGAAATCTAAAAATTCATGGTACATTTGCAACTATTCAGGTAGATTGAAGGACCTCCTCTTAGGGATAGCTTTGCCAAGCTCGTGGTAGATTGCTAATCGATCTTCTCCGGACTTTAGCTCAAAAAGCAGATTATTTTTCACATTCTCTAAAGTCAACAACATTGCCTTTTCTGTCTTTCAGAGTTTTCGGACAGACACTAAGCAGGAGATAACATTTTAGTTTTTTGAAATTGTTAATTCAGTTTCTTACATAAGGTAAATATTTCGACTAAGTTTATCCTGCGCTTATCGAGGGTTATCATACTTGCAATTTCGTATTATCGGCAAATAATTTTCAAAGCAATCGATTAGTACAAATTTATTTGGTATAATTAGTACACAAAGGTTCGACCGCTAACGGATCAAAACAAATTTTTGCCGCCGACACAACTACTGAAATTTCAGCTCGGCAAAATAGATTCCGGTGCCGGCAAGTTTTCCGGCATAGGTCCTGCCGTCCCAACCAAATTGATGCAACCGGTAGTGGCGTATCGTTTCTGTTTTGGAAAGAGTTTCCGGCCCGTCAAATTGAAAATTGCCACAGACAGATCGCCGGGTCTCTTCAGCAAAATTCCGTCTGAAATTTGGCAGTCGACCGGTGTACCGCCGGCGGCAAAAAAATCGGCATTAATTGCGCCGACAATTCAACAGCCTTTCCGGTTATTTCGTTTCGCCATAGCGCTGGTTTTTTCCCGCCCAACGATACGACCTTTATAAAGGATTGGACAGGTTCACTTTCAAAACATCGATAGCCCGGGGGCCTTCGGTAAAATAAAATTTCCGGTGTTTTATCCCCGGCCCGGCATGGCGGTTTGCCAACTCGTCATCGAAAACGATACCGGTAAAAATAAAAATCAGAATGCAGGCAATAAATTTACGCATGGATCACTATCTCATTCTTACCAGCGAATCGCTGCCGAACCCCAGGTAAACCCGGAACCGAAAGCGGCCAGAATCACGATATCTCCGTTATGAATCAAACCTTCCTCGAGTGCTTCGTCCATGGCAATGGGGATGGAAGCCGCCGTAGTATTGCCGTATTTGCGAATATTACTGTACACTTTCTCTTTTGGTAACTGCAATCTCTGCCGCACAGCTTCGGTGATTCTGTCATTTGCCTGATGGGGAATTACCAGTCCCACGTCTGCACGGGTGAGATTGTTTGTTTTCAGAGCCGTGTCGATCACCTGGGGAAAACGAATCACTGCGTGTTTGAAAACCTCTCTGCCATGCATTTTAGCGAAAAACCGTCTCTCATCGATCAAATCCTGGGAGATCAATTTGGGTGTGGAGCTTCCCATACATTCATCCCACAACATTTTGGCGTATCTGCCATCCGAGTGTAAATGAGTGGAAAGGATACCCCTGTCCTGTTCATCCGTGCCTTCCAGGACAACCGCTCCCGCGCCGTCGCCAAACAGAACGGCAATATCGCGGCCTTCGGTGGACAGGTTTAATCCTTTGGATTGCACTTCCGCACCCACTACCAAAATACGGTTGTACATTCCGGTGCGGATAAACTGATCCGCTACGGACAGAGCGTAAATAAAACCGGTGCATTGATTGCGGACATCCAGCGCGCCTATTTCTCTGATTCCCAGTTTTTCCTGTACCAGTACACCGGCGCCGGGGAAATAATAATCGCTGCTCAGAGTGGCCATTACGATAAAATCTATATCGTCGGGTACCAAATTTGCATTTTCAATCGCTCTTTTCGAGGCCTCAAAACCAAGATCAGACGTGGATGTGTTTTCATCAACCCAATGACGTTCCACAATTCCGGATCGTTCCCTGATCCATTCATCACTTGTATCCATTATTTTTTCGAGATCTAAATTTGTCACAACTCGTTCGGGAACATAATGCCCGACACCAACAATGCGGGATTTTCTCATTCATACCTCCGAAGTTAATAATCTGTTCAATCATACTTGAATCGAGCGATTGCAGGCCGATTCGCTGAATCGTCAACAGGATTTGCATTAAAAAATGAAAACCCGTTTGGTGACAGCACCAAGCTTAAAAACAAGAGAAGCGCTCAATCCAGGTCATAGTAAAACAACTTACAATTTTTGCCTGTTGGTTGCAAGTACTAAGAAAAATTCAATTATGATATCAACATCACTCTCTTCTTTGCTCTATTTTTTAAATGAACCCAATAGCCCGATAGCATTAATACCATACTTATCAGCATTTTCATTCTTATCTTTCTTTAGGATGTCAAGTATTTATGAATGATTCACCGGATTAGTCTCAATTTGCATTTTTTTTCAATAATTCAAGAAAATTCTCACAAATATCAAAGATATTTAGTGTCTGAACGAAAACGTGACACAAGCCTCTGGCTTGTGAAATTTGACTTAGTTAATCCTTTGTTTTGCTATCAAACAAACGCAAGCAAGATGCTTACGTTACATTTTCTATGTGTTTTCGTTCAGACACTATTTAGGGATATTATTTAAAGCCCTAACATATTGCAGTTAAATTGCACAAACAGCAGGCGGCAAACTTTTTAGAATAGAAAGATACTGAACCAAGCTTCACTGAAAAACTCTAAAAACAACAGATGGTTGTATCAACTTGAACTATGGGTCATACCGCCCCTTAGCTAAATTTGCGTTTACCAAATAGTTTTTAATTTTGATTGTAGTAAATTTTTATCTGCTGTTATTAATGGCGTGTTTGTAATAATTGATGTGGCCGAAATAATACGATCAGCAGGATCTTGATTTATTTCATTCGGTAAATTTACTGAGAGTTCAGCTATCTTTGGTGTTATACCTTTAAAAATATAATTATTTGAAGCTTTTAGTAATCCAATGAATTCCTGATAGGAAATATCGATTATTATTCTTTGTTTTCTCATGAGCATCGCTATTTCCCACAATGAAATCTCACAAAAAATAATTCCTTCAGTTTGATTGGCTTTTCTTATTTCTTCTTACGCTTTTCTACTTACCAATTTGGGGTTCAATGCATCCCAGATGATGACATGGGTATCCAGGGTTATCATTATTCCATAACCTTCCATTGAACGTCGATAGGTGAAATTACATCATTAATAACAGCCGTTTTACTTATTTCTTTCAATTTATTCTTTGCATTTTCCCTACTATATTCCGGAGGGATAAGTTTAGCAACGACCTTCCCTCTTGAGGTAATATTGATTATTTCCCCGTGTTCTATTTCTTTTAAAATCTTCATCAAATTAGCTCTTAGATAACTTACAGCAATTGTTTCCATAATATCCTCCGACAATGTATCTGTACATTTTAAATGTACATAACATCTAATGGTAATTCAAACTATTTTTAAGATCCAAAATAAAATTATTCGTAACAACTCAGTATGCCCGCTAAATACACGAAAAACACAAAAATATCTTTAATTATTCAGTATAGACAAAAAGGCTCTACAATTCTGCGGTTCAAATTCATCGTACCCATCTCATTTATTTACGGAGAAAGAGACTATCAATTCACTTCCGCTGCCGTTGGTTCTGTTCCCGGTGTTATTGAGAAAATGATGATCCTTGTGGTAATAGTAAGCTGTTTTGAAATAAGTGTTGCGAAAAAGTTCATAAGAAATAGAAAACCAGACGGTCTGCCGTTTTTCCAATTCACCGGCAAGCGCTTTCTGGCTGGTGGCATCAAAAATCCGGTGCGGCTGCTCCAGGTCACCGCCCACATTGCCGCCCGGAGGATTTGCGCCATGACGGTAATCATCCAACCCGGCCCGAAACAGGAGATTTTTCGAGCGGCGGTAATCCAATTCCAGCGAGAAAGTCTCTGTGTTAGGCCCGGCCCGGTAACCCAGCGGAGAAGTGAAATGCTTGTACACATTTACCGAAAAACGATGGGTATAAACGTAAGGTCTGACTTTGCTCCATTCAAAATGAAGATCCAAATTGGCTAAACCCGCCACATCGATCATGCTGAATCCGGTTAACAGTGCCCACTTGTTGCCGTACCAATCGGTGCCCAATTTTCCGGTTTGCAAATCGTCCAGGAAAAGTTCACCGTACAACTTCAAATTCCAACCGGGGAACCAGGTAAAATCGGCGCCCAAAGCGGAGTTGTCCTGATCCCCCAGATAATGTTCCGCCGACCAGTAAAAGTTAATGGGATTGAGGTAAGCCGGCTCCAGGTTGCGCTCGCCGTAAATCAACGTTTCATGCAGGCCAAAAATCAGAGTTGGAAACGGCGCGAACTCCAACCGGTGCGCGGCCAGATATTTATGCGCCTGTACCTGCCTCGTGTAATTACCCGTATCATACTGAAGCCCGATAAGGGGAGGATAGCTGCGTAAAAATCCGGTTACGGCGGTAAACTGGATTTTTTCCCAGTGAAGATACAGTTTGATTTGATCATAGGAAGTTGCCCAATCGGAAAGCGCCAACGCGCCGAACCGGCCGGGCCCCCAGCGATTTTTCTCTTTGCCGATCATCACCTGGTAAAACGAACGCCCCAGAAACAGACCGGTATTGGTCTCATCGAACGATACCTTGCCGTTTTGTGCGCTGACAAACCCCATCCGCTCAAAAGACCAGTTTTTATTGACTGCCGGATAACGCCCTCCCCGTTCCGTGCCGTCGCGAAAATCAAAATAGTACTGCACATTGGCGCCCCAGTTGCCCCACAAAAATATCCCCCGGCGTTCGCGCATAACGGTTCGATCCGTTAGATAAGAAGATTGCCGCCGATCCGTTTTGTAGAATAAAATGAAATCGCCATTAAGACTGAGATTGCGATTATTCAGAGAAAAATGATTGCGTCCGTTTTGCAGGACAAAATCCGGAAGAATTTTGCGCAGTAATGTTTTGTTGCGCAGGTAGGTCAATCGCCGGTCTTTTTGATCCTCTGTATCAACTCCCAAACAAGATAATTCCTCGCGAAATTCAAATTTGAGATATTTCAGTTGGGCCAATTCCACTTCATTCAGACCGGTTTGCATCGTGGCGCTCTTCATCACCGGAGCCAGCGCCCGGGCAATTTGAAGCCGCGTGTACGGTTTGGTGCCCGGAAGGAAATGCTGTAGTTTATGCTTCGCCTGCAAGCGGTTCAAAAATTCATAAACCCAGTGGTTGGCGGGGAATGAAGAGCTTTGCGCAAGCAGAGGAGAAATCGAGAAGAAGAAAACGATCAGCAAAGTAATCGGATAACCGGCCGCTTTTTTCGTTGTCCGGGTCAGCATAGTTTCTTTTCCAGAATGTGGACAATTTTTTTGCCGGCAGCGCCGTTGCCGTAGGAAAAAGTGCGCGGCGTATCGGGATGAAAATTCCGCAGCGCCGTGAGAATTTTATCGTAATCTGCGCCCACCAGTACGTTCCAGCCTTGTTCCACAGTTTCCACCCATTCCGTTTCATCACGCAAAGTGATGCAGGGCGTACCCCACAAATAGGCTTCCTTTTGCATGCCGCCGGAATCGGTCAGCAGGGTGCGGGCGGATTTTTCCAACAGCAGAATTTCCAGGTAACTCAGCGGTTCCGTCAAAATCAGATTCTCTTTGCCGGAATTTGTTAACCCGTGCTGCTGTAAAAATTGGCGGGTACGCGGATGAACCGGAAAAATGATTTTCTCTCCGCTATCCCGAAAAGCGGCCAGAATACTCTTCAAATGCTGCGGATTGTCCGTATTGGCCGGCCGGTGGATGGTGGCGACGGAGTAGGACTTCTCCCGTACACCGAATTTCGTCAACGGATCAACTTTTTTCTGGGCAATTTTGCTGAAATGATACAGAGCATCCACCATCACATCACCAACCAAATAAGATTTTTGCGCCAATCCTTCGGTGCGCAGGTTTGCCATAGCCGTTTGGGTGGGACAAAAGAGAAATTGTGAAATGCGATCTGTGACGATCCGGTTGATCTCCTCCGGCATATCCCAGTTGAAACTGCGCAGTCCCGCTTCCACATGGGCAACCGGAACATGCAGTTTCGTTGCGGCCAGCGCCGCGGCGACGGTTGAATTGGTATCGCCGTACAACAGCACCAGATCAGGCCGTTCCTCCACAACCGCTTTTTCGATGCCCACCATCATTTCGGCCGTCTGGGCGGCATGGGAAGCGGAGCCCACATTTAAATTAAGATCCGGCCGTGGAATTTCCAGATCGTCAAAAAATATTTTTGACATATTCCCGTCATAATGCTGTCCGGTATGGAGCAAATATTCCTGATGATTTTGGCGTAGAGCACGGGACAGCGGCGCCGCTTTAACAAATTGCGGCCGCGCCCCGATGATGGAGATGATTTTCATGGAATCCCTTCTTCGAAAAGTTGTAACATTTTAGTTCTTTAAAAATTAGTTATTTGTAACGAGAAAGAACAAATAGACCCTTCGATTTCATTCCGATGGTTTTTGTCGGAACGGAGTCGAAACATCTGCCTTATGTAAGAAACTGAATTAACAATTTCAAAGAACCAAAATATTACAAAGATTCACTAGTTTCCGGTTAGGCCTCTGCTGCAATGCCGTCCCGTGGTGAACTGCGGAACTAATTTTATAAATTGCAGGGATAAAAAAACCTAACCATAAATTACCGGCAAAGATTAACTCTTCTTCCTCCGGCGTAAAAATTTTCTTTTATCCCCGGCAATTAGTTTTTTCAATTCATCCCATCTGTGGTATTCTTCGGGATTTTGTTGCTTCAGCGCGCGGCTATACTGTTCACTAACCAGCCGGAGCGTAAAAACGAGCCCGCCTATCAGAAATCCGGTGGCGGCGATCAACATGCGCAACGGCCGTGATTTTTTTTCCGGCACCTTCGCTTCGTCCAGCACCTGGATTGTGGGCGTATCTTTCGCTTCTTCTATTTTTGCCTGGTAAAACTGCTGATTCAGCAATTGGAACACGGTCTCTTTTATTTTCACGCTGCGCATCAGGTCCGCAAGCCGGAGGGCAACTTCCGGAGCCTCGGCAAACGCAATATAAAATTCATGCCGTTCGGTCAATGGTTTTTCACCGCCAAACTGAAGCCGGTCATATTGAATCTGCAGTTGCTGTATTTCGGATTTCACCTCCATCACCCGGGGATTGCCGGCTTTCATGGTTTGCAGCATCACACCTAACTGCACCCGTTTAGCAATAATCTTGCCTTTCAGTGCGCCTGCCTGTTCAATGGCGGTGGTCAATTGTTCCTGTAACGCGATGGCTTTATGCTGCAACTGATAATCAGCCAGTTGGCGGGACGCCGTTTTCAACTCCCTTTCCGTCTGGTGCAGTTGATCCGAGATGTAAATCCGTGCATTCCTTGCCCGGGAACTGTTGGTTTCCTGATTCACCCGGTCTAACTCTTCGATATAAGCATTGGCAACTTGTGCGGAGAGTTGCGGATCTTTTGCTTCAAAACTAAGCAGGATCATCCCTTCCCGCGTGGCAACCATGGCAACCAGTGAAGTTAGCCGTTTAAGCGCCTTCTCTTCGCTGTTTATCCCCCACAGTTCTTTCAGTTTGAACCGTGCAATGATGCGCTCCCCTACCGTTCGACTCTTCAAAATCTGAATGAACAAATCGGTTTTGTTTTCGTTTGGCGCAAAACCCAACATGGGTAAAACAGGCTGCAGCGAACCCAAATTCAGATCGGGACCGGTAGCAGAATCAGGCAGAACGGAAATTTTCGCCTCGTAATATTTGGGCAGAAGAAAACTGGACAGGTAAAATAAAATACCCGTCAGCAGAGCCGTTAAAAATAGTTTTCCTTTTTTTCGATAAATGGGAATCAGATAATCCGTTACATGTTGTTCCAATGAAATTCCTCTTCATTTATTTTATGGCTGTTTTTACTACCAGATAAAGGGTAGCGCCCTGGGCGGCAACGGTCATAAACTGGCGGAAGCGCAGCCACCAGTCTCGTTCCGGTTTTTCCGGCACCCAGATGGTATCGCCCGGTTCCAACCGTTTTACCGATGTTTTTTTGACCCATTCGCCTGTGCGCGCCTTAATAATCCGTAGTTTGTTTTTCCGCGCATTCCAGGAAAATCCGCCGGCAAGCCGGATATAATCGTCTATTCCTAAGTTGGGATGGTAGGTAATATTTCCGGCAAAAAGCACTTGACCGGAAACGAGGATATAGTTGCGCAGGTGCGGGATTATAACACGGTCGCCATCCTGCAGCACAATATCCTGCGCCAGATCACCGCGGGTGAACAGACGCTCGAAATCCACTGCCATGGCGCCCGGGATTTCCTGGGATTTATTTTTGAAATAGGAATATTCCATTTCGTTCATATCGGCAGGATTCATTTTTTTCAGACGTTCAAACTCCGGGTCTGTGCGGGAAGCCTCCGGTCCGCGAATCACTCTCGCTTCCACCAGAGAGGCTTCATCGGTAAACCCACCGGCCGCGTCAATCGATTCGGACAAAGTGGTCTCACCCCGGTTGATGGCATAGTATCCCGGATGATATACTTCGCCTTCAATCCACACTCCGCGCTTAAAATGCCATTTTGCCCGGCGGCGCACCATAAGCCGGTCATCTTTTTGCAATTTCCAGGAAGGCGCAGCCGCATTCCAGTTTAAGATCAGCTTTTCAATTTGAAAGCCGTTTTCATCAAATCTTGCCAGCTCTATGGAATCCAACAGAGCTTCCGCCACAAAACCACCGGTGAAGGGCAAAATATCCGCGATGGTTTCACCGGGAATTATTTCATAATCACCTTTTTTGTGAATGGCGCCCCAAAAGGAAATCACATCTTTCAGCACCGGGACAAAAATAACATCTCCCTCGCGTAAAAACGGATTTTCATCTTCCCGGCCTAAATCCCAAAAAGCGGCAAGATCCACGGCCAGCGTATCTGTGCCGCGTACAACCTGCAGCCTTCGTTTTGAAGCGTTATCCAGTAAACCGCCGGCTTGCTGGATAATATCCGAGGCCCGATCCATGGCCGAAGCGAGATAGACGCCGGGATGTTTCACCTCCCCGGCAACGGTTGCGCGGAAAATCCGCACCCTTTTTAAGGTCAGCGTGACATCAACACGGGTAAACACTTTCTGCACTTTTTCGATCACCAACTCCCGCAGCCTGGTAATAGTGACATGGTTTACAGCAATGCTGCCGACTTCGGGAATCAGAAGATTGCCTTCTATTGAAACCGGCAATTCATAAACAAATTTTTTCTCGCCCCAAATACCCACGGCAAACAGATCGCCGGGACCGACCACATACTTATCCGGATCAACCTGCCCCGCTACAGCCTGGGATTTGACAGTTGCCCAGGCTTCCAGATCCTGTGCCGGTAAGTGAGAAGGGAGGAAATAAACAAGGACAAACAAAAAAAGCGGTACTTGAAAAGATAATTTCATTTTCTATCAATTCCCTGATAAATGAAGTACTATATTCCCGGTTGATGTAATTTAAAAAAGAATAGTGTCTTAGTCAATTTAAATTATATTGCTGCGATGACTGATGGTAAAATGTTGCAATTGGAAATTAGAAATTGGTGAATTGCCCGTAACATTTCGTAGTTTTAGTGGGCTTAATTGTTACCAATTCCCCAAAATTTTTACTTTGACTTGAATTGAGCGATTCTCTTGTTTTTGAGCTTGCTATTTCTACCAAATGGGTCTTCATTTTTTGGATAAATCCTGTTGGCGATTCAGCGAATCGCCCTACAATCGCTCAATTCAGGTTTGATGAAAACGATGCGGATGTTTATAAGCACACACCTGAATTATCACATTATACTGCAAGCTGAAAGCCCTTGTCTAGTCTTACGCGGAAGAAAATTCGGAAAGTAATTTTTTGAATTGTTGTAAACGGATCGGCTTTTCCAGATACGGCCGGCCGGTTTTTTGGTACGAAATATCTGCATTGCCTTCATCTCCGCTGGTAAAAATGACTTTCCGGGCATAGTGTGGCTTTTGTGTATTTATTTTATCGAAGAATTCGATACCGGACATATTGGGCATTTGAACATCACAAATAATCATATCATATTCTTTATGCAATAACATCTTGTATCCCTGTGTCCCGGATCCTGCCACTTCCGGACGATGCCCTTCCAGGCGAAGCACCCTCGATAAAAAATCACTCACGATCTTTTCATCATCCACAATCAGAATATTCATCTCTTTCCCCGGTTTCAAATGATCATTTACAATTATGAAGCTCCAAAATGTCATGGGTCAAATATTGCTGCACACGATCGAATTCCTGTTTCAGCGGAGAGAAAAGCACTGTTGCATCCCGAACATTGTGCGCTTCTCCGGCATCCTCTAACTTTTGACAAAGTTCGTACAATTGGGCAGCACCGATACCTCCGCTGGCTCCTTTGAGAGCATGCGCCTCTCTCTCGATAAGATCGCAATCCTGTTTTTTTAGAGCTTTTACCAAATTTTTAATTCTGCCGCGGGAGTTTCCCAAAAATAACCCGATCATTTCTGCTATCATATCCAGGTCATCCCCAATCACTTCGTACAATACTTTTAGATTCACCGGCTTCGCATTTCCCGGAGTAGTGGTTTTTTCTATTTTAACCGGTTCCTCAGGCGCATCGATATGGCCAACCCAGCGTGTCAAGGCTTTCGTCACTTCTGCAGGTTTAATTGGTTTGGCCAGATAGTCATCCATGCCGGCTTCCAGGCAGCGTTCACGATCCCCCTTCATAGCGTGAGCAGTCATGGCAACAATGGGGATATGCACATTGGATTTTTCTTCCGCACGAATGATAGCGGTTGTTTCAAATCCATCCAGCTCGGGCATCTGCACATCCATCAAAATCAGATCGTAATGTTTATCCTGCAGTGCCCGCAACACTTCCTTTCCATCGGCAGCCACATCCGCCTTGTAGCCATTTTTCTCCAGTAATTTAAGCGCCAACTTCTGGTTAACCACATTATCCTCGGCCAGCAATATTTTTACATGATCCCGGTTGACCTGTTGCTGAGGCTTGTTATTCCTCCGCTTGATTTCAACAGCCGGTTTACCACTCACCACCAGATCCAACAAATTGTAAACCTGATCCAGTTTAACAGGTTTAACCAGATACCCGAAAAAACTCAAATCGTGACATTGCCTGTACTCTTTTCGCTGTTCGATGGAAGTCAAAATCACTATGGCAACTTCCTGAATTTTGGGTGTTTCCTGCAGCAGTTTGATGGTCTGAATGCCATCCATGCCGGGCATTTGCGCATCCATGATAACCAGGCGGAAAGGAGTACCGGCTCGCTGTGCCAAAACAATTTCCTGGTATGCATCCACACCCGATTCCGCCTGTACAGTTTTACATTTAAAACCGTGCAGGTAATCGCACAAAATTTTTCGGCTGACGGCATTATCATCCACAACCAAAACCGGCAAATTCTCAAAATCAGCCGGGGGAAAAGTCCGGTTGCCGTTTTTCCCCCGTTGTTTTTTCAGGGTGATACGAAAGGAAAAATTGCTGCCTTCGCCAAATTTACTCTCCACCCAGATACGGCCGTTCATCATTTCAACCAACTGCTGGGATATACTCAACCCCAAACCGGTACCGCCAAATTTGCGTGTAGTATTGCCGTCGGCCTGGGTGAAACTTTCAAAAATTTTATTTAGACGATCTTCTTTGATGCCAATGCCCGAATCGATGATAGAGAACCGCAGCGTAGTTCCTTCTTTATTTTCTTCTTCCGTTTGAATTTGAATTTGAACTTGTCCGGTCTCCGTAAACTTGATAGCGTTGCCGGCCAAATTGACCAGGATCTGACGAATCCGCACCGGATCACCTATCAGGGTAGTTTGCATAGTCGGCGGAATATAGCAAAAAATCTCAATCCCTTTTTGGTAAGCCCGGAACGCCAATGTATCGGTAACGTTTTCTGCAAGTTGGCGCAGATCAAAATCGATCTCCTCCAACTCCATTTTACCGGCTTCAATTTTGGAAAAATCCAGAATGTCATTGATAATGGTTAACAGAGCATTGCCGCTGGTTTTTACTGCAGCGGCAAAATCTTTCTGTTCCTCGCTGAGCTCCGTTTCCAGCAGTAAATCAGTCATCCCGATGATCCCGTTCATTGGAGTGCGGATTTCGTGGCTCATATTGGCTAAAAATTCGCTTTTTGCCTTGTTGGCCGCATTGGCCAGTTGCGCATTCTCTTTTGCGCTGTTGAAGAGCCGCATGTTTTCAATGGCAATGGCAATCTGATCCGACAGAATCTGCATCGCCTGTTCATCATTTTCGGAAAAATCGTTCAGTTGATGGCTGCCCAGCACCAGAGCGCCCAGGAGATTTTGCCCTGACAAAACCGGCACAATTAATTCGGACTGAATTTCAGGAATCATCGCCTTGTAGAGCGATTCACGCCGGACATTGGGAATATTGATTAATTTTTGTTCCCGAACCGCTTTGCCCAGAACGCCTTCGAAAACCGGCAAGCGCTGCCCCACGGGAACAGCGCCTTCATATTTTCCGTTTTGATGGGTTACTACTAACTCCTGTGTCTCTTCATCGAAGGACAACAGAACCACATGAGTATATTCAAATTTCTCGTGAAGCAGCGCAGTCAGGATGGCGGCAAATTGATTGAAATCGAAAGACGAAGCGATGTTTTTCGTCACCTCGCTGATCAGGTAAAAATGATTGGCGCGCCTTTTCTGGATTTCCAGTAAACTTGCATTTTCCAGAGAGATGGCCGTTTGCCGGGCGATAATGGTTAATATGTTAAGCTGCTTATCAGAGAATTGCCCGGTTCCCGCTTTTTTTACCGAGAGAACACCTATTTTCTTATTTTCGATCAACATGGGCACCGCCAGCGCAGATTCATTCTTCTGTGCCACAAAATTTCCGGACAATTCCTGCTCCGGATCGCCGGCAATCTGTCCCCTGCCACTTTGCAGAACTGCTCCGATGAAACCCTGTCCCAACGCAACCGGTTTGGCCGGCTCGTAAAAATTTTGCTGATGCTGCCGTTCACTGCCATAATTCTCCAAGCGGGGATACAACTGTTTATCGTATTCACTCCAGAGATAGACGCGGCACAGATCAAAATCGATCAGGTTTTTGATCCCTTCAACCAGCGATTTGATGATCTCATCCCGGCTGACGATCCGGTTTAATCTTTCGGATAAAATGTTAACGGTTTCCAGAGAATTTTTCCACTCCACCGTCTCATGATAAACCTGTTCCAATTTTTGCCGGTTTTTTTCGATCTCGGTGATATCCGTAAAGTACCAAACCCGGCCATAAAGGGAATCGTCCCGGTCTTTGATCGGCAGGGATGTGGACGAGATGATTCTCCCGTCTTTCAGATAAATAACCTCATTTTGCCGGATACTCAGAGGATTTTCAGAGATTTCATCAATGTAGCAGGTAAAATTATCAGGATTCTCAAGTTTGGGCAGAATATAGCCGACCAATCCCCGGCTGTCCCCGTTTTCCAGAATCTCCGGTAGTACTTCCCAAATTTCTATAAACCTCCGGTTATGACCGATGATCTTCCCCTGTAAATCAACAATCAGAATCCCATCAAAAGTGGCATCCTGCTGAGCGCTTAAAATAGCGTAAGCCTGATTCAGAGCTTTATCCGCCTCTTTCCGTTTGGAGATGTCACGGATGCTCAGAGTAAAGTAAATTTCATTAAGTGTATTCCAGGCGGAAATTGATATTTCCAACGGGAATTTTTGTCCGTCTTTTTTTATCCCTTCAATTTCGGTTGTTTTTTTAAAAAGGTCTTTATCTTTCGTTTCAATGAAGTGAGAAAATTTTGTTTTGTAATCAGTAAGATATTCTTCGGGAATCAACGGGTCCAACGAGGAACCGATCATTTCCAGTGCAGAATAACCGAAAGCCTTTTCTGCCGCCAGGTTGTAAAAAATGATCTGGCCGTATTCGTTCACGGTAAGGATCGCATCGCTGGCCGATTGGGTCAGGGTTCGGAACCTAAGTTCCGACTCTTTCAACGCCTGTTCATTGATTTTGCGCTCCGTGATATCGCGAATGGAGCCCTGCATCGCCTTCTCGCCTTTATACATGATCGCGTTTACCTTCACTTCACAATAACGGATAGTGCCGTCTTTGCGCAGTAAACGAAGATCAAAACTGCCGTCTGTTTTTCTGTTATCATCCTGTTCCGCAATTAACTGCTGCAACCACTCCTGATCTTCCGGATAAATATTTTTCCAGAAACTTAATTCATACAAGTCTTTAACCGAACGAGCAGTAAGCAGAGCGAGTCCTACATTGGCATAAATCAGGCGGTCGTTATGCAGCACAAAAATTCCATCCCTGGTTTGATCTATCAGGCTAAAAAATTGAGATTTGGTCTCCTGTAGTTCGTTAGATTCGGTTTCCAGTTCATATTTTAGCCGGGCATTCTTTTTTTTAATTTTTGCAATCCAAAACCAAAAGAGCAAAGACACAACCAACCAGGATAAAAGGAGCGCTGAAATCTCAATCCACACAGGAATTTCCTTCTTTTTGAAAATATAAATTTCCCCGTAACTATTCAGGTCGTCCTATGGTGAACCATAGAGCTAAGAATAGAAAGGACACTGAAGCACCCTGCATTGATGGCGCCATTCATAGCGCTTGCTGTTATTAGCCTGATGGTTCACTATCAGCCGGAATAATTTTCCTGAAAACCTGAATAGTTACATTTTTCGCAACGAATCACAGGGTAATTTACTTTTGATTTTTTATGAGTCACCTTCTTATTTTTCAACATTTTTACACCCCCCGTACTCTCCTCAAGGAGGGATTTTAGAAATCCCTCCTTGAGGGGGATATTTACAATTGATCAATGGCTTTTGCAACCTTAAAACCATAACCCTGTGACCGGTTACCATTTTTTCTATTTAATACATATAAACCTATCAACATACTTCTAATACGACTCTTTTATTTTATCGACACAAATAAAAAATATTCTTAGTCGATATGCAAAAAGATGTGAATTGTTTTTTAAAATTGAAGGTTTAAGATATGGTAAGGAAACCGCCGGTTATTTCATTACCGGTAAGTTTAGCTCACTGCGGTTAATTTCAGAAATTTTTGTTGTATATTCATCCAGAATACGGTTCACCCTTTCCCGTGTAACACCCTCTGCGATTAGCGAAACGGCCGGCGTCGGTTGGGTGGGAGTAACCAATAGCCATCCATCCGGAAATGTAAATTTTACACCATCGAGAGTGGTGACGACATCCGTCTGCGCCGAATCCACCAATTCACGAAGAATCTGCCCGATATTGTCCCGTGCAACGGGAATCCTTTTCCTATCCATAATCGGAGCCGGAATCGATTTGCGCAGGTCTTTGAACCGAACGTCGTTAAGCGCCAACAGCTCCAAAATTTTACCAATGGCAAACATGCCGTCGCTGGCAAAATGAAATTCAGGGAATATAAATCGACCGTCACCGTCACTGACGTAAGATAATTGATGCTTTCTGATGATTTCTGCAATGGAGCGCAGATCGATTTGTGTGTTGATAATGTGTGTGCCGCTCTGTTCAGCAAATTTATACAAGATCATGGGTGTAGATGCGGGCATGCCAATGGCAGAATGGCGAAACACCTGTAAAAACAATCTTGTAATCAGAACCAATAAGTACTCATTTTTCAGGAAATGGCCTTCTTCATCAACCACAAAAATTCTCTCCGTGGCAGGATCGATGAGAAAACCGGCATCCGCTTTCAGAGAAGTTACAATATTACCCAATTGCAGCAGAGCATAGCGAAAATCCGACCAGCGTTTGACGGTATGTTTGGTGTCCAGATAAGCATTCAAGGCGATCACTTCACAATCCAGAGAGCTTAAAAGAGAAGGTAAAATTAAACTGGCCGGACCAAATGAATAATCGATCACAATCTTGAACTTTGCATTCTCTATCTGTTTAGTGGCAAGATTTTTTAAATACTGTTCCTGGTAGGACTCAACCACCCGCACCGGGAAATCCAATTGACCGATTTCCTTAAAATCCACCCTGGAAAAATCCTCCTGAATGAACAACCTTTCCACCGATTTTACTTGTTGCGCAGACAGGTTCTGACCGTTAGCCTGAAAAAATACGATTTCCAGAAAATTGTCTTTACGTCGCGCCCGGCTAACCTGTACACCGCCTTCTGCAGTTCCCGTCTGCAGAGCGTAACGTAATACAGGAGCCGGCATCACCCGTAAATCACCTACATGCACACCGGTTGACATGAGACCGCAGATAATCGCCCGGTTTATCATCCGCGCCGCTGCCGAACCGTCCCAACTCACCAAAACCGTTTCTCCCTTACCCAGATAAGCGCCAAAAGCTGCACCTAACTTGGCGCCAAATTCAGGCGATATCTCCCGGTTCACCAATCCCATTACCCGTGGACCGATAAAAAAATCACGCAGCCAGCGGTCACCCCAAACCATACTGCTGGTTACGGTGGAACCTGATTCCACCTCTTTTTCCGGCCAGATTTTCACATTCGATTTTAGAACGGACAGAGCGCCAATGCGGCTTTTTTCGCCGACAAAAACATGATCGTCAAAATAAACATGTTCCCCGATTACACTCCCTTCCGCAATAACATCGTTCACAATTCTTGTCCCCGCGCCAATGGTTACGCCGGACCAGATGACGCTGTCGTAAATCGCCACACCGGCGCCAATTTTAACATTGCTGCCGATAATGCTCCTGACAATACGGCTGCCCTCTTCAACAACGCATTGATCGCCGGTGATTACCGTTCCTTCAAATGTCACATTTTTATGACAGGAGAAATCTTTCCCCGTATTCAGCCGGTCGATTTTTACCGGATAAGCCGGTAGTGAGAATGTGCCATTGAGATATTCATGCTGGGAGTAGAGATATTGGTGCAAATCGCCAATATCATGCCAGTAACCGGAATAAACATAGCCGTATACGGGGACAGAATCCTGCAAGAGAAGTGGGAAAATATCCATGGCAAAAGAAGCAGGGTGATTTTCCGGAATATAGCGTAGAATTTCCGGTTCAAAAACATAAATCCCCGCATTTATCAGATCGCTGATCATCTGCGGGTAGGAGGGTTTTTCCACAAATTCTTTAATGCGGGAATCATCGTCCAATATAGCAATGCCGAAGGGAAGCGGGTTTTTCACTTTGGCCAGAAAGATGGTGGCAAGTCCCCCTTTTTTTTGATGAAATTTCAGAATTTCCGCGATATTCACATCCGTTACAACATCCCCATTCATGACAATAAATGTGGTTTGCAGTTCATCCGCCATCTTTTTAACGGAACCGGCCGTGCCCAAATCTTCTTCCGTTTGATTAAAATAGAGATTCACACCCAACTCATTTCTATTTTCGAAATATTGAATAATTTTTTCCGGTTGATAATGAAGCAACAAGTGAATTTGGGAGATGCCTGCCTGCGTCAGCAACCGGATGGAATGTTCCAGGATGGGCCGATTGGCAAAAGGTACCATCGGTTTGGGCAAGTTGATGGTTAAAGGTTTTAGCCGGGTGCCATACCCTCCGGCTAAAATAAGCGCTTTTGTTTTCGGCATGTTGTCTTCCGTTATCATTAAACCGGTTTTTTGCTTTCGTCTCCAATTACAGGGTTTCAATTAAAAAGCAGCAAGGTTTTTTATTAATCGGCTATTAACACCCCCTGTACCCCCCTCAATGGGGGACTATTATAATTACCCCTTGAGGGGTAATGTTGTTGACTTAAGAAATTTCCAACGTCCGCCCCACGATAAATCACGGGGTTAAAATTAGCAAGCGCCATAAATGACGCTCAAGATACAGGGAGATTGTCCACCTCAGGCGGATCCTTCCTATTTCTAGTCCCGAAGCTTATTTCGGGATGACATTTTCCCCTTAAGTCAACAATATTGCTCTTGAGGGGAGTACAGGGGGTGTAAAAAATTTGAACGATTAAATAAATTTGGTCTTTGACTCCCTGATTGGTTAACCGCTCTGTCATTTAAATTAAACAATTTCAGGCGGAAATGCAATCCTCAATCGACTTGAAAAACCCGCGCCCAATGTTCTAAAATAAAAAAGCGAAAATAAAAAGAGGCGGGTCTCCGCGTAATCTTTCCGCCAAAATCGGCAGCAAAAGATTTTTTAAGGGTGTTTAAATTGACAAACCGGTCAATGAACCTCGTATTGCGGAAGGTTTTCGAAACGGGTTCCAGTAATATTTTTCTGAACCAGGCATCCTCCGGCACCTGAAAACCCAATTTACTTTTTCTCAACTGAATTTTTCTTGGCAAAACGCCGCTTAAACCACGGCGCATCACATATTTTGTCCAACCGGAATTCATTTTCTGCGAGAATGGTAAAGATGCCAGGAATTCAACAAACTCGTGATCCAGAAAAGGAACACGGGATTCAACCGAAAAAGCCATGGAATTGCGGTCTTCGTGGCGCAAAAGAACCGGTATGCTGAAACGTGTCATATCCAACTTAATTCTTTCTGCTAAATTCCCCGCATAACCCAGCGGTAATTCCCGCCCGGAATAACGGCGGGCGAACCCGGCATCTAAAAAATCCACGGAATGAGCACGGTTCGAACCGAAAAGAGAATAACGCTGCACCGCCTGCCGGAGCTGCAAATCTAAAAAGAATGAGATTGAACCCAAAAGAGATGCCGCCTCTCTGATTGCGTGTGACCACTGTTTTCTTTTAAGAAGTTCGGACAAGTAGAAATAATAAAATTTTCGATAGCCGCACAATTGTTCGTCCGCACCCTGTCCGTCCAAGACTACTTTAACGCCCTGATGCCGCACTTCCCGCATGAGGCACCACTGTGCGTAAATACTCATTCCGGCGAACGGTTCTTCCTGATGATAGATCAGATTGTCCATTTCATGCAAAAAAGCGCCGGCCCGGGGCACAACAAAATGATTGGGAATTCCGGTTTGCTGCAAAACTTCCCGGATAAACGGAGCTTCATCCAACCGGGTAAAAGGGAAATGAGCGGAAAAGGTAGAACGCCGTTCCGGACTTTGACCGGATCTTTTTTTCTCCACCTCATCCGCCATACAGACAATTGCAGAAGAATCCAGTCCGCCGCTCAACAAAAATCCTACGGGAACATCGCTGCGCAGGTGCCGGCGAATCACCCGTTCAAATTGTTCTCTGAACCGTTCGGCGCCTTCTACTGAATCGTAAATCTCCCGGGACACCTTAAAATCCCAGTATTTTTTCAAAGTGAATCCCTGCCCGGAAACCAGCAAATAGTGCGCCGCCGGCAACTGTTTTATAGCGGCAAAAAAACTGTTTTCGGTGTGATCCAGCATCCCCCAGTTGAGAAAATCGTAGATAATCTCTTCGTTTGCCTGTCTTGAAATTTTCGAATGCAGAAGCAGCGCTTTCATTTCCGAAGCGAAGGCAAATACGACACCGTCATCAAAATAATAAAACGGCTTTATGCCAAAACGGTCCCGCGCACAAAACAGTTGCTTTTGAGGTTGATCCCAGATGGCAAAGCTGAACATGCCGCTCAGTTTTTTCAGGCAGTCTGTCCCCCACTGCCGGTAAGCCTGTAAAATTACTTCCGTATCGGATTGGGAACGGAACGGCTGCCCAAGTGAGCGGAGTTCTTTTCGTAACTCGGGATAATTGTAAATTTCACCGTTAAATACAATAGTCAGGCCGCCGTCGTGAGAGTGCATCGGCTGATGACCGCCGGCGGAAAGATCGATGATGCTCAGCCGGCGGTGAACTAATCCCACGTTCTCGAGGGTGAACAGTCCGTCATCATCTGGTCCGCGATGTTTGATCGATTCACTCATGCGCTGTAAAAGAGAACGGTCGATTAGCTGCCCGTCTAAATTAAAAATTCCGGCTATACCACACAATTTTTCATCTCTGTTTTTTTATGCAACGATATTTATAATATTACAGCGTAAAATCTATAACCGCCAAATTCGGTTGGATTATTATTGCCAACATCTAATCATGCAACCTTTTGAAAGTAAAAATCGACCGACTTTATTTGGTTTAAAGGTTTTTAACGAATTGAGCATTTTTTGTGTGACAAAGAAATCTGATTTTCCTTTTTCAAAAAGTAATTCTACTGAATCACAATCCAGTTGTGCAAACTTTTCCGGTAAGGTATTCAGAGAACCAGGAACGTGATTCATATAGTCATTATTTCCGGAAGGTTAGAAGCAAAGTTCAAAAAGAATATTTAAACCGTATAAACAGAGAATTGCCGAATTCTCCGAATTCTGTGAAACGATCCCCGGAAGTGAGAAAACCGATCAATAACATATCCAGGTTGGTGGCTGCCGACCAGGTGACGGAAGGCAGCACAACGATGGATCTGTCGTTGGGATTGAAAATGCCGAAAACAGAGCCTCTGACCAGCGGCGTTATGTCGTAAGTGAACTCCTGAAAGAGCGACCAGCGTGCCGGGGAAAGCATGCCGATTTGTTGTGCCTGGTAGTAAAAAAGTCCGGCATTTTTCTTTTTGCCGTTGCTGTTGAAAAGCAATTCCGAGTGAATATAAAAAGAATTGCTGAACGTGTAATCGCCGGAAAGCACGAAATGAGTTGTGGATTTTGTGCCGGCAGTCAATGAACCGCCGAACATAGCCGGTAAAGGAAAAGCGGCCGTTTTGCTTTTTTCCGGTGCCTCGCTGAAAATAAATTCCCCGCGGAAACCGGCGCCGGCAATATCTCCGGCCCAGGCGCCGCCCAAAACTTTGCGATTGTTTTTTACGCCGGCAATGACAAAAAAATCGTATCCGGCTTTATTAAATGACCACAGCCCGGCGACGGTTCTGGTGTATCTGCTTTTACCGGGTTTAAAAACCGCCTCGATTTTAGCAACGGCGCCGGTGTAAAATTGCGCCCGCAGCGCATCGCTTCCCGGTTTTTCTTCGTAGTCAAAGTCCAGAATTGATTTCGGATTGAACAAGTCCGTCACATTCCACACCAGGGCGGTGCCCCAGGCGATCCGCTGGCGGCCGGCGGTGATCTGCAGATTGCCGGCGGTGTAGTCCAGATTCAGCCGGTCAATCTGGGCATAACCCAGGGAGCTGCCGCTCTTCCATAATTGAGCGTCCAGGTTTGAATATTCGTAATTGTCTTTAATCCACTCTGAAAATCCGGGCATGTATTTCACCGAGCCGCCGTAAAATCCCCGCAATCGGAATTCCACCGCACCGGTCAGATTTGGTGTCGGGTACCAGCGGGTGTTGATGCGGGCATGGAGAAGATGGTCGTTCAACCGTTGGGTGACAGCCGGCATTTTGGTGGTACTGAACATGTATTTTACATACCCGTAAATATCGTACTTATGTTGCTGCGCTGTTCCCGGAGCCGGTTGGAAGAGAAAAATAATGAGCAGGAACTTTACGATTAATTTCATATTTTTTTGCAATTTCATGCGGCCGGCACGTCGGATTTTATCGATCCGTCCTCCAGGGTAACAACACGGCGGGCTCGTTTGATCACTTTTTGGTCATGTGTGGAAAAGATGAAGGTCATCTGATATTTCCCGTTGAGTTCCTCCATCAAATCCAGCAGTGATTCAGCGGTTACGGAGTCCAGATTTGCTGTGGGCTCATCGGCCAGCACAAAAGCGGGCCGCGATGCCAGCGCCCGCGCCACGGCAACCCGCTGCTGCTGGCCGCCGGAAAGCCGGGACGGGCGCGTATCCACCCGGTTCTGCAGACCCACCGCCGTCAAAAGCTCCAGCGCGCGTTGGCTTCTCTTCTCTTTGGGTACGCCCTGGAGCAGCATGATGAATTCCACATTTTCCCGGGCGGTAAAAACCGGAATCAGATTGTAGGCCTGAAAAACGAAACCGATATTGTGCAGCCGGTAGTCGATCAATTTGCCGGAGCGGAGCGTGGAAATATCTACCCCGTCGATCACCACATTGCCGGCGGTGGGTTTGTCCAGTCCGCCGATGAGATTGAGCAAAGTGGTCTTCCCCGAACCGGACGGACCGACAATGGCGGTGAATTCCTGCTTCTCCACTTTCAAAGTCACCTGTTTAATTGCCTGCACGGGAACCGCAGTAGTGTTGTAGATTTTGTCCAGTTGATTCACTTCGATGAGTGACATTTTCACTCTCTCCTATGTTTTAGTAATTTATGATTTCACAAAGATTTTAAAGTATCCTGCTTGAATATATTCTTACTCATACCTGAATTGAGCGATTCTCATGTCATTCCGTAGGAATCTTGTTGGTTTAGTGCACAGAACTAACAAGATTCTTTCCCGCCTGCGGTCGGGCAGGCAGAATGACAAAACTCTTTGGGTGGTTGTTTCAAACTAAAAATCACTCAATTTAGGTCATACTTTGAAATATTGAACACGGTGGCTGTCTCATACAATTTATTTCGCCCCTTCAGGGCTAACTTATTCGTCTTGTTCATCTTTTCCCGGGGCGTTGCCCCGGGCTATTATATTTCAGCCTTTCAGGCTTTTCTTTCTCTTTTACGAAAATTGCTCTCCTTTTATTTGTATCACATCTGTTTTTGATCTCTCTTTTTCTTTCAGAAAAACGAAAAGAGAAATTAAGAGCCGCAATCTTGAAGATTGTGGATTTAAAAACAACCCAGGCCTTCAGCGGCGTTTATTCAATTTATCCAATTTTGTAACTACTCAGGTATGGATGTTATTTGATGCGTAATAAGCCTTCGACTTCGCTCAGTCTTGCTTAATCGCCATACTGAGCAGAGTCGAAACGTGATCGCAGTTAATTTTTAGGCATACCTGAGTAGTTACCTAATTTTCACAGAACAGCAATGTTGTCCAAATTTCACTTATTTTGTAACCCTTTAATTCTTTGAAAATACAGCAGGCAATTATAGGGCTGTCATTCCCGAATGCTCCTATCGTCCTGTCTGCACAGGCAGGCCGCTTAAAACATGCGGGAATGACAATTTAGTGTCGCTTCAAAAACTAAAGTGTTACCTTTTTTTACCATGCACAACTCACCATCCACAATCCATACTTTATCGTTCATCGTTCATCGATCTCAGTACGTCCGGATCGCTTCGGACGGCTGCAGATGAGTTGCTTTCCAGGCGGGATAAATCGCCGCTATGTTTGCCGCAATGATGATCATTACCGTCAGCATTATATACATGAAACCCGGCAGGAAAGGATTTAGCACGGCGCTGGCGCCAAAACTTCCCATACTGGAGGCTACGGCGGACAGATTGATACCCTGGCGCGAAACATAAGCGATGGATAGCCAGCCTAAAAAAATACCACCCAAACCGCCCGTTATCGACAGATAGATCGTTTCCAGCAGGATCATCAGAAACACCCTGCTCTTTTTCATGCCGATGGCGATCAGCACGCCCAACTCCCGGGTACGGTCCAGCACGGACATCAGCATGGTGTTGGTGATGCCGAACAGCAGGGCAAAAAGAATAATGGCGACAAAAAGATAAGTGAAACTCTCCATTGTTTTGGACAGGAAGGCAATTTCCGGCGCAATCCGGAGCCAGGTCTGCACGTCCAGTGTTTTGTAGCGTTCCTGTAAAAGTTGATGGGTCTGATTCAGCAGGGAAGCGGATTGCAGCCGGATGGCAATCTCGTGGATAATCGGCGGCGAATTCAAAATGCGGCAGAGATCATCCTGCCGGACAAATACATGTCTTTCATCAAATTGAGCGGAAACGGTTTTATAGATGCCGATAACCCGGCAGGCGAAGTAATCGATGGCGCCGTTCAGACCCTGAAAACTGAGGACAATTTTGGCGTGAAGTTTCAAATTTAACCGCCGGGCAAGTTTCTGACTGATCACGATCTGGTTTTTTCGTTTCGAACCGAAATAACCGCCGTCGATAATGCTTTGTTGAATGCTGGTTACTTTTTTTGCATCCTCCGGATCGATGCCTATAATTTTTACGCCAAATGTTGAGGCGGGAGATGCTGCTATGCCGTAAATGATGGTTCTGCCGGAAACCGCTTTTACACCGGCTGTTTGTGCAGTCGATTTTAATACGGCTATGCCGTCCGGAATATAGTTCTCAATCTCTTTGTTTTTGGTAAATCCTTTCTGATGAATCTGGATATGGCTAAGGTCACGGTTAATGGCGGTATCGACGATGGATTCGCCCATGCCCATCATGATCGCGCCGGACATGAGACCGCCCCACAAACCGAATGCAATGGCGAGAAGGATGATCAAACTGCGTTTTTTATTTCTCCAGATATTTTTCCAGGCGAGTGAAAGTAACATGACGAAACTCCTTGTTTAGCGACGGAAAGCAGTTACCGGTTTCAGTTTGCGGATGAACAGAACCGGGTAAATGGCTGTGATCAACGCAATAATCAGGACAATCAGTGCTTGATGGAGCAGAAGAGAAAAATCTGTGCTGAAGTTGAAAATCGCTTCGATCCCCAGGGAGTCGAAGGTTTTTGCCGCTTCCCCGGTTATGGGAATCGGATGGTTGTGGAGATACCGGATCAGCGGAATACTGGCAAGGATGCCGGTGACGACGCCGAGGAAGGAAACAAGGATCGTTTCGATGGTGGTCACAAAGATCAGGCGGTATCTTTTCATCCCCACAGCAATCAGGATGCCGAACTCCTTTTCACGCTCGGAGATCATCATCATCACCGTACCGAAAACACCGAACCCGATGACGATATACAAAATCGCCAGCATGATCAAACCGCTGGCGTTGTCCAGTTGGATACTTTGCACCAGATCGGGCATCATCTCATCCCAGGTCATAATTTCATATTTTTTATCTACAACATCCCGCACGCCGGCCAGAACCTGCGACAGATTTTTAACGTTGTCGATCAGGATCGGAAAAGAAGTGATCCGCCCGTAAGCGGCAAAGATATCCTGCGCATTCGCAAGAGTTAAAAATACCATGCCGTTATTCATCTCCTGAAACGGCAGTTTTACCACTCCGGTCACCGGCAGATTCGCCGCAGCAATCTGGCCGTGGTAACCCTGACCATACAAAATGATGCTGTCCCCGACGGATACGTGCAGCATTTCCGCCAACCCTGCCGCGATGAGAACACCCCGGTCCGCCCCGGTGAAATAGCTCCCGGCGATCAGTTTCTTTTTTAATCCCGTCATCCTGCTTTCCCGTTCAGGCTGGATACCGACCACCTCCGCTACTTTCGTTGAATTTCCGTTTGAGATCAGTGAGAACGATTCGAGCCTGCCGGTGAAATGGGTAAGATGAGGGACGGCGGCAATTTTGTCGGTGGTTTGCTTATTCAAAACAATACTCTTATCGATGGAACGGTTTTCCCAATAACCTTTTCCCTGAATCTGCAGGTATCCGGTAAAAAGTTTGGCCGAGGAATCGATCATATAACTGTACGAACCGTTCTGGGAGGAACGCATTACACAGGCCAACAGCACGGCGAAAAAAACGGAAGCTGCTGCAATGATTGTCCGTTTTTTATTGCGCCAGATATTTCTCCAGCTAAACGCTAAATACATATTCTTATCCTTTCTACCTGACCCGTTTCATATTTTGTTGTGAAAAGAAATTGCGGTTGATCTTCACATTGAATTGGATAGAATGATAATCAAACACGGTTTTCCGGCCCGGTTTGTTATGAGGGATCATTTCCCAATGGGTGGGAATGGTTCTACCGCCCATTTGCTGCACGTTACTGCCCACCATCGATTTCACCAGTGTGCTGTCCTCGTCATAATAGTCCGCCCTTATTTCCATGAATCCTTTTTTGGTGATGAAGGAGATGATCTTTCCCCAGACAACGCCTGCTTCCGGTTTGGGGATAAGCTGAATCCGGTAGCAATCGTATCCGTCCATATTTTCTGAGCCGTCGATGCTGTGTTCGTAATCTTTAACGACGGAAGATTGCCACACCAAATCGTCATTGGTAAAATCGGAACCCATCCATGGCTGCAGCATCATCGACGGTGGAATTTTGATGACACGCCGGATGGCGGGGATCCAGTTCCATACCTCTTTTTTTCGTTTCAGCGTGACAGTCCCCTTGTCCCTGGCAGGTTTGGTGATCAGCACCAGGGAATAATCCGGTTCCAGAGACCAGATTTTCATGGATATTTCCCGGCTCCAGTCCGGTTTGATCACTTTCATGGTCGCTTCGGAAATACTGCTGTTGGACCGCAGCAGTTCATTGGCTTTTTTTACGATCTCTTTTGCGGATTGGCCGTTCGCTTCGCTAAACAAAAGCAGAAAAAACAAGCTGAACAGAATCGGTTTCGCGGTTTTCATTTTTATTCTCCCGGTTGGATGAAAAAAATATTGTTTTATTTTCTGATTCCATTCAGCAAACTGTCTAACAGCACGTCGCCCACATGGTTTATATCGAATAATTCCCGGTTAATGATCCATTGCAGCATAATCCCGTCCAGAGTAGCGATGATAAGGGCGGACACGGAAGTTGTGTCTACGCTGCGAAAAACACCCTGCCGAATGCCGTCGTTGAGGATGTTGCCGATCATGCGGCGGTACTCGGTATAGATCTGTTCCAGATTAATGATACCCAGGATGTTTTCATCTTTGTTGCGAATTCCTTCCGCCCAAAAATCCATTATGATGCCGGCGAAACGGGCGTCTGTATCCAGCCAAATATGCGCAGAAATTTTGATGAAAGCTTGCAGTTTCTCAATGGGATCTTCTGTCTTTTCCAGCGCTTCCGTAATTTCCTGTTCAATTCTGCCGAAGAAATTCAGGAAAGCGTTGCCAAAAATATTCTCTTTGCTGCGAAAATATTCGTAGATGGTTCCTTTGCCAATTCCGGCGGCATTTGCGATGTCCATCATTTTGGTCTTTGCCACACCTTTTTGGGCAAACACCTGCATGGCTGCCTGCAATATTTCCGCCTTTTTTACTTCCTTATCCACAATTTTCGGAGACATAATCACCTTCATCTTATTATGACCGACTGTTCGGTCGATTGAAATATATTGAAATATTTTCTTGTTATCAAGAGAAAATTTGTTTAATTTGAAATTTTAGTTTTACTAAAATGTGAGATGTGAAATGTAACGGATCAAAATTGAGGAAAATGATGAAAATTACGGAAGTCAGAAAAGTGATCGAAAAATATTCGGATCAGCAGTTGCGGCTGATGGTGGTTGAACTTTACCGTGTCATCCCCAAAAAAATCAAAGAAGAGAAATCCGTGGATACGCTTGTGGCAGATCCGGATAAATTTGTGGCAGAAAAAAAGCGTGGGGGAAGAACGGTGAAACTGCCGGATATTGATCTCTTACAAGATGAAACAGGATGGTTCATCGCTGATGTGCGGGAAGGTTACTATTTTGGCCCGAACCGGGTGGTACCCAAAAGCCAGCGCGCAAAATGGCGGTTCACGGTGAAAAAATTCTACAAAGAATGGGTTACGGTGGCTGCCAAAGAAGAAAACCGGGATACGGCTATAGAATATCTTGAAAAGCTGTACATTCTCCTCTGTAATGCGGAAGAAAAGTATCTTTTTGTTTCGGATGAACCGTTTCAGGCTATCGGCATTGCAAAAGAAGAATTTTTACGGCAGATTTTCGCCCTTAAATTTGCAACGACGGATAAAGAAAAAGTGATCGAAGAATCCATCAAATTAATTGTTGATCACACTGATTACCCGCAAACAGAAGAACTCACCGCTTTGGTTGATTTTCTGAAAACACCCGATCTGAAAGATATGTCTATTGCCCGGGCAAAAAAGATACTGGAACAGTACAGACAAAAACATAATTTGAAAAAGATAACCGGAAAGTCAGGGTATAATTGGTCCGGGGATTTTGAATACAAAAAAAAGATGGAACTGTTAGCAACATTGGGATTCATCTGTTACTGTTATCTGAACGAGTTTGACAATGCAGCGGCTTTTTTAAAAAAAAATATTGTTGAACGGGACAGGGAGGTAAAGCTTTACATATTGCTGCGCTTATTATTTGATTTCAATCTGCCCGGCCTGTGGCTGTCAGAATATGAAGCGGCGGTTGCCGGCAAGGTTCAGCCGCGGGATGGTTTGAAAAAAACGTACCGGTACATCAAGGAAAACGGCACTCTTCCCGAATATTTCTCTTGATTGAAAATATGACAAAAATGTAACTTGCTTTTTGTTGATTCTTTATTATTTTAAAACTGCGCTGCCGTTTGCGTGAAATTATTTCTATCCACTGAATATGCGGATCCATTATTTCATAAATTACAACCGTTCCATGAAATCCGTATTTTGAACCGAAATAATTCTTTTTATCCCCTGGGGGGGAATGATGAGATTAAAACTGTATTTGCAGCCGGAATCATCCACGCCGTTTTTACCGTTTAATTACCAGTACTATCTGTCTTCGACAATCTACAACATTTTGGCGAAAGCCTCGCCGGAATACAGCCGTTTTCTGCATGAACGCGGCTATCCTGCGCCCAGCGGCCGCTTTCAAAAACTGTTCACTTTTTCCAAATTATTTATCCCTGACGGTTTCCGCGCCGGCGGAGGAATTACCACACGTTCCCGGCGCCCGTGGATTCTGCACGTTTCCAGTCCCATGAACGAAGAGTTTGTGCAAAATTTTGTCTTGGGGCTTTTTGAGGGGAATAAAATCTCCCTGCGTTTCCTGAGGAGAGATTTGTCGCTGCTTATTTCCCAAATAGAAGCGCTGCCCGCGCCCGAATTTAAGGAAAAAATCTACTGTAAGACCCTGTCTCCCGTCGTGCTTTCCACGGTGATCGATACGGAGAGCGGACGAAAAATCTATTATTACCGGCCGGATAATCCCGGGCTCGCCGCCGCCGTAGAACGAAATTTGCAGGAAAAACTGGCCATTGTGCAGCCGGAGCAGGAGAAAAATTTTAACATTCGTTTTCAACCTGACGAAGCATATTTGCGCAATAGAATGGAAGCAGGCAAACGGGTGACGAAAAAAATCACCATCAAACAGGGAACGCCGCAGGCCACGGAAATTATCTGTTTCGAAATGCCGTTCAGTCTAAAAGGCAATACGGAACTGATGCGGGTCGCTTACGAATGCGGCGTGGGCGAGCATACCGGTCAAGGGTTTGGTATGATTGAAGTGGCGGGAAAAGAAAGTAGAAAGTAGAAAGTAAAAAGTGATTTGGGACAATTCGGGAAGTCGGCTTATGATGAACCTGAGAAATACATTCGCCACGAAGGCACGAAGACACGAAGACACGAAGACACAAAGGGAAAATTAAACAAGATGCTTTATGAGATTGCATTAGCATAAGAAGTTATGAGAAAAAGAAATTGAGTTTGAAACAATATTGGGCTTAACTTTTATATTATTAATGACTTGGTGCCTTTGTGGCAAAAATTCATGCATTATTCAGGTTAAAAACAATGTAAAGTAATCAATGCAAAATATGAGGAAACAGTGGATCAACAGTTGGATATGATTAATGAAGCGGCTATCCGTCATAAAAAGAAGGCGGGAAACGCGCTGATCCGGTTACAATTTGATCTGTTTCAAACGGAGATATCACAGGCGATCAAGATTCAACCGTATTTGGCGGATCTGCAAACACTGAAATCCGTGGGGAAGTATCTAAAAAACCGGTTCAGCGCCATAGCCGGGATTCCGGATTTTCTGGCGCAGGTCTGGTATGACATCCCCGCAGCCATAGACCGGAGCGAACTGACGCCCGGGATGGGAAGGTACACCGATCATTTACTGGCGAAGGCAGCGCAGGTGAAGAATGTAGTAACGGAGCAGCCGTTTATCGACAGCAGGGAAAGACTGCACCACAGTTGTCTGTTGATGGCTGCCGGCAATTATGAAACGGCCAGAAAACACTTGTTGGAAACACTGATTTCAACCCATCCACTGCGCGCCGGTCTGTGGGGCTATTACGGCGATGTGAATGTTCTGTTGAGTAATTTCCCGGAAGCGGGTAAAGCTTATATCCGTGCACTCATTCTGGCGCCGAAGCAACTTGACCTGTTCCGGTTGAAGTCAGAGGAACTGCGACATCTGTACACCACGCTCAGACGGAAATACTCAGATGCGGAAGCCCGTTCTTTGTTGCTGATTATTGGCTGGTTGGAGGGTATTATCACAATTCCAAAAGGCGGAGACTGGTTAGCGCAGCAGTTTAAAGGTTTGCAGGATCAACTGACGCAAGCCCTTCCTTCCAACAAACACGAACGCTGGCACCGCTTTTCTATCTGTCTTTATTTAGACCAGTCAAAACCTATTGGCCAAATTGACTACGAAGCCCGTGAACAGATGATGGAATTGGACAGGGAGTTGTTTGAGAAGTATTTGGGGAAGTTGGAAAAAGACCTCAAAGGTTTTTAAAACCTTTGAGGTCTATTGGCTAATGTATATTATACGAATGTAGATCGATTTGATAAATTGACCAAAATAAATACGTATATAATATAGGAGTATAAATTATGCTAGATACAGTTCTTCAAATAGGAAAAGCTTTGAGAGCATCGCCAACAGGTTTGAAACATTTTCAGTATGTAAGACCCTGCCCTGAAGATACTGATAGAGAAACTGTTTTTAGAATTGCAATACCTGTAAGGGAGGATTATACATTTGATTGGGAAAATGTTTATGAGATTAATAACGAGTATGAGCTTAAGAAATTATATTATCTAACCTTTAAAACTTCAAATAATGATGGCCTTGTAAAGTACATGTTTGGAGATATTTATTACACACGAATAGCAAAAATTAAAACAGGCAATATTTTGTTTGGAGAAGCTGGATTTTTTCGTTTGGACAATCCCCAAGCAAAGGGAGTTTACAAGTTCAATTCATTCTTAAGAGCAGAAAAGGACTATCAAGGAATTAAGGTTATACCTACAGAGCTTGAAGATTTTCGTCGTGCCTTTAAAGAAAATTATGATTACTTTGAAAAAATATTAAAATATTTTCCAGGAATAGAGGATTTTTTAAAAGAAAAAGCTGGAAGTAAAAATACGCAATTTTTTGAAAAATTCATTCAAAATGAAGAAGAGATATTAAAATACACTGGCGAGGCTGTATTTAAGAAAATAAAATCCTCAAAAAGCAAAGCAAAAGACTTTAAAATACTATTCGATGATGAAAAACCAGAATGGGATTATGTTAAGAATTCAGAAGATAAAGTAAAAAAGTTGGCAAATTTTGTTAGTGGAAGCATTTTTATTCATTTTCAATTCGGAAATAATTCAGAACACAAACATTGGTATGATTTGAAAGATGCATACAAGATATTGAAAAGTAAGATATTTGATGATTTTGTGGAAGAAAGCGAATGTAATGAAGAATCATTTGTCCTAAAAAAGACCTTGTATAAAACCCTATGTTCAGGAGATGAAAAAAATGATATGCAATTCCCTGGATTTAAAGATGATGCAAAATATAAGTCTAGAGTATTTAGCAAGGAAGACCTTCAGGATTTATTTTATGCAATTGGATTTTCAGAAAAGGGAATGATTAGTTTTTTTAGCACAAATTTAACGCTAATTGTCTTACCGAAAGGTGAAAATTTAACAGCAAAAAATTATGAAGATTTTATTGATAATGGAGACGAAATAATAACGAGAAGAAGAAACGAAAAAACAAATGATGATAATTTCTTTGTGTTATTGGATGCTTCGCAGAAAAATGATAACATTACTTCATTTGATATGATTTTTAGTAAAAAACGGAGTATGAGTGCGCCAGGTATAGACTTTATAGAACTAAGAGGGATTCAAAAAAGTAGTCTAAACCAGATAAGAAAAAGAATTAATAGGATAAAAGATGAAGTTTATAAAAAACGAACGAATGAACTATTTACGGATAAAAAACTTTCCTATTTCTCAGTTTTTCAATCAATACAAAATATTTTGGGTTCACCACAAACCAATAACAAAGGGAAAGTACAATTTAAGGCAAATCCAAAATATCAATCACACTTGCTTAAGATTATCCCCAAAATTTATACTGGAAATTATTATCTTGATCCAATTTTATTACCGACTTTTATAGAAAATGTTGAATTTTCAATACGTGCAGGTGATCCAAAATATATTTGGTTGAAATATGACCTTGAATTATTAATTAAACTTCAAAATACATCAACAGAAGGAGAACATTTTATGGAAATAATAAACTCTACCAGTTATAAAACTGGTTTATTATTAGGCAAAATGGCAAGAAATTTTTCCGGTGAGAATTCGCCAATTAAATCCTTTGAAAAAAATTATGTTGGAAATTTAACTAGGCGAATTAGTAACCTGAAAGATTTGATTGATTTTAAAAATGATCTTGAACAAAAACTAATCATGCATGAAAAAATTAATTTTGTACGAAAGGAGGCTAACGAACTTGCAAATCTGATAAAAAGTCATACAGAAGGTGAATATGATAAAAATAAGTGCGCATTTGGTTTTTTTGAAACATATTTTGCGCCATTTAAAAAATTAAATTTCATTGAAAAGATTCAAAATCAATTAGATGTCTATAAAAATGAAAATGACTCTGATAGTACATTAATCGAAGAAATGGAAAACCTAATTTTAAAATATGAAAAGTGAGGTAAATCATGAACGAACAACAAAAACAAAACAATTCGGTAGAATATAAGTCTGAAATACTTTTTTTATATGAGAGCGTCTATTCTGTACCCAACGGTGATCCTTTTACTGGAGAACAAAGATATGATGAAGAAACAAAAAAGATATTAGTTAGTGATGTACGCATAAAGCGTTTTATAAGGGATTACCTTGAAGAAAATGGAGAAGATATTTATGTAAGTGATAAAACTGGTGCTGGTAAAACAACATCAGCAGGCGCAATAAAGAATCTTTATAATAGATTTAAGAAAAAAAATGAAGAGATCAAAGATGTAGAGAAAATTTTAAAAAAATGTATTGATGTACGTTTATTTGGCGGTATTTCAACCCTAAAAGGGGCAGATGCAAAAATAGATGATAACACATCTCTCGAGAATACACACGTACAATATACAGGACCAGTACAGTTTGCACTTTTAAGTCCTTCATTAAATGCGGTTAATCTCAGGATTCATCAAAACACTTCTCACTTCCTTTCTGGTGAGGGGAAAGGGCAAGGAGCTATAGGAACAACCACAATTGTACCCTATGCATTAGTCCAAATTCATGGATGGCTTAATCCCAAAGTTGCAGAGAATACAGGTTTAACAGAGGATGATGTAAAAAAAATGTTAAAAGCACTTTGGTATGGAACTAGTGGCGATGGAAGTTCACACTCGCGTAGTAAAGCCGGTCAGAATTCTATCTTGTTATTGAATATCATCTACAATGAACCCCAGAATAAATTATACGGAATTGATAAATTGATTAGATTAACAAATAAAAACGGAAAAAAAGATGAAGAATTAAGAGGAATGGATGATTTTGAATTCGATTTTGCTGAATTAGTTAAAGTTGCTTCTTCTGAAAAGATAAAGGAAATAGAATACTATACGGAAATAAATGATTTGTCTAATAAACTAAGACAAGAAGAGTTTAAAAAAATTGAATTTTCTAATAAATAAAAGGAAGGCTAAAAGTGAAAGGTGCAATTTTAAATATAAGAGGAAATTGGGCCCATTTTAAAAAACCGGAAACAAATAATAATCCTCTTACTCATGATTTTATTACTAAAACAGCCTTAGTAGGTATGATGGGCGCGGTTCTGGGAATTGAGAGAGAGCAGATGAAATCTCAATTCCCTTTACTTACCAGAGGTTTATTGTATGGAGTACAAGTAGTAAATCCGGTTAAAAAAATATCATGGGGATTTACAAGTCGATCCGCCATTCATCCAACAGCTAAGGGTTCACCTAAATACTTTGAAATATTGAAAGAACCGGAATATCGGGTAGCAATAGCAGTAAATAGCGAAAATATTATTCCGTTATTTGCTGATTTTATTGAATCAATTAATCTATCTCAAAGTATTTATGAGCCTGTTTTAGGATGGCATAATTGTCCGGCAGATATAAAAATTGAAGAAAAAGGAGAATTTGAAGAAAAACAAACTGGTCTATTTTGTGCAAAATGTTTTTTTTCCAACAAGCATAAACCGGACTTAATCAACACTTCCCATTTCAGAGTCGGATTTGATAAAATACCAACATTTCAGAATGATGATTTTTGGAATATACCAGAAAATTATGTAGAGGTTATTTATCCTTCTGTTGAGGAATCAATAAGCATTGAAGGTGAATTCTATAACTTTATGAATAAGGAAAAGTGGTGGTTAATATAGAAAAATATGAGTCTCATCCAGGGCGACCACTTTTAGTACATGCAAAAAGGGTACGAGATAATGTTAAAGATATCACCGACCTACCAATAGTAGAAATTGCAGCTATATTACATGATATCGGTAAACTTAATCCTAATTTTCAAAACAAATTAAATGGAGTAAAAAGCGGTTATTCCAGTCATGCCTATTTGTCTGCTTTTATTTTTTACCTTGTTTGTCAAACAGATAGACAATTTCTAAATAATGAATATAACATTAAAGAAATTGAAGAAATCATTTCTGTAATAGCTATTGTTGCACATCACCATGGTAATCTTCCGAATTTCGATCATATATTAAATGAAAATGAATGCGATAAATTGTTCGATTTCCTGAGAAAGCAT
The DNA here is from genome assembly GCA_913009825.1 of uncultured Deferribacteres bacterium. Lineage (GTDB taxonomy): Bacteria > Zhuqueibacterota > JdFR-76 > JdFR-76 > DREG01 > DREG01. The sequence goes on from CAJVYQ010000033.1 coordinate 37,534, forward strand.
CCTGATTTACCAGTGAATAACTTCGTGCAAAAATTTTTTACAATTGAAAATTTTGAAAAACACCTATTTAATGAAAAAGCATGGGAAAAATTTAAAATATTAGGTTATGACTCTAAAGATTCATTAAACACATTTCTATCAACCCAGTTTGTTTTTGCGTCTCTTATTGTTTCGGATAAAGCAGATGCCGGAAATTATAAAAAGGATGAAAATAATTGTCTACAATTTTTTTCGCAATACAACACTTCACTCGAAAGATATTTGAATCAACTTGATCAGACTACAGAGTTAAATAAACTCAGAACCGAAATGCGGAAAAAGGCTATTAAAAATATTTTAAAAAAATACGTAGAAGGAAAACGTGTTTTTTCATTAACGGCGCCCACCGGCTCGGGGAAAACATTGATGTTACTGTCTCTTGCTGGAGAAATTTTAAAAAAAGAAAACGGTTTGCGCATAATATATGCTTTGCCATTTCTCTCAATTGTTGAGCAAGTAGAAAAAGAATGTCTGGAAATTTTTCCAGAATATGAAGCTGCTATTTGCCGAATTGACTCAAAGTCAGAGAATAAAGAATTCGCTAAATTGCAAAGCATGTTGGACGAAGACCCAAGTGCAATAAATAAAATTATTTCAGCGCAATTTGCTGAAGAAATTTTTGATTACCCATTCATTATCACAACCTTTGTGCGAGTATTTGAAACCCTGTTGAGTAATAAAAATGCTACACTGCTAAAATTGCCTAACTTTGCCAACGCGATTTTTCTGATTGATGAGATTCAGGCTCTTCCTCCGAGACTTTATGGTTTTTTTACGGCCATTATTGATGTTTTTTGCCGAAAGTATAAATCTTATGCAATCCTTTCTACAGCTACGATGCCAAATTTTTCACTTCCGGAAAATAGCAACCATGATCTCAAGGGATTTTTCCCTGAGTATATTTTGCCATCTGAATTGTTGGAATTTGAATATTTTCAAAATCCATTATTCAATCGATATAAAATTAGTCGCCACACAGTACCAATAGAAATAGATAAACTGGCTGAAATGGTTAGTAAAGAGAAGGAATCAGTACTTATTATTTTAAACACTATTCAGGATAGCAAAGATTTATATGCGGAGCTTGTTGCGGAAAACAATAATAACAATTGTATCCTACTTAATACACATTTTACTATTGATGACAGAAAAAACAAGATTAATAAATGCAAACAATTTTTAGAAAAACGGAAAAAAGTTATTTTGATCTCTACACAGCTAATTGAAGCCGGTGTCGATATTGATTTTCCAATTGTTTATCGTGATTTCAGCCCGATTCCGAGTTTAGTTCAGTCAGCGGGCAGGTGTAATAGAAATGGCAAACTCTCCCGAAAAGGTCATGTCAAATTGATTGATCTGCAAAAGAATCACAATAGCCGCTCAAAATTAATTTATAAAGGAAAGGATGCTTATTTCCTAAATTATGCATTTATTAATATTCGTGATAAAAATCTTCGCGAGCCAGATATGTTTGATTTGCAAAAAAAATTTTTCCAGGATATTAAAGAGAATACGCTTTTTGGTCACCACAATGGTGTACAATTTGAGAATGGTGAAATAGATTTTATTCAAAGAATTAAAGAATTGAAATTCGCAGAAATAGGGAAATTCAAACTAATTGATGTAAAAGATTTTGGGGAAGAAATGAGCTTTTATATCCCACAAAACGATAATGATAAAATGTTCGAAAAACTTCAAAGGTTGTTGAAAGATTTACAACGTATTGGATTTAATAACTTCAATGATCGAAAAATTAAATCGATTGAAATTAAAAATCAGATAAAAGCAATGTCAGGGAATATCCTTAGGGTCATTATCAAACATGACGAAGCTGCCCCTCCTGTGAGTAGTGAAATGTGTTATGGTTTATTCAAGTTATCAAGAGAATATTATGACGAACATACTGGTATTCAATTGAAAAGTGGCGGGCAAATTTTGTAATAAAAACAGAAACTGACCTTCTCAAAGAAGGTCAGTTTCTAATGTTTCAAAAGATAATAGGCGGAACATGCTCACTTTAAACACCCTCACAGACACCAAAATCAAAAAAGCCTGCGGTGATGTAATTTTTGAACGGGCTTTGGACTATGTGTCTACCGGTTTTCTGCGTAATCGTCTGCTATATTCCCGGGCTAACAAACTTACCGGCATAGTGGAAGGAAATTACGGTAATTACCAGACTTCCTTTCAATATTTGCAAACCGGTAATTTGCGCACATCCTGCAGTTGTCCGGCTGAAATGTATTTTTGTAAACACGCTGCCGCCCTGGGAATTACATACTTGCGGGAGCCGGAAACATTTTTTGATATGAACTCGCAGCCCCCAATACTTGAGCAAAAATCGCAAAAAGAGTTGCAAAATTTGCTGATTCAAATGATCGTCAAACACCCGGATTCTCTCACTCTGCTGGGAATACCGGGTTTTGAAGATGAGGAAGAAGACGAAAATGATGAAGATGACCGGCAGAGGTGATATTCATTGCAAAGAAAAGAAGCTGACCTTCTCAAAGAAGGTCGGTTTCTATGCAGTTTCTATAAATTCCTAAACTTTTAAAGACAATATTTTGAAGCCGCCGCAAACCACCATCATCGCCGATGACCGCGAAGCCAATTCCGCAGTAGTAGCAGCTCTGTACGAAATGGAGCGGATCAATCTCATCATCCATCGTTTAAAGATTGGCGATTACCTGATCAATAACAATTTCCTGTTTGAGCGAAAAACGCTGATCGATTTTGTCGCATCCATCAAAGATGGCAGGCTGTTTCAACAAACGAAGAAAATGGCAAACGGCCCGCTCAACGGGGCATTGATTTTAGAAGGTACGGCAAGTGATCTTAGTGGGAGTCGGATGACACGTGAGGCGATCCAGGGTGCGTTGATTACGGTTTCGATTCTATTTGGCGTGCCGGTTTTACGGTCGCAAGATGCGGTTGAGAGCGCCTCACTTATGATTTTCACTGCACAGCAAATGCGACGATTTTCTAACAGCGCCATTCCAAGGCATGTAAAACGTCCCAAAGGAAAACGCAAAGCACAGATATACTTGCTGCAAAGTATTCCGGAAATTGGCCCGAAGAGAGCGAAACTGTTAATTGAAAAATTCGGTAGCGCAGAGAAAATATTCCGGCAGGATTTGCAGCAACTAACTTCAGTGCCGGGAATAGGGAAGAAAGCGGCAAAAGCTATTCGCTGGATTGTTGGGTAATGTAGTGCGATTCGCTGAATCGCAGGGTCGAATCGGCGATTCGACCTACAATGCAGCATGAACCGCGACGGAAATTATAATATGATAAGTCACGATTCTGAAATTTTCTACCGCCGTCGTCTGCCGCATTATCAGCCTCCGGATGCGACGTATTTTATTACGTTTAGATTAAACGGATCGCTGCCGGCAGAAGTGGTTGAAAAAATGATCCGGGAACGTGAAGAACAGGAAGAACAGATTGCCCAAATTAAAGATGAACAGGAAAAAGAAGAGCGGCTTGCAACCTGCCGAAAATTTTATTTTGGCAAATTCGATGCGCTGCTTGATCGCGGTGAAACCGGTCCGAAATGGCTGAAAAATCCGAAAATTGCAGAAATAGTAACGGAAGCGATACGTTACCGTGACAATCATGATTATGATTTGCTGGCGTATTGTGTTATGCCAAACCATGTGCATTTGGTATTTTATGTAGGTCGATTCGCTGAATCGACATTGCGAAACAGCGTTTCGCGTTACATTTAAGAGAAGGACGGGTTTTAAATGGAAACAGCACCCTCCCTCACAGGCGTGCAGATCAATTACTACTTCATCTGCAAGCGCAAACTGTGGTTGTTCAGCCACGGTATTCAGATGGAACAGGAATCCGACCGGGTGTTTCTGGGAAAACTGATGCACGAGGAAAGTTACGATCGCGAAAGCAAAGAAATATTTTTAGGAGGTCAAATCCGCCTGGATCGTATTTCACCGGACGGTGTGATTCATGAAACCAAAATGACCAATAAAATGGAAAAAGCGGATATCTGGCAGCTTAAGTATTATCTGTATTATCTCAAAAAAAACAACATCTGGCCGGTAACCGGGGAAATTGATTACCCTAAATTACGCAAAACTGAAAAAATTCAATTAAGCCAATCTGATTGTGAACAGTTGGATAAAATTGTCCGGGAAATTGGTGAAGTATTAAAAAAAGAACGCCCGCCGGAAATTCAAAAAATGTCTATTTGCAAAAAATGCGCTTATTTTGAATATTGTTGGGGGTGAGAAAAACCTATAAACTTTAACTACGCCAAACCTCAAAGGTCTTCAAGACCTTTGAGGTTTAGTGTTGAGGTTTAGCGTCGTTGAGGTTTACAAAAAAGCGAGGCCAAAATGCAAAAAGTAGATTCTTTTTATCCAAACTGCTTTTATCATATTTACAACCGCGGCAATAATCGTGAGAACATATTTATTGAAACTGCAAATTACCGATATTTTCTCGATTTAGTGACGAAATATATTTGTCCTATTGCCGAAATATTTGCCTATTGTCTGCTTAAAAATCATTTTCATTTTTTGGTACGACTTAAAACCTTTGAGGTTTTAAAAACCTCAAAGGTTTATAGCCAGGCATTTTCTAATTTGTTCAACTCCTATGCCAAAGCAATCAATAAACGGTATAACAGAACGGGCAGTTTATTCCAAACCAGATTCGGTAGAAAACAAGTCAAATCCGACGGTTATTTGGTTTATTTAATTCACTATATTCATTTTAATCCTCAGAAACATGGGTTGGTAAAAGATTTCCGTCACTACGCTCATTCATCCTATCGATCCATTCTTTCCGTGTGGCCTACAAGGGTGGAACGAGAGCAAGTGATTGAACTCTTCGGCGATAGGACCGGGTTTCGGAATTTTCACGAGGAAAATGACGATTTTAGTGTGATTCAGAATTTGGTAGAAGAGAATTAACAGACCTCACTACACAGACCTCAAAGGTCTTAAAGACCTTTGAGGTCTGTGTAGTGAGGTCTGTCTACGGAGACAATTATGAAACGAAACTATTATTTGTTCAACGCCGGCCGGCTTTCCCGCAAGCAGAACACCATCTTTTTCAGGAAATATGACAAAGTTTCCGATGACGCGGTGGTTGCACGGTTCGAAGAAGAAGTGGAGAACGAACCGGAATTTACCGAAGGGGAGCCGGAAATCGAGTATAAGGTTTCCGAACAGAAAAAAGTGCTGCCGGTAGAGGATGTGGATTCGTTTTATATTTTCGGCGAAAGCGATTTTAACCGTAAGTTTCTCAATTTCTGCGGCAGTAAAGGGATACCCATTCATGTGTTCAACTATTACGGATTTTATTCCGGCACGTACTATCCGCGTGAATTTCTGAACAGCGGCGAACTGTTGCTGCGTCAGGTGCGGACTTTTGATGACAACGAATTGCGCATGGAGATTGCCCGTGCATTTATTTCCGGCGCCTCCGGCAACATTCTTAAAAATTTGCAGTATTACAACAGCCGCGGCAAGGATACGTCCCGGTTTATCGCAGAAATTTCCGGCCTGCGGGAACGGATCAAAACAGTAAAAAGGATTGATGAACTGATGGGCATTGAGGGAAATATCCGCCATTGGTATTACGAAGCCTGGCCGCTGATCATCGACCGAACCATCGAATTTAACAAACGGGTGAAACATCCGCCGGATAATATGATCAATTCCCTGATCAGTTTTGCCAACACGCTGGTTTATACGACCTGTCTTTCGGAAATTTACCGCACGCAGTTAAGTCCGCTGATTTCTTATTTGCACGAACCGGGCACCAAGCGGTTCTCGCTGTCGCTGGATCTGGCGGAAATCTTTAAGCCGCTGCTTGCCGACCGGGCTATTTTCACGCTTTTGAACCGCAAGCAGATCACCGAAAAACATTTTACCACCAAAGGTAAAATCTGCTGGCTCAACGAAGAGGGGAAGAAAATATTTGTGCGTGATTTTGACGAACGGCTGGCCACCACATTGAAGCATCGGAAACTGGGGCGAAATGTAAGCTACCGCCGGCTGATCCGTCTGGAATGTTACAAATTGATTAAGCATCTGCTGGGGCAGGAAAAATATAGTGCATTTCAAATTTGGTGGTAAGGATGAAATGTCATTCAGTAGGAATCTTGTTCGTTTATTGCCTGGATTTGACAAGATTCCTCCCCTTGGGAGGCGGATAGGCTGAATGACAGGAAAAACGCTCAATGTAGGTAATAAAAAATATGAGGTAAAATTATGGAAAAGAGTGTAGTATTTTTTGGTGCTTTACTTCACGATATCGGGAAGTTCTATGAACGGAGTAAGCAATATCACCTAAAAAAAGACAAATCAGTTGACAGATATTCTCATGCAGAATATTCGGCTTTTGTTTTAAAAACTTTGCATGGCCAAATTGATTTTTTTAAGCAATTGCCGGAAACAATTGTTGAAATAGCCAAGACCCATCATGCTCCCCGCACGCCTGAGGGGAAAATCGTCCAATTAACTGACTGGTTATCTTCCGGTGAACGTATGGAAGATCAATCGGTGACGGATTATTATGTGAATATCGCTCTGATTTCTGTTTTTTCACAAATTTATCCTGCCGGGAATAGTGTGGAACCGGAAAAACAATGGGGCTGCGACTTAGTTCCTTTATCATTCGATTCGGTTTTCCCTTCAATAGAAGCCTGTGCCGGAAAAGATGCTTATCAAGCGCTGGTTGATACTTTCAATTCCCGTTTGGTTGGGATTAACTCAACAGAAGAATTGCTGGCGCTTATGGAAAAATATTTGTCGCTGGTACCGGCGCAAACTACCCGGTTTAGAGCAGATATATCTTTGTATGATCACATGCGTGGAACGGCTGCCATCGCGCTTTGTCTGTATCATCAAATGCAGAACGGGGCGCTGGATGAGCAACAAATAGACCGGATAAGAGAAAGTTTGAATAAACAGCCTGTGGAGGATAGAAGCTTCATTTTAATCCATGCCGACTTATCCGGCATTCAGAAATTTGTGTTTAATGTGACCTCCAAAGGTGCTGCAAAGAGTTTGAAGGGAAGGAGTACTTATTTGATGCTGTTAATGGAATCCATCGCTCACTTCTTCGTTAATGAACTTGATCTGGAACCAACAAATATTTTATACAACGGAGGCGGAAATTTTTATCTATTAGCTCCGGCGGTATTTGAAGAGAAAATTCAAAATTTACGAAAAACCGTCAATCGCCGATTATTTCAAATCCACGGCGGCGAATTGTTTTGCAATATCGGGTATTGTCAGTTCTCGGCATATCATTTTATTCAGCAATTTCAGGATATTTGGACGCAGGCAACCGCTAATACCGCTATATTAAAACAGCAGAAAATCTCAGAGATATGGGAAGATGAATATGATCTGTTATTCCAACCTGCCGGGGAAATCCATACCCACGCCTGCCGGATTTGTCATTCTACCGAAAATGTGGTAATGGATGATGAAGATATTGAGATTTGCTCTTTTTGCCAATCCTTTAAAAAACTGGCCAAAGATATAAAAGATTGCCGCTATATTGGTATGAGTGATATAGAGGTGGAAGAGATCTCATTTGGAACGGTGACAGATTGGCAAGCGGCGCTGGCGGTTTTTGGCCGTGAATATTCCTTTTACAAAGAATGGCCGAAGCGGACTGAAGAAAAGGTATATGCTTTGAACAATTTTGATGATAAGAACACGCCTCTGTTTCGGTTTGGCGCCCTGCCTCTTGCCCTGGAACCGGATTTTGATATTCTGGCGGAAAATAAAAGACTGGCCTTTTTGAAACTGGATGTAGATAACCTAGGGGAAATTTTTAAGAAAGGGCTGCAACCGGCATCCATCTCCCGCGTGGCGGTGTTAAGCCGCATGCTGCGGTTGTTCTTTGAAGGCTATTTGCCGTACATGATAGACTCAAACAAAAAATATCGCGAAGATATTTACATTGTCTTCTCCGGCGGCGACGATTCTTTTTTAATCGGAAAGCCGCAAACCATGGTTAAATTTGCCGGCGAGTTGCGCCAAAAATTCGCTGAGTTTACAGCAGGCAATCCGAAGGTCGGTTTTTCGGCTGCCATCGGTATCTTCGGATACAAGCATCCGGTTATCCAGGCGGCAGAAACAAGCGAAGAGTGGCTGGAACAGGCAAAAAAATTCCGCACGCCGGAAGAAATGGAAAAGGATGCTCCGCCTTTAAAGAATAGAATTTTTTTGATGAATGAGGTGTTCAATTGGCTGGAGTTAGACTATATACTCGAAATCCGGGACCTGCTGACATCCATTATCGGAAAAACCGGAAAGCGCAGCCTGCTGCGCAAAGTCATCAATTCCACCCGCGGATTTAAACCGTTGCTGGAACAAGCAAAGGAAGGCCGCTTAAATATGCAAAAGGTTTGGCGGTTACGTTATTATCTGCGGGATATTAAAGAAGAAAGCGTACAAAGTGAAAAGAAAAAATTAATTAAAATTTACGAAAACATGTGGCTGCATAATTTTTACGGGAAAAATGGCCGAACCATCACTAATCACCAGATCATTACCGCAGCCGCTAAATTAGCTGACCTAAAAACAAGGGAGAATTAAACCATGAAACAAAACCAATATTCACAAAAGCATTCTGAAAAATTTGAGAAGAAAAAAGATAATGCTTGGGAAAACATGAATAAAATATGGCAAGAACTTGAACCGATAATTCTTAAAGTTAAGCAATTGGATAGAAATGGTTACAATAATTTTTGTTTCCATGTACAAGAATACGTTGACAATCCTAAATTTAAAGGGACGCATGGTGTTAAAAATATTACGACCTCAAAAATTCGCAATATATTTTCGATCTTAAAAAAAATGAAAGCACCAGAAGAAGTGGTTCGTTTACGGCCGTCATTAGCTTACCTCTCTGGAAGAGATAAAAAAACGAAGTTTTTTATGAATCACTTGGACAAGGTTATCAAAAATATCGAGACAAAAGAACAATTAGAAAGTTTTCAACAATTTTTTGAAGCCATTATTTGTTACGCAAAGGAAAACGATTAATAGAGGAGAACATAAAATGAAACTGATGGGAAAAATCTTTATTGACGGCATCATCGAACTGAAAACCGGACTGCACATCGGCGGTTCGTCCACTGCGCTGGATATTGGCGGTATCGACAGCAATGTGATTAAAAATGCACAGGGGATTCCCTATATTCCCGGCTCCTCCCTGAAAGGGAAGATGCGTTCATTAATGGAATTAAAATATTCTGCCTATACGCAGCGTACCGGAAAAGTTGACTCAGGTATGGAAAAAGCAGCAGATTGTAATGCCGACATTCAGCGCCTTTTCGGTTCTGTTGCCAAAGAAGCGGAAACCAAAACCCGTATCATTGTGCGCGACGCCTTTATCAGTGAAGAAACTTTACATGAAATGCAAAATAAGGAGAACGGCGAAGGGGGATTTACCAACCTGGAACTGGATTATACCGAAGGTAAATGGGAAAATACGTTGGACCGGCTTACATCTGCCGCCAATCCGCGGCAATTGGAGCGGGTTCCCGCCGGCGCGAAATTCAATTTTTCGTTAGTATTCAATATTTTTGGCGATGATGCCGCCCTGTTGAACATGGTGTTCGAAGCCCTCCGGTTGGTGCAGGACGATTATCTGGGCGGTTCAGGCAGCCGCGGTTACGGGCAGGTGGTTTTTGAAAATATTCTGTTAAGCTATAAAAGCGCAGAAAATTATAAGAAACAAGAATCGGCACAGGAAATTCGCCTGTTTCCTACTCTCGATGAGGTATCGCTCAATAATTTGCCAATTGAATGGGGAGAAAATCATGCACAGGATTAAACTCTATCCGCCGCGGAACAACGCCTTTGTCCTGCCGGATATTCAGGTCAGCTCCGCCACTCTTTTCGGGGCGTTAACTAACAATTACGTGCTGCTGCATGGGGCGGAGCGCTTTCCGGAACTTTTGCAGTATATCCATGAAGGCCTTCGGCTATCCTGTATTTTCCCGGCTTTGCAAATTGCAGAGAAAGAAATCTTTTTTCTGCCGAAACCTTTTATCGCCTACCAGGCGGACCGTCCCGAAAATGAAGATGAATATCCCGACAAAAAAGCGCTTAAAAAATTACGCTGGTTTTCCGAAGGATTGTTGAAACGGTTAAGAACGCATATCAAAGAAAAAGATGGACGGATAGTCCATACGCTGAATCTTGAGGATGAATCCAATTTAATCATCGGCGGACAATTTGCCCTGACGGCATCTGAAATAGGGATGGAAAAGCCGCCTGCGAGGTTGAAGGAACTAAACCTCTTCTCTAAAAACGTCCTGCCGCGGGCCGGCGTGCCCAGATTCGGTGGTGCTGCCGAACCTTTTCATCAAAGAGAAATTTCACTGCCATGCAGAATTATTAACGGAAAGTCTTTTCGGTTATTTTTTTACTATCTGGAGAAAAATACACCGGACAGCACAAAGTGGCAGGCTGTGCGGGAGCTGTTTGCGGAAGAAGGCATTGGCGGGCTGCGCAGCCTGGGAAAGGGTTATTTCGAAAAAACCGAGGTAGAAGAACCGGAATGGCACCTCGCAACCGGACGGCAAATGTTGTTATCGGATACCATCCCGCAAAAACAGGAATTGTCATCGATCTTATCTTACGATTTTCGGCGTGACGACGGTTTTATTACTTTCGGGCAGGCCACGGAATATAAAAAAAGCGCCTTATATTTGATAAAAGCCGGCGCTGTTTTAAAGGATCGAATAAACGGAAGGATGGTTGAAGAAAAAATAGGCGGCCGTACGCTTTACCGTTACGGTCTTGCCATGTCGTGTTCTTTAAACGGAGTATGATATGAAAACGATGGAATTGAAAATTAAAGTTAAAACACCGTTGCATATTGGTGATCATGACAGTCGCAAATGGTCGGCGTTTAGTGATTACATTGCAAAGGACGGGAAAATACAATTCGTTGATGCACGCAGACTGAACAATTTACTGGCCGGCGATGATAAATTGATGGATGCCTATCTGCAAATGATTCGCCGCGGACAGGGAAGGGGCAGCCGCGAACAGTCTCTGGGCGCTTTTCTTAGCGCTCAAAACATTCCGGCTGAAGAAGTAATCTCTACACTCAGTCTGCAGGTCAGCGGCATAATCAGCGGCCGGGAAATAAAGCCTTTTATTGCCCGGAATGGTAAGCCATTTATTCCCGGCAGTAGTTTAAAAGGCGCTATTCGTTCCACGATGGCTTATGATTATGTGCAGCATCATCCGGAATCCAAACGACGTATTCTGAACGATATTCTTAAAAAAAACCAAAAACCTGATTTCAGAAAATTTGAACAGGAAATATTCGGCAGCAGTCCGCATACCGATCTTCTCCGTTTTCTGCATGCAGGGGATTCATCTGACTTCGACCCTGATGACCGCTTTGTGCAAACAACCTGGACCTATCATATTAAAAAAGGAGTTGCGGAGATACCCATTAGCAAAGAATGCCTGAAACCGGACGCGGAAGCATTCTTTCGTATTAAAAAATTAGCGCTAAATTCTAAGGTTCACGAGGGCGGTTTCCGCACCCGGTTTGAGAAACTAAACGGCAAAGAGGATTTGTTTCATATCGTCAATGCCTTTGCCCTGCGGTTTGCCGAGAGGGAAATTGAGGAGTTAAATGGAAAACCCGGTTTAGAAAAGGTGGTGAATTTTTATCAGAAATTGATTTCTGAAATAACGGCGGAAAACGGGAAAAAGGCTTTTTTGATGCTGGGCGCCGGAACCGGCATCTTTACCAAAACCATTTTACTTATCTTCTCTTCTACAGAAATTGAACGTATCCGTGAATCAATGAAAGAAACAAAAGCAAGCCGCAATTTTGGCTGGGTAAAGGGCAAACGCAGCGAGCTTTTTCCGGTAACCCGCCATGTTTATATGTCCGGGGACAAAGTGACCGGTATTTTAGGGTGGGTGGAAATTTATTAAATGAAAGGATAAAAAATGAATTTATTTTTTGCAAATATTGGTTCAAGGGATATCTTGTTAAACGGCAATAAAATTATTCCCTCAAGAACAGAAGGAGAAAAAATTTACAACTCGTTACAGGAGTACAAATCCGAAATTCAATTTCCTATACTTAACCCGGCTCTGAAATATATTTTTGATCAAGATGTGAATAATATAGATCAAATGGTCATTTTTGTTACCGATCAGTCCGACAAGCAGTTTAAATCCGGGGATACAATTTATTTTGGTAAAATTATTAAACAGATTCTACCGAAAATATTCAAAAGTAAAATAAAGAAAATAAGTCTTCAGGTTTTGCAGGACGAAGTAAATTATTATGATTCGATGTTTAGTTATTACCGGAATTATTTTAATGAAATACAATACGCCGATGTTGATAAGGTTTTTGTATTAGCCACCGGCGGTATTCCGGCCTGTAATATGGGGTTGATTTTTCACAGTATTGATTATTATCAGGATAAAGTGATTTCCTTATATGTCAGTGAAAAGACCCGAAAAATTATAAAAATAAATATGGGGAAGCAGCTATTTGATCATTTTTATAAAAAGGCGATGCAGAATTATTTAGCTTCCTACGATTATCCGGCAATCACCACATTTAAACAGAGTGATAAAAATATAGCGTTTCTGGCACAGGCAGCCCAACATCGATTAAATTTTAATTTCGATACCGCTTTACAATGCCTGCATAACTATCGCTCCCTGTCTGGAAATGCAGGCTTCACCACTTTAAAGCTGCATTTGGAGAACCTGTTAAACGGAGATAGAAGTTCATTAATAATTGAATTATTAAATAATATTCGGGTTAAAATCAACAGAAAAGAATATGTGGATGTAGTAGGCCGGCTGTTCAGACTGGAAGAAGCCGTTTTAGGTCACTTTGTTGAACAGGATCTGAAAATTTCCGTTAACCGGGATAAAAAAGAGGGATTTAAAAAGTTTGAACAAGGGGTAAAAAAATATCCTGCCCTGGAAAACAGCTTAAAAAAAATAAGAATAAGTGGGGAACCTTTAGATTATAAAACGCCAAATCGCGAGACGCTCCGCGCTATTTTGCAATTTTTACACAAAGAAAATCCCTGCAATGATAAGTATCGGCAAATAGCCGATCTATGCAACCGGTTAAAACCATTTTCCGAACTACGAAATAATAGTATTTTGGCGCACGGATTTAAAGGTGTTTCGTCGAAAGATTTTGAAAATCTGAATCCATCTCAACTTTTGAGCGGCATGGAGTTTCTATTTGAATTCGATATTAAAACCCTTGGTTTTGAAAAAATTAATATCAGAATAAAAGAAATATTATTGACCTAAATTGAGCGATTCTTATGTCATTCCGTAGGAATCTTATTGGTTTAGTACAAAGGATTAAAAAGATTCTTACAGAATGACAAAACTCTTTGGGTGGTTATCGCAAGCTAAGAATCGCTCAATTTAGGATTGAATAAAACCATAAAACAAAAATGAAACGATCATTAGGCACAACAACGGAATTACAAACCCTTTAAAATTTGATGATAAGAGATTGCAATGTACGTTATTTTGGTGTATGATGTGGAGGAGAAGCGGGTAGTCAAAGCGCTGAAATTGTGCCGTCAGTATTTAAACTGGATTCAGAACAGTGTTTTTGAAGGGGAACTAACGGAAGGGAAATTAAAAGAGCTGAAGATAAAGTTGAAAAAAATACTTGACATTGAAAAGGATTCTGTGTTAATTTTTAAAATGAGAGAAAAGAAGGCGTTTAAAAAAGAGGTGATCGGCCGGGAGAAAAATCCTCTGGACACTTTTATCTGAACCCCGCAGTCGTCAACCTTGTGCTTACGGCAGCAGGATTGGTGGTTGACAGACATTTTTCAGTTATTTTACCCGCTAAATAACTGTTTTTTAAGGCCGTTTTTGCGGGTTTTAATCGAACTATGGTAGGATTGAAACGCAGTTGTCGTGCAAATTACTGTTGAGGATAAAGAGTTTTAATCGAACTATGGTAGGATTGAAACTTATGAATGGCAACAAAAAAAATGTAGGGAATTTGTTTTAATCGAACTATGGTAGGATTGAAACGAGAACAAACAAAACATCGAAAAAACTGGAGAAAATGTTTTAATCGAACTATGGTAGGATTGAAACTTTAGAGAAAGTGCTAAAAAAATTCTTGAATCTAAAGGTTTTAATCGAACTATGGTAGGATTGAAACTGACGAGACGGCAAAAATTGTTAATCTGCTGAACAGTTTTAATCGAACTATGGTAGGATTGAAACATAGTCATAATAGTATTTGCGGGACCGGAAAAAGGTTTTAATCGAACTATGGTAGGATTGAAACCTATCTATTTATAACGGTAGCATCAGTGGTGAAAAGTTTTAATCGAACTATGGTAGGATTGAAACGACGTCATATTGGAGAGTTGTAAACATAGTAGGATGTTTTAATCGAACTATGGTAGGATTGAAACATCTATACGCTTTTGGGTAAGCATTAACCAGTCACGGTTTTAATCGAACTATGGTAGGATTGAAACAACTTCACCGGCTGGAATAATTGTATCTGCACAAAGTTTTAATCGAACTATGGTAGGATTGAAACGAATACCAACAATGGCCATTATTAAATTTCTGAGAGTTTTAATCGAACTATGGTAGGATTGAAACTTGGATGAAATTAAAAAGCATTTGAATAGATTAAGTTTTAATCGAACTATGGTAGGATTGAAACTTTTACCGCGATCGATCGCGTAAAATCTGAGCTCAGGTTTTAATCGAACTATGGTAGGATTGAAACATTTTAGAGAGCCGCTTATGACACACGCACTCACACGTTTTAATCGAACTATGGTAGGATTGAAACTAAAATGGTTTTGGGTGGGGCTGCCGGGGGGCTCTTGTTTTAATCGAACTATGGTAGGATTGAAACATCGTCTGCTTTCAATAGCAAGTGCTCGATAGGTGTTTTAATCGAACTATGGTAGGATTGAAACCCGATAATTACAAGAGCAAAAAGAGAAACCGAAAAGTTTTAATCGAACTATGGTAGGATTGAAACCCGGTTGACTTCACATAAAATATTTCATAGCCAGTTCCAGTTTTAATCGAACTATGGTAGGATTGAAACTATTTTTAACGTAACAATTTTGGTGCTTGGATCGATGAGTTTTAATCGAACTATGGTAGGATTGAAACTCCTGTCTCATCTCTCAAACCTATCCTCGTGTGCAGTTTTAATCGAACTATGGTAGGATTGAAACTCAAGTTTTTTGATGTTATTAATTATAGGAAAATAGTTTTAATCGAACTATGGTAGGATTGAAACAAAATACGACCCAACACAGCCTTGTTTTGTATTCTATTTTGTTTTAATCGAACTATGGTAGGATTGAAACCGGCATCACAGGAACAATCGAATCTTCTTCTAATTCGTTTTAATCGAACTATGGTAGGATTGAAACATTAATTTGTGTTCACAAAAAGCCGCACCGCCGGGGGTTTTAATCGAACTATGGTAGGATTGAAACTTTGAAGTTTCTTTAATAACCGGATTAAACCAATGTTTTAATCGAACTATGGTAGGATTGAAACTTGGCAAGGCCGGTGAAATCGGATTAATGCAAGTTTCTGTTTTAATCGAACTATGGTAGGATTGAAACGTAAGCAAGATCGATCACGTATGTTTCCTTTTCAGTTTTAATCGAACTATGGTAGGATTGAAACACAATCATTAGATAATCATTATACAATGATTACTGTTTTAATCGAACTATGGTAGGATTGAAACAGCGGCATCCGGACTAACCGGAATGTCAATAAATCGTTTTAATCGAACTATGGTAGGATTGAAACTCTTTCGTGACCGGCTGGTCGATTAAAGAGCTTTCGTTTTAATCGAACTATGGTAGGATTGAAACGTAAGCAAGATCGATAAGATAAACTTCCTTATCAGTTTTAATCGAACTATGGTAGGATTGAAACTTTTTAGCATATCAGTGACAAATCCTTTCTTCCAGGTTTTAATCGAACTATGGTAGGATTGAAACTCGGGATCGAATACAAGTTAAATATTGACTTGTTTTGTTTTAATCGAACTATGGTAGGATTGAAACTTTACAAAAGGATTGGGTCGATATTGGGAAAAAGTTTTAATCGAACTATGGTAGGATTGAAACTGAGTAACATAGACTTGAGCTTGAGCCAGTCGTTGGTTTTAATCGAACTATGGTAGGATTGAAACGGTGGAACATGGCGCAGAGGGAACTCTATGCTTTAGTTTTAATCGAACTATGGTAGGATTGAAACTATGATGCGGGATATATTCCCTAAGCAGTTTTTTGAGTTTTAATCGAACTATGGTAGGATTGAAACTGACTTGCCAGGCTTGCCTGCAGCCATCCGAACTCGTTTTAATCGAACTATGGTAGGATTGAAACCAAAAACAATCCGTCAGGCTGGCAAACATCGGCCTGCGTTTTAATCGAACTATGGTAGGATTGAAACTTTTGTTTTAGCAGTTGGTCTTTCACCTGTTGCGGTTTTAATCGAACTATGGTAGGATTGAAACTCTTAATTCTCATGTTACTTCAAACTTCTTTATCCGTTTTAATCGAACTATGGTAGGATTGAAACTAAACGTATAGTCTTCGCTTACGCCTAATTTTTCCAGTTTTAATCGAACTATGGTAGGATTGAAACGAATTCTCTGTCCTACGCAGCCTTAAGAACGGCTGAGGTTTTAATCGAACTATGGTAGGATTGAAACGGATTTTTGTTCTGGCTACGTTTCTTTTGAGCAAGGGTTTTAATCGAACTATGGTAGGATTGAAACTTTATCAGTTTGATACAATTTCTATATTTTGAGACGGTTTTAATCGAACTATGGTAGGATTGAAACTCGCTCACGCAATGCATGTGCAGGTCTTCATAGTCTGAGTTTTAATCGAACTATGGTAGGATTGAAACTTTATACTCCTGTCGTGGCCACACGGCAGAATTTAAGTTTTAATCGAACTATGGTAGGATTGAAACTCGATGGTCCCGGCTGAGGGCCCGCCGGCGGCCCCGGTTTTAATCGAACTATGGTAGGATTGAAACGTATATGTGGGAGTGGCAAAAAATTCAAGCGGTGTTGCGTTTTAATCGAACTATGGTAGGATTGAAACGGAGAGCATCTGCTTTCTTTGCACGCTCTGCGACTTGTTTTAATCGAACTATGGTAGGATTGAAACAGGCTTCGTATTGATCTCATACATGGCGTTAAATGTTTTAATCGAACTATGGTAGGATTGAAACCCGGGCGAATGGACCCGGGCATTTATGCGTTGGGGGCGAGTTTTAATCGAACTATGGTAGGATTGAAACAATTGCATTTTAGGTGCGTACGTGGCAGTTGGGAAGTGTTTTAATCGAACTATGGTAGGATTGAAACTAACAGGGTTGACCATCATAAGTATAAGTCATCCGACCGTTTTAATCGAACTATGGTAGGATTGAAACTTGTGATTGAGAAGCAATGACCTGGATAGCTGAATAGTTTTAATCGAACTATGGTAGGATTGAAACAATAATACAACCGTATCAATTTGGAGATGAGTTTAAGTTTTAATCGAACTATGGTAGGATTGAAACTTTTGCCTCCATTTTATTGTGTCCCTTGCAATCAGTTTTAATCGAACTATGGTAGGATTGAAACGGACTCGAACCTGCATAAAAGATGTCAATCTTTTTAGTTTTAATCGAACTATGGTAGGATTGAAACTAATAAATACTTTAAAGAACTCAAATCTTTTTGAAGTTTTAATCGAACTATGGTAGGATTGAAACGAAAAAGTCCTTCACTCCCAGCCTTCCACCAAGGAAATGTTTTAATCGAACTATGGTAGGATTGAAACGATTCAGATTGGAGTATAGAAAAGTGTGATTATTAGTTTTAATCGAACTATGGTAGGATTGAAACTATCTTCGGCTTCTATTGTTAAGGCATATTTTATGTTTTAATCGAACTATGGTAGGATTGAAACTAGCTGGCGTACTAGTAGCTATACTGTAATCATTGTTTTAATCGAACTATGGTAGGATTGAAACAGTATTAGTAGAGCTTGTAGTAGAGTTTGTAGGAACAGTTTTAATCGAACTATGGTAGGATTGAAACAGTATTACGACTGTTACAGTGTCTCACTTGCGGCCAGTTTTAATCGAACTATGGTAGGATTGAAACGCGTAAAGTCACTGTCCTCTTGATTTACGTGCATAAGTTTTAATCGAACTATGGTAGGATTGAAACATTGGTTTCCTTTTCTGTTACTAAGTGTAATATATGTTTTAATCGAACTATGGTAGGATTGAAACGAGAAAAACTGGCTTCATCACTTCAAGAAAAAATAGTTTTAATCGAACTATGGTAGGATTGAAACATTCTATCGCAGCAGTTGGACTACTTCAGCCTCTGTTTTAATCGAACTATGGTAGGATTGAAACCGTGATTTTAGAGCATCGTTGGAACGATTGAAACGTTTTAATCGAACTATGGTAGGATTGAAACAGCTATCCGCAAACCTACACAGACAAGATTCTACAGTTTTAATCGAACTATGGTAGGATTGAAACTAAAAATTCTGGCAAGAAGGGACGCAGAGATAAGTGGACCCCAATGTCAAGACAAAAATTAACTAATTTTAAGGTGGTGTTGTAGTAGTAGTTTTTCTTTTTTCTTTTTTTGCTTCTTTTTGTCTTTTTTCTTTTTGTTGATATGTGGATAACACT
>CAJVYQ010000034.1 GCA_913009825.1 uncultured Deferribacteres bacterium
CGGATTTACACGGATTTTAAAATAAAAAATGGAGGTAATATGAATTAAAACATCTATATTTATTCTTTTATATTTCATATAATATTAATTAGTTACATCGGATTTAAATTAAATCCGAGAGCGTTCAGCGAATTAAAGGAGGAAGGATGTTTCAGAGAAAAAGGGATTTTATTTTTATTTTTTTACCCCTGATTTTATTTATGTTCATTTTTGATGAACTCCAGGCTCAAACCCAGCCCGTATTGAGTTTCCGGAATCGTGGCGCACAATATCAGATCGGCAGGGAAGGTGAACTGTTGATCAAGGTAAATATCTGGGGATTTGTACGTATGCCCGGTCAATATCTGGTGCCAAGCGATACGGATTTGATTTCGCTCATTTCGTATGCCGGAGGGCCAATCGAAGGGGCTCAGACTAAAAAAGTAAGATTGGTGCGTGTCACCATGATCAATCCCGCCGGCAAAGCACTTAAATCCGCGCAAAAGATTTACAATTATAATATTAAACAATTTCTGGAAACCGGAGATATGAGTTTAAATCCGCAATTGATGCCCAGTGATACCATTGTCATTTCCGGTTCTACGGTGCATCTGGTTTCAAAGGCGTTGGAATTTGCTTCTAAAATTGGCTTTTTTATCCAGTTATGGTATTGGTGGAAAATTTCGCAGAGGTATTGATTATGAAAGGTGTCGTATTGGCAGGCGGCCTGGGTACGCGGCTTTATCCGTTGACCCGCGTAACCAACAAACATTTGTTGCCCATTTATGATAAGCCGATGATCTATTATCCCATCGAAACACTGGTGACGGCAGGTGTTGAGGAAATTCTCATCGTTACCGGCGGCAATAATGCCGGTGAATTTTTGCGTTTGTTGGGTGATGGGAAAGAATTTGGTCTCCGGCATATCAATTACACTTATCAGGAAGGAGAGGGGGGAATTGCCGAGGCATTGCGGTTGGCGGAATATTTTGTAGAAAATGATAAAGTAATTGTAATTTTGGGCGATAATATATTAGAACATGATATCAAAACACATGTCGAGGCGTTTAAAAACCAAAAAGAGGGAGCAAAAATCCTCCTGAAAGAGGTGGATGATCCGCAAAGATTTGGTGTGGCGGAGATCGAAGGCAACAAGGTGACACGAATTGTCGAAAAACCGCAAATACCCAAAACCAATCTGGCCGTTGTCGGAGTTTATATGTATAATGCCAAAGTTTTTGATATCACCAAAATGCTGAAACCATCGCACAGAGGAGAGCTGGAGATTACGGATGTCAATAACGCCTATATCAGAAACGGGGAGATGACATTCGATGTCCTTGACGGTTGGTGGACCGACGCAGGGACATTTGAGTCCCTTTACCGGGCAAATTCCCTGATGGCAAAGAAAAAGTTGAAGAATATCGAACCGGGATAATAAATTTATATTAATTGAGAACAGGTTCATGGAGGACCCAAAATGAAAGCGATGAAATTATTTTTTGTCTGTGCATTATTCGTTTTTTTTATGACTACGCCGTATGCCAATGCGCAGCAAAACGCCGGTGGACGTGGTTTGATGTATGTCCACTCTGCCAGAACCATTGGTAAAGGGCATTTGAATGCTTATTTTCATTCGAGATTTTTTGGCAAAGTAGGAAGTAATCAAAGTCTTTCCTCAACCTACTGGGATGTTCAGGGTTCCTTCACATTAAATTATGGCTTAAGCGACAAATTAGAAGTGTCTTTGTTTCCCATTATTTATCAGGATACAAACACGGGTAGAGACGGATCGCCAGGATGGAACCTGCCGGATGACCTGTTTTTAAAATTTAAAATCGGTTCGCTGGGTGCGCCCAGCAGCAAGTTTAAATACGGCATGATGGTGACCTCCCGTTTTCCGGTTGGTAAAGTACACAATTTGATTTACGAACCCTATTCCGCCGGCACCGTTGAAGTCGGCTTCACCGGGATGGCCAGTTACGCCGATGATTTGCTGTTCCCTGATGATTCGTTCAATCTACATCTGAATCTGGGTTACCTTTTTCACAACGATGCGGGAAATAAATTAACCGACGCCCCCGGCGATACAATCAGCAATAAAAGTATTTCCACCGAAGGTCTGTTTGGCCTGGGCTTTCGCTATCCGTTTGATAAATGGGACGTTACCATGGAATTGAACGGCAATATCTGGATCCAGAATCCTGCCGTTACGGCTTACACTCGTGAAAATTACATTTATCTGACTCCCGGCGTTTCCTACAAAGTATACAAATGGCTGCATGTTGATTTCGGCGCCGATTTCAGATTGACCGGCGACCGTGACGAAACCCAATATGTATACGGTATCAGTCACCTGCCGCAGCAGCTCCCCACAACCTTCCCCGACTGGCGGGTCCACCTGGCGTTAAAATTAGCAATTTTACCGAGATCCCTCTATCGCGATACCGAGAGAGACCTGCTGATGAGAAAGGCGGAAACACGCCGCGAAGTGTTCGAGCAAATTGTAAAAGAACGAAACGAAACGGAAAAGGCGGAAAAGGAACTGGAACGGATCAAAGAAGAAAGAATGAAAGCGCAACAGGAGTTAATGCGGCTGCGGAAACTGCTGGAAGGAAATCAGGCAAAAACCAAAAAAGCAGATAAGAAGAAAAAGAAAAAAGGCGAGGGTTAATCCCTGTCTTTTAATAGACAGCAAAGTAGCGTATGAAAAAAATTGAAGCGATCATTAAGCCCTTCAAGCTGGATGAAGTGAAGGAAGCCCTCATAGAAGCCGGTGTGAAGGGTATTACTATTTCCGAAGTGAGGGGGTTCGGCCGACAAAAGGGCCATACGGAACTTTATCGCGGCAGTGAATACCGTATCGATTTTCTGCCCAAAATCAAACTGGAAATTGCCGCACCCGAAGAATTGGTGGACAAAATCGTGGATGTAATCACCGAGACAGCTCGTACGGGAGAGATTGGCGATGGTAAAATTTTTATCTCCTCTCTCGAAGATGTTCTGCGGATTCGTACCGGAGAATCGGGAAAAGATGCCTTGTAGCGGATGAAGAAATGTTCGATATAAGGCAGCTCTCCTGTCCATGGAATTGCTGCCTTTTTTCTTTTGTGTCCGGCAACTATTTTTATTATATTTCCACTATATTTTTAAGGAATTTTGAATCCCAAATTTTCAGGAGGAAAAATGGACGAAGCGATTAAAAAAGTTTTTGAACTTGCCAAATCGAATGGCGCTGAAATTGTTGATCTCAAGTTTATGGATTTTCCCGGACTGTGGCAGCATTTTTCCATGCCGGTCCATCTGTTGCAGGAAGACTTGTTCGAAGAAGGAGCAGGATTCGACGGTTCCAGTTTGCGCGGTTTCAAACATATCCATGAAAGCGATATGCTGGTAATTCCCGACCCAAACAGTATTTTTGTCGATCCGTTTATGAAACCAACCACGTTGTCGATGATTTGTGACGTGGTGGACCCATTGACCAGGAAGCATTTTTCCCGCTGTCCCAGGAGCATTTCTCAGAAAGCTGAAAGCTACCTCAAGGCAACCGGGATTGCCGACACGGCCTATTTTGGCCCGGAAGCTGAATTTTTTATCTTCGACAATATTCAATATGACCAGACGGCAAATGAGGCTTTTTATCATTTCGATTCCATCGAAGGCGCCTGGAATACGGGAAAAGATGAAAACCCCAACCTTGGTTACAAGATTCAATATAAAAGCGGTTACTTTCCGGTACCGCCTCACGATGCACTCCAGGATATCCGCTCCGAAATGGTACTAACCATGCAGAAGTGCGGCCTGGCGGTGGAATGTCATCATCACGAAGTTGCCAGCGCCGGCCAGTCGGAAATCGACTTGCGTTATGAACCGTTGGTAAAAATGTCCGATTATCTGATGATATTTAAATATATCGTCAAAAATATTGCCAAGGCTCATAACAAAACGGCGACTTTCATGCCTAAACCGATTTCCGCCGACAATGGTAACGGCATGCACGTGCACCAGAGTTTGTGGAAGAACGGCAAACCTTTATTTGCCGGTACGGAATACGCCGGATTGAGTGAAATGGGTCTTTTTTATATCGGTGGATTGTTGAAACATGCGCCGGCTCTGTTGGCTTTCACAAATCCCACCGTAAATTCCTATCGCAGATTGGTGCCGGGATTTGAAGCACCGGTAAATTTAGCCTATTCGCAAAGGAATCGATCCGCTTCCATACGGATTCCCATGTATTCCCACAATCCCAAAACCAAGCGGATTGAGTTTCGCTGCCCGGATCCATCCGGCAATCCCTATTTAGCGCTTTCTGCTTTGTTAATGGCCGGATTGGACGGAATTATCAATAAAATTCATCCCGGCGATCCTATGGATAAAAACATTTACGATTTGCCGCCGGAAGTGCTGAAAGATATCCCAACAACACCGGGAAGTTTGGATGATGCATTGAAGGCATTGGAGAATGATTACGATTTTCTGCTGAAAGGTGATGTATTTACCGAGGATGTGATTGAAACCTGGATCGATTATAAAATTGAAAATGAGATTAATCCCATCAAACTACAGCCAACTCCGCTTGAGTTTGTTAAATATTTTGATGTGTAATTCGGGAGAAAAGCGGATGTAAAAAAAGCCCCTATTTTAGGGGCTTTTTTTATTCTGTCGCTTTATTTTAGCAATGTCATTTTACGGGATTCTCTGAATCTGTTCCCCTCAACTGAATAAAAATAGCTTCCGGATGGAACCTTCCGACCGGAAGCGTCCAGGCCGTGCCACAGGAATGAATATTCCCCCGGTGTAAAATTTCTACTTTCAACCAATGTTTTAATCAATTTTCCGTTCACGTCATAAATTTTTAGGGACAATTTCTCCGTGGTGGTAAGATTGAAAAAAATAACCGTATTGGGATTGAACGGATTAGGGAAATTTTGTTTAAGCTGAAATGATGCCGGTAAATTCCCCTTTTGCTTCTCTTGCACCAAAGTCGGCGCGGCCACATGAAGTGTATCCGGAGCCCGGGTAGTGAAATGGTTTATCTGACCTTCTGCCGGCGGCGCCAGGAAAAAGACATGTTCGTTGGCATTTTCCATGAAAATAATATTTCCGGCCGCATCAAAATCCATGGTGGCGCGGGCATTCACATTTTCATCGCCACGGTAAAAGGTCTCTTCCGTCATAATACGGACAATATCCGGGAAAAACGAGGTGATGTCGGTCACGCGCCAAATTCCGTCCTGGTTGTTACCGTCACCCGCCCTGGTACAGAAATAGAGAATGTCGTCGGCAGATGATGATCGATTATTACCGTAATCCATTAATAAGTCGTTGGCAATGAATGTACGATCCTCACTCAAAAACCAAACGGCATCATCATCGGTGACAGGCAAAGTGCCGGACAGATCGTATTTGCGGATCCCTTTGCCGTCGGAACCGAGATCGCTGGACACCCGCAGAGTGACATACAAATAGCCGTCATCATCCAGGATGATCTGTTGAGGGTAAAATCCGGTAAATTTCGCCACCGTTTCCATGGAACCGGCCTTCAATGAATTTGCCGTTCCGATAGTGCCGCGGAGTATTTTGTTGTCGGCAGCTACATAAATCGTTACCGTTTCGTCTTTACCCTCAAGGTAGATTCCCTTGGGAAGTGTGAGACCGTCGATCAAAATTTCCGGTGAAAAATTCTGATCGATGCGTACAATCTGCCCTTTATCTTTCAGCGAAACATACAGTCTGCCTGTCGAATCGATGGCTGTAAAAAGAGGTGCGTCCGTACCGTAATCAAAAGCGCCTCCGCTGCTCAAATCCGCCGCCACTAAAAATGGGTCATGAAAGCTGCCATCGGGATTGTAAATAGCGATGCCGGTGCCCAACGGTCCACCGTCATTGGCGGTGAAAATAAGGCCAAAATCTGGACTCTTTCGATCCGTTACAACAGCTACACCCCGGGTGTAAATGTTGATATCTCCGGAATCATAAAAAAGTGTCCATTCCGTACTGGAATAATTGGGCTGTTCGGCTGTGATCTCAATCAGATAGTTTTTTCCTTCCTCGGTGCCGCTGCCATCCCATTCAACGGAGTTTAAGCCGCGGCTCAATGACCCGGCATCAATTTGGGCAATTTCGCTCCCGCTTTGCGCATATTTGATGAAAATCAAAACGGAACTGGCCGTATCATTGAGAAAAAAGGAAATTGTTGCCCCGGAACCATCTGTAAATTTACCGTCAAATTCGGTGCTGTCCGGATTGGTGATTTTAATTTGCGAGGCGAATACGTTGGCAAATGAATTTTGAGGTGACGCAAAAAAAAGTAAAAACAAACAAAATAAACCAGGGGAATAAAAAATCTTTTTCATCAGTTGTACCTTTCGATTTTGTGATCATTTTTGTAATTATTTAATGGGATATTTACCGGTTTGAACCGGTAAATATCTCTTTTAGTATCATTTGGCGATAAGCATTTTCTTTTGCATTGTATTTTTACCGGCGGTTAACTTGTAAAAATAAATCCCAGTCGGAAAATTTGTCGCATCGAAAACGGTTTTATAAACGCCCGGCGAAAATTGTTCATTGACAAGTACGGCCATCAATTGTCCCTGTAAATTGTAAACGGAAAGATTTACGGAGGAGGAGGATTTCACGGTAAATTCGATGGTCGTGGAAGGATTGAATGGATTGGGGTAATTTTGCTCCAGAGCAAATTCAGCCGGAATGGCATCTACTTCCCTTTCCACCTTCAAAATACCGTCGTAAATCCATTTTTCCACTGCCCAGCCGTAAAAGGTTTGCGTATAAACGGCGGATTCGATCGATTCCACATCCACATCGCAGACAGATGTGAAACCGCCGACACGGCCGTCACTTGAACCGGTGTTGTACGAACCGGTTCTGTCATAATTCCACCCGGCAATGTCGATGGTATCCAGATTGGCTGCAGTTTGGCCATCGATCACATAAATCCTTCCGTAGGGATACCCGCCCAGGTTGCCGATATTGATAAATGAGTCTGCGGCGGCAAAAACATAGCCGGGATCATCCAGATAGGCCAGTCCCAAAAGACTGGGTGTGCCCGAACCGTTATCGCCCACGGTGTCCTCTTCTGCCAGAGTAAAATTGAAATTTTCATCTTTTGCGTAGCCGTTAACCGGGTCTCCCACAAATTTCCAGAGACTGCGCTGCGAGGTTGCGCTGATAAATAGTTGTGTTCCGTCGCTGCTGACGGTTACTCCCTGATAAATACCCGGAGGAAGGTCGATGGTGGTAACAGCCGCATCGTTATGTCCGCCGATGACATCCCAGGTAGTTCCTGTGGTTCCGATGGGTGCGAATACTTTTACTTCATCTGTTTTGCTATCGCTTCCTTCATAATCCACAACGTACACATAGCCGGCTGCATCTACTTCAATGGCAAAAATATTTTCATTGCCGGTTTCCATGCGATAACCGGTGCTTGCCACGCCGAATTGTGTCAGTTCAAAAACCAAGATATTGTGATTGGCATCATTATTGGCTACATAGATTCGGTTGTTGTCATCATTGGCAATCTGCCAGGCGCCGGATAGGGTCACTTCATCCAGGCTTGACGACCAGACTTCATACTGCCCATCGGGAGAATATTCCTGCGCTGCGACCCTGCCAACGGTGGAATCCGCATCCCAATAGCCAACTAAATAATTATTGGGCACAGTGAACAGATTGTTATCCGGTGTGCCGGTGACCAATGCGACAAAAATATTGGGTGAAAATACCGCCACACCGGATGTTTGTTTCCCGGTTCCGTTATCTGCATTGTCAAAAATTACGTACTGGGTTTTCCACAAAGACGTCTGTGCGAATAAGGTAAAAGGGACAGTTACGATCAGAAAAAATAGTATGATCTTTTTCATTTTTTGAATCTCCTGTTTTTATGATTTGTTGTAACTATTCAGGTCGCCTGAGAGTGAACCCTCAGGCTAAGACATGAAAGCATCCTGAAGGATGCTTTCGTAAATAGGACGCTTTAGCGCCCTTTCATTTCTTAGCCTTGTCGTTCACGGCAAGGCGAAAAAGATTGAAAGAAAACACCTGAATAGTTACATTTATTTAATAAAAAAGCGATGTTTCAAACACCGCTTTTTTTATTTCCGCTGAAGAATATTTCTTTCCTGACCGATAATGGATTATGGAACCAGGTTCAATATTTGGCATAAAACTTATGTGGGTGTATCGACGATTTAATAGTTTGAATTGTGATGCTGTTTATTTTCCGGGCGGGATTTTAATTGGACAAAAAGTATCGGATAAGAAAAGAAGAAGACAGATATCTCCAGCAATTATCTATCTTGCGTGAATTGCCTTTTGTCTGGCACTCCTCGAAATCATTCAATGATCTGCTCCATGCCACGGTGAAATTGGTTGATGAAAGACTGCAATTTTGGGATTTGAGCTTCTTTCAATATATTCCTGAAAATGAAACGCTTAAAAGAATTGCAGTTGCAGGGGGACTGTCTGAATTAATACCTCAGGATTACGTGCAGCCTGTAACGAAAGGCGTGATCGGTTGGGTTGTCAGAAACCGGCAAACGAAATATGTACCGGATATTCGGTCGGAAAAGATATTTATTTCGGTTCCGGGCGGAGAAACCCTTTCGGAATTAGCGGTTCCGGTCAGTAGTGGAGAGACGATCTTTGGTGTTATCAACATGGAGAGCCGGCAGCCGGATGACTTTGATGAAATCGACCGGCGCACCATGGAAGCGGTTGCACAGAACCTCGCTCTTTATCTGGAGTATATGCGTCATCTGGAAAAAGAAAAAACCAAAGTAGAAAACCTGGAAATCATCAATCGTTTAAATCGCTTTTTTAATTCCACACTAAATGCGGCTGTGCTGGAAAACAGTATTTGCGACAGATTGTATGAAAACCTTGATGTCTATTATATATCGTATTACAAATATGAGCCGGAAAATCAAAGGGTCAAAAAGATATCCTTCGTCGGCGGTAGTGGGGATCAACGGCGTGTGGCATCGGATTGGCCTGTTGATAAAGGTGTATTGGGCTGGGTGGTTAAAAATAAGCAGGCTCTTTATGTAGCAGACATTGCCAAACATCCCGAATATCTATCGGTTTCGAATGATGATGCCGGTTCCGAATATTGCCTGCCGGTACTGTTCGGGGAGCAGGTATATGGGTTGATCAATATTGAAAGTTGTGAAACTGCGGCGTTCGATGAAAATCAATTGGTGATTTTGCAAACGATTACGGACCATTTCTCCAGAACTTTACGAAACGCGATTCTGTTTGAGCAGATCAACCGGGAAAAGGAGAAATCGGAAGCAATTCTCTCCCAGATGAAAGATGGTGTTGTCATCATGGATGACGATGATCGGTTGATTTATACCAATCAGACCGCCGGGAAATTGCTGCCGCCACTTCAAAAAAAAATGTTGCTTTCTGTGTCTGATTACTCCATATTTCAAAATATCAGAAAAAACCTTGGTGCTAATGAGCAGCAAGTAACTTATGAACAAGAAGATACCGGAAAAATTTGGCTGATCAATGCAATTCGCATGCGTCAGACACAGAACATTCTTATTCTTATCGAAGATATTACCGCTAAAAAACATCAGGAATCTGAGAAGATAGAAAAAGAACGAATGCAGACTGCCGTGGAGTTGGCCGGTTCGGTGGCGCATGAGATCAATCAACCTTTAACCGGAATTTTAGGTTACTGTGCCTTACTTCTGGAAGATGAAGAGTTGAAATCCGACATTGCAGAAGATATTCACACAATTGAAGAACAAGCGCAGCGGATTTCTCATTTGGTGAAAAAATTGCAAAACCTGGTTACAATCAAGACAAAACCGTATCTCAGAAAAACAGATATTGTGGATCTGGAAAAATCCGGGGATATTAACGAATGAAAAATACGGTGAAAAAGCAGAAAAACATCCAAATTCTTGTGGTAGACGACGCCAAAATCGTATTGAATTTTTATCAGAAAGGACTCTCCCGCGTAGGCTACGATGTGGATGTAGTAGAGAGTGCAGTGAAAGCCCATGAAATGATCGCCGCCAAAGATTACGATATTGTGATTTCAGATATCAATATGGAATTGATGGACGGATTAGAATTGTTAGAATTGGTTAAACGGGATTACCCGCATATCGAAGTGATCATGATGACCGGATATGCATCTGTGGAAAATGCCATCGAAGCGATGAAAAAAGGTGCCTATGATTTTCTCCTGAAGCCGGTAAAATTAGACCAGGTGCGCATGGTGGTAGGAAATTGTGCCGAGAAAATTCGTATCAGCCAGGAAGTGAAAGAACTGCGGAAGGTGAACGAACGACTGCGGGAAATAAAACAGATAAAAGAACGATTTATTGCCATTACCAGTCATGAACTGCGCACTCCCGTTTCTCACATCAAAAGTTACCTTGAATTTCTGGAAGATACTGAATTCAGTGATGAAGATCGAAAAACGTTTTTTGATATCGTGAGGAAGAGTGTCGGGGATTTGGAACGGATTGTAATCGATATGTTCGAGATGTCCCGCGTGGAACAGAAACAATTGAATCTGAATTTTGAACCAACCGAAGTCTCCGCACTTGTGAATGATTGTTTGCAGCAACTTTCCATCGATTTGAAAAGCCGGAATCTGAAAATCAACCACGAAGAAAACAACGATGTAATACCTATTTTGGTTGATGGATTTCAAATAAAAAAAGTGATTATGGAGGTGCTCAATAACGCCATCCGGTTTACCAAAGATGGCGGTGAAATCAGGATCAGGTATAAAAAAGCGGAGGATGTACTGGTTCTCCGGATCGAGGATACAGGTATCGGTATTCCGGCTGACAAATTGGGACATATTTTTGAGACATTTTATGAGGTGCAGGATCCCAGTTATCACACCAGTTCACGCATCGATTTCATGGGGGGCAGCACCGGAATCGGACTTCCGCTTGCAAAAGGAATTGTGGAAGCTCACGGCGGACGGCTGAAAATAGAGAGCCGGGAAAAGGTTGGCACAACCATAAAAATTTTTTTGAAATATAACCCGGAAAGAAAAGAAGAAACGGTTCAATTAATGGAAGAAGATTAATTTTTTCATGTAATCATTCATGTATACCGGTTTCCTGATGGGAGATAAGCCCGCGGTTAATTAATGAAGCATACCAGAGTAGTTAAATTTTAGCAATAAATTATCAAGATTCCTACTGAATGACCTTTCACTCTTTGGGTGATTGTCTTAAGTATAGGATCGTTCAATTTAGGTGAAATATAATAGCAGACAAAGCAGGATAAAAAAAATCCCTGTTATCCGGTAGTTTAAAAAGAACCCGTGTTGGCCACGGTGGGCACCGCCTGAAGTAGCTCTTGTGTCCTCTGGTGTAAAATCATTCACACTTCCCGAAGGAATGAGGCCTGCAATCCTTACCCAGAGCTTAGCTCCCTTTTTAAATGTGTTGGCTCTTTATAAGAGTCTACCGGATGAACAGGGAAATCAAAAAACTATCTATAAAGTACAAAAATATTTCCCAAAGTCAAGAAAAATATTTCATTTTCCGGGTGGTACAATTTTCTTTTTTCTGTGTCTCTTTTATATAATTATCGGCAGGATTTGAAATTACTGAAGTCTTTTTTCAGGATGGCTGTTTTAAGCGGATGTACGGAAAATTTGCTTTTTAAAGGATTCCGGGAGGGAAGACAAAGCAGGGAGATTAGCAGTGAGAAATTAACTTGCCGGTCTTCGATACGTGCATCAATTCGTTTGAACTGCACGTTATGAGACCGGCAAGACAGGAGAATGCACGCCTCCATGGCCAGTGAAAATAAAATTATACACGATTTTTGTAACTACTCAAATGTGCTTATTGTTCGATGTGCAGAAAGCCTTCGACTGAGTTTATTCTGAGCTTGCCGAAGGGCTCAGACCGGTTTAAAAAGAAAGCCAAAGTGAGCATCTGCCCGACGCAGGCGGGAAGTTGAATGTGGCAAGCATGAAACTAAGAATGGATTAATTTCACCTGAATTGAGCGATTCTAATGTCATTCCGCCTGCGGTTCGTCGGGCAGGCAGAATGACAAAACTCTTTGGGTGGTTGTTTATAGCTAAGAATCGCTCAATTTAGGTTTCAATTAATTATGTTTGTCATTGTTTTTTACATTAATTCATGTTCCGTAAGCGACTTTTTCCAACATAAATTTTTATATCCTTGATTTTAACAGGATATTTTTTTATCATTAAGCGCAGCTTCCTTCTCAGTGTTTCAGGCGTTGTATTTCACTTGCTGTACGGAAGATTCGATTTTCTTAAAATTGCTAAAATATGAGCAGTCAATTTTATCACAAGTCAGGCAATTAAATGGCCAATAGACTACTTCACCACTTTTGATTGTAACAATGTAATCTTCCCAGAACAGACCCTGGTAACTATTGGGACAGATCGGAGTAATATTTTCAACTAATTCGTGTGCACGCTGTTGTAATCTCATCATGGTAGATAGCCTTTATTTTTTGTATGGTACAAACAACAAGCGTACCAGTTCCTTTTTCACCATGTTGTGATGTAAACCTGTTGATATTGAACAAATAAACGATTTTCTGTTTTTCTTCAAAACAGTATCAGCAAAATACAAATGTTTCCCGGTGATGCGGGAACAGTTATTTATTGAGGAGAATAATATGAATGCCTCAGCCTTTGCCAAACTGAAATTTCCACCTATTTTTCTGGTATTTTTCCTTTTCGTTACTTCCTTATTTGCTCAATCAAATGTGCATGTTCTTAAACTTGCAGGGGTCATCAATCCTGTTTCGGCAAAATTTATTATCGAAGCTTTGGATAATGCCCAGGAATTGAATGCCAATTGCTTTGTTATCGAAATGGATACACCGGGCGGATTGATGGAATC
This sequence comes from uncultured Deferribacteres bacterium, assembly GCA_913009825.1. Taxonomy (GTDB): domain Bacteria; phylum Zhuqueibacterota; class JdFR-76; order JdFR-76; family DREG01; genus DREG01. Next base: position 12,875 of record CAJVYQ010000034.1, read on the forward strand.
CATGCGCATGATTAACAAGGAGATTTTAGCATCCAAAATCCCCGTAATTGTTTATGTTTACCCCAGCGGTTCCCGGGCAGCCTCAGCCGGGGTGTTTATCTCTTATGCCGCACATCTTGTGGCGATGGCGCCGGGTACCAACATGGGCGCAGCCCATCCGGTTACCATCGGCGGACAGGCGGATACTTCTTCCACCATGATGGAGAAAGTGACCAACGATGCGGCGGCCTCTATCCGTTCTCTGGCGGAAAAGAGGAAAAGGAATGTGGAATGGGCTGAAAAAGCCGTGCGCGAAAGCGTTTCCATCACCGAAAAGGAAGCGCTCAAATTGGGTGTTATCAATTACATTGCTCCTTCTCTGGATTCCCTGCTCATTTTGATCGACGGAAAAACCATCGACATGGATGGAGAAAAATATGTTTTGAAAACCAAAAATGCCAGAATCACCCTGATAGAAATGAACTGGCGATTCCGCATTTTAGACCGGCTTTCCGATCCCAATATCGCCTACATTTTTTTGCTGCTGGGAATTTACGGAATCTTCTTTGAACTGTCCAATCCCGGGTCGATTCTGCCTGGTGTTGTGGGCGTTATTTTTCTGATTCTTGCTTTTTTCTCCATGCAGACCCTGCCTATCAATTATGCCGGACTGTTGTTGATTCTGTTTGCCATCGTCCTGTTTTTACTTGAAATAAAAATAACAAGCTACGGTTTACTGTCTGTAGGAGGAGTTATTTCTATGGTCTTAGGTTCTTTGATGTTGTTCGATTCGCCGGAACCGTTTTTTCGTGTATCTTTGTCGGTAATAATTCCGGCGGTATTGACCACATTAGCATTTTTTGTTTTCGCTGTCGGACTTGCTCTTAAGGCGCAGAGCAGAAAACCGACGACGGGTAAAAGGGGGCTTATAGGTGAAATTGGTGAAACGATCGGTAGCATTGATCCGGAAGGACAAATTAAAATTCACGGCGAAATCTGGAAAGCTACATCTGAAGAGCCAATAAAAGTGAAGCAAAAAGTAGTAGTAACAAATGTTTTAAATGGTTTGAAGCTACAAGTCAAACTTCTCGAAGTTACAAAGTAGAAATCATTAACATGGGAGGTATCATGGAAGGTTATGCAGTTGTTCTAGCTATTGTCATCTTTATTTTGGCCAGTGCGGTTCGTGTTTTGCGGGAATATGAGAGAGGCGTTATCTTTCGCCTGGGCCGCGTGATTGGCGCCAAAGGACCGGGATTATTCCTACTCATTCCTATTGTTGATAGGATGGTCAAAGTAAGTTTGCGAATCATTGCCATGGATATTCCACCACAGGATATCATCACAAAGGATAATGTTTCCATTAAAGTGAATGCGGTGCTCTATTTTCGTGTGATGGATGCCCAAAAAGCCATTGTTGTAGTGGAAGATTATCTATATGCCACTTCGCAACTTGCTCAGACAACGCTGCGGTCCGTTCTTGGCCAGGCGGAAATGGACGAACTTTTATCTGCCCGGGAGAAAATCAACCGGGAATTGCAGGAAATTATCGACAACCATACCGATCCATGGGGTATCAAAGTTTCATTGGTTGAGGTAAAACATGTAGACTTGCCGCAGGATATGCAGCGCGCCATGGCGCGGCAGGCAGAGGCGGAGCGGGAAAGACGCGCAAAAATCATCCATGCGGAAGGCGAATTCGAGGCATCCCGCCAGCTTTCCGAGGCTGCGAAAGTTATGTCGGAAAACAGTATCGCCCTGCAATTGCGTTTTCTGCAAACCATCACCGAAGTGGCCAGTGAAAACAATTCTACCATCGTGCTGCCGTTACCCATCGAATTATTTACACCGTTTTTAAACCGTCCGGAAAAGGAAAAATGAACAGATTTTTCACTTTTAAGAAGAAAAACATTTTTCGGGAGTGACGGCAGGGAAAAAAATAATGCCTTTATGATAATTCGCTTGGGCAGGAGTTCAACTCCTGCCCGGGCATAGTATACTTTGCCTGCCGTCGATCCAGGTCTGATTGGGGCAATTTGTGGGGTTTACCGGAATACCACTACAATGGATTGTTGATTCAAAATGGGTGTTGTCTGGAGCCGATATGAAATTTCATAATATCCCGGTTCGCTATGCAGCTATCGGATTATTGTTTACGATCCTCTCCGGTAATTTTTCCTGCCGGAATTCGATTGATCATTCCCGTAAACATGTTGCGGTTGTTGGTATCCCATCTAAACTTTTCCCTGAAAATGGACGTACTTTTGCAGACTGTCTTCAGGAAATTAAACGACTGGCGCCGGATCGAACTTTTATTTCAGGTGATTTTTTCTCTCTATTTCAGCGGAATAAGCGCTTCCCGGTGCAATTGGATTCGCTCTTGCAGCAGGCGGATCTGAACGTTTCTCTTATCCCCGGTTTCACCCGAAACAATCCTGTTAAAAAAATGACAACAAAATATTTTTATTCTGAAAAAATTGGAGACGACCTGTTTCTCATTTTGGATGCCTGTGATTCTTCTTCTGTAAATCGAATCTCTCCCCGTCAGATCGACTGGCTGCAAAAAAACATGGCCGGTGCAGGGCGGGCAAGATCTGTCACCGTTTTGTTAGACCGCCCGGTCTGGGATCGTTTTCTCTTTCCGGGTCCCAACAATTGGTGGGAGAAAGTTCATCCGTTACTTCGATTGCTGAATGTAAAATATGTAATTGCAGGTCAGCAGCCTTATTTTAAAATGGATCGAAAAAAAGGGGGAATCGAGTATATTCAATCCGCCGGAGCCGGCGACAGTTTGAGTAACAGATTTCAGGACATTGGCAATTTTCCGCATTTTCTTTGGCTTTCTCTAACCGATGAAAAGATGACTGTGAGCCCGGTTCGCCTCGGTTCCATTCTCACCGATTCTGTTGTTACCGCGAAAATGACGGATGAGGCGTTTCGAATTTACCAATCTGCAGTGAGCCATCCTGATTTTCCTCTACCGGCTAATCCGGGAAAATTGTTGAAACAATCCGTGCGGGTAACATTGCAAAATCCGTTCTCTCTTCCCATCCGCGGTGAATTACGATGGATCAAAACGAATGCCGACTGGCTGATCTATCCTCCGTTGGTGAAATATCAATTAGCGGGCAGGGGGAAAAAATCCTATCGATACAACATCTGGATGGTATCTCTGCATTCAATCAATCGCAATTTGCCCTATCTGGAAACCCGTATGCCATCGGCGGCGGGCAGCGAACCGGAAATCATTCGAAAATATTTGATCCCGCTCAGGAAAATGACCATTGAAATGAGAAAAAGTAAAATTGAAATTGATGGGAATTTAAGCGAATGGGCAGCGGTAAAACCCCTTTTTCTTGATAAAGAGTACTTGACTACGCACATTCCCAACTGGACTAAATCTGATCTAAGTGCGGCAATCTATTCAGCCTGGGATAAAAAAGGGCTCTATTTTGGCATCGACGTGAAGGATAATAAATGGGTGAATCGCAATGCAAATGCTGAGATAAAAAAGGGGGATTGTGTTGAAATTGCTTTTGACGGCAGTTGGGACCGGCAGGTGCCGGGTCTGGATGATAATGACCACGATTTTGGTTTTGCTTTTACTGAAAACGGACCGGTTGCCTGGCGCTGGCACGGACCGGTCGATTATGGAGTAGGACAAACATTCTCGATCCCTTTCCAAATTCAAAGACTGCCTGCCCACACTCTTTATGAAATATTTTTTCCGATTACCGAACTTTCGCCCATTATGTGCCGGGCCAAAAAGAAATTCGGTTTTACCATTGCCATTCATGATGATGATGGCCAGGGCTGGAAAGGCGCCATGCAGTGGACAGCCGGATTGATTAACGAAGTTTACCCGGCATTATTTGGCGAAGTAGAATTGAACTGATGAGGAAGAAAAGAAATATGATCGGATTTGTTGTCAACCCCCAATCTGCCAATGGAAAAACGGGCAAAATCTGGCCGGAATTGAAAGCCGAATTGACCCGCCATTTTGGTGATTCGTTTGTAGCAGCGGTAACGGAATATCCGTTACATGCGGTGGAATTAACCCGGAAATTTTTGTCGGAAGGTGTTGAGACCATCATTGCCATTGGCGGAGACGGCACATTGAACGAAGTGCTCAACGGTTTTTTCCATAAGAATAAGATGATCAATCCGGGGGCTTTATTGGGCACCATCAGTATTGGCACCAGCGGTGATTTTATCCGTACATTGGGATGGCCGAAAGATATTTCCGCGGCAATTGAACGGATCAAAAAGAAAAATATCCGCAAAATTGATATTGGCAGAACGGAATACCGTGATGGGAATAATGAAACGGAAAAGCGGTATTTTATCAATATCGCCGATTTTGGTTTGGGTGGCGCGGTTGTGGATAGGGTTAACCGGACAACCAAGATCTGGGGCGGAAAAATCACCTTTCTTTGGGGGATTATTACCACACTGTTTTCTTACCGGAATAAAGAAATTTCGTTCAAACTGGAAAACGGGGAATGGCAAACAAAAAAATTGAATCTGTTTGTCGCCGGGAACGGACGTTATTTTGGCGGCGGCTTAAATCCTACTCCTTATGCCGAAATAGCGGATGGTTTTCTGGATGTGATCACCGTTGGCGATACCGGATTTTTTGAGGTGATTAAAAATCTGGCCAAACTTCGCAAAGGAAAGCATTTGGATCATCCGAAAGTTTGCTCTTATCGTGCTAAAAAGATTCACGCAAAAAGTGATGAGACAGTTTTGATCGATTTGGATGGCGAATTTGTGGGCTGTTTGCCAATGAAAATTGAAATTCTTCCGCAATTGGTGAATATGTTATCGTAGTTGTATTCATGTAGGTTTCATAATATTAACTGTAATCACGCTTCGACTCCGTTCAGCATGGCTTTCAAGGCCAGCCTGAGCCCCTTTTCCGACAAGCTCAGGATAAACTCAGTGGAAGGCTTATCTTACATCAGGAAACCGGTATACCTGAATAGTTACGTTGGTTGTTAAAGATGGTTTGACGCACGAGTGCGGAAGAAGCGAAAGAGCGGCGATTTTTTAGCACAAGGCACAATTTTTGAAACAAAGTTAACTAGTTCCCCAATAGTGTAACCAAAAAATGAGGAAAAGATGCATATTTCAAGCGTGTCTGTCAAAGCTTTCCGGTCGATCATGGATATGGAAATTCATCTTGATTCACAAGTATCGGTTCTGATTGGCCCCAACGAAAGCGGGAAGACCAATATCTTAAAAGCGATCGAGGCATTCAATCCGGATTCCAATTTTACTAAAGACCTCACTTGTCAATATTCCACCTATTTCGATGAAGGTAAATTCCCGGAAATTATAGTGGAATTTACCAATATAGAACCCCGGGCAAAGGCGGAGTTTGCTAAAATTCATCCCGGTCTGAAAGACGCCAAGACGGTTAAAATAAAAAAAACCGGTCCTTCGCCTTCAGATTATTTTATTGTAATGCAGGAAAAAGAAATTCCCATTCCTGATTCATATAAACTGTTCAAATATATCCCCAGGAATTTATATTTTGATAATATTCCTATGATCAAAAGTATGGTACGTTTGCAGGAATTGGAGAGCAGCGATGACCGGTTCAGAGGGGAGAGGGATATGTTGAATATCGGCGGCATCATGGAATATCATGAAATTTTTGAAGATTCAATCCGCGGCCGGCGCCGGCGTGAGGAAGCAGCGCGGTTTTTAACCGATCAGGTGCGGGAAGTGTGGACACAGGATCCCTCTCTGGAATTTAAGTTTAATGTCAATGGTGATGTGCTTCATATTGATATTTCCGATGAAACAACCGTGTTTGACAGCACTGAAACACGCAGTCTTGGTTTTTGGTGGTTCATTTCATTTTATGTTAATTTTATGACCCAGACGGTGAAGGAGAAGCGTGAAAATAACATTTACCTGATCGAGGAACCGGGCATCCATCTGCACCCTTCGGGACAAAAAGATTTGGTTCGGCTTTTTGAGATTCTTTCCCAAAAATTTCAGATTATTTACGCAACCCATTCTCCTTTTATGATCAACCGGACTTATCCGCAGCGTGTCAGACTTGTGTCTAAAACACGCAAAGGGACAGAAGTGGACAATGAGGCGTTCCGTGACAACTGGAAACCGCTGCGTAATTCCATCGGTTTGATGATTGGCGACCTTTTCTTTTTTGGCGATAGCGGCATTTTGTTGGAAGTGCCGACAAAGAAAATTGCCTTCATGGAAAAGATGCGCTCCATGAAATTATGGCGGGAAGAAGATCAGAATTAATCATGATTTAAATTTTACGATCTGGAGATTGGACTTACTTGATTCCATTCAAATACATCCCCGATAGGAGCATTCTAGAATGATGTTTTTGGGTATTTTTCCCGGCTATTTTTTATATTTCCCGGACAGACACACTAATTATATTTCCTGGTAAAAATTAAACACTGAATCTGAATTTTTCAAAATCGACGGTGCGGTTTTATGACCAAAAATATTTCCATGGCAAAGATTCCCGGCATAAAAATCGGTCATGCTCAAAATGACGCAGCCATGACCGGTTGTACGGTGATCCTTTGTGAGGACGGCGCCGTGGCCGGGTTTGATCTGCGCGGTTCGGCGCCGGGAACCCGGGAAACAGAATTGTTGCGGCCCGGTTTTTTGGTGGAAAAAATCAACGGCGTCTTGCTAACCGGCGGCAGCGCCTTTGGACTTGATGCTGCTGCCGGCGTGGTAAATTTTTTGGAAGAAAGACAAAAAGGGTACAACGCCGGTGGCTTTTATGTGCCCATTGTCCCGGCAGCCGTAATTTTTGATCTCCACAGTGGCGATGGAACGATCCGGCCGGATAAAAAAATGGGCTACCAGGCGTGTGAAAATGCGACGGATCGATCTATCGATTGTGGTTCGGTTGGAGTTGGCAGCGGTGCAACGGTTGGCAAGATTGCCGGTAATGAATTTGCCATGGCCGGGGGGTTGGGTTATGCGGTAGAAACACTGCTGAACGGCCTCATCATCAGCGCTGTTGTGGTTGTCAATTCATTAGGGGATGTGATCGACCCCGGGACAGGTGAAATTGTCGCCGGCGCTGTGAGTCCGGCAGGTGAGTTTTTAGATAGTGTTGCAGTGATGAAAAAAATGCAAAGTCAATCTCCCCTGAAACAGCAAAATACTACATTAGCTGTAGTGATGACTAATGGGAGTTTGAACAAAGTTCAGGTGAATAAAGTTGCACAGATGGCCCAAAACGGTTTGGCACGTACCATCCGGCCCGTTCATACCATGTATGATGGGGATCTGGTTTTTGCACTGAGTAGCGGAGACAAACCGGTTGATGTAAATGTGGCTGGAGAGGTTGCGGCGGAATGTGTCTCTCAGGCAATTCTAAGCGCAGTAACGATAGGCAATCAGAAAGAGAGAGTGAAACTTTCGAAGTCTTTTTGATTTGTCTGTGGCACTCGGGAAGTTTTGTGATAAAATTAATCTATTTTACCAGCAGGTAAATTAAAAATCCCAGGAGAAGAATCGGCAGCAGGGGGCCTAAAAGCATCAGCGGCGCGAAAATAAACGCGGCCAGAGCGGCGATGCCCGCCGGAACAAGGGCAACGGCCAGAACGGCAAGAATAACTACGCCTAATATTTGCAGTGGAACGCTGATTAAAAAAAAGCCTATTTTGAAAAAAATCCCCAAAAGTTTAAAAGTACCAAGGAAAAGAACAATTAAGAAAAGATGTCCTAAAATTTCCATCTGATTCCTCCTTTTTAAAATCGGTTATTTCAGTTACGCCAAAAAATGCAAAATAGTTGCATCTGTCAGGGAAAATGACCTCATTTCTTAAAGTGTAAAAAGAAAATGACAGGGAATCAATAAAAAATAGAAACTTTCCCGGCAAAAATAAGTTATTTTTACTTGAGCCGGATACTGAGTTTGGTATTGAAAACCAGATCGATATTTAATATTTTGTAACACTTTAGTATTTTGAAAAATTGCCATCATCCGGCATTTTGTCATTCCCGAATGCTTTTATCGGGAATCCATTTTCCGGATTAATGTGGATTCCCGCTTGAATCATGCGGGAATGACAAATTCGCGTCTCGTACCGGAAAAGCGAAATGGAACAATTATTTCAAAGAAATAAAATGTTACAATATTTTAAATTGTTAAAATAATTAGTGCCTGTCCGAAAATACTCGCGATATTGTCACTCCGGCAATTTTTAAGCCGTCTGCCTGTTGCAGACAGGGAATCTACTCGTGGGCAGCAATGGATTCCCGCTAAAGTATGCGGGAATGACAAATTCGGACAGACACTAATAATTCAGGCTTTCTTGTTCGACGGGATGGATTCCGGCCCCGGTTGAGAACCGGATAAAAACATACCTGAATTGTTATGATTTGCAAAAAAAATGAAAACCGGTCAGGTGATTAAAGTCCGAAAACCTTCCATAGATTAATTGGAAATAACTGATCTAAGCTGGGATGGTTCGGGTCTTATATCATGAAAAACCTGCGGAAGGGTTTTAATCGACAAACTCATTAATACGTGCGTAAATAACACCCAAATTGTTCAATTCTGGTTTCAATTAAATTTGTAGGCAGGTTATGTCGGAAAAATTAAATCGTCGTGAATTTCTTTATGCAGGCGGTGTGGAATGCACCGGTTTGCTGCTTGGCGGGAATTTATCGCTGATTCATGTCCCTGTTTCCGGCAATGATGTTTCCGACCTGATCGATCATGAACATATTTTTGAAGTAAAAAAAACCCGGCATTTTTCTGTGCTGCCCAATAAGAAAATCCGCTGTGAACTCTGTCCCCGGAAATGCGAAGTGGATCATCTGGAGCGGGGTTTTTGTGGCGTTCGGGAAAATCGCGACGGCACTTACTATGTGCTGGCCTATAGCAATCCCTGTGCTCTTCACATTGATCCCATCGAAAAAAAGCCATTTTTCCATTTTTTGCCGGAGAGTCGGGCGCTCTCTCTGGCTACGGCCGGATGCAACTTAATTTGCAAATTTTGTCAGAACTGGGAAATATCCCAATTCCGGCCGGAGCAAACACAAAATACGTACTTGTCACCAGAAAATATAGCCCGGATGGCTGTGGAGCAAAATGTGCCGATTGTGGCGTATACGTATGCGGAACCTGTTATTTTTTATGAATATATGTACGATTGCTCTGTCCTCGGCAGGAAGCAAGGTCTGAAAAATGTAATAGTCTCTGCCGGCTATATCAATGAAAAACCGCTGCGGGAATTAGTTAAAGTTTTGGATGCGGTGAAAATTGATCTGAAGGCGTTCACGCAGAAATATTATGCAGAAGTCTGCTCTTCCGATTTGCAGCCGGTTTTGGACACCCTGCAAATCCTGAAGGATGAAAAAATTTGGTTTGAAATTGTCTATTTGGTTTTACCAACCCTCAATGACGATTTAGGCAAGGTTAAGGAGATGAGTGTTTGGCTTCGGGATAAGCTGGGAACGGATGTGCCGCTGCATTATTCCCGTTTTTATCCCACGTATATGATGAAAAATTTGCCGCCCACACCGGTTTCAACATTGGAGAATATGCGCAAAGTTAGTTTGGATGCCGGACTTCATTATGTTTATATTGGCAATGTGCCCGGACACGAGGCGGAGAATACCTATTGTCCCGGTTGCGGAAAAATGCTGATTCATCGAGTAGGTTATCATATTTTAGAGAAGCATATCAAAAAGGGCGCTTGCGAATTTTGTGGTGAAAAAATTGCCGGTGTCTGGCAATGATAATATCGCAGGCCGGAAAGAGGTTCGGACGAGATAATTTAAAATAATCGGTAACACTTTAGTCCTTTAAAAAATAGCGGGTAATTATGGGGCTGTCATTCCCGAATGCTCCCATCGGGAATCTATTTTTCCAGTCAGGTGTGGATTCCCAGTCTGCAGCAGGCAGGCGGATTAAAGATTGCCGGAATGACAATATTATGGGTATTTTCGGACAGACCCTAAATAGAGGGGTTTTTTTAAAGTTATTTAAAATCCGGGAAAAATAGTATGGAAGATATCGGTAAAGTTAAAAAAATCGAAAATAACCGGATTGAAGTAGAAATCGATCCCAACGATTTGTGTGGCAGTTGTGCAAACAAAGCAACCTGCCGGATAGAGACGGAAAATGGCAAAAGAACTTTGCTGGTGCAAAGCGAAACGGATGTGAAAGAAGGAGATATGGTTCAGATAAATGTTTCGGAAGGGAACGCAATTATATCCGCTTTTTTAGTTTTCATCGTTCCGTTAATCTTTTTAGGCATCGGATATTTTGTGGGTGCGGCATGGAGCCGGGGATGGGGAATCCTTTCGGCGTTTTTGGGATTGGGGTTTGGTTTACTTGTTGTGCGCCTGGTGGATAGATGGATTGGAGATAAACAGTCTTTTCAACCCCGGATTACAAAAATACTGGACGAAGGACCAACCTGTTGAAAAATTGAATTTTTGAAATAGAATCCGGTTCAATTTTGTTCTTTTAAACAAATGATAAATTGAGCGGATATATAATATTAACCTTAATTGAGCGATTCTGAACTTCAGACTATCACCTATCGAGTGAAATTTCATTCGGCAGGAATCTTGTTATTTTAATGTTTATAATCAAAAAGATTCCTCCCCGTCTGCTGCGGGCAGGCTGAATGACAGAAGAATCACTCAGTTTAGGATTAAGTTAAAAGATTTGGACATTAAGGTATTTTGAATTATTTAGTTTGCAGTGAGGAGGAACAGGTATGAGACCCTTCTACTCCCGACAGAGTCGGACACGTAATCAGGGTAACAGTGTCGAAGCATTTAAGACCACACAAACAACGGAACCAACAAGTTCAATAAATTAAAATGATGCAAATATTCTTATAAACGCAGAGGCGCAGAGGACGCAGAGATAATTATTGATATGAGGGACATTTGAGACGAATTCTATATTTCTTCTTGTTTGGTTTGTTCATTACGGAGGCTTTGTATGCCCGGGATGATTTCACTATCTTGCAGCAAAACGATTCATTCATTCAATTCTCTTTTTCCCCGCAACAATGGCAGAGGCAGGATGTTGCAATAAACGGAAAAAGCTACACCCGGTTCTATTTCGCGGATGCTTCGGTTAAATCCAGACCAGGTGAACCGGAAATCCCGGTGCGTACTTTTGTGTTTGCCGTTCCCGGGGGCAGTAAAGTTACGGCAACAGTGATCGCTTCGCAATTCCGGGAAATAGAGAATGTGGCACTTCTACCGGTGCCGTTTTGGTCTGATGAAGAGGTGCCGCGTTCCATCTATCCGGATACGGTGCAGTTAGAAAATCACTCCCGCTGGTTCCCGCAAAATATTATAGAACTTGAAAAACCCGCCTACGCAGGTGATTTACGCATTGTCCGTCTGCATATTTCCCCGTTACAGTACTTGTTCAGTAAGCGCAAAGTTCGGCAATTCACCCAAGTTGAGATCCGTTTGCAATTTTCAAATGTTCAGTCGATGAAAAATCCGGTTATGCCTGCCGTTATGCAAAACCGGGAAGATATTTTTTCGCGGATTCTTGCCAATCCCCGGCAGGCAAAAAAGTGGCGGAGAAAAAATCGGCTGATACCTGCTTTGCGCAAAACCCATTCGTTCTATTCGACATCCGATTATTACAAAATTCCGGTTGAAAAAGATGGTCTTTACCGTATCACCGGAAAATTTTTACAGGATAACGGCATCGATCTTTCCACCCTTATTCCTTCCACCATTAAAATTTTTAACAACGGCGGCAGGGTTTTGCCGCGTGGTCTGACAACGCCGCGCCCGGATAGTTTAATTGAAAATGCGATTTTGGTTGCGGACGGCGGCGACGGCCGGTTTGATGCCGATAATTACATCCTGTTTTATGGCGTAGGTGTAAATGGCTGGGAGTATTCTGCCGACGAGGGGAAATACTCTCATTACATCAACCCGTACACCTTTAAAAATATTTATTGGTTAACTTTTAACGATAACCGGACGGGAAAGCGAATGTCCGCGGCTTCTGTACCGGCAACAACAGTACGCACCCTAACCACTTATCGGGAGATGGCCTATATCGACGATGATATCATCAATATTCACCGTTCCGGGATGGTTTGGTTTGGCTTCCAGTTTACCGATCAAACCAGGAGCTATTCCACTCCTCTGGAATTGAAAAATTTGGTACAGGCAAACGATATCCTTCTTCGGGCGCGTTTTTATTCCACGCACGGCAATCCCCATCAATTCAAAATAAATTTCGACGGGCAACAAATTGCCTCTGCAAGTTTCTATGGAACAAGAGTTTATGATCTGAACAGCGAGAAGCAGATTTCAATCAGTCAGTCGAACCATACTATCGATATCGATTATACTCCTTCTTCCCAAACCAGTGTAGCTTACCTGGATTGGCTGGAAGTTTTTGCCCGGGCGCAACTCGCCCTGCAAAATAATGCGCTCACCTTTTTTGGCGAGATCGCCGATGAAGCAGTGGAATACCAGGTAGAGGGCGCTTCCGCCAGTGATTATACTATATTGGATGTCACCGATTGTGCGGATGTACGCCGTTTTCAGGATTTCACCGTGCAGGGGAGCAGGATTTCATTCAAAGCAAACCTGACCGGCGACCGGCCAAAAAAATTTGCCGTGATCGGCAATGATCAAATCCGGTCTGTTACCGGCATGACAAAAGATGAATTAAGCACGTTGAGAGACACCGGCGATAAGGCCGACTTTATCATCATTACGCATAACGATTTTTACAACGCTGCGCATTCGTTAAAAAATTTACGGGAAAGTCATGATGATCTCAGTACCATTGTGGTTAAAATCGATGATATTTTCGACGAGTTCTCCTGCGGTCTTTTGGACCCTACTGCAATCCGCGATTTTCTGAAATATGCTTATGAGCATTGGGCGCAGCGCCCCCGGTATGTGCTTCTGTTCGGCGACGGAGATTACGATTACAAAAATATCAAAAGCAGCAATGACAGCAATTGGATTCCCCCTTTTGAAACATATTATTTGGATGAAATTAGTAGCCGCACTACCGATGATTGGTTTACGTACATCGAAGGAGACGATTCGCAGATGGATTTATCCATCGGCCGAATTCCGGTGCAAACCACAGAGGAAGCGGGATTTGTTGTGGATAAGCTGGTGCAATATGCCACAGAACCGGAGCCGGGTTACTGGAAGAATTTGTATACGATTGTTGCCGATGATGAGGTCACAAACCAAAGCAAAAGTGAAACTATTCATACAAAAGATGCGGAGGATCTGGCAGAGCATTATATTCCCAAACGGTTCGATCTGGATAAAATTTATTTAACGGAATATCCGGTCGTTTTGGATGCAGCGGTTTCGTGGATCAGCAAACCGGCGGTGACGGAAGACTTGTTGAACAGGATAAATGAGGGAAGCCTGATTATCAATTTCATCGGTCACGGTAATCCTCATCTGTGGACGCATGAGCGGATTTTTAAGGATTCCCGCGACGCCAATCGCATTCAGAATGGCAGGCGGTATGCCTTTTGGATTACCGCCACCTGCGATTTTGGCCGCTGGGATGACCCGGAAGATCAGAGTTTTGCCGAAAAGATATTAATGATGGAAAACAGGGGATCCGTCAGTATGCTGGCATCTTCCCGGCTGGTTTATGCTTCTTCCAATGCTGTATTTAACAAACAGTTTACCAGAATTCTTTTACAAAATACCGGCAGGTCTCTGCGTGTGGGCGATGCAATACGTCTGGCAAAATCGGCAACGTATACCGTATCGAACAATGAAAAATTTGCCATTTTGGGCGATCCCACACTCAAGCTTGAGGTACCGGCGTTAAATGTAAAAGTGACCCGACTTTTTCCGGACAGCCTCAAAGCGCTGAGTAAGATCACCGTGAATGGCAAAATTTATGACCATTTCCAGAACCCGGTTACGATATCCGGAGATATTTACTTGCGGACGTTCGATTCTCGCCGGGAAGTGACTTATCAACCTGTGGCGGGGAACGCCATTTCTTATATTTTGCCGGGCAATCCCATTTTTCGCGGCAAAGGCACGGTTCAAACCGGCGAATTTGAATTGCAATTCATTGTGCCTAAAGATATTTCCTACGGCGGCAAATCCGGCCGGATCAGTATCTTTTTCGAAAATGAAACCATCGCCGGCACCGGTTACAAAGATAACCTGATTGTGGACGGAACCGCTACCGACCTGATCGATGCTCAAGGGCCGGATATCGATTTTACCGCCCAAAATCAGAACCTGGTTGATTTTGCCGTTCTGAATGAGAATGAAATCCTTGAAATTGAGCTGAAAGACGACAAATCCGGCATCAATATTACCGGCGATGTGGGACACAAAATTATGGCCATCCCCGACGACCAATCGCTGAGCCGGAAGGAAATCACCCATCTTTTTGAATATGATCAAAACAGTTTTTTACACGGTAAAATCAGAATGCCTCTAACCCTTTTCTCGCAGTTTACAACGGCGGAATCGCCGGGGGAAATGCATCGGTTGGCAATCAAAGCATGGGATAATGCCAACAATTCTTCCACAAAACTGATTCAATTTGAAATTGTCCCCGATGGCAAATTAGTGCTGAAAGATCTGTTAAATTATCCCAATCCATTCTATCAAACTACAACGTTCACTTTTTTTCTGAATACGGAGGCCGAAGTCTCGGTAAAAATATACACCTCAGCCGGAAGATTGATCAGGCGAATGAATCATATCCCCGGTTCATTCGGTTTCAACATGGTTTCCTGGTCCGGTCACGATCAGGACGGCGATCCTGTGGCGAATGGGGTTTACCTTTATAAAGTGCAGGCGAGGCACGAAGATCAATCGGTAGAACAGATTGGCAAATTGATCAAATTGGAATGAATCTTTCTGTCTCAGGCAGAGCCGGGAAATATAGCGCATGACGTCGATTGTCGCAATAAATCTTTTGGAGTAAAATCTCACTTAGAAGTAGAGAATATTCCCGGAAAACCGTTGAAACGGTTGGACGAAATTTTGTTTTATAATTAACACCCGGCTTAAGTCAGGCGTTTATAGGACATCATAAATCAATGAACCGTTTCAACGGTTTTTTAGAAGTGGCAATTATCTGAGTACCCACCTATTACTGAAGTATTACCTTTTTAGAAAAAACTTCCTTTCTAATCTGAAATAAATTCCTTATATTTTGAATATTGGTCAATTCGGCTGGAAATGGCGGGAGGTTCTGCACCTCATCCCGATAAAAATCATTGTGATTTCGTTGAGAATGACAATTTGCGAGCTTTTATTTATTCTTGAGCCGCGATTTTTTGGGAGAAGAATAATATGCTCCATTGAATACATTTGTACTTTTAAGGAAATGGCATGTGATTCCCTAAATACAAAACATGGAAGATTTCAATAAAGGTCTATTTCTTATGGCGTTCCTGCAGGTCCGGAAAATGTTCACGAAATTTTTAAACTATCTTAATGCTCAATTGGTACGGCTGCGTATGACGGAACACACCTTTATGGTAATTATTGCCGTCTTTATCGGCGTACTGGGTGGCTTTGGCGCTATTTTATTCCGTTTTGGCATTCGGTTTTTTCATGGGGCATTTTTTGGCACGTGGAATTATTCGCTCCAGTACGCACTGGGATTGCCCTGGTATGTAAAATTTCTGGCGCCGATTATTGGTGGTTTAATTGTCGGCCCGATCGTTTATAATTTTGCCAGGGAAGCGCGGGGCCATGGCGTACCGGAGGTGATGGAAGCTGTGGCTCTACGCGGCGGCGCTATTCGTATGCGGGTTATGGTTGCCAAGATTACCGCTTCAGCCGTCAGCATTGCTTCCGGTGGCTCCGTTGGCCGGGAAGGCCCTATTGTTCAGATCGGTTCTGCTTTGGGCTCTACTCTGGGGCAGTTATTTAAAGTTACCGGTTCCCGGTTGCGTACCTTTGTTGCCTGCGGTTCTGCAGCGGGAATTGCGGCTACATTCAATGCACCCATCGCCGGTGCGTTGTTTGCCGTCGAGATTATCTTAGGTGATTTTGGTGTATCCCAATTTAGTCCCATTGTGATCTCCTCTGTGGCGGCCACTGTCGTTTCCCGCCATTTTCTGGGCGATTTTCCTGCTTTTGAAATTCCACCCTACGAATTAGTAAGTATTTATGAAATGATTCCGTATGTTATTTTGGGCCTGTTGGCAGGATTGGTGGCTTTGGTATTCATCGAGGTTTTGTATAAAACGGAAGATATCTTTGAAAAAATTCCGCTACCCGGTTTTTTAAAACCGGCAATCGGCGGTATTATTCTGGGAACAATCGGCATTTTTTATCCGCATTTTTTTGGTGTAGGATACGACACCATTAGCATGGCTTTGGAGGGCCAGGCGGTTTGGCATTTTTTACTATTGATGGTAGTTCTAAAAATTGTTGCTACCTCTGTTTCCCTCGGCGCCGGTATGTCGGGTGGTATATTTGCCCCATCGCTATTCATTGGTGCTGCTTTGGGCGGTTTAATCGGTATGGGGGTGCACGCTGTCATGCCGGCCCATAGCGCGGCCTCCGGCGCGTACGCTCTTGTGGGGATGGGCGCCGTTGTTGCTGCGGCAACACATGCGCCGATCACCGCAATTTTGATCATTTTTGAATTGACAAGTGAATACCGGATTATTCTGCCGCTGATGATTGCCTGCATTTTAAGCACGCTGGTTATCACCCGATTGAAACGGGATTCCATCTATACCCTTAAATTGTCGCGGCGGGGGATCGATCTTTTTCATGGCCGGGAAGTGAATGTATTGCGCTCGCTGAGTATAAAAGATGTGATGAAAGACAAATATGAGTATGTTCACGCCGATGCTCCGTTTCGAAAATTGTTGGATCTGACAGTCAACAGCTCTCATACCAATTTTTTTGTTGTGGATCAAAAGAATCATCTGTTAGGCTTGATTTCCATTCAGGATATTCGAAAAATTATTTATGATTCCGACGCTCTGGAACAACTTTTAGTCGCTCATGATCTGCTGAATCCCATTGATCATTTTGTAACTCCCAATGATACTCTGGATTTGGCCATGCAGGCTTTTGGCGATGCTAAAATTGATGAACTGCCTGTGGTTGATAGTGAACAACAGAATCATTTAATCGGAACTGTTATTAAGAGTGATGTGATCGAAGCGTACAACAAAGAAGTGCTCAAACGGGATATGGTCTCCTCCGTATCCGGCTCGATGAATAATTTGAGAAAATTTCGCCGTGTCGATCTTGCGGATGGAAATGTTTTATGCGAGTTGGAAGTCCCGGGCAGCTTCATCAACAAATCGTTGCGTGAACTGAACCTGAGACAGAAGTTTGGTATCGAGGTTGTTCTTATCAAGCAGGGTTTTAATCAAGAAAAGAAGATAGAACAACATGTAATCACGCCGGATCCGAATTACAAGCTTAATTTTGGCGATAATATTTTAGTAATGGGGGTGAAAAATAAAGTGGATAATTTAAAAAACATGTAAACCGTCTAAATTCTTCTTGTGTATTGTTTAAAAATATTGTAAGTTGTTTATCATTTTAAAGGGTTAATATTCTTTCTTGCTGCTTGATTATGTTTAAATTAAATCGATTTAAAACAATCCTGAATTATTCCACTTTAATCTCGCTGCTGATTCTCATTTATCTGTTTATTGAATATTCCGCAATTCGCAATACGGATAATATCAGATCTAAATATAAATTGCTGCGAGTTAATAAAAAGGAATTCGATAATACACCTATGTTTTGGTTTGGGGATTTAGATCAAAACGGGGCTGATGAATTTATCGTTTACGGAGATAAATCCAGGGATAATAAGTACTACAATTTCAGATTGTACAAAGATTTAGATGATAAACCCCTGCGCTATTATCCGTTTAAGGACAGAATCCTTCGGCGCGTAGCAGCAATCGATATCAATTTTGATGGCGTAAAAGAGATTCTTCTTCCTTTTTTAACAAAGGATTCTATAAAAATATGCATCATGGATTGTACAGGGAAAAAAATTAAAGATATCCCCCTGTTAAAATATGATTCACGCTCTAAATCTCTGCCGTACATTTTTTTTCGAGATGCAATCCGTTATCACGGTAAAACGTTGTTGGTATACCGGATTAACCACATTAATCCTACCATTCCCGTACGCGGACTGTATGTCTCCGATTTGCAAGGTAATTTGATCTGGAAAAAACCATTTGCTTCCTATTTGAAGCGTATTTATCCTGTCGATCTGGATGGAGACGGGGAAAAAGAGATTGTCTGTTTATCGGAAGTCCGTTCTAAAAAATACCCGGTTAAATCGGATTTTTCCGATACGTTGGCCTACCTAATTGTTTTCGATTTGGCGGGAAATCAAAAATATCCGCTTAAAACCTTTGCCGGCGAATCTGTTGAATTGGCGGCGGCGATCGATGATTTTTCCCCGGATAATCATGGTAAAGAGATCGCGCTTTCGGTGAGAAGGAAAAGCCGCAGTGATCCCGGTCAGAATGAGTTGTACCTGTTTGGGAAAAATGGTAATGTTTTACAGAATAAAGTATCGTTGAATAGGATCTGGGGTTTGTTTTCTTACGATTTTAAAGGGGATGGCAACAAGGAAATTTGTGCGATTTATGATAAAAGAATTTTGCTCGTATACGATCATTCTTTAAAGGAAATTGCCAAAAGGGATAATCTGTTTTTAGAAGGTGTCAGTTCCACTGAAATTGTCAAACGAAAAATTATGTCGGGCAAAGAAAATGTTGCGCTTATTACAAAAACATCGATGGCTATCTTAGATCAGAATCTGTACGAACTGTTTCATAGTTCGATGAATGATTACTGTGATTTTTATCGCGTGAAGAGCGACGACGATCCGTTCGTTACCGTTTACCGGGATCGTTCCCGGGTGCTCAGTTTTTATCAGATTAAAAGAAACAAAAATTATTATTTTTTCCGTCTGTTTTTCCTCTTTTTAGGCGGCACATTAGGTTTAGTCCTGTTTCGTAGTTTTCTGTTTTTGGCGAAAGATAAAAAACAGATCACACTGGAACGTCTGCTTCGCCTGGCACTGAACAAAGAATTTGAATTGGGTATCGGCGTCTTTGATAAAAATGGGAAATTGATTTCCACAAATCCCCGCATGAAGGTCATTTTCAATCGTGATTTTAGTTCTCTTTATGGTAAAAAATATGATGATATTTTTACGGTTTTAAATCCACCACTTAAGGGCCTAATCGGGGAAATTTATCAAAATAATTATTCCTATCTGATGAGAGAAATTCAGCACCGTTCGGGAGGCGTAGAACTGGAGATTAAAGTGCTGCTGTATAAACTTGATCACAGCCATGATCCCGAACTGGATTCCGATTTCATTTTATTGGTTGCCGAGGATATTACCGAATTGATTCGGAGTAAACGGTTAGGCGCCTGGATGTCGATGGCACAACGCTATGCCCATGACGTAAAAACACCTCTTTCCACCGTTTTTCTCACATTGCAAAGAATTGAGATGGAATTGGAAAATGATGAAATCAAGGGAAAAGAACGATATTACCACTATTTGAATTATGCCAAAGAAGAGGTGTCGAGGATTCGTAATGTGACAAATGGCTTTCTCAAATTTGTCCGGGCGGAAAAAATGAATAAAATGCCAACGGATTTTGCCAGCCTGATCAGGGAAGTTATCGACAATTATCGGATTCGCTTGCCGGAGGGGATTGAGTTTAATTTGAAATTAAATGAAGAATTGGCCAGCATACTCCTCGATCGGGAGCAATTCAAAGTTGTCTTTGAAAATCTGTTTGATAATGCCATCAATTCCATTTCCGACCGCGGAGCGATCACGGTCACTACCGATCTCATCGAAGAAGTGAAAGAAGATTCGGGAGCCACTCATCGTCAGCTTCTCATCGAAATTGCGGATACAGGACGCGGTATTCCACAGAGTGATTTGAATGAAGTGTATCAACCGTACTATTCTTCCTCTGCCCATGGGAGTGGCCTGGGACTGATGATTGTAAGAAGAATCATTGAAGATCATGACGGGACCATTTTTATCCGCAGTCAGGAAGGAATTGGCACGGTGGTTATTCTTAAAATTCCGGCTTGAGCAGCCTTGTGTACCGGAACATGCGATATGATGAAGACTTTGGTGCATAAACTTTATTTCAGAACCGTTCCGTTGATTTTTTATCATCGCTTCAGGTTAAGTCAATTTGAAAAAATACTTTTGGGGAAATGTTCCCGGTTTAATCAAAACCTGAATTGAGCGATTATAGGGCGATTCGCTGAATCGCCAACCGGATTTACATTAAAAGTGAAAATCCGTTTAGTAACAAAAACAAGCTCAAAAACAAGAGAATCGCTCAATTCAGGCAAAAAAAATGTTAGCGGAGTGATTATTCCTGAACCCTTATTCCCGACAGGAGAATTAATACGAAGATGACAGAAAACGTCAAACCAACTATTTTAGTTACAGATGATGATCCGAAACTCCGTAATATTCTGCGGGATATTTTGGAATTAAAGAATTTCCATGTTTTGTGTGCCGGGGACGGTGTTGAAACCTTCAAGCTTCTCAAAAAGAATAACGTGGATGTTATCTTGCTGGATCTGATTCTACCGCGTAAAAATGGGTTGGAAATTCTGAAGGAGATTATGGTCGAAAAACCTCGCCTCCCGGTGATTATGATTTCCGGTCAGGCGACGGTAAAGATGGCGGTGGAAGCGACCAAGATGGGTGCGTTCGATTTTCTGGAAAAACCTTTGGACGCCAACCGGGTATTCATAACGCTTAAAAATGCGTTGGATAAAAGCGCCCTGGCGCATCAATTGGATGCTTTGCAGAAATCGGGCAGCAACCGCTACCAAATGTTGGGGAAAAGTGAAGTGATGAAAACGGTTTTTGAAATGATCGATTCGGTTGCTCCGACAAATGGCCGGGTTTTGATTACCGGGGAAAGCGGCACCGGAAAAGAATTGGTAGCTCATGCACTTCATCACTTCAGCAGTAGAAGTACAAAACCGCTCATTAAAATAAATTGTGCCGCCGTACAGGAAGAATTGATGGAAAGCGAGTTGTTCGGACACACAAGAGGTTCGTTTACCGGAGCTATGGAAAATAAAGAAGGTGTATTTCAAAGAGCTCATAATGCAACTCTGTTTTTAGATGAAATTGGCGATATGAGTTATAGAATGCAGGCAAAAGTACTACGTGCTTTAGAAGAAGGAGAAATCCAACGGGTTGGCTCTGAAAAAATTGAAAAGGTCGATACCCGTTTAATTACGGCAACCAACAAAGATTTATTACAAAAAATACAACAGGGAGCGTTTCGCAAGGATCTCTATTATCGTTTGAATGTGATTAAAATACATCTGCCTCCTTTACGGGAAAGACGGGAGGATATTCCTGTTTTGGTCGATCATTTTTTGCTGTTATTTTGTACTGAATATAATCTGATCACCAAAGAATTAACCCGGGATGCAATGGAAGTGCTGATGAATTATGATTGGCCGGGAAATATCAGGGAAGTGCGGAATTTTATAGAAAGACTCGTTATAATGACGCAAGCTGCAATCATACATGAAAACGATGTGAAAGATCAATTGTACAGTTTTTCCATGGATGAAATTAGTATACAAAGCAAATTGTACAAACATGCCAAGGAAAAATTTGAAAAGAAATTTGTACTCAGAGCGTTGCAGGAAAATAATTGGAACATTGTTCAAACGGCAAAGCAAATTGGTTTTGACCGTACCACGCTGCACCGGAAGATGAAAGGCCTGGGAATTTTGCGTAATGAAAATGAATGGCAGTAACAGAAGAAAGGAATCAATATGTCTCGTTTGATGGTTAGTGTTTCCGGCATTCGCGGTGTGGTTGGGGATACTTTTACGCCGCCGGTTATTCAGAAATATGTTGCCGCGTTTGGAAAAATAATGGGTAAAAAAATTGTCGTCGGCCGGGATAGCCGGGTTACCGGCAGCATGGTGGAACATCTGGTGATCGGTACCCTCAATGCTATCGGTTGCGATGTTTCCATTATCGGCATCTGTCCCACGCCAACCGTTCAATTGGCTGTGGAAAACCTCCATGCCGATGGGGGTATCGCCATTACTGCAAGTCACAATCCGATAGAATGGAATGCGCTAAAATTGATTGATCCCGATGGTTTGTTTTTAGATGAAGAAAGCAGCGCCGCCATTGTGGCAGGAGCTGATTCAACCGGGCCGGAATATGTAACCTGGGATAAAATAGGCCGGTGTGAAGAATATCCGTACGCCATCAGAGATCATAAGGAAGCAATTTTTAACCTGCCTTATGTGGATGTACCTGCCTTGCGGAAACGCCGGTTTCGTGTGGCGCTGGATTGTGTAAATGGAGCCGGCGCTGTCTTTTTACCGGAATTTCTGCGTGATTTGGGTTGTGAAGTGGTGGAATTGAACACGGTGCCAAACGGAATGTTTCCGCACACACCGGAACCGGTGCCCGAAAATCTGACCGGTCTGATAAATGTAGTGAAATCAAATTCCGTAGATGTTGCCTTTGCCGTGGACCCGGATTCCGACAGACTGGCGATTCTGTCGGAAAAAGGAGAGCCGTTAGTCGAGGAATACACACTGGCGCTGGCGGTTAAATTTTTTCTGGCAAAGAAACCGGGAACGGTTGTTGTAAATGCCTCTACCACCCGTGCCATAGATGACATTGTTCATTCGTTCGGTGAAAAAGTGATTCGCACGAAGGTTGGAGAGGTGCATGTGGCAAAAAGGATCAGAGAGGAACATGCGGTGATCGGCGGTGAGGGAAATGGCGGTGTTATTCTGCCGGATGTGCACCTGGGGCGGGATGCACCGGTAGCCGTGGCGCTGACACTGCAGCATCTGTTGGAATTCGGCAAACCCATTTCCGAACTGCGTGCCGGTTTGCCGCAATATGTGATCGTAAAAAAGAAAATCAAAATTGGCCGGTCCAATCCCGATGAAATATTGGCCGGGATCAAAGAAAATCACGAATATGAACAATTAGACCTTATCGACGGGGTTAAAATAAACCGGGAAAAGTCCTGGCTTCAATTGCGGAAATCGAATACGGAACCAATCATCCGGGTTTTTGCCGAAGCCCCCACCAGGGAACAGGCCGAAGCCGAATCCAGCGAACTGTTTGCCGAAGTTAAGAAACTAATCATACCTTCCTGCAAGTCTTGATTTATGAACTATTTCCCGGCTGAGATAATTAGAAAAAAAAGAAACGGTTTACCCCTTTCCGGTGATGAAATCGGTTTTTTCGTCCGGCAATATGTTGCGGGGAAAATTCCGGATTACCAGATGAGCGCTTTTCTCATGGCCGTTTTTTTTAAGGGAATGAACCGGCAGGAAATGGTGGCTTTAGTTGAGTCCATGAAGAATTCCGGCTCTGTTCTTAAATTGGATGACGTGGACGGTTTCAAGCTGGATAAGCACAGCACCGGTGGCGTGGGGGACAAAATATCTCTTATTTTAGCGCCTGTCTTGGCTTCCCTGGGAATTTATGTTCCCATGATCTCCGGCCGCGGTCTGGCTCATTCCGGCGGAACGCTGGATAAATTGGAAGCTATTCCGGGTTTGAATACACGAATTTCGCTGCATAAATTCAGGGAGATATTGCTATCCGCAGGCTTTGTAATTGCCGGACAGACGGAGGAGTTGGTGCCTGCCGACCGGAAAATTTATGCTCTGCGCGATGCAACCGCAACCATCGAATCTTTGCCTCTGGTGGTGGCAAGTATCATGAGTAAAAAGTTGGCCGAAGACCTGGACGGTCTGGTTCTGGATGTGAAAACCGGCAAAGGCGCCTTTTTCCCCGATAAAAATGACGCCCTTCAACTGGCCGGTAATTTGATTACAGTTGGTAAGGATTTTGACGTAAACGTGCGGGCGCTGTTGACCAACATGGATCAACCTGTGGGAATGGCGTGTGGTAACTGGGTTGAAGTTGTCGAGGCGGTAGATTGTCTCACCGGCAACGGCCCGCAGGATACGATGACGGAAGTATTTGCTTTAGCGACCGATGCATTGCAAATTGCCGGAATCGGCTGGCCGGAAACCGATATGCAAGCAAAATTACAGGATGCAATCGACAGCGGGACGGCGATGGAACAATTTTTACATTATGTAAAAATGATGGGCGGCGATACTCGTGTTTTGGAAAAATTGTCCCGGTATGCTTTGGTAAAGCCTGTAGTTGTCAAGGCAGAACGAACCGGTTTTGTGGCTGAATTGGATGCCCGGCAAATTGGGATTGCAGCCATGCTGGCCGGCGCCGGCAGAAAAAATGCCGAAGATATAGTTGACCCTGATGCGGGAATCCTGCTGAAAGTGAAAATTGGTGATTTTGTCCGGGCAGGCGAGCCTGTGGCCGAACTATTTTCCAATCAGCCTGATTTGTCCCAGGTTGTTGCGGCTGTGCAGGAGGCAGTACGAATAGGGGATAAAAAGCCGGAACCGTATCAACTGATATTCGGTGAAATCAGTCCGGAAGGGGAATTGATAATATCTAAGTAGTATATGGTTTCTTTTTTAAGCTTGTTTGAATGGGGCTAGTTACTGTTTCAACTATCCGCCTTTTGACCGGTAACCTTTTTTTACTTGTGAGAATGTACTTCTATTCCTGCCTTTATGTGCTGTTCAAAAAATAATACGTTTCTTCTTTCTTTCCCGCTCTCTGCCGATTCGCCCGGAGTGAATTTCACATTCTTTGGTTGGCGCCAAATCGGCGCGGAAAACTTCTTCGATCACTTCGGGGCAATATTCTGTGGCAATCTGTTTGCTCTCCCGGCAGATTTTTAGTTTAACTACCCCGTCGGGCATTATAAAATCTGCGATAGGAAGATTCAGAGTGTCGTGTGTAGCTTTCATAAATTTTGCCCAGATTGGCAGAGCGGCAGCAGCGCCGGTTTGGTTTGGGCCGATCGACAGACTGGGGTTGTCCAGGCCAACCCAGACCCCTGTGGCAATTTGCGGTGTAAATCCCACAAACCAGGCATCGGTATAATCATCCGTAGTACCTGTCTTCCCGCCCGCCGGTCTTCTGAAATCGTAGACCGTTCTCGCCGTAACCCCGGTGCCCTCGTTGACAACGGTTTGCAGCATGTGGCACATGATGTAAGCCGTTTCCTCAGATAGAGCCTCTTCGCTTTCCGGAATTTCCCGGTAAACCACTTCTCCGCGCCGGTTAACCACCTTGGTGATTGACATCGGTTTTACATGAATCCCCTTATTCGCAAAGACACCATAGGCAGAAGTTATTTCCATCGGAATTACCTCCGAAGTTCCCAGCGCCAGTGCATCGACAGCGCGGAGGTTGGTAGAAATGCCCATGCGGTGTGCGTATTTCACAACCACACTCGGTTTTACAATTTTCTGCAATATTCGTACAGAGACCAGATTTTTAGATTTTTTTAATGCATCCCGCAACATCATCGGGCCGCTCTGGTCCCGGTCAAAATTACGGGGGATCCAGCGTTTTCCGCCCGGAAGAAATAAAACTACCGGTTGATTGAGTATCTCGAAAGTAGGAGAATAACCGTTGTCGATAACGGCAGTGTAAATGAACGGCTTAAAGGATGATCCGGGCTGCCGCTTCATTTGCACTGCCCGGTTCCATTTTGATTCGTTAAAATCACGGCCGCCGACCATGGCCAGAATGTGGCCGTTTCGGGGATCAACGGAAATGAGCGCCGCCTGAACGGCAGCTTTTGTGTCGATCAGAGAATCTTTTTTAGCCCGATTGGTGAAGTAGATTTCCTGTTCCATAGGGTCCGGAACAAATTTGTCCAGGAATTTTTTAAATTTCGCTTTATTTTTTAACCGGTTCTGCATGTTTTTTTGCAATTTGTCCAGTTTTTCATGAACCGCTTTTTCGGCGATTGCCTGGGCGCGGGAATCCAGCGTTGTGTAAATACTGTAACCGCCGGAATAGAGACCGGCACCGATAATTTTATCCAGTTTTTGCCGGATATATTCAGTGAAGTAGGGGGCAATATCCGTTTGACCAATCCTCTTTCCGCCACCCAATACAATCTTCTTCTCGCTCGTTTGCCGGTATGTTTCTTCCGAAATATCTCCGTTTTTCCACATCACATACAGCACCAGATTTCTACGCCTTTTTGCCCGCTCCGGGTGTTTTACCGGTGAATAATATTCCGGCAGGTTGATAACGCCGGCCAACAGGGCACATTCCTCTAAGTTTAAATCACGAACTTTTTTGTTGAAAAAATATTCGGTGGCCGCTTTCAGCCCCCAATTTCCATGTCCGAAATAGATGTGGTTCAGATACATCTCCAAAATTTCCGGTTTGGAATAAGTGCGTTCAATCTGGATTGCCGTAAAAATTTCCTTGATTTTGCGGGAATATTTATCCCGTTTATTATAATACAGGTCGGTGGCCAACTGTTGTGTTAGGGTGCTGGCTCCTTCCTGGACGCCGAAATGGGTAACCAACAAAATAGCCGCTTTTGTGAAACGTTTCAGATCGATCCCCCAGTGGCTGTAAAATTTTCGATCCTCGATATCGATAATGGCGCGCTGCATGGTTTTGGGAATGTCTTTTAAAAGAACATAATCGCGACGTTTGGTGAAAAATTCTTTAATGACAACGCTGTCTGCTGAAAAAACTTTGGTTACCAGTCTTGGTTCAAAATGTTCGAGTTCGGTGAGGGAAGGTAAGTCCCGGGTAATCCAAAACATAGATGCAACAAACAAGATGAAAATAACTCCCGCTGCAATCCACAACCAGTGCCGGCTTTTCTGAAGCAGGGTGAATGATTTCTTTTCATTTTTTATCGAATCGCGCAATTTTCTTCTCATATTTCCAACAGTCTTTTGTTAATTTAGTTTGTAACTACTCAAGTATGATTATTGTTTGATGTGCAGGAAGCCTTCGACCGGGTTTATCCTGAGCCCTTCGACGAGCTCAGGATAAACTTATCGAAGGGTTCAGGCCGGCTTAAATAGCCATGCCGAGCGGAGTCGAAGCGTGATTACAGTTAATTCATGGTGCATACCTGAGTAGTTACTTGAGTATTTAAATAATTCTCGGTGGTGCCATTGAGAATCTCACATAGCGAAATAAAAAATCTCATGCAAGCCGGTTTGTATTTGGTCGTGAAATTTTTCCGGGAAAAACAAAGCGCCGCATCGTTGCAAATCCAATTTTAATTTACTGAGATTACTTGTTTTTCTACCTTTCTGTTTGAAAAATGTTTCACTCAAAAATTCCGGATTTCCGGTTCAATCTTTTTTAAGAGATGCGGGGGGTTGTTTACTTCGGCAGCAAGCCAGCGGTACAGTTTGATCTCACTACCGTCAAAAACCGCATACGTAAAATTGCGGATCCAATCGCCGAGGTTGATGTACGTTTTTACACTATTGGTGACAATCACCGGCCGGTGCGTATGTCCCATCAAAATAAAATCATATTGATCCTTAAAAATCTGACCGGCGTAAGATAAATATTTTTCATCATCCTGTTTTTCTATCTCCGGGTTTTTGCCGTATTGATTCCGGCTCATCGCGGATGACCAGCGGGCAATAGGGATTCCGATATCCGGGTGGATCCATCGATAGGCTTTGACGACCAAAGGATGCTGGATGATTTGTTTTAAAATACGGTATCCTTTATCCTCGCTTAAGATGCCGTCACCATGGAAAAGATAGAAAGATTTGCCGTCAATTTGCGTTTCATATTCGCCGTGGTATACTTCAATATCCAAATATTTTTGAAAAAAATCACGGATCCAAAAATCGTGATTGCCGGTAATATAACGAATGGAGATACCATACTCAACCAAATTCACCAGACGGGTTACCAGTTTTTGGTAAAGCAGCGGAATTGCATGGCGATATTCAAACCAAAAATCAAATAGATCGCCTAAAATATACAACGCAGGCGGGGGAGAAATGGTAGTTAAATAATTAAAAAACAGCCTCAGCTTTTCCTCTTTTACTTTTTCGGCTGCTTCATCCCAGGAACCGACATGAGCATCGGACATAAAAAATGTGAGCTTCTTTTCTGTTCGATCTCTCTCTGTCAACGATTCTGTATTTTTCATTCACATTTATTTTTTTATGCTGTGCAAACGCTTTGCAATCCCGTAAACTTTTAGCCTCCGACGCGTTCAAAATCTAAATAATATTTTGTCTAAATGCAATACAATATTGGGGTGGAGCGCGGCCTCATTATTCCGTGAAAGTTGAAAATAGCTTGAATCTAAGGTTTCAGTTTTTTATGTTTACAATAAGCCCAATTAGTGTTGTTGATCGATTGGCTGAATCGACTTCCAAACGAACAAAAAAAGAAATGGGTATCTGATAAGGTTTTGGTTTTTTAAAAGTAACTTTCAGGGAATTTCAATTTTTTAAAGGTTTCTTGTATTCATTAAGATGCGTATAACAAGTGGGTCTTGGTTACTATTAAGGCAGGCTAATTGTTTTTATATAGTGAACTTTCGATTCTGCTCAGACTAACTTTAAGAACCATACTGAGCCCTTCGATAAACTCAAGATAAACTTAGTAGAAACATGACTAACCATACACACAACGAAACCAAAAATTTCAACAGATAAAGTATCAGGGCATTCGTATTTTCGATCTTTTCTCAGAGAAGCATAAAAGATATGAGTATAACCGGCATAAAGGAGAAAATAATAGATATTAAAGCACCGGCAAAAATTAACCTGAGTTTACGCGTTTTAAACAAACGCGCCGATGGCTACCACAACATTGAAACGGTTTTTTTATCAATCGATGTTTGGGATCTCTTGCGAATTCGCCTGACAACAGATCGGCATATCTCCCTGAAAGTAGAAAATTCAACCATTCCTTCCGATGAATCCAATCTGTGTTACCAGGCTGCCGCAATGGTATCCCGGGCGGTTAAAAATTTTCCCGGTTGTGAAATAGTACTGCAGAAAAAGATCCCGGTTGGCGCTGGTTTGGGAGGTGGCAGCAGCGATGCCGCAGCCGTTTTAATATCCCTGAATGAACTGCTTGGCTATCCGCTTGGTGAGAAAAAAATATTTAATATGGCCGTGAAATTGGGCGCCGATGTCCCCTTCTTTTTACAACACGGTGCAGCGCTTGGTACAGGTATGGGAGAAAAATTGCAATATTTTAATGTCGGTTGGGATTTTTGGATTTTACTGCTTTGTCCAAACTTCTTAATTTCAACTTCTTGGGCATATTCCAATTTGAAAATGGGCTTGACAAATGAGGAAAAAAATATTATATTGAAAGGTCAAATTTGGCAAGATATTCAAGTTGATGTTTTTTATAAAGTTTTTGAAAATGATTTTGAACAGCTTGTTTTTTTTTCATATCCTGAAT
Organism: uncultured Deferribacteres bacterium; assembly: GCA_913009825.1. GTDB lineage: Bacteria > Zhuqueibacterota > JdFR-76 > JdFR-76 > DREG01 > DREG01. The sequence continues at coordinate 42,201 of CAJVYQ010000034.1, forward strand.
TAAAAAAAATGAAGAGAAAATTGTACGACTGTGGGGCGGTGTTTGCCAGTTTATCGGGCACAGGATCGGCAATTTACGGTCTGTTTAACAGCAAAAACGAGGCGAGAACGGCAGAGAGACAATTTAAAAATGATGTTAGGACTTTCGTTGTAACTTCAAAATGCCCACAATGATTGAGTTGTGGGTGTTTGTTATTTATAAATTGAGTTTATGTTACAGATTAAGATTATTATTGCCCAGGGTTGGATAAAAAAAGAGTTTTGTGGAATTGAATTCGCAATTAAAAGTATTTTCCGGTTCTTCAAATTCCGGGTTAGCCTCCAAGATAGCGGCCGATTTAGGAGTTGAGTTAGGTTCCCTTGCGATCCGGCGTTTCAGTGATCAGGAAATTTGGGTAAAGTTCAATGAGAATATCCGCGGTTCGGACGTTTTTATTGTCCAGACAACCAATCCGCCGGCGGAAAATATTCTTGAATTGTTGATTATGATAGATGCTGCATCGCGGGCATCTGCGCGCCGGATTACCGCGGTGATTCCCTATTTTGGTTATGCCCGGCAGGATCGTAAAGATCAGCCTCGTGTTGCTCTTACCTCTAAGCTTATCGCAAACCTTTTAACCAGCGCCGGTGTAGACCGGGTTGTTACCATGGATCTCCATGCATCGCAAATTCAGGGGTTCTTTGATATTCCGTTGGATCATTTATACGGGTCGTATGTCTTTTCCGAATATTATCGCCATAAGGCGATCTCCAATCTGGTAGTAGCGTCTCCGGATATTGGCAGCCTAAAAATTGCCCGGGCCTATGCTAAACGCCTGAAGACCGGTTTGGCGGTAATCGATAAACGCAGACCAAAACCCAATAAAGTTGAAGTGATGAATGTCATCGGAGAAGTGGAAGGGAAAAATATTCTGTTTGTGGATGATTTGGTCGATACGGCAGAGACACTGACATCTGCCGCGAGAGCAGTAAAAAATAAGGGCGCGAAAGATATTTATGTGGCTTGTACTCACGCACTCCTGTCGGGTGAAGCAACGGATAAAATTATGAATTCACAGATCAAAGAAATCACAGTTACCGATTCCCTCGATATTCCGGATAAAAAGAAAATAGCAAAATTAATAATATTGTCGGTATCGTCTCTATTTGCACAGGCGATCGATCGTATTCATAATGAAAAATCAATCAGTATTCTTTTTGATATTGAAAAATAAAAAGGGAGTTTTTAATGGCAAAAGATGTGCTTAGCGTAACCGAACGCGAAATCAAATCAAAATCGTATTTGAAGGGACTGCGGAAGGAAGGTAAAGTTCCCGCCGTGTATTATATGCATGGACATAAGCCGGTTTCCATTTCTCTCGATGCGCATATTTTTGCAATGATGCTTTCAAACAATGTGAACCTGTTTAACCTTGATTTTGGCAGAGGCAGAAATAAACAGAGCATCATAAAAGAGATACAGTTTGATCCGATTTCCGATGAAGTGATTCACGTAGATCTGATGGGTGTGAAAGCGACTGAAAAAATCGTGATCAAAGTTCCCATCAATTTGATTGGAACAGCGCAGGGTGTAAAAGACCAGGGTGGAATTCTGGAACATTTGATCCGGGAACTGGAAGTTGAATGTTTACCAAAAGATATGGTTACCGGTATCGACGTAGATATATCCCATTTGGGTATGAATGATAATTTCCCGGCCAAAGATGTTCCATTGGAAAACATGGTTTTGATCACAGATGAAAATACGGTTATCGCCCGAGTCTTTCCACCTAAGGTTCAGGCTGAAGAAATTGAAGCTGAAGAAGGCGAGGAAGCCGCTGCTGAACCTGAGCTGATTACGGCTAAGGAAGAGGAAGAGAAGCAAGAGGAATAGTAATTGAAACCGGGTTATTTGGTAGTAGGACTTGGCAATCCGGGCAAGAAATATAAAAGCACGCGCCATAATGTTGGATTTATGGTTTGTGATTATATTTCATCGTTTTTTGATTTGAAATTTCGATTTGGACCTGGGAATTCACAGGTATTGCAGTGGTCATCGGAGGAAGCGCAGGTTTTGGTAGCCAAGCCGCTGACTTATATGAATTTGAGTGGGCATGCAGTGGTTGCGTTGCTTCATGAATATGAAATTGATCCGAGCAATTTGCTGGTCGTCTACGATGATTATCAACTGCCGCTGGGAACGCTGCGAATTCGGGCTGCCGGAAGTTCAGGCAATCACAATGGCATCCAATCCATAATCGATCAGACAGGCACCAAAGAATTTCCCCGAATGCGATTCGGAATTGGGCGGGAATACCCGGTTACAGATTCAGTAAAATATGTTCTCGCAAATTTCCGTAAATCGGAACGGGCAATTATTGAAAAATTAATACCGGTTTCAGTGAATGCAATTCGTTCATGGATCACTGCAGGTATCGAACGGACGATGGCAAATTTTAATCAAGATTACAATTTTGAAAGTGAGTGATTTAGGAGGTTTGATGGAATCAAAATTATATGAACTTACCTTTATTTTGGACCCTCAGCTCGAGCAGAAAAAGATCGACGGGGTCATCCAAAAAGTGGAAACACAAATATCGGAAGCTCAGGGTGAGATCGTAAAAAAGGATATATTGGGAAAACGCAGACTGGCTTATGAGATTAATCGTCGGCAATATGGGTTTTATGTCTATCTGCTTTTCAATGCAACAGGAGATATGGTTAACGTGATAGAAAGGGATTTTAAATTAAATGAATCTGTGTTACGTTTTCTGACCATTCGTTTATCCCCGGTGGCAATTAAGCAGATGGAAAAAGAAAAAAAGCATTCTCTGAAATCGGAAGAGACAGTGAAAGATGTGAAGGTAGTGCCGCCGCCGGAAACCGAACCGGAACCTGTAGCTTCCGAAGAAGCAGTTGCCAATGAAAATGACAAAGAATAATACGATTATTTCCGATTGATTAAACGGGGTATATTATGGCCGATTATAAAATGCCTGATATCAATATTGTGATGGTTGCTGGTAATTTAACAAAAGACCCGGTGCGGCGAGAAACAAGTAATGGTACACCCGTAGCTAATTTTTATATAGCTTCCAATCGAAGATTCAGAGATAACACGGGACAATGGCGTGAAGATGTCTGCTACGTCGGTGTTGTTGCCTGGTATAAACTGGCGGAAAGTTGTGCTGAATTTTTACGGAAAGGCAGCACTGTTATGGTGGAGGGAGAATTGCAAAGCAGGAGTCTGCGCTCCTCTGACGGTGTGTTCAGAAATGTGGTGGAAATTAAAGCCCACCGGATTCAATTTTTGGACAAAAATATTCAGCCTGATTTCTCCGTCGATGACCGGAGTGAAACAGGAACGGATGATTATACGCTGACGATGGATTAAAAAAGGTTGCTCTGTCGGTATGAAGGAGCAGCCATAATAGATTGCCGGTAAGGGTAACTACTCAGGTCTGCTTATTGTTCGATGTGCAGGAAGCCTTCGATCGGGTTTATCCTGAGCCCCTTTCGACAAGCTCAGGATAAACAGGGTTCAGGCCGGCTTAAAGAGCTATGCTGAGCGGAGTCTGAGCGTGATTACAGCTAATTCATGGAGCATACCTGAATAGGTACCAATAAAGTTACAAAAAGTTGTGAGAGAGTCAACCTGAAATAGAATAAAAAGACAAAGGAGAATATCTTTGATTCGCACGAAGAAGAAACGAATATGCCGTTTTTGTGAAAATGGCGTGATCTATGTCGATTATAAAGATGAGAAGAAATTGATTCGATTTACCAACGAATCCGGGAAAATTATTCCCCGGCGGATTTCCGGTACGTGCGCCAGCCATCAACGTCAGTTGAGCCAGGCGATTAAGAGGGCACGTCAATTAGCCCTGATTCCCTATATTGCGGATAAAATGAGCTAAAACAGAATTTTAATTGTTTGGATTTTGAGGAGAGTTCCGTCTATGAAAGTCATTTTGAAACAGGATTTTGATACACTGGGCGCCGCCGGTGAAATTGTAAATGTAAAAGCGGGTTATGCCCGGAATTTTTTACTTCCCCGGCAAATTGCCTATGAAGCTACACCCGGAAATATGAAAAAATATGAAGAAGAAAATAAGCGGATTTCTTATCAGAAAAATAAAGAAATTAAAAAAGCGGAGCATCTTGCCGGTGAATTGGAAAAGGTGTCCTGCACCATCGCTGTTGTTGTAGGAGAAGAGGACAAACTGTTTGGCTCTGTCACCACCCAGGATATTGCGACCTCCTTAGAGGAGAAAGGAATGGAAATCGATAAGCGAAAAATCTATCTGGAAGAGCCGATCAAGGCGTTGGGAATTTATACTGTGCCAATTCGTTTACACTCTGAAGTAACCGCCAATGTAAAAGTGTGGGTTGTAAAAAAATAACTCATTTTCCAATTGATTTTTTTTGCCTAATAAATTCTGTAGTTATTTACTCATTTGATTACTCATTCGGGATAACGTGTGGAGGAAAGCATGGAACAAATGAATTGGCCGGAATGCCTCAAATGTTCAACCGGAGTATTGCTGCCTCTTTCCGATTACGGCAGAGAAGGCTCATCGATTCATTATAAAGCCTGGGTTTGTAGCAACCCGGATTGCGGTTTCAATATCCGTATCGATAATGGTGAAGTTAGTCTCGGCAAAAAAATTGCATCTTCCGGCAAATAATGTTGAATCGTGAATTATGAAATGAAAAGGGTAAAGGATTAAACTTCTACCCTTTTTTTTAAAGCAGACTATCCCAATCATGTGGTTTCAAAGATTTTTTAGAAAACATAAAATTCATTTTCTCCTCGTCTTAATTGCGATATTCATTTGGCTGCATGTCAAAACAGACATGACCTATGAAGAAACTTTTCCGGTTGATGTTGTTTCCTCAAATACCAATCCTGAATATGTTGTTACGAATCATTTTACTAAATCCATTCCGGTTCTGTTCGAAGGAACCGGTAAAAATTTAATTGCCCTGCGAAATACCGGCATCACTATTTTGGTCGATTTTCAACAAACTTCCAGGAATGAGTTCGTCGCTCATCTGCAACTGAATAATATAAAAATTTCCCCTCCTATTGTAAATATTGTCCCCAGGAGTTTTGTTGAAAAAGATACGTTACATTTTTCGTTGGAACAGTTACGCTACCGGAAAGTTCCGGTTGTCCCGCGTATTTATATCAAACCGGGACCCGGTTTTACCCTGGTGGGAAAACTGTCGCTCGTCCCTGCGGAGTTAACTATCTCCGGGCCGGCAAGCAAAATTAAACAAATCAAATCGGTTCGGACTGATACGCTTTCCTTTCTCGATGCCGCACAGGATATTGCCGGGACGGTAAAAATTTTAGATCCGTTTTCCGGACAGGTTGTGTGCAGCGTCCGGATGGTGCAATATTCCGTAAACATTCAACAGTTGGGAGAGCGATTGATGCAGGACATTCCGGTGCAAATTATCAACGTGCCCAAAAATGTAAAAGTATCCGTGATTCCGTCTACTATCTCTCTGAAAATAACCGGCGGTGTGGATGTACTCAGCGGGATCACCCGGGAAGATGTGCTGGTCTATATCGATTATCAACGCTACAATCAGGCGCTGCAAAACGCATTACCGGCAATGATTAAAATTCCGGACAATATTTCTTATTCGGACGTATATCCTTCCCATTTTCAAATTCGAGTTGAATCGAATTAATTATGAACATTCTTGCCATAGAAACATCTTGTGATGAGACGGCAGCTGCTGTCCTCGATGAGAATAAACTTTTAAGCGATGTGGTTTATTCGCAACTTGCCATCCATCAATCCTATGGCGGTGTAGTGCCGGAATTAGCTTCCAGGGCGCACCTGCAAACTATTATTCCCACAATCGATGAAGCGTTGCACAAAGCTAAAATCCGCCGGCAACAGTTGGATGGTATTGCCGTAACCTATGGTCCCGGCCTTGTCGGCGCCCTGTTGGTTGGTGTAAATGTAGCCAAGGCGCTGGCGTTTGCCAATAGAATCCCGTTGCTGGGTGTGAATCATCTTGAGGGACACATTTTTGCCAACCGCCTGGATCATCCGCAACTGGAGCCACCGATGATTACGCTGCTAATTTCGGGCGGTCACACAATGCTGATCCTGGTTGAAAATTGGGGGAAATACCGGATTCTCGGTCAGACAATCGATGATGCTGCCGGCGAAGCATTCGATAAAGTGGCAAAGATGCTCACCTTGGCTTATCCGGGCGGCCCGGTCATTGACGAATATGCTGTAAAAGGCGATGTGAACTTTGTCCGTTTTCCCCGGGCGCTCAATAAAAAAGATAATTTTAATTTCAGTTTTAGCGGATTAAAAACAGCCGTTTTGAATTATATCGAATCCAAACCCGAACAATTTGTCCGGCAGCATATCTATGATATTTGCGCCGGTTTTCAAATGGCGGTGGCTGATGTTTTAATCGATAAAACCAGCAGTCTGGCAAAAAAATATCAACTCGAACAGGTAACTCTTGCCGGCGGTGTGGCAAGAAATGAATTTATACGGCACCAATTTTCTGTCCGGGCCGGCGAAGAAGGGTATTCCATCTATTTTCCGTCGCCGAACTTTTGCACGGACAATGCGGCCATGATTGGTAAAGCGGGGCTTTTTCATCTGCAGAACGGGGAATGTTCTTCTTTTGATCTGGATGCAATTCCCAATTTAAATTTAAAAGCGATTGACTGATGATGATAGCAAATCTGATTTTAGCCTGGCTCAATTTCTCGGTTTCGCTGGAGGGCCCGGTTTGGCTGCTTCTTGCTGCCGTACTTCTATCCACCCTTTTTAGCTATTTCATTTACAAACAAACTACGCCGCCTGCCAATCGCTTTGTCCGCTCTTTTTTATTTGTTCTGCGTTCTCTTGCTTTGATCCTTGTTTTGATCATGCTTTTTCATCCCATCCTGCATATACGGCACACATTGCGCCAAAAACCTGACATCGCCGTCTTCATCGATGATTCCCGCAGCATGCAAATTCGCGATGGCAATGTTCAACGCTCAGATGTTGTTAATAAAATTTTGGCCGAACCGGTATGGCAAAATTTGCAGGGCCAATATTCGCTGCATTTTTTTCCCTTTTCCAACAATCTGGATACCACATTCACGCTTGACCGGGCGGATCGATTGAATTACAATGGTGATGGAACCGATATTGCCCTTGCTTTGGAAAAAGGCAAGAGTCGTCTGTTGAAGGGGTTCTATACAACAGCCGTTTTAATCAGTGATGGTATTTACAATATGGGCGAAAATCCGGAATTTTTAGCCCAGCGTTACGGTGTGCCGGTGCACACGGTCGGTGTAGGAGACCCGGCAGCAAAAAAAGATGTGATGGTTTCCCAGGTGATTACCAACGATGTGGTATATGCAAAAAACAGGGTACCTGTCGATGTTACCATCAGTCAAAATGGTTTTGTCGGCAAGAAAGTTCAGGTTTTCCTGAAACAGGGGAAAAAAGTAGTGGATCGGCAGATCGTTAAACTGACTGCGGCAGATCAGAATATTCATGTTCGTTTTTACTATGAAGCCGAAAAACCGGGGTTTCAGAAATTTCAGGTACAGGTACCGGTTCAACAGGGAGAATTTACCGAAAAAAACAACAAGCGGAATTTTGTTGTAAAAGTGCTGGAGAGCAAGATGAAAATTCTCCTGCTCGCCGGAGAACCAAGTTTCGATTATAAATTTATGAAGCGCGCCCTGCTTGCGGATGAAAATGTGGACTTGATAACTTACGTGCAGAAAAAGGGCGGGGGAAGTTACGAAAAAGAAAAATTATCGGCACTCCTGCAACATGATTTTCATCTGTTCATTTTTTTAAGTTTTCCAAAATGGCCGGTACCTCCACCGCTAACTAATTTTTTACATGAAAAACTGATGGTACAAAAAAAACCGCTATTCTACATACAAGGGGGGAATTCGAATCTTTCTCTCCTGCGGCCTTATGCAAAAATTTTACCCTTTTCCATGAAAATACGATCAGGGAATCCCCGTGAAGTGGTTGTTGACCCCACATTGCCCGGCGAAGAATCTCCTATCGTCATGCTGTCTGACGACCGGTTGCAAAACCGTAAAAATTGGAATGATTTGCCCCCAATTTTCACATTTATAACAAATTATCAGCCGTTCGCCGATAGCGATGTGTTGTTGCAAATTCAACCTGCACTTTCCAAATTGCCGGTATCAGACAGATATAAAAAACCGATTTTAATATCCCGCCAATTAGATGAACAAAAAAGCCTGGCCTTTTTGGGTCAGGGTTTTTGGCGGTGGGATTTTATGATGTGGGGCGTAGGCAAAGATAACAACCTGTATCTCACATTTTTAAAGCGGGCTGTTCGTTGGTTAATCACACGTGAAATCTCCAGGCAGGTTCGCTTTTCTACGGATAAGTTGGTCTATCGCAGTGGCAACCAGGTGTATGTGCAGGCGCAGGTTTACACCGAAGATTACCGTCCCGTGGAAGAAGCCGAAGTGAAGTTGCAGGTAATCCACGGTAAAGAAAAACAGGAGTTCTCTTTGGAGGCCATCGGGAACGGAAAATATCTAACGCAATTTCGTGTTTTCCAGGGCGGCGATTATCATTTTCGCGGAGAGGCAAAAAGAGGGGATACCTTCTTTGGCGCCGATTCCGGCAAATTTTCTGTGGGCGAATATGAAATCGAATTTCAGCAGACTCGTATGAACGAAAGACTTTTGCGAAAAATCGCCAGGCTGAGCGGTGGAAAATATTTTACTCCGGATAATATTAACGACTTGCAAAATGAACTGCCGGATAAAATAAGGGAAAAAGTGCAGATTAGCGAAATCAATCTATGGAACAAATGGCTGATCCTTTGTCTTTTTCTGCTTCTGCTCAGCATCGAATGGTTCATTCGCCGGCGTAAGGGAATGTTGTAGCGTTTTTTTTCAGTTTTTTCGACTTCGTTCCGATGGTTTTTATTATAATTTTTTGTACATCCTATAATTGGTTACTAATTAGTGTCTGTCCGAATTTGTCATTCCCGCATCCTTTTGGCGGGAATCCGATGCTGCTCTTAAGTAGATTCCCTGTCTGCAACAGGCAGGCGGCTTAAAGATTGCCTGCCTGTGCAGACAGGCCGGAATGACAATATTGTGGGTATTTTCGGACAGACACTAACTAAAATGTTACTCTGAAGATATTATTTAAAACCTAAATTGAGCGCTTCTCATGTCATTCAGGAGGAATCTTTTTGAATATTAGCAATAAATTAACAAGATTCTTACTGAATGACATTTCACTCTTTGGGTGGTTGTCTTAAGTATAGAATCGCTCAATTTAGGTAAAAAATCAAAATAATAAAACATCCTGTCCTCTGAGCGGGTGTGTGTTCGATGATTTATAAATTCAACGCTTTATTTTTTATCCTTGTGTTTACCTTCTGTTCCACGTCTTTTTCAGCGGCCCGGCCTGAGAACGGCGGGACTGTTGGTAATTCGGCCATTGTTTTAACTGAAATTATGTACGATCCCATCGGATCGGAATATTATGATGAATTTGTGGAAATATTCAATCTGTCGGCGACGGATTCCATCGATCTTTCAGGCTGGCAGATTGGCGACGGTGAAGGATTTGATTCCATAACAGATACCGGTAGCGGGACAAAAATTGCCCCCGGTCAATTCGGCCTGATTCTGGATTCCGGTTACTTTACTCATTCAACGCTGTACGATTCGCTCATTCCCGACAACGCGCTGGTGCTCACCATCGACGGCGCTTCATTCGGTAAAAAAGGCTGGCCAAACACGGTGGCAACAAATGTTATTTTACTGGATGCCTCCGGCCGGGAAGCGGACCGTTACACCTATTCTCCCGGAAACACCCCTGGCCATTCGGATGAAAAAATTGACCTGTCCGGCGATAATTCGGCTGTTAACTGGGGTGAAAGTTTGCAGCTTAACGGCTCTCCCGGATTTCGCAACAGCATATCTCCGCGGGAGAAGGATATTGGTTTGGCGCTCAGCCTGGTTCCAGCAGACTTGCCAAAAGGGAACGAGTCCTGGTTTATTACGCTGAAAATCGTCAACAAAGGGATCGATCCTGCTGTGAATTTTCGCTTAAACGGTTATGCTGTGCCCGGAGTACCTGCACCGGATTCGCTGCTGTTTTTCTCTCGTGTTTTCACCGGTACACTACAAAAGAAAAGTGCAATCGACGTAGAAATTCCGCTTCTCACCAATATATTAGGAGAACGGCGATTCTCCTTTCTGCTTGACTGGCAGGATGACCAAAACAGGCATGATAATTACTTGCTGTTTCCCCTGATTGTTTTCTCCGCTCCCGGTGATATTGTCATTAATGAAATTATGTACTACACTCAATATAATCAGGCGGAGTGGCTTGAAATTTACAATGCTTCATCCTTTGCGATTAACCTTTCGGACTGGCGGTTGGGAACGGAATTTTCATTTGATGACGCGGTCGACCTGCCGAAAAAGGATTTTGTGCTTTCACCCGATTCTTTCCTGGTACTGAGCAGCGATTCACTCTTTTATACTGCCGTCGATGATAAAAGCTACTATTTTCCCGCACTGCCGAAGTTGCGCGACTCCGGGTTAGACCTGCAACTATTTGATCCCGCCGGAACTCTGGTTGATTCTGTCAGCTATGAGCCGGGATGGGGTAAAAAACGCGGTTACAGTCTGGAGCGAATTTGGTACGAAAAAAGCGGCATAGATAGTTTAAATTGGTGTTTAAGCAATTCTGTTGGCGGAACGCCGGCGAAGATCAACTCAAATAGTCCGCTTAATTTGGATTTAGCAGTTGCCGGTGTAGAAATTGTTCCCAATCCGGTGCCTTACAATACAGATGCGAAGCTGAATATTTTATTCAAAAATAAAGGCAGATCGGAAATTGATGGACTTCGGTTTGAGCTGTTTTTTGATGATAACAACGATTCCACCGCCCAGGATGAAGAGCTTCTGTTGCCTGCTTTTCAAAAGGAAATTGTGCTGCAACCCGAAGAGTCCTTAGTGCAGCTCATTTCTCTACCACCGTTGAAATCCGGCATCTTTACTTTGTCTGTGAGGTTGTCGGTTTCGGGTGATCTGAATGAGCGGAATAATTTTAAGCGCGTTGAAGTGAAAGTTGGTTATCCCCCCAACTGTATAGTCATGAATGAAATTATGTACCAACCGTTTGCAGGACAACCGGAATGGATCGAGCTTTATAATCGTTGGCATGAGAAAGTGAATCTGAGGGAGTGGCAATTATATGAACCTGCGGCGGATAAATATTATGAAATAATTAACCGGGATCTGTTCATTTTTCCGGGTTCTTTTTGTGTGATTTCAGCGGATTCAAATTTAACTGTCGTACAAACGGCCGCATTCGTGGTTCCGGAAAAAAGCCCGTCGCTCAACAATTCCGGAGAGAAAATACTGTTAACAGATTTTACCGGCTCTGTTATCGATTCTTTGTTTTATTCTGCTAATTGGGGCGGTGATTTGGGAATTTCGCTGGAGAGAATCAATCCGAATCTGCCAACACAGGATTCCGGCAATTGGGCATCTTCTGCCGCTGTAACCGGGATGACGCCGGGTGAAGAAAACAGCCTTTTCACCGTCCTTCTTCCTGATGATGCCACGTTATCCGTTACGCCTAATCCTTTTTCACCCGATGGTGACGGTTTTGAAGATCACACCATCATCCAGTACGATCTGCCCATGACAACTGCTTATGTTTCTTTAAAAATTTTTGATCTGATGGGCAGAGAGGTTTGTGATCTGTTGAACACCGCGCCATCGGGGAGTCATCGGGAAATTATCTGGAACGGCAAAAAAAATAGTGGAGAAAACCTGCGCATTGGCGTTTACATTATATATCTTGAAGCCTTGAATGCAAAAAGGGGTCTGATCGAACAGGTGAAAAAGCCGGTTGTGATAGCCGGAAGGTTGTAAAGAACTCCGGCGATATTTATTTAACTGCATTGGAATTTCAAAGTTTTACTTAAAAAAACCTTTTATCAATAAACGACAAATTTGGGCGAGAACCCCTATTTTCAGACCTCGTTAAATCAGGTGTTTTATTGTTCATTAAGTTCTTGTTTACCAGTCAATTGTGAGAAAATCCATGAATAATTGAACACTGCATGTTTGACTTTAAACTAAAAAACAAGTACTTAAGCAATATATAGTGCAAATTCATGATGATTTTTGTCCGGTTATTCAACCTAATATTTATCAAATTTAACGAGGTCTGATTTTAGTGTTTTGCGTGTGTTTCGCGGGCTGCCTGAGTAGTGACAATACCGTAACACTTTAGTTTTTTGAACAAATCCGTTTCCTTTGCGCTCTCTGCGTCTCTGCGTTTTAAAGCGCCTGTTTTTTTAACGCAGAGACGCGGAGGGCGCAGA
>CAJVYQ010000035.1 GCA_913009825.1 uncultured Deferribacteres bacterium
AAAATGAAAATCTGTTTAGTAATAAAAACAAGCTCAAAAACAAGAGAATCACTCAATTTAGAACGAGATAAAATCCACCGCTGTGAGCAGTAATAATTTGACTAATTTCTTTTTCTTTGTGTCTCTTGGTGCCTTCCCTGCCCGATGCAGGCAGGGAGACGTTGTAGCTGAATAGTTATATTTTTCGTATTAAACTTTAAATTTTAAACTTTTAAAGCGACTTTTGCAAATATTTTTCCGAACAAAAGGAGAACCGTAAAAAAATGGGATGGTCCGGATGAGTGAAAAAAGGTGAAACAAACTTCATGGGGATCAGTATAAAAATGAGATTTTTGGCCTGCTATGTAAAAAAGATTCAACTTTTTTTTACTAAATAGCGTCTTATTCTTTGATTGTGCTTATTGTGCATACAAAAGGCAGCAAAAACCTCTTTAGGGAAAGATTTAGGCATGTTGGATTCCTGATATGAGAAGAGCCTGCGGCTGAGTTTATCCTGTGTTTGGCGAGCATACGAAGATTATCACGGCCCGGCAAAAGCCCGGCTAAAAATGGCTCGATATGATATCGAATACTTGAAGCAATTGAATCATTAACTCATAAATAAAGAGAAAAAATTAACAACAAAAGGGAAGGAACACCAATGACAAATTCAGTCAGCCGGACGAAAACACGATTAACCGTATTAGTGAAGTTCGTATTCTTATTTATGGCGGGTTTGATTTTTATTTCCACCGCTTTGGCCCAGGAGACGCAAAATAATGAAGTGGAACTGCAGGATAAGGCGATCAAAGTATATTTGGATGTTTCCCCCTATTCCGAAGATCATATAAAACGGGAGATCGCGTTTGTCAATTATGTCCGGGATCGAAAGCAGGCGCAGGTTTATATCATGCTGACAACCCAGAGAACGGGAAGCGGCGGCACGGAGAACACGATTTTTTTTATCGGTCAGAAAAATTTAACCGGCAAAAACGATACGCTGAAATATGTATCTCAGCAATCGGATACCGAAGAGATTATGCGCGATGGCATTGTAAAAGTGTTGAAAGCGGGCTTGATCCAATACGTTGCCAAAACGCCGCTTTTTAAAGACATCTCGATTTCCTACAAGAAAAAATCGGAAATTGAAAAAGTAAAGGATAAATGGAATTACTGGGTATTTAATATCGGTTCGAACGGATTTTTCAACGGACAGGAATCGAGTAAATCTTTTTCTATCAACAGCTCGCTTTCAGCAGACAGAATTACGCCGGATTGGAAAATCAGTCTGCGTCTGAGCACGGATTACAATGAGAATCGCTACAGTTTTGGCGATTATTCTGCGAAAATAGTCAGGCGTTCCCACGATTTCAATAGTTTAATTGTTAAAAGTTTAGGGTCGCATTGGTCGGCTGGTTTTTTCGGCTCCGTAGAGTCCTCTATTTACAGCAATACAAAGATTGGCTTTAATGCAGCACCGGCTTTGGAATATGATCTGTTTCCTTATTCCGAATCGACACGCAGGGAATTTCGTTTCCTGTACCGGTTAGGTTACGCAAATATCCACTATGAAGAGGAAACCATATTTGACAAATTGAACGATCACTTGTTCATGGAAAGTTTATCGGCAACTTTCGTGGTTAAAGAAAAATGGGGTTCCGTCACTACGTCATTGAGAGGTTCCCATTATTTTCATGATTTCAGTAAAAATCATTTGGGTCTCAATTCAAATTTAAATCTGCGACTATTTCAGGGATTTTCAATCAACTTATTTGGCAGCGTTTCTCTGGTGAATGACCAATTGGGATTACGGAAAAGCGACTACAGTACAGAAGATATCCTCCTAAACCGAAAGGAACTGTCTACCAGTTACACTTATTTTGCCATGATCGGATTGAATTATCAGTTCGGTTCGATTTTCAGCAATGTGGTTAATCCGCGCTTTGGCAGCTCCGGCCGCGGACGAACAATGATTATTAGTAATTGATCAAAATTTCACGCCTGTGTGAATTCATTATTTTTATCCGCTATTTGATCATAAAAAAGGTCTGCAATTTGCAGACCTTTTTTCTTTGGCAATATCCGGCCGTTAAAACATGAAATGAATCGTCTTTGATAACACGCCTTCTTGAAGCATCTGTCCCGGCAGGAACAAAATGTTCATAGAAAAGAAAATTGACAAATAAGTTAAAGTCCCATCAGGGACGATATGTGACTCATTCCTGAATTAGAGTGCAGTTTTATATTCCCCGCCATTCCCCGGAACATGTCTTACCACTTCACTATCACACAAGTAAAATTGTCGCTCTGATCCGCATTGCTCAATTATACAAGCCAAACCGGCATGTGACGTATGTGTCCTTAAATTTAAAATATAATTTTTAGTAACTATTCAGGTGCCTGTGCCACAAAGACACGAAGGCACAAAGGTTCACTATAACAATGATCTGTTGTTGTGTCACTTCGTGTCTTAGTGGCTGAATAGTTACAATTTTTATATGAATTGTGGTCTGTTTACCTTAAAACTTTGAAATTCCGATCCATTAAAATAAAATGGCTGGGAAGCAACAAGATTTACAGGAGCGCTTTGTTTATGAAACCCGGCTCGCTACTTCCGGTATATCCAGAGCAGGAGAGACAGGATGATGCTGATGAGAAGCATGGTTGTGATGGGAAAATAGATTTTCAGATTGGGCTTGTTGATGAAAATATCACCGGGCAGCCGTCCGATGGGCAATTTTGCCAGAAAGGGCCAGAGAAGCCCGGCCAGAATGAGAAAAATACCGATTGTAATGAGCAGTTTCTGCATAACGTTCCGTTTCCATCGGTTTAACGACGGAAGCGGTTCTGTTTTTTATAACCAAACATTCAAAAATATTCCTGCCGCCACCAGAACGGGTGTGATAATATTCAGCACTACATTGCGTCCCATGAAGGGGATCAGATCGGGGATCGATTGGTAATGTTGCGCCACGCCTTTCACCGTCGGGATGGCAATCAAAACGGTGGCCAGTCCGAGCAATCCAGCCAAAGGCAACCGACCGGTGGCAAAGCCTGCAATCAGAGCCAAATAAGCGCCGGCAAGAAAAAGAGTGTAAATTTTAACACTTGCCCGGGTGCCGAGCAGAATGGGAAAATGCTTTCTCCCGATGCTTTGATCTGCTTCCACATCAGGAAATTGGTTGAGCAAAAGCAGGTCGCTAACCAGAAAGAACGGCACAAGCGATGCGATGAAAGCAGACCAGGAATAAGAGCCGGTCAGGATAAAATCGGTTCCCATCACCATTAGCGGCCCGAATCCCAGGCCCGGCGCAATCAGACAGAGGAAAGGATTTTTAGTCAGCCATTTAGTATATGTGAAAATGACGATCAGGCCAAGCAGGCCTAACGGCAGAATCCATATCCCTCTGATAGTCCAGAAATAGATGCCGATGGCGGCCGTGATCAACAGAGCGACCAAACCGGTAGCTAACGCCACATTGGCTTTCTGGGGATTTTTAGGCAGAGATTTGCTGCCGCCGCTGAACGGAGTGGGTTCCGTTTTCAGATCGAGCCCCGATCTGAAGTCGTCATATTCATTAAGCGCATTTACGCTGATGTGGGCGGTTACCGCGCCGATGAATGCAAGACTCAGATAAAAAAGGTTAATTTCATGCCCCGTCCACACTGCGGTAGCGAGTCCCAATAAAACACACACCGGCGACAATACTAAAAACGGCAGGCGCATCGGCCCGATTAAGGATTCTTTGAATGCACGATTCATAGATACTGCTCCGTTTTTTTAATAAAAAATCACAGATTTTGTTTTTGTAGCATTTAATTTCTGTTTTTGGCAGCTACTCAGGTATACTCCATGAATTAACTGTAATCACGCTTCGACTCTCCGCCTGAGGATGGCTATTAAAGCCGGCCTGAACGGAGCCGGTTGAATGATTGCAGTAAAATATCACAGGTCTCCTCTCTCTGCTTCATGATTCCTTATCACCGAACTTTTTTGCCTGCTGTAAAGCAATTTCATTTACAGCGGACAACGCCTTTAAACCGGAAGCTCCTTCGATGGCTTTTTCCGCAATGCTTTTCACATTGGTCGTTGCACTGCTGATCTGCTGTGTCAGAGTCTTGATCTGCTCCGCTTGCCGGATAACGGTCTCTTCCAGATTCTTGATTTTCAACTCGGCTACATTCGCCTGTCCCTCATATTCTTTGGCAATTAGTTCCGATTTATGCTTTGCTTCTTTTTCGGTTTGGACAATCGCCTCTTTTTTGGCGCCGGCAACGGCTTTTTCGAGTTCTGCAGGAAATGCCTCAACTTTTGCCCTCAATTCAACCAATTCCGTTTCACGGGCGGCAACAGCCTTTTCCCGTTCCTCCAATGCTTTTTCCTGAGATTCCTTTTCTTCCCGCAACGCTTTTTTCAATGCCGCTTTTTCTTCTTCGTAAGTATCCTTCTCCTTCTTTCGTTTTTGCGCCAGGGCATAGGCGTATTCCTCTTCCTCCCGTTTTCTCTCCTTATTTATTTTCTCATCCCGTTCTTTAATAAATAGATCATGCTCTTTTTGCTCGTCCTGCCGGGCCTTTTTCTTAGCGGCCATTTCTTCTTCGAACCGTTCCTTTTCCTCGTCATGGTTCCTGATTAAGTTGGCTACCGTTTCCGCCGCAACCTTGATATCATATATTTCTTCAAGATTTTTCTTTTCGATTTCGATAGCGGTTTGAACCTCGTGCAATTTACCAACTTCAGCGGAAAGGTTGTCGCCCAAATTTGTGAGTGTTTTGCCGATGCTCATACGAAAATCGGTCAGGTGTTTTACAATTTCCTCGATGCTCAGGCTGGATGTTTTTTGCAGCAATTCTTCTTCCGCAACCTTCCTGGCCTCTGTTTCTTTTTCGGCACGATTGGCCAGTTTTTCTTTCTCCTGATACCTGGTCAGTAGTTTTTCATAAGCGGAAAGGATGTCCTCTTTCTTGTCTTTCATGGATAATTTTAACTGCACGGTATTTCTCCCTGTTTTATGTTGGATAGTCTGATTTTCTACATAAAATTTAATACTATTTTTCGCAAAATCAAGTTTGAATTTGCGCAATATTTTAATTAACCCGGGGCGCTGCCCCGGTCTGATTTATCTCACCCATTCAGGGTGATAAAAATTAGCAGAAATGTGCTTTGAAAGAGTAAAATATACCGGCCCGGTGCGAAGCGCCGGGATTCGAAGTAACGAGTATGTTTTATCAGTCCTGAAAGGGCGAAATAAATCTTAAAAATAATGCCTGTGCGCAGCAATAAATGAGTGTGGAGCACTCCTTAGCTTAAATATTTCAAAGAATTAAAATATTACGAATTTGCCGTTTTCAACGTTTGGATAAAACTTGCCGGATCAATTCTTCGTTGGAATCTGTTTGCTTCATCAGCCAGAGCAATTTGGTCATGGCTTCGGTGACTGTTAAGCCTGCCATTTCCCGGCGCAACAGACTTGAAGCGGTCAGCGCTTCTTTTTCAAAAAGGAGTTCTTCCCGTCGTGTAGCGCTGGCGTTCAGATCGAAGGCCGGGAAAATACGCCGGTCCGCCAGTTCCCTGCTTAGCACCAGTTCGCTGTTTCCGGTACCCTTGAATTCCTCAAATATCACCTGGTCCATTCTGGATCCGGTATCGATCAAAGCGGTGCCGATGATCGTCAGGGAGCCGCCGCCTTGTTGTTCATCGATTTTACGGGCGCTGCCTAAGAAGTGTTTCGGCCGTTCCAGCGAAAGGGCATCCAATCCGCCGGAAAGGGTGCGTCCGCTACCGGACTGGACGGTGTTGTAAGTCCGGGATAAGCGTGTGATGGAATCCAAAATGATAACGACATTTTCACCCAATTCAACATGGCGCCGGGCACGCTGCAGGGTCATCTCGGCAATTTTAATGTGGCGTTCCGGCGGGAAATCGAAACTGGAAGAGATGACTTCGCCGTAACCGCAGGCTTGTATCTCCGTCACTTCCTCCGGGCGTTCATCCACAAGAAGAATGTAGAGGGTGCAGTCGGGATAATTTTTGGTAATCCCTTCGGCGATGGCTTGCAGCACCATGGTTTTCCCCGCTTTTGGCGGCGACACGATAAGAGCCCGTTGTCCCTTGCCAAAAGGGCAGAACAGATCGATGATCCGGTTCGTGTAATCCGGTTCACCCAATCGCATCATATCACAGCTTAGTTTCAATTGTTCTTCGGGATGAACGGCATTCAAACGGTTGAAATGGGGTCTGGTTTTAATCTCATCGAGAGAACGGTTGTTAACAGATATAACTTCCGTCAATTCAGGCTTTTTCCCCGGTTCATCAGAAACACTGATCTCGCCTTTAATCTCATCCCCTGCGCGCAAACCGTGTTCACGAATCAAATTCCGGTCGACAAAAATATCGGTTTGACCGGGCAGAAAAAAATCTTCACGCCGGCGGATAAAACCGGCGCCGCTGCTGAGTACATCCAAAATGCCGATATATTTTTCCATAAATGATCACCTTTACTTGTTTTGTTCTTCTCCAATAATCAAAATCTTTTTCCGCCGCCGCGGGTTAGTTTGCCGCCTCTGACGCCGGAACTACGCAGATAGGGTCGGCGTTGCCGGGCTTCACTTACTTTTATCACTTGTCCTTTTAACTCTGTGCCATCCAGCTTTTTGATGGCCGTTTCCGCTTTGGTTTTGTCAGGCATATCAACAAAGCCAAAACCCCTTGATTCACCGTTTTCATGATCCAAAATGATTTTGGTAGTGCCGACTTCGCCATAGACTGAAAAAGCGTTTTGCATATCGTTCTGATCCACCTCTGTTGCTAAATTGCCCACATAAATGTTCATGTAATTCTCCTCAATTATTAAATTGATGAAGCGTAAAATGTCGTGTCTGTTCGAATCGTTGTACGTCCAAATCAGTAATGCAAAATGAATTATATTACATTTTTTTCAGATTGAAGAATCTTTGCAAGCTTGTTGTAGGTTACGGGATAAACAGTTTGGTCGCCACCGATGAATTGATGCCAGTTGTTTGGCGATAATAATTTTTCGAAAGCCATTCCGGTTGTCAATTTACTGTGGGTCCAGATTTCTATTTCCGCGCCAAATTGCTTTCCCAGTTCCGCACCAATTTTTTTCAGAATCACCACGCCTTTTTTATGTTTGGATTCTATTTCAATTTCAAAATGACGAATAAGGCGGTTCCGGATTTTGTAAAAAACCGTATCGATTACCAATTCGGCAAAAATCGTCTCTGAATTCTCTGCGGTAATGTTTCTGACTTTTCGCTCCGTTTCGCGGTTCTGAATAATGTGCAAACCCAGGCTCCGCAATATCTCCAGAGCGTTATCTCGATCTGAATTTACCTCCGGTTCCTGCAGAGCAATGCCGTCGGCAGATAACGCCGAAAGAATTTCGGTCAAGCCTTCGGGAGACCATCTCACTTCAATCTCGAGCCGTTCCACTCCGCCCCATTCGGTTGTTTTGGCTTCCCCTTTGATGGTAAGCAGCAGGTTTTGTCCGACTTCCCTTAACCTGAGTGACAGCTTTTTTTTATACAGTTGGTTATCCCGGGTGTCCCAATAAATATCATGATTGATTTTTGTTTTTTGAACCCGCAAAGGAAAGCCGGAAATTGAATCCAGAGCAGCAATTCGGGAAGCAATTTCGATGGGGTGTTCCGAGCGGATAATGAACGTTGTCTCAAGTTCTGTCGGATGCTGTGATTTAAGTTTATTCACCATACGGAATTTTAGTTTTACCGGGATCATAAATAGCTAATCTTTTGTGCGGAGTGCACTTTTTATCATCCTGAACCCCTTTCTCTGCCACCAATTTTTTTAATTGTACGGGCAACTATTCAGGTATGCCCTATATTAACTATAATCACGCTTCGAATCCCCGGCGCAGGCCTGAGAGTAGAGCCGGAGGCTTACAGGGCAACAACTAACCGGCACACCTGAAATGGTTACTTGTACAGAATAATTACGAGAAAAGTAAATACCTGATAAGAATCCTGATTGGATTGAACCGGTTTTTTAAATCTCGATTACAAAGGAATCAAAACAAATAAAGAGCTTGCTTCAGACCGAATAATCAAATTCCTGAATTGAAAAAATAATTCGCAGAATGTCTAAATTATATAATTTATTCGAGAAGGTATATCAAAGTAATTTACAGAAAGCTATTTGTCAAGTGAAATTTTATCTCATAAAAAAATTGGGAAAATTTATTATGGCTAGTAAGAGCCGTTATTCTGACTAAGGTTTGTTTGTGGGTTACGGTTGCGTCGCGCCGTGCTTACTTTCACTACATTCCCTTTTAGAGTAGTACCATCCAGATTCTTGATGGCGGATTTTGCTTCTCCCGGTGCAGGCATCTCGATAAAACCAAATCCCCTGGACAGACCGCTTTCATAATCTTTCACAACTTTCACATCGGTAATGGTACCGAACTGAGCAAAAGTTTCACGAAGATCCGCTTCGGTCACTTCCGGGGCAAGATTGCCAACATAAATATTCATACCATTTTGCTGATTTCCGTTACTTCCATTTTGTCCTAAATAATGTAAGTATGAAATAGCACTTCGATCATCTTTTCTTCTTATCTGCATAATTTACTCCTCACTTTCCTAAACAACATCATGGTTACATTTTCATTTTTTATGTTGTTTAAACTAATTAACAAATAAATGGGAAAACCTATTCCCGAACATTTAAATATCTGTAATTACTCAAGTATGCTTTGTGAATTAGCTGTAATTACGCTTCAACTCCTTGCCCGCAAAGGCGGGCAGGCCCGCAGCAGGCGGGCAAGCGCTCAGCATGGCTATTTAAGCCGGCCTGAGCCCTTCGTCAAGCTCAGGATAAACCCGGTCGAAGGCTTCCTGCACATCAAACAGTAAGCATACCTGAGTAGTTACAAATATCTTTGTGTTTCCTGTTTTGAAGAGTGCAGTTCACAAAACTTTTGTTGTTTTGGTTTACTTCGCAATAATCCAAAATGTTTCATTTAGGATGAATCGGTCGTCATTTTTCTGTTTGGGGCAAATTCTTTGTTTAATTGTAACCATTCAGCTTGGTTTTTTTTACCGCGAAGACACCCCGCCTGCATCGGGCAGGCAAGCTACGAAGTTTCACAAAGAAAACTATTCTTGTTTTTTATGTTATCCAATTTTAT
The DNA here is from genome assembly GCA_913009825.1 of uncultured Deferribacteres bacterium. Lineage (GTDB taxonomy): Bacteria > Zhuqueibacterota > JdFR-76 > JdFR-76 > DREG01 > DREG01. The sequence continues at coordinate 9,147 of CAJVYQ010000035.1, forward strand.
TACGAAGCAAAATCCACCGCTGCCGGCAGTGGAAATTTGATTCATTCCTTTTTCTTTGTGTTTCTTCGTGCTTCAGAAACTTTGCGGCTGAATAGTTGCGTTTAATTATTTGTTTGAAATATCGGCGCTTTTGTCAAAAACTTGAGTCTTTTTTATTCTTTTATGATTGCCCCCGCAACCACATTTGCCACCAGGCTGCGGAACCGTACTACGCTGCCTTCATCGTAAGGATGAACGCGGTTGGTAAGTAAAATGACGATGGTTTTTGTAGTGGAATCGATCCAGAGAGAGGTGCCGGTGTACCCGGTATGTCCAAAACCCCCTGCCGGGAAAATATCACCGCCGTTTGATGAATAAGGAGACGCCAGGTCCCAACCCAGGCCGCGGCCGGAATCTTTGGTGCGGAAATATATAGTGGTCATTCTTTTTACCGTAAGCGGACTTAAAATGCGCACGCCGTCATATTGGCCGCCGTTGAGCAGCATCATGGCGAAAATGTACATATCGTCCACATTGGAAAACAAACCGGCGTTCCCCGAAATGCCGCCCTGCAGCCGGGCCAGAGGATCATGAACGGTGCCGATAAAAGGAACGCCGTTTACAACTTCCGTCGGTACAATTTTCTCTTTTGCCTCTTTCATCAATCTGGCATTGGGGCCGGGTTTCGCCTCGCCGATTTGCGGAATGTATCCCGTATGCATCATTTTTAGCGGTTCGAAAATATATTTTTGGCTGAATTGATGAATATTCATGCCGGAAACATCCTTGATGATTTTAGCCAGTGTAATGTAGCCCAGACAACTGTAATGGAATTCCTTGCCGGGTGGATTGAGTTTCTCTTGTGCGGCAACGAATTTTACCATTGTATCCGTAACGCATGGATAGCCGTACAGAGCTTTCAGGCTGTCCGCATTGAAGTAGGGTTTGTAACCCGATGTATGTGTGAGCAGATGGTAAAGCAGGGCGTTCTCCGCTTCGGTGCTGTCCGGAATTGTGGAGATACTGTCCGGTATTGCTGTTGTGCGGTCCGCCTGGGTTGTTGTGGTATCTGTGCTGTCCGGGTAAACGTAACGGCTGAAATTGGGGACAAAATCGATCACAGGATCCAACAGCCGCAGTTTCCCCTGTTCCAGCAAAATCATCACCGATGTAGCGGTTGCCATCGGTTTGGTGAGGGAAGCCAGGTCAAAAATCATATCCGGTTTCATTTTCTTTTTTTCCGGTATCACTTCAGCGTAGCCGAAGGCGCGGCGCATGACAATTTTCCCCTTGCGCGCCACCAACAGAACGGCGCCGGGAATTTCCTCTTTGGCGATTTCGTCTTCAATCACCGGAATGACCCGTTGTAACCGTTCTTTCGACATACCGACCGTTTCCGGATCAACTGTCTTCGGCCCTTTTGGGCAGATAAAATTTAACGACAGCATTCCTGTAAACAGTACCGTAATTATTACTCTCAACCTGTTATTTCGCATTTTCCTGCTCCGTTTTCAGATAAACAATCGTAGCGCCCCAACCGCCCGTCTGCGGCGGCGCATCCCGGAAACTTTCCACTTCGGGATATTTTGCCAACTCTTTATAAACAACCCATTTTAATTTGCTTTTTCCCTTGCCGTGAATGATACGCAGCGAATGCAATCTCAATTCCCGGGCATTTTGTAAAAATGCCTGCACCATTTCCGGCACCTGTTCCGGAAAAAAGCCGTGCAGGTCTAAAACATCCGTAACGATGACGGCATCCGCAAACTCCTCATCGTCGCCGGAAGGCAGGTCCGGTTTTTTTGCTTTGAGCTTCTTTTTGAACAGATTGCGCAAAAATCCCATCTCTGTTACCAACGGTAATGGCGGATCACCTCGCCGCGCTGCCGGATATCGATTATGCTCAGATTTATCTGTGGAGCATGAACGGCCTGCATCATGGAACCGAAACTTATTTTGCAATGATATACATCACAAAAACTCTGTAAATATCGGTGAAAATTTGTCAGGATAATATATTGCTGAAATTCTTCTACTTGCGATCCGGTGTAACGATGCAGCATATCCCGGGCGATCCGGTTTTTTTCCGGATTGCGATAAATCAAATTCTCTTGAAACGAGTGCTTTGCACTTTCCGTCATAATTTCCCTGATTACTTATTGATCCATTCATCGATCCAGCCCAGCACCGTTTTCCACCACAGCCGCGCATTTTGCGGTTTGGTGACAAAATGATCTTCATCGGGGAAATAGAGCAGTTTAGATGGCACATCCATGCGCTGCAGAGCGGTAAACATTTGTATTCCCTGACCGATAGGTACCCGAAAATCATTTTCGCTATGAATGACCAAAGTTGGTATTTTAAAATTCTTTGCATATCTGCTGGGCGACCATTTGTTGTACAACTCCGGGTGGAAGTAAGGGGTGCCGCCGAATTCCCATTCCGGGAACCACAATTCTTCCGTTTCACCGTACATGGAATATTGATCAAAAACGCCGTCGTGACTAACGAGACATTTGAATTTATTCGCCGGGCCGGTGTTAGCCTGGCCGGCAATCCAGTCGATCATGAAGCCGCCGTACGATGCGCCGGCGGCAGCGACTTTGTTAGTGTCGATGAATGAAAAATTGTCTAACACGTATTTTAATCCCTTCATCAAATCCTGATACGGGCCGCCGCCCCAATCCCGGGAGACCTGGTCACAAAACCACTGGCCGTAGCCTTTGGAGCCGCGGAAATTTATCATCACCGCTACATAGCCCGGCGAGGCGAACAGTTGAGAATTCCAGCGATAATGAAAATCGTCGCTCCACATCCCCTGCGGCCCGCCGTGGATGAGGAAAATCATCGGATATTTTTTGCTGCTGTCAAAAAAAGGCGGTTTTACCATCAGGCCATGCACTTTTTTGCCGTCGTAACTGTCGAACCGGAAATCCTCCACCGGATTCATGGCAAGTTGGTCGATGAGTTTTTGGTTGGTAAAAGTCAACTGACGGGTTTTCTTTTTCTTCAAATCAAAAGCAAATATCTCGTACGGCAAATTTGCCGCCTGACGCCGGAAATAGAGGGTTTTGCCATCCGGACTGACAGACAGGGTGTTGTTTATGTGCTCGGTCACAATCTCTTTGATGGTTCCCTTTTTTATGCCGATACTGAAAATGGGTATGCGCCCTTCTTTTTCAGAAGTGAAGTAAATTTTATCTCCTTTCGGCGCCCAAAGAATTTCATCCACGTCCAGATCGAAACCTTCGGTCAGATTTTTCCGCTCGCCGGTTTTTCGGTTGTAAAGGATCAAATCATATTGATCCGCTTCGAATCCGGCACGCGCCATGGCGTGATAAGCAATGTATTTTCCATAGGGTGAATAAACCGGTTGGTTGTCGTTGGCCGGGTTTGGCGTTAATTTTTTGATCCGTTCTCCTCCGGCGGCAACTGTGAAAATGTCATTGTTCGTAGATGTGGCAACTACCGGATCTTCGTTGCGCACAAAAGCGATTTCGTTTCCGTCGGGAGAAAAGGTAAAATCGTGTTTGCTGCCCAGGTCGGCGGGCGGTGTGTCGTACGCTCCGGGGGTAACATCCCGGATGATTTCGCCGCCGGCCGACATCAAAAAGAGATGGCTGTATTTACCGTAGCGCCAATGGTTCCAATAACGGTAAAACAATTTATCCAGAATTTGCGCTTTTACTTTTGATTCGGCTTTCTTTTTGTCCCATTGCGCCGATTCCTTGCAATCTTTTGCATCCGGATGAACAGAGGATGTGAACAGGAAATAATTGCCGTCCGGCGACCAACGGAAACTATTTACTCCTGTGGCTACCGCGCTGATTTTTTGCGCTTCGCCGCCGGACAGTTCAAGCAGATAAATTTGCGGTGAACCGTTCCGTGTGGAAATGAACGCGAGCGCTTTGCTGTCCGGTCGCCAGGCCGGGGCGCCGTCGTAATTCGGGCTGGTGGTCAATTTTTTTATCTTGCCGTTTTTTGTCGCCAGCAAGTAAATATCTGTATTTGAACCGTTGCTATCCATGTAGTATTCGGACACAGTAAAGGCAATCCATTTCCCATCCGGGGAGAGCACATTGTTGCTTACTCTTTTCATGGCCCACAGATCTTCCACGGTGATCGGCCGTTTTTCCGCAGCAAAGACAAACGGATCGAGAAGAATGGAGAAAATAAACAGAACAAGTAAAAAAAACGAAATATTTTTTGCACGATTCATAACGCCTCTCATTTTAATAAATTTACAATAACAATTAATTTTATAAATTCTGATCTGAAAAGCAATGATTTTATATTATTATTCCGTAAAACCAGATTATTACTCCGTAAAAGTTTGTTTTTTCGACAAAGTTTTTCAAGCTGTTGGTTTGTAATGCGACGAGTCTTGTCGCCCTACATTATGGAACATCGCGTAAAACATTGTTTTTTTTATGTGAGAAGCTAACCTTCTTAAAGAAGGTTAGCTTCTAAGGGACTTCTATTTGTTGCGCTTGTTTTCCCCCTTTTTTTGTTTTAAATTAAAGCGTTGGTTTAAACAAATCCTTTAAGTGAAGAAAACGGGACGCATTACAGGAGAAAACAGTTGATTCCGGATTACAATGAACATGGCGACAGCGTGCGCCAATTTATGGATTATTTTTATCTGAAAGCGGAACGTCCCGGCGAGTCTTTTCTGTCGGCAATTCTGGCTCATTTTTCCCGGATACCGTATGAGAACATCAGTAAAATCATTAAGTGGCATGAGCATTTCGATGATAAAAACCAATTTCGCATGCCGGAAGAAGTAATGGCCGACCATGCAGCATGGCAGTTGGGCGGCACCTGCTTTTCCCTGACGTTTTTCCTCCAGACCCTGTTAAGTTACAACGGCTTCCAATGTTACCCTGTTACGGCGGATATGCGCGCCGGGGAAAATATCCATTCGGCATTGATTGTATCTATGCAGCAGAAAAAATCTTTGGTGGATCCCGGTTATCTGCTGAACAGGCCCATGTTGATGGATCCGCAGCAGCCGCGAATGTATCGCACGGAACACACGGGAATCGAATTGCAATTTGATTCGGCAACGCGCCGATTTCATCTTTTTACTTTCGATCGTCACGGCAGTAAATGGCGCTACAGTTTTATGGATGTTCCGGTCACGCCGCAGAAATTTCTGCACCATTGGCAGGAATCTTTTCATCGCAACTCCTTGCATGGCATCAGCCTGACTAAAATTCAACCGGACGGCTTAATTTATATTCACAAAAACTTTATGCGAAAAACCAATCTTGCCGGCAAGAAAAATTTCAATATCCGCTCAAATTATCATGATACAATCCATTCCATATTTGGTATCAAACCGGAATTGGTGGAGCAAGCGTTGTACGCCCTGGATAGCAATTTACAACGGGAAAGAGAACTTGGCCTGTTTGTAAAAGAGAAAGCCCGGTTATGAAACCGAAAGAACCGGAGCCGGTCAAACTGTTTCACGGTATCTTGTCTGCCGGCGAGGCGTTTTTTGATAAAGCCAAAGAAAAACTGATTTCTCTGTTCGGTCCGTTGGACTATGTAAGTCCCATTTATCCTTTTCAGGTTACCGGTTATTATGAAGCGGAGATGGGCGCGCCTATTTTTCGGATTTTTATTTCCCACGAACATTTGATCCACCCTAAAAATCTGGCAAAAATAAAAATCGCCGCCATCGCCATCGAAGAGAAATTATCGGAAGAAAACCGGCGCAAAATCAATATCGATTCCGGCTACATGGATATTTGTAAAGTTGTGTTGGCTTCGGCAAAATACAACGGACAGAAAATTTACCTTGATCACGGTATTTACGCCGATCTCACGCTGTATTATGAAAAAGGTAACTTTTATCCCTATCCCTGGAGTTTCCCGGATTTCCGCAACGGGATTTACAACCGGGCTTTTCAGATGATACATGAACGTTTCAAAGTGCAGCATAAAAAGTGGTTTCATGAACAGAAAAACAGTAACTAAAACAACCTGTGTGCTACATATTTTTAAATGAGAGATGAAAAACATGGATCATAAAAACGGCTATCTGTCCGGCCCCCAAATTTCTCCTCAACCTATTCACGGTGAAATCTCCGTTGTGGAATTGATAGAGAACAGTTTTTTAGCCTACAACGCCGCCAGGCTGAAAGAGGCCTGCCACCTTTTTGTCGGGAAAATGCTGCATGAAAATGTTACCATCGGATTGAGCCTGACCGGTGCGCTTACGCCGGCAGGACTCGGTGTCTCCGCCATCATCCCGCTGATTAAAAACGGCCTGGTCGATTATATTGTCAGCACCGGCGCTAATTTGTATCACGACACCCATTTCGGCCTGAATTTGCCTTTGTACAAAGGAAGTGCGACTGTGGACGACCGGATTTTAAAAGAAAAAAATGTGATCAGAATTTACGATATATTTTTCGAATTTGATGTTCTGTTGGATACCGACTCCTTCTACCGGAAGATAATTCAGTCCCCGGAATTTCAAAAACCGATGAGCAGTGCGGATTTTCACTTCCTGTGCGGCAAATTTTTGCTGGAACGGGAAAAAGTTCCGGGCATCCTGGATCGATCCTTTCTGGCCGCAGCTTTTGAGTACGGCGTTCCCATCTACACGTCATCGTTTAGCGACAGCTCCATTGGCATGAATGTGGCCGAAATGATGCTGAAAAACCGTGAATTGCAAATCGATCCGTTGCGGGACGTGAACGAAACGGCGGCCATCGTTTACAATGCCAAGAGCAGCGGCGGCCGTTCGGCCGTGATGATCATGGGCGGTGGATCGCCCAAAAATTTTTTACTGCAGACCGAGCCGTACATACAGGAAATTTTGGGGCTTAATGAAAAAGGACACGATTATTTTTTGCAAATCACGGACGCACGGCCCGATACCGGCGGCCTTTCCGGCGCCACACCTAACGAAGCGGTGAGCTGGGGCAAAATCGATCCCGGTCAACTGCCGGATAGCGTGGTTTGTTACCTGGACACCACCGTGGCGCTGCCCCTTCTGACGGCTTATGCATTGGCGAAAAAGAAGAATCGTCCCTACAAACGGTTGATCGAACGTAAAGACCAATTTGTAGCAGCCATGCAACAGGAATATCTGAGCCGGGAAAAGGAAAATTGAGAAGCTGTCATGCCGCACACTTTTCTGAAAACAGCATTAACGCCGGTTGATTTTGTTAAACTCTGGCAGGATCAGACATTTCAAATCGAGCAGATCCGTTTAAAAATCAAAAAAGGGTATGCCCACACCAACGGAGATAAGGCATTATTCCCCTGTCTGGTAATTGAACCCTTTTTTGAGCGATGGTTTTATGTTGAAATGAAACAGAAACCGGACGGGAAACTCATCATTCATGCAGATTCCATGACGCCGGTGGAACGGACGGCCGGTGTGCGTTTGGCCCTTGCCTGGTTTACAACAAACCTGTTGCAATTGGACCCGCAAGCCTTTCTTGAGCCGGGTAACCTAAGTGATTATTTAAGCCTGTTAGATAAAAATCCCCGACAGCAAGTTTTTTCTTTGGTGCGGCTGCAGGAAAAACTGGTACAACAGATGAAAGACGCTGCGGCACGGGATCGGGCAAAACAGTTTCTTATCAGGATTCACCGTTCAAAGCCGCCGCTTGATTTAACCGAAATATTCGGCAATGAAAATCCGGTGGAAATTGAGATCGGACCGGGGAAGGGAAAATTTATCCTGCATGAGGCAAAAAGCCATCCGGAGCTGAATTTTCTTGCCATTGAATGGGCGGGAAGGTATCTGAAAATTTTATCCGGGCGGCTGCCAAAAACAGATGCCCAAAATCTTCGTTACCTGCAGGCAGACGCCCGTACAATTTTCCATGAATGGCTCGGTCCCGCTTCTCTCGCCGGCGTTCATATCTACTATCCCGATCCCTGGTGGAAAAGAAAGCACCGGAAATACAAACTTTTTTCGGAGGAATTTATGCGGGATATGACTACAGCCCTTGTCCCGGGCGGTTTTTTAAAATTCGTTACAGATGTTAAGGCAATGCACCAGTTGGTGGTTGTGTTGGTTAGTTCCGCTGCCCGGTTTGTAAAAGTTCAGGAAAAAGTGTACACGCCAAAAACGGAACCGCCGCCGGAAAGAACCAATTTCGAAATAAAAAAATGGCAGGAGGGCAGCGCTATTTTTGAAGTGGAATGGCGCAGGGAGTAACAAATGAAATGGCCTTATCTTACAGAACCGGAACAAAAATTTTCCGCAAAATTTAAATCCTCGCCGCAACATTTTATTGTGGAAGAGATCCCCGCTTATCTGCCTGCCGGCGAGGGAGAGCATCTTTATATTTGGCTTGAAAAAACCAATCTAACCACTGATCAGGTGATTTTCAGGCTTTCGCAAGCGTTGGGCATGAAAACTAAAAACATCGGTTATGCCGGTAAAAAAGACCGGGTAGGAGTGACCAGGCAGTGGCTGTCGCTTTGGAGAATCAAAAAAGAACAGATAGTGGATGTACAGATTCCCGGTGTGACTGTTTTGCAGATGGATTACCATAAAAACAAATTACGGCCGGGACATCTGCAGGGGAACCGTTTCAGCATATTTTTAGCAGAAGCAGATGCTGCGGCTCCGGGGATTGCCCGGCATCTGTTTGCCAAATTGGAAACCACCGGAGTAGCAAATTATTTCGGGCCGCAAAGGTTCGGCATAAAAGGGGATAATCAATTGATCGGCATGGCCATTTTGCAGAGCGACTGGCAGCGGGTGTTCCGATTGGTTTTGGGAAATCCCGATGAAGTTGAAAAATCGGTGCAAATTTTGCAGGCGCGCATTTTATACGAAAAAGGACAACTAACAGAAGCCCTGAATTTGTGGCCCAAAGAGCAATTTATCCCGCGCAATCTTTTACGTCGATTGATTGAAACAAATGGGGATATTGCCAAAACTGCGCGGCGCTTTTCAGGGAAACAGCTAATTTTCTATTTGCATGCGCTGCAATCTTTCTGGTTCAACCGGTGTCTGGCGCAGCGAATCCGGGAGATAAACCGAATTTGGCCGGGAGACCTGGCTTATTTACACAAAAACGGGGCTGTTTTCCGTGTGGCAGATGCGGAAGTGGAGCAGGAGAGGGCAGATCGTTTTGAAATCAGTCCGTCCGGTCCGATTTTGGGTAGAAAAATGATTGAACCGGAAGAGAAAGAACTGCAATTAGAAGCGAAAGTATTCAGCGACGGCAGGCCGGATTTCTCCGGGCTTAAATCAAAATTTACTCGCCGCAATCTGGATGGCGGCCGCCGTCCTTACCGGGTTCCGTTTCAAAATGCCGTTGTTGAATATGATAACAATCGCTTACTGCTAAAATTTGATTTGCCGGCCGGCTGTTATGCAACTTCGGTGATTCGGGAACTACTGAAGGAAAATTTCCCGGAACCGGATTATCAGATACCGGATTTTACGGCAGGAAATTAACCGGAGAAAATCATGGTTCAAAAACAGCTACAAGGAAAACCGGTCAGCGCCTCAAAAGTTGAAATGACCGAACTGGTTTTGCCGGGACAGACCAATACACTTGGCAATATCTTTGGCGGCCGGGTAATGCAGCTCATCGATATCGCCGCCGGCGTTGCCGCCATGCGCCACGCCCGTAAAACCGTTGTTACCGTATTTATTGACCAACTGCATTTTAAAAATCCCATTAAAATGGGGCAGATTATGATTTTGCACGCGCGTGTGGAATTTACGGGGAATACATCCATGGAAGTAGGCGTGGATGTCTTTTCCGAAGATCCGCTGACCGGAGAACAGACACATGCCACAACAGCCCATCTGACCTTTGTTGCTCTGGATCAAAGCGGCAAACCGGCGCCGGTACCACCGCTGATTCTGGAAACAGCAGCAGAAAAACGTCTTTTTGAAGAGGCCGGAAAAAGAAGAGAACGACGATTGAAATATTAGAAACGTTAGCTGTCCAATCAAAACAACGTTGCATTAATTGTAAATAGTTTTTATTTTATTTCTCGAAAGTGTTAAAAATAGCATTTTGGAGAAATAATGTGAATTATATTGAATTCAAAGAGAAATTAAAATCTTTCCCGGTCTTTTCTTTACAGGAGATAAGAAAGATCGATCTTCGTTTTCACAGAAGAAGATTAAACGAATGGCAGGAAAAAGGGTATATAAAAAAAATTATCCGGGGTTACTATATCTTTTCTGATTTAGCCCTGGATGATCATGTTTTATTTGAAATAGCCAACCGAATTTATTCGCCTTCTTATATCTCCTGTGAAATGGCGCTGTCTTATTATTCTCTGATTCCGGAGAGCGTTTATCGCATCACATCTGTTTCAACGCGAAAAACATATCGTTTTTCAACATCGATTGCCGAATTCAGTTACAGAAGAATGAAACCGGCGTTGTTTTTTGGCTATCGTCTGGAAAAATATGGCGCTCGATTTTTCAAAATAGCCTATCCGGAAAAATCAATTCTGGACTATTTTTATTTTCATTCGCAAATTAAATCGGCGATTGATTTTGAGAGCCTGCGACTGAATGCTTCTCTGTTTCGGGAAATAATCGATGGAGATAAACTGATGAATTATCTGGAAAAGATACAACAAAAAAGGCTGAAGAGAACTATTTATTCATTCATGGAATATATGCAAAATGCTTGATTTAGAGCAGATTGCAAGTTTCTATCCCGAAGTGATCCATCCGTTCAAAAAAAATATACTTCGGGAATATCTGCAATTCAAATTACTGGAAATTATTTTCGATACGGAATACGCCCACAAATTAATTTTTATGGGCGGCGCCGCCATTCGGATTTTCCTTGGCAACAACCGTTTCTCGGAGGATCTGGATTTTGATAATTTTAATTTGCAAAAATCCGAGTTTATAAAATTATCAGACATTATTGAAAAAAGATTAGCCGGGGAAGGATATAAAATAGAGATAAGAAATATTTTTAAGGGCGCTTTTCATTCTTATATCGCCTTTAATAATGTATTGTATGAACATAAATTATCTCCCCACAAAGAAGAAAAATTGGTCATTCGACTGGATTCAGAGGCTCAGAAAATCAATTATAAACCGGCACAATTCATTTTAAACAGATTTGATGTTTTTACCAGGATCAACGTAGTCCCTGAGAGTATCTTGTTATCTCAGAAGTTATTGGCCGTTCTTTTCAGAAAAAGACCGATGGGGCGGGATTTTTATGATGTTATTTTTTTATTGAGCAAAACAAAACCTGATTTGCTTTATTTGAAAAACAAAGGCAATATTGATTCACCGGAAGAATTAAAAAGCCTGATTTTAAAAAAAATTCAATCTTTAGACATGAAACGGTGGGTAAAAGATGTGGAACCGTTTTTAATTCAACCGAATGGCACAAAAAAAATATTGCTTTTTGAAGAATACATTAAGAATATTACATTTGATACAACAGACCAGTGAAATTTATGAGCTAAGAGATAAAATCGTCATCGTCAAAATGATTGGTTGAAGAATAAAATTGGGATGAAGTAGAAATTTTATTGCGGAAATAATGTCGCAGCGGTTCTCTCAGCACAGCCCGGCTGGCGGGAAAAAGGAGCAAAAAGCCGCTGATATCCGTAATGAAACCGGGTGTCAGTAAAAATGCTGCGCCGATCAAAATTAACAATCCGTCGATCAGGGAATCGGTGGGGATTTTGCCCATGCTCAATTCATCGCGGATTTTACTGATGATGAGAACCCCCTGTGCCCGGGCCAGCGATGCGCCCAGAATGCCGGTGAGAATAATGATACCCAGTGTTGTCAATGTGCCGATTCTTTTGCCGACTTCGATGAGGACGATCAGCTCGATAAAAGGAATAATGGTAAAAAGTAACAGCAATCGATAAAACATGGTCACCACTCAACGAGTTAATCAATATTACAGTAGTTGAATATAATTGAAGAATTCAAAAATAACAAATGTAATTACCGCGGCACTGATTCTCTCAGCCGGTTTCTTTCTGAATTGTAAAACGCCTTTCTCAACGCGCAAAGTGGAGCCGCCGGAAAATCAGCAGCGCACCAATTGGCTCCAACCCACAGATGCCGGAGATGTACTCACCAATCTGCGGCACGCCATCCAGGACCGGAATCTGTCCAACTATCTGAAATGTTTCACCGATTCACCGAAGAATGGACGTCATTTTGGTTTCCGGCCGGACAACAGCGCTTTAATTCGCTATCCCGGTGTCTGGGATCGCTGGTCGTTGGTACAGGAACAGACTTACATCACCAATGTGTTTCACGCCATTCCGAAAGATTCTGCATTGACGTTAATCTATCTGGGCGAAGGGGTCGAGAATCCATTGCCGGATTCCACCATCATCATTCGCGAATATGAATTTAATATCGGCCATACGCGTGACACCGGCCAATTTCCCCGCAAGGCAAAAGGGCGGGCGGAATTTCGTTTAAGCCTGAGCAGGGAGGGTTTCTGGGCTATTTATTACTGGCTCGACGATGGGTTTGAGGGGTCGCCATCCTGGAGCGATGTAAAAGCGACTTTTATTCAATAGGAACCGATGAAAAGAAATTTCCGCAGCGGTAAGCGAATCTCTGCAAATAAGCGCTCCATTTCTTCACGAACCGCGGTTTTTGCCCGGCTCAAGTGGATTGCTTTTTTAAGCATTTTAGTCCTTGTTTTGTTTTATGTGAACCAGGCCGTTTTTGCCCCCGCTCAAAAGCCGGAAAAAGAGGCTCAGTCGGAAGTTACAGATTTTTCACAATGGAGAAACGATTTTGAGACAATCCTTTCCCGTTTTTATTTCCCTTCCGAGTGGGTGAAAGGACTGAACCGTTTGGATAAGTTCGCTGCCTCCGGTGAAAGAGAGCTGACCGTTCGCATCACTATTCCGGGCAAATTTTCCATTCACAAAATGATTTTTGCTATTTTGCAAATTGCCCGGGAAAATCATTTGCAGACAGTTGAGTCTTATGAAAAGCTGCTGCCCAATTTTTTCCGGCTAAGTTTCACCGCTTCCGGCGGCAAACTCTTAAATTTGCAGTTTAAAACGGATGCAGATGCTGAATGGTATTCCGGGAAAATTGCTGTGGTGATCGATGATTTCGGTTACAAGAAATCAGGCAGCGTCGACCGGTTTTTAAGACTGCCGTTTCCTATCGCTTTTTCCGTCATCCCCGGAACCGAATATGATGAATTGGTGGCGCAAAAAGCACACGATGCCGGCTTTGATATTCTCATTCACTTGCCTATGGAGGCGCTGAATACCAAAGTTGAAAACAGAGGATACACCATTTTCACTAAAATGTCTGAAAAACAGATCGGTGAGGCTGTAGCGAAGGCGAAGAAAAAAATTCCTTTTGCCGTTGGGTTGAATAATCACATGGGTTCTAAAGCCACGGCTGACCGCCGTACAATGACACGGTTCATGAAAGCGTTAAAAAAGTACAACCTGTTTTTTTTGGATAGCGAGACCAATAGAAAAAGTGTGGCGTATCTTCTGGCCCAAAAAGCCGGAATTCCGGCGCTTAAGTTAACCACTTACCTGGACAATCCGCAGTCTTCAAAATCGGTGGCGCAAAAATTAGAAGAAGTGGTAAAGAATCTGGAAAAGACAAGAACCGCGGTGGTAATCGGTCATGACCGCAATGCGACGGCCAAAATTTTAACGGAAGCAATTCCCCATTGGGCCTATCATGGTGTCTCGTTCGTCAAGCTCAATGAACTATTGGAAAACAAGTAAAAATCATTTATATTAATCGTGAGTTGATTCAGGTTAAAATTAAATCATTTTTCAGGAGGTAGCGTGGTACGGTTAGGAGTAAACATAGATCATGTCGCCACGGTTCGACAGGCGAGAGGCGTGAAAGAACCCGATCCTATTGCAGCGGCTACATTTGCAGAATTGGCCGGAGCGGATGGCATTGTTTGCCACTTGCGGGAAGACCGGCGTCACATTCAGGACCGGGATTTGCGTATTTTGCGGGAGGTGGTTCAAACTCACCTTAACCAGGAAATGGCGCCAACTGAGGAAATGGTAAAAATTGCCATGGGCGTACTGCCCGACATGACCACGCTGGTGCCGGAAAAACGCCGGGAATTGACCACGGAAGGCGGCCTGGATGTGGTTTCCAACAGCGACCGGTTGACAGAGGTGATCAACAATTTACACACTCACAACATTGTGGTCAGTATGTTTATCGATGCGGATATTTATCAAATAAAAGCTTCTTCGAGAGTGGGGGCGGATTACGTGGAACTGCACACCGGCGAGTATGCCAACGCTGCAGATCTGAATTCCATGAATGAAGAGTTGGAAAAACTGAAAAGCATGGCTGCTGCTGCGGAAAAGTTGGGTTTGGGAGTTAGTGCCGGCCACGGACTGAATTACCAAAACGTGAGGGATGTCGCCCAAATTCCGCAGATTGAAGAACTGAATATCGGGCATTCCATTATTTCCCGCGCTGTGTTAGTCGGTATGGAACGGGCGGTGCGTGAAATGCTGGCCTTAATCCGGTAGGGGCCGGCTTGCACAATTATGTTCCGGTTAGGCGCGGAGATAAAACCGAAAACCGTCACCGGATCCACGCTGTACCGGCAGATCAGAACACCCGTTTGCCGACCCGGCGACCCGGGCTTCACGACCTTTTTAGATTTCTCTGCCAAACCTTTCCAAATGCCGGCGCTGTTTCGATCCGGTGTGGTTGGCCATTTCTCTTTTTCCGATCAGGATATCGCGCTGTTTACCGCATCCCACAACGGGGGGAATTTTCATATCGACGGGGTCAGGAAAATACTGCGGCAAACCGGATTGGATGAAACGTTTTTGAAATGCGGCTTCCATCCTCCTTATGATCAGAAAGCGCTGGAAAAATTTTATGCAGTTCATTCCGATCCCAGCCCGATTTACAACAATTGCTCCGGCGAACACGCGGGGATGCCGGCGGCATACGTGCTGCACAATGATGATCTGGCAACTTATTCCGAACCGGATGATCCTCATCAAAGATTGATTAAACAGATTGTTTCCGGGTTCAGCGAAATTTCCGCCGTCAAAATCGAAACGGCGGCGTTCCGGCTTTTTATCTATCGCTGCGCCAGAGGGCAAAAATGAACGCCGGATTTGCCCGCAGCCAAGAAACCGGTGTGCAAACAATTTGCCGCGCTTATCAATGGAGTAAAAATGGAAGAACAGGAGGGTTAAATGCAGTTTCCGGCAGAACCGTTTAAAATCAAGGTCGTGGAACCGATTAACCGAACCACCCGGGAAGAACGTGCCAAATTGATCGAAGAAGCCGGCTTCAATGTTTTCGCCATTCCGGCAGAGAAAATCATGATCGATCTGCTTACGGACAGCGGCACCTCGGCCATGAGCGACAATCAGTGGGCAGGCATGATGATCGGCGATGAGTCGTATGCCGGAAGCCGGAACTATTTCCATTTTGAAAAAACCATCAAAAGTATTTTTGGCTTTAAAAATGTAATTCCGACGCACCAGGGCCGGGTGGCGGAGAATCTGCTTTTTTCGGTGATGTTGAAACCGGGGGATGTGGTGCCCAACAATATCCATTTCGACACAACCCGCGCGAACGTGGAACACAAAGGCGGGCAGCCGCTGGATCTGGTTATTGATGAAGGATTGGACCCAACTTACGATCATCCATTCAAAGGAAATATGGATATTGAAAAACTGAAGAACGCTATCCGGAAATATGGTAAAGAGCGCATTCCGTTGGTTATGCTGACGGTCACCAACAACAGCGGCGGCGGCCAGCCGGTTTCCATGGAAAATATTCGCCAAGTGAGCCGGACGGTAAAAAAGCATGGAATTCCGCTGTTTTTTGACGCCTGCCGGTTTGCCGAAAATTGTTATTTCATTAAACAAAGGGAACAAGGTTACCGGGACAAAAGTATATCAGACGTTGCCCTGGAGATGTTTTCTTACGCCGACGGGTGCACCATGAGCGCAAAGAAGGACGGCCTGGTGAATATGGGTGGTTTTTTGGGCGTCAATGATGATCGGATCGCCCAAAACATCACCAATCTTTTAATTTTAATGGAAGGTTTCCCAACGTACGGCGGCCTGTCCGGCCGCGATCTGGAAGCTGTTGCGCGTGGGTTAAAAGAAGTTCTCAACATCGATTATCTGCATTACCGGGTCAGTCAGGTACGTTATCTGGGTGATCTGTTGACAAAGGCAGGCGTTCCCATCGTAAAACCAACCGGTGGTCATGCCGTTTATTTGAATGCCAAAGAATTTTTGCCGCACATTCCTCAGGAACAATTTCCCGGTCAGGCGCTCACGGTTTCTCTTTACCGCGAGGCTGGAATCCGTGCCGTCGAAATCGGCAGCCTGATGTTTGCCCACAAAGATGCGGAAACGGGCAAAATGATTTATCCTGAACTGGAATTGGTTCGCCTTGCCATTCCACGGCGGGTTTACACCATGCAGCACATCAATTACGTTGCCGGGGCGATCGTTGAAATATTTAAAAGCCGGGATAAAATACGGGGCTTGCAGATTATTTATGAAGCGCCGGTGCTGCGCCACTTTACTGCAAAATTAAAGGAAATTTGATGAAAAAAGCCGTACTCTTTGATCTTGACGGTGTTTTACTGGATAGTATGCCGTACCATGTTCTGGCCTGGCAAAAAGTATTCAGCCGGTACGGCACCCGGATCGAAGCGAATGAAATTTATTCCCGCGAAGGCTGCCTATCCGCCGATATGGCGAGACTGGTGGCAGAAGACCATGAATTGAATTTATCCGAACCGGAACTGATGCAGCTCATTCAGGAAAAATCAAAATTGTATAATGAACTATCCCGGGCGGAAATTATGCCCGGCGTTGTGGAATTGATTGAGGAACTGAAACGGCGCAGAATTTTGATTGCCATTGTTACCGGCACATTTCGGGAGAATTTGCTGCGTGTGATGCCTGCGGAACTGGTGCGTCAATTTAATGTCATTATTACCGGCGGCGATGTTAACAACGGAAAACCGCACCCGGAGCCTTATTTGAAAGCGGCCGAAAAGCTGGGATTGTTACCGGATGAATGCGTGGTTGTGGAAAATGCAGAACTGGGCATTGCTTCCGGGAAAGCCGCAGGGATGTTTTGCCTCGGCGTTATGTCAACTCAAACCGCTGAGCAGCTTAAACAGGCCGACCTGATTGTCTCTGATCTGATTGCGATCAGAAATAGATTGATTGAAATTTTTGGTATGGAAACCTGAAAATGAGGGAATATCGATTGACGAATAATGATTGAAGAAATCGATTAAACAGGGTTACTGCTCAGGTATGCTCCATGGATTAGCTGAAAGCACGCTTCAACTCCCTGCCTGCAGCAGGCATGGAATCGAAGGCTTGCACATCGAACAATAAGCATACCTGAATAGTTAAAAAAGAAACAGGAAGATAACAAAAGCTCAAAATCAATACGGGTTATGGCAGTAAATTGAAAGATAATATTCTTATCTATCGGTTTAGAGAATTGTACTGCTCAACCTGATCGTTCATTTCATCAGAAAAGAGAAAAATTATGAAAAAATATTTTGTGCTTCTTTTTTTATTCGGCTTATTTCTTGCCCCGGCTTGCGGCAAAAAAGCGCCTGATGAATCTGTTTCAACAGATCCTTCCCTAACTATCTTTCATATGCCGGAGAGTATTGTTTTTTCTGATGAAAACCCGGTTTTTTTTATGGTCAGAGTATCTGATCCACAGGGATTAGGTGATATCCGTGAAGTCACTATCGAGATAAATCAGGATACTGTTCTCATCGATGCCGGACTAATGTGGGATGACGGACAGAATGGTGATATTATTCCCGATAACGGCACGTACACCTATTTTGTCATCCCCAAAGAATCGGCTTTTTCAATCGGTTCAGCGGTGATTTCTTTTCAGGCAAAAGACCGGGAAAACCACCTGAGCCCGGTTGTGACGGACACCGTTTTGGTGGAGAGCCCGGTCATCAACAATCCGCCGGTAATCACGCAGGTTGCCGGTCCGGATACCCTTTCCAGAGCGCAGGGCGGAACCTACTTACTGACCGCTGCCGTAACCGATCCACAGGGTCTGGATGATATTCAGAAAGTAACCTTCAACACTTTCAAACCTGATGGATCTCCCTCCAGCGGCAATCCTTTTTCCATGTATGATACCGGCAGCGATGGCGATGCGGCTGCGGGCGATGGAATTTACTCATTTCAGTTTACCATCAGTCAATCTAACGTTACCGGCCAGTACCGGTTTGAATTTCAGGCTCAGGACAAACCGGGAGCGACAAGCAATGTTGCAGTTCATATAATTACGGTGATTCAATGAAAAAAATCGGCATTATTTTAGGACTGGGTTTTTTCCTTTTTTGGGGCAGCGGCCCGGCACAAATTCTCAATAAATCCTTTGCAGAACTGAATAAAAATCACAGTGTAACCATTTCCGGCAACAGTGTAACCGATGTGAACTATTATAATCAAAATATCTGGATTGCCACAGGCGGCGGCTTAAGCCGTACCGGAGATAACGGCGCCCGCTGGTTCAATTTTTCCGCCGCGGATGGCATCGGAAAAGGCGGTGTGTCCGCCATCACTTTTTATGGAGAATCCGTGTGGATTTCCACTGCCTTCGATACGCTGGTTCCGGAGGGAAATTTATCTGCCGGAGGTGGATTGAGTTATTCCGGTGATTTCGGAGAAACCTGGCATCACATCAAACAGCCGGGTGTGACCAATGTGCAAAATGTAACGTTTGATATTGCCATCCTGGACTCGGTAATCTGGACGGCCAGTTGGGGAGGTGGCTTAAAAAAATCCGGAGACTGGGGACAAACCTGGGTGGATTCACCGCCCGATACATTTTTTTTCGATCCGTTAGGACGGCTCAATCACCGTGCATTTTCCGTCATTGCTGCGGACAGCGTGTTGTGGGTTGGCACAGCCGGCGGCATAAATCGCAGTAAGGACGGCGGTGTAACGTGGGAAAACTTCGATCACCAAAATCAAATAAAACCGGTCTCCGGTAACTTTGTTGTTGCCATTGAACAGCAAAAATGGCGGGATAAAAATATTATCTGGGCGGCAACCATCGAGGCCGAAGATCAAAGTGAATTCCGTGCGGTCTCTTTTTCTGAAGATGACGGGGAAACATGGAATATTGTTTTAGCAGGGGAGTTTCCGCACAATTTCGCTTTTGATGATTCGATTGTTTATGTGCCCACAGATAACGCACTGTTCAAATCCATTGATTTCGGCGCGAATTGGGATGAGGTCACGCAAATTGTTGATAAAACCAGCGGCAACTTGTTGTTTACACACAACTTTTTTTCTGCCGCAGGGGCTCCCGGTCATATTCTGTGGGTTGGCACCGGCGATGGCCTGGTAAGAAGCGATGACGGCGGCACGAGCTGGACAATCTTCCGCACCTTTGAAACGTTGCGGGACGACAACAATGTGAGCGAAACTTACGCCTATCCCAATCCCTTTTCGCCCTTTCGCCACAATCAAATCAACGACGAAGGACATGTCCGCTTTCATTATCGGGTGGATCAGGACGGCGCTGTCTCTGTGAAGGTTTTCGATTATAATATGGTATTGGTGGCGGAGGTGGAAAAAGAGCTTTATCGAACCGGAGGTGCCGAGTATGACGCTATCTGGAATGCAAAGAACGACTTTGGTGAAAAGGTTGCCAATGGAGTTTATTTTTATCGTGTCGATCTGCCCGGCGGAAAATCGGTGTGGGGCAAAGTGATTGTGATGGATTAGAAGAACAGGAAAATAATTGGTAGCTTTTTTTGACGAGAAAGATATTTATGAATGTCAAAATAATGAAAATGGACGGTGACTGGAGTGCAGGGTTAGTATTAGATTGGCATATTGCACATAGTGAATTCCTTAGGTATGATCAATATGGCCACCCTGAATACAATACGCTGAGAACAGAAGTCGGTGAAGTTCTATACCAGTTAAAATATCGTTCTGATTTGACACAAATTGACACATTAGCAAACACTATGGCTGATACAATAGCAGAGCCATTCCCAACAATATCATTCCTTGTTCCAATGCCACCGTCAAAACAACGGGCAACTCAACCACTCATATTATTGGCCAAAAAAGTTGCTGAATTACTCAATATTCCCTTCTTTGAAAATATTTTATTAAAAAATGAAACTACACCTCAAATGAAGGATATCAAGACAAAAGAAGAAAAAATCGATACGTTAATGCGATGCTTTCATATTAATGACGCAATTACCAATGATGGTCAGTTGGATGTTCTCATTATTGATGACCTATATTCCTCAGGAGCTTCATTGTCTGCGGCGACACAGACAATGAAGACTTATGGTAAAGTTAAAAATATTTATATGGCAGCGTTCACAAGGACGAAATAGCTATGAAGAGTATATTTATCTCCGGTTCAATGCGTATCAAAAATATTAACAAGCTAGTAATTGATCGTATAGAGAATATTATTCGTGAGGAATTCACAATACTAGTCGGTGATGCTGATGGAGTTGATGCGTCAATTCAACAAATATTAGCTAAAAAATCATACAAAAATGTGAAAGTATATTGCACAGGAAACCATCCCAGAAACAATATTGGGAAATGGGAATTAGTAACTGTTCAAACAAATTACAAGCCTAAAACGCGATTATATTTTACTGCCAAGGACTTAGAAATGGCAAAGCATTGTGACTATGGGCTGATGGTTTGGGATTCAAAGAGTACAGGAACGTTAAGTAATGTTTACGAGCTACTTATTACTCAAAAAACATCCGTTGTGTTTGTTAATAAATTTAAAAAATTCTTTAATATAAACAATTTTGAAAACTTTGAACATTTGGTTTCCACAATGAACGAGAGCGCATTTGAAAAAGCCAATAAAAAAATTGAACTAAAAGAAAAGATTGTCACCAATAGAAACAAGCAATTAAGCCTGTTCCCGGAAGCTAACAAAGTGCTTCACTTGACTCGCAACTCGTTGGCAAATTTTGGTGTAGATTCAAGCTAGTAGCATTCAAAAAAGTTAATCGGCAGATTCACGGCAGGCAAGTGAGTTTGGTCTTTGATTTTTTAAATGAAGTGAAACCATCGTTTCATTTCAGGAAGATGAAAAAATCCCGTATAAAGAAGTTTCGTGATGAACAATAAATATAGCGAACATCTGCAAAAATTGGAGAAATTCAATCGGTGGGAAACGGAGTATCTCAAAAAGCTGTCGGTTGAGAAAAAAATACGGCAGTTTATTCAATTATTTCAGTTGCAAGAATACCTCCCGGAAGAAACGGTTCGGAGAGCGCATGAAGAACATTTGGCAAATTTGATCCAAATTCAAAAAATGTTCCGGGGGATGAATGATTTTATTGATTAGCCCTAAAAACCCTCCCGCAGGTTATTATGAGTTGATTAATTTAAGCTTGAAAATTTGAAATTATTATCAGAAAAAACCTGCGGGAGGGTTTAAATCAACAAGCTCACGAATAAAAAGTTAACAAAATACGGACTTCGCAACCTTGTGCGAGGAATCTGTTCATATAAGGAGGCCCTTTGAAAAAAACGATTTTACTGGTCGGAATTCTTTTCGGCATTTACAGCCAATCTGTTGTTGCCACAACGCCGGGCGGACAGGCAGGCGGGTTTTTGCGCATGGGACTGGGCGCCCGTGCGATCGCCATGGGCAACGCTTTCACCGGTCTGGCAAAAGACGGTTTTGCCGGTTATTACAACCCGGCCAGTCTGCCGTTTATGGATCATGCCGAGTTGTCTTTTTCGTTCGGTAATCTTTCACTGGATCGAAAACATAATTTCGTCGGCTTTTCTACATACATTCAGCCTGGAGCCAAGGACACGCTCAATGATTTTATGCGCGCCGGATTCGCGTTCGGTATCATCAACGCCGGTGTGGGCAATATCGATGGCAGGGACAGGAATGGCCAACATACCGGGATGTTTTCCAATACGGAGAATGCGTTCTATTTTTCATTTGCCATGAAACCGCTGCCCTTTCTGGCAGCAGGATTTTCGGCAAAAATTGTCAACAGCCGTTTCCCCACATTTTTGAATAATGACAAAACGCTAAGCGCATCCGGATTTGGCCTGGATTTTGGTCTGTACGCCAAACCTCTGGAAAGGCTGAGCGTGGGGGTTGTGGTGAAGGATATTAAAACCAAATACACCTGGAATACGGAGGGTTTGTGGGACAAAGCCTCCACCACCGTCAACTATTTTCCCACATTTCTGCGCATGGGCGCCGCCTATCAACTGCCATTCCGTTCCACAGTTACGGCCGATGCCGAATTCAATGAGGAGCAGGGCTGGCGTTTTTATTTTGGCAGCGAAATTCCTTACCGGGATTTGCTGGTGGTGCGCGCCGGTTATAATTCCGACCGGCTCACCTTTGGTTTTGGCGTTTTGTTTAAATTGTGGAAATACCGCGGCGAAGTGAGTTACGCATACGATAGCATCAGTATAACACCGGCGGCGGAACAATATTTTTCCTGGCGCATTTTATTTTAATTGCAGATTTTGATTGATGATATAGAAGGAGAAACAAATTGAGATTTCTATTGAGTGCTTTGTTTTTATTTTTTTTGACCACAAACAGTATGGCGCAAACCGGACTTTCCTTTTTGAAGATCGGCGTTGGCGGGCGTGCCTCCGGAATGGCGGAAGCGTACACCGCAGTTGCCGATGATGCCAGCGCAACGTACTGGAATCCGGCAGGAATGATGAATGCCGGCAGGAGCGAACTATATTTGAGCCACAATGAATGGCTGATAGACGTGCACAGTGAGTTTGCCGCTTTCATTCTGCCCAAAAATTCTTACGCCATCGGTTTTAGCCTGAACAGCACCAATGTCGGCGGTATCGAAATTCGCGGCAACCAACCTTCCGTTGAACCGATCGCTTCTTTTGATTCCCACGATCTGGCGTTCGGCTTTTCGTACGCCCGCAAATTGAACCGGCAGCTCGATGTCGGCGTTACCCTGAATTACATTTATGAAAAAATTTACATCGAAGAAAGCGGCGGCTTTTCCGGTACTTTCGGTATGAATTACCGTTTTTCTTCTCTGCCGCTGCGGGCAGCGCTTGTGGTGCAAAACACCGGTTTTATGACCGGTCTGAAAAATGAAGCGTCCGCTCTTCCCCATCTATTGCGCTTTGGCGTTGCATACTCCGCCGCATTTTTAAATGGGAACTGGATTTTTGCCGGCGATCTGATCTCCGATTTTGGCGACGCTTTTCATGCCAATCTGGGCGTCGAATACCGGCTGCAGAAATATCTTGCCCTCAGGGCCGGCTACCAGACCGGATACGAAATAAAAAATATTCACTTCGGTTTTGGTTTGGTTTCCGGGAGGTTTTTACTGGATTACGGTTATATTCCGTTGAAGCAAAGTTTTGGCCGGGGGCACCGGCTCTCTTTTGGCATTTTGTTTTAGTTTAAGTTGAGCGGTTTACTTGTTTTAAGATTGTTCTTGATACCAAACGGTTTTTTATTTTTTTTGCATAAATCAAATGAAATCAGATTATCGATTAGGCAAATCGAACTGCAATCGCTCAATTTAGGTTTAAATTTTTTTGAAGGAGGAAAACTGCCCGGGGAAAAAGTTTGTTAGGTGAGAATAAAATCACATTTTTGAACCGCTTCCACTATGTTTCCCGAATAATATTTTTCGATATATTCTTCCGTTTCCAGCAGGTGTCCGGTAATCACACTCTTTTCCCGTTTAATCAGATATTTTAATTCTCTCAAATCATCCGACCAGCGAAAGCCGGTGAAAAACTCCGCGCCGGAAAATTGTGTTTTATACAGGGCATTCCGGGAATAGCAGGTGCCTAAGTAGAGAAAATTAAATTTTTCCCGGGTAAAATAGTCCGCAGCGCAGGTCATCATATACATACCCAGGTTGCGGCTGTAGTAGTTCAGATCGTAGAATGCGAAGTAGTAATACGCCAGGATCGGCGGTTCAAGAAATAATGTGGCAACACCTGCCTCTTTCCCGGTTTCTTCATCCTCAAATAGCAGAAAATGTGAGATGATTGGAGAATTGAACAGAGCATCCAGACGCCGGTATGTCATGACATCTTTACCGAATTTGATGTCCGCATAATTTTTATAAAACTTCCGTCGTTGTTCGGTGTATTCAAATTGATCACGCGGAACCAGGCGGCAGGAGATCCCTTTCCCCTTGCGGAAAATGCGCCGGTTTTCGGAGGATGGTTTGAATTTTTTCAGATCAACCCGGATTTGGCGGCAGAGATAAAACCGGTCCAAATTTCTGGAAGCGGGTAAAAATCCCCTGGCAAAAATCTTTGCCGGAGATTCATCCGCTTCCGGAATGGCCCAGATGGCGTAAGGGAAAATATAGTGGGTGTAATCGGATTTATATTCGGAGAAAAGAATTTTCATTTTTCCTGATCCTTTTGTAAATAGACCCGGGGCAGACGCCGGCGCCAGCCGGTTAAAATATCGTAAGAAACGCTGTTTTTTAACTGCGCAATTTCATGGGCGCTGATATCTTCTGTGCCCTGTTTCCCCATGACTACCACATCATCCCACAGGCCGGCTTCAGGAATATGTGTAATGTCAACCATCATGGCATCCATGGCGTTGCCGCCGATGACAGGTGCCCGCAATCCACGGATCAACACTACGCCTGCATTTCTGACACGCGGAAAACCATCGCCGTAACCAATGGGAATAACAGCGATTCTCCGTCCGGATTTTGCCTTGTAGTGCATGCCGTAACCGACACAATCTCCGGTTTTTAATTCTCGTATAGCAGCGATTTTTACCTTTACCGACATCACCGTTTTGAGTCCGGAAATACGGCGGCACACTTTGGAGGGGTAGACGCCAAGCGGCAAAATACCGATTCTCACTATATCCAGATGGGCCTGCGGCAGGTCCAGAAAACCGCCGGTATTGCAAATATGTCTCCATTTTACACGAATTATTTTTCGTCCCATTTCGGCAAGAACCCGATTGAAACGCTGTAACTGCAACAGGGCATACGTCTTATCGGTTTCGTCTGACATGGCAAAATGGCTCATAATTCCTTCCAGCGCGATGCCCTTATATTCCGCCATCTTTTCGATCACCGGCAGCGCTTCATCCCAGCGGATGCCGTAACGGCTCATACCGGTGTCGATTTCAACGTGGACAGGAACCAATTTACCTTGCTTCAGTGCCAATTGGGACAGCGCTTTTGCTGTTTTTGTATTGTTCACGCAGCAGGTTAAATTCCGGGCAATACAGAGCTGCAATTGTTCTTCCGGTCGTTCACCAAACAGCAGAATGGGTGTGTTTATACCGTTTTGTCGCAATTCCAGCGCTTCGTCCAGCGTAACCACAGCCAGATATTTAACGCCCGCTGCGATCGCACACTTTGCCACCGCCACAGCGCCGTGTCCGTACGCCTGATCTTTAACAACCGACAAAATTTGCAGTTTTTTCGGTTTATCGGCAAAAATCAATCGAAAATTTTCCTGCAATTGCACCAGATCGATCTCAACCCATGCAGGTCTGAGCGGATGTTGGATTTCTTTAATTTTATTCATGAGTTTGTTGATTTCCCGTAAGAAAACTTTCAAAGTTTTTAATCAATTCTGTAAATTTTGATTATTAATACTCAAGTTTCGCATTTATAATAACTCAGGTATTGTAACTTGTCAGGATCCGAAAAATACAGTTGTCCGGAATATCTTTTGTTCCATTCTTCGATGTTTATCATCCTGTGCATAAAACAAGTATCCGTATGTTTCCGGGACAATCCCTGTTCATTGATTCATATCCTGTGAGCCCTGAAAGGGCGGAATATACCAGCCCGGGGCAACGCCACCGGGGGAAAAAAACAACGGAGTCAAGCCCTGAAGGGGCGGAATACAAAATTCAAATGAACAGATCGTACCGGCACAGGCAAATATTCCGCCCTTTCAGGGCTTGTTATTCTTTTTCCTCTTTCCCCCCCGGGGCGTTGCCCCGGGCTATTGTATTTCACCCCGATGGGACGGCTGAAAATGTCTTTTAAATGCTATGAATTTCTCACTGATATCTGAAAGAGTATCACCGGCTTTTTCAGGATGTGTAAAAAATCATTTCAATTCGTGCAATTTTGTAATACCTGGTAATATACAACATATAACCTCTGTTTTGGAATTATGTATTAACATATTATAATTTATTAAGTTGTAAGTTTGTATGCTGCTTTTTTTATGCCGGTTTCCCTTATTTTTATGCCGGTTAACTAACTGCGAAACTTGAGTTAATATCAGAGAATACAATATGTCTATAAATACCCGCAAAAGAAACTTTGGCAGTTTATTCATTTCCCGGCGGCCATAAGCTTTTGCCGATATCGGTTCTGTAGTAACTGCTTAAACAACGAATTTTTGCGATGTTTTGGTACGCTTTTTCAATAGCAGATTCCATTTTATCTGCAAGAGCAACCACGTCGGCAATACGGTGGCCGGTGGCAAAAAGATTGCCGTTTTCATCCGCGGCAACCTCGTTCCACCACACATCGCAGGTAAACTTATCCGGAGCATGGACAGGCAATTGAGGCCCGGTCACTTCTGTGAAAGGGTATCCGTATCCGGCCAGGGTGACGGAGCAGCCGAAATGGACATTCTTTTTAAACAGAATATCCAATTTTCGATTGTTTACGGTATTCCACAAAACTTCGAGTGGGTTCTCCAGCATCCGCAAAATCATAGGGCCGGAAGTAACCCCGATGCGGACATTGTATTCCAGAACCTGCCATCTATCGTTACGCCGTGCCGCTGTTACCTGCACCGGCCCGTGAAATCCGGTTTCCCGAAACCAGGGCAGCAGGGGATGCAGCAATGCTTTCGCCAAACCGTATTTGTCATTGGGGTCTTGTTCAACCAAACCGCCCAGCGGCGCGCCGGCGACAATGCCCATATTGCCGTCGAATGCCCGTTTGTACTCCTGATCCGTGACCAGGGAATAAATTTCACCACCGCTTACCAGTGCAATATGTCCGGCTTCGGCGCGTCCCACGTATTCCTGCAGGAAAACACCTTCTGCATAATCCAGGTTATCCAGCCAGCTTTTAGTGTCGTCGATAGTTTCGCAGAGAATGGTGTGAACCGGACTGGTGGGTGAGCAGAGCGGATTTTTAATGACGTAAGCAGAGGGGTAAGCATGGAGAATTTGGTCCGCTTCCAGCCGGTTTTTTGCCACATACGCTTTGGGAAATGGGATTTTATATTTCCGGCACAACTTTTTGGCAAAATCCCGGTCTCTCTCCAACTTCATTCCCTCACCGTAGGGAGAAAAAATGGGAATCCCCAACGAAAGAAATTCTCTTGCCCAATTTGTTTCCAGCCAATCGATGGACATGGGAATAACAAAATCGATGTTTTTCTTTTGCAGCAATTTGCATGGATCGGGATAAACTTCGGGGAGATAAGTTTTCCCGGCAAGGGAAGGACTGTAATGGGCATAATCCCGGGTGAGATAAGTGCTTACATTGGCGCCGTCACTCTTTAAAATTTGCAGTACTCCCTGTGTGAATGCACCGACGCCAAAAGCCATAACACGGAGCGGTTTACCGGCCATTTTTATCCTCAAAGTAAATGGAACTTAATTGAACGATTTTTATTTTTACTAATCTTGGTTATGTTGTCAAAGCGGTTATCAACTTTTTCAGAATGTTCCGCAAGTCGATTCGGCGAATCGACCTGCAATCGTCCGGTTATCTTGCCTGCTGCTGCGGCAGCGGCAGCAGCAGAATATAGACATGATTTCTACTTCTACTCCCGGCGTAAAATATCCAGAATCACCGGTGTCACATCTACAATTGAGTGCATTTTTTTGGAAATCTCTTCATTTCCTGTGCCCCAGACCAGGGTCATGGCCGGATTCCGGGTGTGCGATTTTGTGCTCAAATCTTCGATGTTGCCATGGTCGCTGGTGAGAATTACCGCAGTTGAACGCAGCTTAATTCCGCTTAAAAATCGAACCACAAAACGGCTCAATTTATCGATTTCGGCAAGAGCCAGCGACCTATCCTGTGAATGTCCCGCCCGGTCTGTACGAAAATATTCGTAAAGGATAAAATCATATTCCGCAACGGCGGCGGACAAAATATCGGCGGCTTTCTCAGGTGAATAAACGGGCACATCGAATCCCCGTTCTTGCAGAGAAACATTGGTGAAATCCTGGTAAATGGACCGTTTGGCAATAATGTCTTCCAGCCGGAAGAACGGCAATCCGGCGGCGTAGTTGGCGATGGTTGTAGCGGAAAGGCGTAGGATCATCTGTTCGGGCAGGTCGAAAAAGAGAGGACGAAAAGCATTGATGAAGGCCGCTTTTTTTCCCATTTGAACCGTTTCTCGCAGCAGCGAGTGGCGGAGCAAAAGTTCCCGCAGCGCCCGGTTGGGAAATCCGCTCAAATGATGTTGAATGATTTTTGCCGCGTTTATGCCGGTGAGCAGGGCGGTCTGGCCGGTGGCGCTCTGCGGCAAACCGGGGACGCCCAGTGTTGCGTCCAGTCCTTTCACCACGCCGGTAAACGGCACGTCTCTATCCGGATTGTCCCGGAAATTTGTAAAGATTTTATTTGAATCATCGGTGCAGGGATTGATGGCCGCATCGTTTGCCCCGACCCCCAGTCCGTCCACAAACAGAAAAACCACTTTCATCGGTTAATTCCCCGGGTTTTGGGCGCCGTAACCGTACTCACGTACAGCGGAATCACTCTTCCGCCACTTTTCCCGGACTTTCACCCACAGTTCCAGATAGACTGGACGGTTCAGGAATACTTCGATCGCTTTGCGCGCGGCCGCGCCGATCTTTTTCAAAGCCGCGCCTTTTTTGCCGATCAGGATTCCTTTCTGGCTTTCCCGTTCAGCGATGATGGTGGCACGAATCACATCTTTTCTTCCTTTCTGTTCGTGGTACTCGTCGATGACCACGGTAGTTGAGTAAGGGATCTCTTCGGAAAATTGATAAAATATCTGTTCCCGGATGATCTCCGCCACAAAGAAACGTTCCGGGTGCTCCGTCAGCATTTCCGGCGGATAGTACGGAGGCGACAGCGGCAGCTTCCGGATGATCCAGGTAATCAGCAAATCCAGCCCGTCCGCCTGCAGGGCAGAAATCGGGATGATCGCTTCCGGTGCAAAATTTTTGCCGATCTCACCGATAAGTGGTAAAATATTCTGCTTTTTAACCCGGTCTATTTTATTCACTACTACCAAAACCGGTTTTTGTGTTTCCATGATTTGCTGCAGATATCCGGCGTCTCTGACTTGTAGCGATTCTCCTGCTTCTACCATGAACAGTAGAATGTCGGCATCGGCGATGGCGGCATGCACCGCCTTCATCATAGCTTTTTGCAGATAATAGCGGGGTGTGAGCATGCCGGGGGTGTCGATGAAAATAATCTGCGCTTCTGCCGATGAATGGATGCCGATGATACGATGACGTGTGGTTTGCGGTTTCGGCGAAACGATGGACAATTTAATGCCCAGTAGCTGATTAAGCAAAGTGGATTTTCCCACGTTTGGTTTGCCGAAAATGCTGACGTATCCGGCTCTGAAATTTTTTTTCTCTGTGTCGATGTACGGTTTCATTGTACGCTTTCAAGTAGAAACAGGAACTAATTCTGCCCACGAAACATACGAAATATACGAGAAAGATTTTTTATGGAAAGATTGTGACTATTCAGGATGCAATACGATAATAGTGGAAATTGTTTTACATCCCCTGGGGGTATGGGGGATGTTCCTTCAATCTACCTGAATAATTACGAAAATTTTAATCATTCTTTGCCTTGAATTTCTGAACAGTTACGTGCAACTATTCTCTCACAGATAAACCCGTAAGGTTGTGCCCACACCCGGATGCGATTCCCTGATGATCAGTTTCCCGTGGTGATATTCTTCTACTATTCGTTTTGACAGATTCAGACCCAGCCCCCAGCCGCGTTTTTTTGTGCTGATGCCCGGCTTAAAAATGTCGTTCTTATTTTTGAACGCGATCCCTTTACCGTTATCGATGACATCCACATAAATTTTGTATTTTTTCCGGTCGGACAGTCCCGTTTCAATTTTTATGGCGCCGGTATCCTCCCCGATGGCATCGATAGCGTTCTTGATCAGATTTTCGAAGACCCATTCCAGTAAATCGGAATTGGCGGGAACCGCTGGAATTTCCGCGTAGGAGTCTTCGATGATAACTTTCTTTTTCATCTGTGGCAAACGGCGCCGGATGTAACCGACTACATTTTTCAAAATAGGGTGGATATTCTTATCGCGCAGATCGGTCATGGAACCGATCTGAGAAAATCTTTCCGCTACTTTGCCCAATCGTCGCACGTCCTGATCCATTTCATTGATCACTTTAATGGTTTCCGGCCGTTTGTAAGAACGTTCCCGCAGCAGCGCCATCCAACCCAACAGAGAAGAGATGGGTGTGCCCAATTGGTGCGCCGTCTCTTTGGACATGCCTACCCACAAAAACCGTTGTTCGCTTTTTTTGATGGTACTGAAACCGATGAATCCCACAAAAATAAACAGACCCACCAAACCGATTTCGATGTAAGGCAAATAACGCAATCGTGTAATGGTGGCGGAATCGCCATAATAGATGTACCCCAATGTGAAAGTGCCCAGGTTTGGATCTTCAAAAGTGATTGGGATTGGATCACTGATTTTCCCCATTCGTGTTTTAATTTTGTTCACTTTGGTTATGGCCGTTTTTGAAGTGTCCTGCGGGCTGACACCGATCCCTTTCCAGAACAACGGTTTGTATTCCGAACTGGTATAGATGATGGGGAAATAAGTCTTTTTGATCACCTTGTCGAAAATAAAGTTCACATCCGTATTTGAAGCGTCTGAGGCGGCGTCTGCGTACATTTTAGCATAAAACTGCAGGATGGTTCTGGCTTCCATGCGCAAATCCCGCACCATTTTCTCGGTGTAAAACAGCAGAGCGACGATGATGACCATAGCGGCACCCAGCAAAAAAGCTTTAAAACGCCCGCTGGATTCATACAAATGATTACGCATATTCCGTCATCTCCATTGTTGTAAAATATTTTTAAAAACGTTCTTCACTTGCCCGGCAAGCCGGTTGAGGTCGCCATCGTTTTCAATGACAAAATCGGCCCGGTTTCTCTTTTCGGACAGTTGTATCTGCTGTTCCATCCGGCGCAAAATTGCATCCCGGGTCATGCCGTTGCGCTTCATCACCCGGCTGATACAATTTTCTGTGGATGCGGAAACAACTACAATTTTATCCGGAAAACGGTGCAGGTCGGTTTCGTAAATCAGCGGCGAATCGATGAGTATCATTTTAACGGCCTGATCCTGCTGCATCTTTTCCACGAACCGCCACATTTGCCGGCGCACCCGTGGATGAATGATGCCGTTCAGCTTTTTCAGCAGCTCCGGATGGCTAAAAACTTTTGCCGCCATCTTTTGCCGGTTCAAATTTCCGTTTTTGTCGATGACTTCATCGCCGAATGTTTGCCGAATCTGTTGCAAAACATCCGCTTGCTTTGTGATCTCCCGCGCGATCTGGTCCGCATCAAAAACGGCGGCGCCCAATTTTCGGAACAGATTGGCTGCAGTACTCTTGCCGCTGCCGATAATACCGGTTATGCCGATCAACGGTTTCCGCCTGCTCATTTCACTACCGCAAATTTTCCCCAGTGCGATTCTTTTTTGTTGAATACGCGGTACAGATAAACGCCGGCGGGAATGCCGGTCTCATTTTCATCACGTAGATTCCAGTTGAACCCGCCGTCTGTGGTAACGACTTGTAATTTTTTCACTAAAATGCCCGAAATATTGAATATCTCAATTTCCGCTTCCCCGGTTAAATTGGCAAATATGAGTTCAAACCGTGCCGGGTCAGGATAAACATAAACATTTGCCAGATTATTCGCAATGAAAAGAAATGTCACCCGGTTGCCGATGGTTTGCTCCAGAGGGATACCGTTTTGATCTGTTAGGTTGCTGACGTAAAGGTCATATTTTATGCCGATCGGGCCCACAGGACGGGTCGGCTTTAGTAAAAGTTCCACCG
Organism: uncultured Deferribacteres bacterium; assembly: GCA_913009825.1. Classification (GTDB taxonomy): domain Bacteria; phylum Zhuqueibacterota; class JdFR-76; order JdFR-76; family DREG01; genus DREG01. The sequence continues at coordinate 41,164 of CAJVYQ010000035.1, forward strand.
CCTGTTGCTCCGGTGCAATAGCGGTAACGCCGGTCACCGGAATGTCCGGCTCCAATCGATAATTGGCGCTGTTCAGCAGCCCGTTGGCAGCTATCTTCCGGCTGAATTCGATTTGTAAATGCCGGCTGTCTTTAAATTGTGCCCGGACGATGTACGGCGGGCTGCTGTACTGCTGCTTTGTGAAGACGGGAACCTGTTTGTCCCGCTCATTCAGGGACGTTCCCGAACTGTCGGTGAGATTTGTGAGCAGCAGGGTGTCTTGTTCCGTAAAGCGCCAATTTTCGGGCCAGGACAAAATCACTTGCCGTAAACTACCGCTCTGTGCTGCGGTAGCCGGCTGTCGGCCGGAACCCCGGAGCCGGTAGTTTTCCGGCTCACCGGCCGATTTCCCCATCGGCAGGGAAAAGAGCAATCTCAATTGATTGGGATCAATCGTATTAAGTTCCGTTACCCGGGCCGGCCGATGGGGAGTGACACGCAAAATTTTCGAGAAAATTTCGGCGCCGCCGGATTGAACCCGGGAAATTTGATACCAATAGTTTTCACCGGTGACCAAAGCGGAATCGATGTAACTTTTTTGTGTGAATAGGGGCACGATGAGCCGCAGATTCTCCGGCCGGATGCCGCGGTAAATACGGAAAGAATCCGGGGCAACAAAGTTGACCCAGGTTAAATGCACCCGCATAGAATCCAAAGCTACCGCTGAAAAATTTGCCGGTCCGGTGGACGGGTTCATTATGCCCGGTTCAAAGGAGAACATACGATTTCGGCTTCCGTCGTTCAGAATCAGATCAACGCGGTTGTCATGGTCAAAATCATGTATCACAACGCCATTGCTGCGCACTTGCTCATGGTATCCGATGATATGATACTGAGACACCGCCGGATCAAAAGAAATGACGTACAGACCGGGATAAAGGCTAAGCAGAATTTCTTCCGCGCCGTCGCCGTCGAGATCGCCGCAGCTCGCACCGCTGTCGAAATCTTTGGGCGGAAAGTAGGGATGAAAACGTTGTTCCCACACCGGCAGATAGTTGCCGCCGTTGTAATCGTAAATACGAAACAGCCAGTGCCGTTCATCGAAGCGATGTTCCAGGTCGATGGCATCTTTGCTGTGGCAGCCGGTTAAAAATTCCGGCCGGCCATCGCCGTCAAAATCGCCGGCAGCAAGAAAATCGATAGCATCGATGAGCGGCAGCCTGTCGCTCCATTCCGGCTGCGCGGTCAGATCTGCTGAGATTTGGTACAGATACACATCGCCGTCAAAATCGCCGAACAGAATTTCTGTTTTGCCGTCGCCGTCAAAATCGCCGAATTCCACATGAGGCACACCGGTGCCGTTTTCACCGGCGGTGGGATTGGGCAGATCGAGCAGGGGAGAAAAGGAGAAATCGCGGTTGTTACGCCACAACTGCCACAAGTTGCCGGTTTTGGCCAGCAGCTCCGGATACCCATCCCCGTTGAAATCGTAAAACCTGCCTGCCCACACATCGTTTGTGTCCAGCCAGACAATTTCTTTGGGAAATGGCGTTGATGGTTGCCCCGCCAGAAGTACAGACGCTCTACCGGCGCCGGCTAACAGTTCTACTGTTCCGTCCCTGTTCACATCCGCGGCGTCGCGGGGAATCAGACGCAAACCGGTATCCACTGTACGGTTAAAATCACCGTTTTCAAATTCCCGGTAAACAAGATTGCCGAAATTCCCGTTGGGTAGATATTCATTCAGGACAACTTCCGGTTTACCGTTGCCGTTCATGTCGGTGGTGAAAGGGAGCAGATAGCCGGAATTGAAAGTGGGAACGTTTTCCCGAAATGGATCCCCTATTTTCCTATCCGTTTTTACAGCGACTTGCAGCAGGGAAGGGGTTTGCGGAAAATCGGCTGAAAGTTCCGCCTGATTCCGGATGGTGAAATAGAATTCCCAGTCGCCCTGTTCGTGAAACGGAATAAGTTGTGCGTGCCGCCGATTGACGAATTTTAATTTTTGAGTCTGAAAATTTGCTGTTCCCCTGCGAAAAGAAAGTTGTGCAGTTGTGAGATCGTCCGTATCGAAACCAAAGAGGGATCCCGTTTTGCCGGATGAAACAACCGGTACTAATTGAAAATTTGTCACCACCGGCGGAGTGTGATCGACAACGATCGAGATATAATCATCCAAACTACGGCCGTTACGCAGGAAACCGCGCAGCCGAAACGTGTAACTCGTATCTTCCCCATCGGGAACCTGCCAGTATAGCAGCGTATCCGCAATAATTTGATGATTTTGATTCTCTGTTAACCGCTGCCAGTCATTGGGCAAATTTCCCCTGCCGACAGCCAATTCGTAACCGGAAATAAGCGCGCCGGCACAGGTTGCTGCCACCGGGATGCTTCCCTGTGAAAATCCTTCGTCCTGCCGGGGAACCACAATTTTAACCGTGGCTTGGCCCAAGTCCGGCAAAGCTTTATCGGCGCGGAGGAGGCCGGCGCCGTATTCAAAATCCCAGCCGTCCGAGCCCAAATCTTCGCAGGATTGCAGAATCCCGGCTCGAACAGTTTCCGGGGTGAATGCCGGATTGTTGGCCAGGAGCAGCGCCGCAACTGCCGATACGTACGGCGCCGATGCAGAAGTGCCGCTCACTTCTCCGTAACGATTGTGTAACTGTGTAGTAAAAATAGCATTTCCCGGCGCAACCAGGTCCAGCGTACTGCCAAAGCTGGAAAACCCGGCACGCTGATCGTAACGGGTGACGGCGCCCACAGAAATGGTTTCCGCCAACCCGGAAGGGTAGTGAATGCGGTCGTCTCCGCTATTGCCGGAAGAGACGATCATCACCACATTATTTTGATAAGCGTAACGGATCACATCGCGCAGCAGCGGTGTAATCAGCACATCGCCAAAACTCATGTTGATGATGCGGAATTTCATCTCCACGGCATACAGGATGGCAGCAGCCACATCGTCCTCTTCCAGCAAACCCTGACTGGTGCCGGCGCGCAGATTGACAATTTTGGTCTCCGGCGCGGCGCCGGCGATGCCGAGCCCATTGTCCGCCTGCGCAGCAAGAATGCCGGCGATAGCCGTGCCGTGGCCATGCTCATCGGACGGATCGTTGTCCCGCTGCAGATAATCTCCGCCGTCGGGATAATTAGGTGCGTCCGTAAAATCCCAGCCGGTAAGATCATCTATAAAACCATTACCATCGTCATCCACGCCGTTGAAATCACTGGAATCCGCTGTCCCGTTGCCGTTCAAATCTTCACCGGGATTGATCCAGATTTGATTTTTCAGATCTTCGTGCTGCATGTCGATGCCGGTATCGATGACCACCACAGGCATCTTCGCCGAACCGCGTGTTTTCTCCCATGCCGTCAATATGCCAATCCGGCTCATGCCCCACTGTTTAGCAAAATCCGGATCGTCAGGCGTTTGCTGAATTTGCATTGTTTTGTTACGGCAGGCGTACTCTATTTCCGGCAGGGCGTTGAGACTGTCGATCAACTGCGGCAGGTTTTTTTCTTCTGCAAAGCGTAAAATGCGCACCGTAGAAAAAGGGTTCGATGCAGCCTTCTTCAGAGTGCGTGAACCGCGGGAAACCGGAACAAGCGTTTTCACCGAAACGAAATCACTCCTTTTTTGCATGAATTGCAACAGGGTGGAATCCGCCGCAGTCAATTTCCCCAGTCGTTGTGGATTCCGGCTTTTGAATTTGATGATCAACTCCTGCGCGTGACTCAGGGGAAAAAACAGACCGGAGAAAAGAAGGAAGATGAGACAGAAAGATGTTTTTTGAAAATAAGTTTGTCTGTTCACAATATCACTTTTTTAAATCCTGTAGGAAATCGACCTCTTTTTTCAGGCGGCTTTGTTGACGCCAATGAATTCATTTTGATTCTGCGAAATGAATCACGTGCTAATAACCGCCTTTATCGGGTCCTATTCTTTGCATGATTCCATTTTTTTGCATCCTGTTCAAATGATATTTAACCCCGTTGTCTGTAATGCCAATCGCACTTGCCATTTCCCGGCGGGTAATATATGGGTTCGCTTGAATGAATCATCTGTTTTGAAATATAGACCGGACAATTTTCTGACAATGAAACAAAAATAATTTAAACATAAAATTTTGTAAATCACAATAATTTTTACTTCAACCTGAATTGATCGATTCTCCTGTTTTTAAGCTTTGTACTGTTGCCAAACGGGTTTTCAGTTTTTTGTGTAAATCTTCTGTTGGCGATTAAGCTAATCGCCCGACAAACGCTCAATTCAGGTTTAAATAGATACCGGTTGACCTTGGCGGGTTTCATCCTTCGGGTTCATTGGTTTCCTGCCGATTTTGAGAAAAACGGATGTGCTGAGAACCGCGCTGGTAAAACCTCAGTTACGGATGGAAGTATGCATAAACCTTATTTTTGTTTTTTCAACCTTAATAGCTGCAAGTAGCCCCACCCCATTTTTACCTTATTACCTTATTTTTCATTCTTTCATACCACAACTAAGGTAATAAGGTTTAGAGACTTGGTTGCAAATCATGCTATTAAGGTGTAAAAGATAAAAATAAGGTTTTCAGAACTCTAAAATGGGTAGCTCAGGCTACAAAATAATGAAGCGAAACCACTTTTATCCACCCGTAACTGAGGTTTTACCCGTGCTGACTGATTGTTATTGCGGTTTTAATAAATAAGTTTTATATTAATTATTTGTAGCGGCAACTCTATTTATAACTGATATCCAGGGAAAAATATACCCGGCTATCTTTTTTGCTGAATTTAAATACACCGAAACCGGAAGCAGAATTTTTTTGGAGATGATTCGGATGTACAACAGAAAAATAGTTCTTTGGGCAGCGTATTTATCGTTATTTGTTGTCGGGATTTCCATGGCTGTCCTGGGTTCCGCTTTACCTTCCATTATCGCTAAATTCGGTATCGGTAAACAGGATGCAGGTTCTCTGTTTCTGATGCTCTCTTTCGGTTTGCTGATCGGTTCCATGATTTTCGGTCCCATTGTGGATCGTTATGGTTACAAATTATTGATAGCACTGGCAATATCATTGATTCTTTTATGCCTGCTTGCCATGGCGCTTACGCCGATTTTTACCTTATTGCAATTGGTGGTTTTTTTGCTGGGCTTCGGCGCCGGCGTAATTAACGGAGGCAGCAGCGCCATGGTGGCCGATATCAGCGAAGGCGAAAGAGGTGCCAAATTAAGTCTTTTGGGCGCTTTCTTCAGCTTGGGCGGATTTGGCGTGCCCTTTTTATTGGGGATTTTGCTGCGGCGATTTTCCTATGAAAGCATCCTCTTTGGCGTGGGGTTGAGCGTGTCCATTCCGCTGCTCTTTTTTATCATTCCCGTTTTCCCGCAACCGAAACATGCCCGGGGGTTTCCGCTTAAACAAGGTGTCGGATTATTGAAAAAACCGGTGATTTTACTGGTCGGTTTCATCGCTTTTTTTGAAAGCGGGCTGGAAATCAGTGTTCCCGGCTGGTCGTCCACTTTCATTCTCGAAGAACTGAGTGTGCCGGCGGACAAAGCGGTTTTTTATCTTTCTTTCTATTGGCTGGGAATGTTGGGTTCCCGCTTTCTTTTCAGCCGGTTGCTGAAAAAAATATCTCCGGCCAAAACATTCCGGTTTTGCCTGGGCTCGGCCATTAGCGGTTCAATATTGATGATTTTTGCAAACGATCTTTTCCTGACTATTTTCGGTCTGATTTTATTGGGCATTGGTCTGGCTATGATTTTTCCCATTCTTTTAGGTTACATCGGCGATCTCTACCCTGATCTTTCCGGAACCGCCTTCAGCATTATTTTCTCAATAGCTTTAGTCGGAGGGATGATTATCCCTTATGTCATCGGACTGTTGAGCGGCCCCTTTGGCTTACGCCACACGTTTGTTATCATTCCCGTAAGCCTGACGGTGATGAGTATCATTTTTGTTTTTGCCAGAATGGCCATGAAAAAGGCGCTCACGGTTCAATAGAGAAAAGGAAAAAATGACAGGTGATTATTTTGAGCAGCAAAATTTCGACAGAGCTTTTTCACTATAATTCTCTGACAGTTTGAACCGTTTTTTTTACGGCTTTTTAAAAAATGGAGGAATTTGGATGAAATTGAAACCAAATATTTTATTTATCACATTGTTATTGGGCTTTTTACTTTGCCGCAACGGCAACGGACAAATCGATACGGATAAGGATTTGTGGATCGATCCCCGCTGTACAATGCTGCCGGCGGAAACAACCTGGCCCATGGTTGTATTAAGCGACGGCAATCTGCTCAAAATTTCCGGTGATAGCACCTTCATCAGCGAAGATAACGGCAAAACCTGGCCGGCGCCGCGGACGATTTTTACAAAAGGCGAAACTGTAAAAATTGGCGAAGCGCAAATCTTAAAAACCTACGACGGCACGCTGATCCTGGTGTTCATGGATCTGTCTGACCTGAAGTGGGAATGGGATATCAAGAAAAATGAACCGGGACCGGATAATCATCTATCGGTCTGGGCGGTACGGTCACAGGACAAAGGCAAAACCTGGGTGGAGCTGCAAAAGATATTTGACGGTTACTGCGGCTCTTTACGCACAATAATTCAAACCAGTACCGGCAATATCGTTATTCCCGTGCAGCGATTGATGTACAACCACGGTCGCCACGCAACGGTAACTTACGTTTCTCAGGATGACGGACATACCTGGAATAAAGGCAGTAACATCATCGATATAGGCGGTTGGGGCGATCATGACGGCGGCTACGAAGCAACGCTGACGGAATTGAAAGACGGCCGGTTGTGGATGCTGATTCGGACAAACCTGGATCAGTTCTGGTCGGCTTATTCCAATGACGGCGGTTTGTACTGGCGGCGCATTGAACCCAGCGGGATCGATGCTTCTTCGGCTCCGGGTTACATTAAACGGCTGGCAAGCGGCAGATTGGTGCTGGTTTGGAGCCGGTTGAATCTTGCCAACGGGAGAAAATTCCCCAGAAAAAGCGGGAAATATTCGGAAGTACCGGCAAGTTGGCAGCGGAAAGAATTATCCATTGCCTTCTCCGAAGATGACGGAAAAAGCTGGAGCAAGCCGGTTGTTTTTGCAAAAATCCTGGCAGGGAAATGGTTGTCCTATCCCAATATTATGGAACGCTACCCGGGAGAATTGTGGATCTGGGCTTTGCAGGGCGGCCTGCGTGTTTCTCTCCATGAAGCGGATTTTGTGGGCACAAACAAGAAAAGATAGAAAATAGGCTCCGGTTTTAGAAAAATGGAATTTATTCATAAGAAAAAATCATTCTTTTTCATTACGCTTCTATTCGCTTGTTTTTACTCTGTCTTTTCATCTCCGGACGACAGTTGTATATTTTGCCTGATTTGAAAATACTATTGATATTGTAGTGAATAGATTTTATGTTATATTGAACAAAGTAACTACTTAGGTATGCTTTATGGTTTAACTTTAAGCACACTTTCACTGAGCGTCCGAAGGCCTCAATAGGGCTCTTCCGGACAGCCTGACCGGAGCCGAAAGCTAAATATCCGGCATATCTGAATAGTGACAAAACGAGCAGCAAATGATGTTAAATATTGAAACAAAAGAAACAATAAAAGCTCAATTAATTGGGCTTCTCGGTTCAGAAAAAGAGATAGAAAAAATATTCGTATTCGGCTCTTTTGTTAATTCTGATAATCCTCAGGATGTTGATGTAGCAATATACCAAAATAGTAACGAATCATATTTAGCTTTAGCATTAAAATACAGGAAATTAACCCGTGCTATTGCTGAAAGAATCCCTATCGATATTATTCCGATTAAATCAGATGCTCCAAAACACTCATTTCTTACTGAAATTGAATCCGGCGAAATAATATATGAACGATGAGACTAAAATCTGGTTGGAATATGCAATTGAAAATCTTCAGTCGGCAGAAGTGCTATTGAATAGTGAATTATATAATCCCTGTTTACAAAATGTTCAACAAAGTGTAGAGAAAACTTTAAAATCAATTTTGATTGAAAATAGCATCGGGCTTAAAAAAACTCATAGTATCAATGAATTAAAAAACAATGGAATAACGGTCGATATTTCTGACGGTGAGTGTGATTTTTTAGATTCGATTTATCTTCCTTCCAAATATCCAATTGGAAGTGTACTTCCCTATTTTGAACCGATTTGTAGCCAATCTGTAGCAATAGCAAAACGTGTGTTAAAAATCGTACAGACTATTTTAAAATAAATTTACCAATCAAAAAAGACAGCTCGATTCAATGTTCTTAACAAATATTCACTAAAAATTGATGAATTTCACTATTTTCCAGGGTTCGCCAACATATCCGTTTTAAAAATTAAAACGGACAAGTCGACTTGATTAAAGTTGAGATTTATGGTAACTATTCAGGTGTTTTCTTTCAATCTTTTTCGCCTTGCCGTGAACGACAAGGCTAAGAAATAAAAGGGCGCTAAAGCGTCCTATTTACGATAGCATCCTTCAGGATGCTTTCATGTCTTAGCC
>CAJVYQ010000036.1 GCA_913009825.1 uncultured Deferribacteres bacterium
GTTAAAAAAACAGGCGCTTTAAAACGCAGAGACGCAGAGAGCGCAAAGGAAGCGGATTTGTTCAAAAAACTAAAGTGTTACGGTATTGTCACTACTCAGGCAGCCCGCGAAAGACTCAAAAAAAAAAACAGGAAAAAAGTTAGATGAGATCATTCGATTGTTTCGTGTGTTTTCTGCCTGTGTCAGATAGACGTGAGCTGAATAGTTACAATAAAACCATAAATGATATTCAAATGTTTCTTGCATTTTTCGGGGGATTGTAACTCGATCAGTTAAAAACAACTCCTTTCAGCCCGTCCGGCAAAAACCCAACTTCTGCTCAGACCACAAAACTACGCTAACGTTCACCTTGATTTTTTCACCGCCACACGGAAAACGGCACAATCTTTTCAAAAAACGAATCGCCGCCGTGGGAATAACCGTCGGCAGTTTCGGTAAAACCGTGATCCGAGGTAATCACCACCGGAACATCAGGGGGGATTTGCCGCAGCACAGGTTCAATCAGCGCCTGCATTCTTTCTTTCATTACGGCCAACATGCTGTTTAACGGTTCTTTGCGTTCATGGAGCAGCGTGTCCACTATGGTCGTATTCAGAAAAAGCAGCGGTTCCCCGCGTTGGATTTGGCGCACAATTTCTGCGGAACGGGCGGGATCTTCGGCCATTACTGCCAATTTCCAGTCCAAAGCTGCGGCCGTTTCAACTATTTTTTCGATGATCACCCGGCGGTTCGTTTCAGTAGTTGTGGGGCTGTTCACTTCTACGGCTTCATAAAGCCGGAGTGTTCGCGGCAACAGCCATTTGGCAAACAGGGGCTGCAGCATCTCCCACACATCCCAGCGCATGGCATCCACAATGAAAACAACCAACGAGTCGTTACTTTTTCCGATTAATTCACGCACCCGGTTGGGAACATCATCTATTTGCCGGTAAGGCAGGGAAAGTTCTTTTTTCACGATCTTTTTTTGCGGGAACCCGAGCCGGCCCAGCAATTCGTCTACCCGTTTCTGCGAACTTTTCACCCGTTCTTCGGGAATAAGATGAAGCGTGCGATTTTCCGCCGGGACGCTGTCAAGCAGAAGGGGCAGGCGCCAGCCGCGGTTCAGATAAAAAGCAACCGGAACAGCGGCGTTTTCACCATCGCCGGTAATCTGCAGCAGGTCAAAATAATTGCGCAAAAATTGCAGATGGGGCCACTGGGAGCTCCTGGGATGGCGGTCAAGTTCTTTCTCGAACCCGGCAACCTCCAACGGCAGCGCCTCTGTGGGCGCAATTTTCAGCAGTAACTGCCGCGCCGCCGATACGGAAAGAGATTCCCAGAAAATCTCCCGGTGCATATAATCAATCAACCGGGGGACACTTTTTTTCGACAGATCGATCAATTTGATCAATTGCTGTAAAATTCCGGCTTGTTGAAAATAGATGGCGATGCGGTCGATGTCGCCGGTTTCCAGAAAATGCTGCATTTTTTGCCGGATCATGCCGGGATCGACCTTTTGGATGCGAAATTTGTTTTGTACCCAATCCAGCCACTCCTCCTCGTCATGAGCCACGGCCCATGCCATCAGGTAAAACGCCTCGTAATAGCGCGGCCCATCCTCGCGAATCTGATTTCTGAAACTGTGATACTGCTGTTCTTCCAAAGCCGGAAATTCCTGTTCGCTGAGGATATGAACAAAAGTATCTTCCGGTACCGACTCGCCGCCGGTTAGCCAGTTATCAACAATTTTACGGAGCTGCCGCAGCGGCATCTGCTTGCCGGCCAATTCCTGCTGCAGCTTTTTGATGGGACGCTGCAGGATCAGCACTTTACCGCGGATGGCGGCGTTGATTTCGGCAATCACTTCGTCGGAGAGGATGGACAACAACTGCCCGGCCTGTTTGTCCGCCTGCTCCACCGTAAAACGCAGCAAATTTTCCAGCATGCCCGCCAAATCCGGTTTACCGATCCGGCGCAGATTAGTGATGTAATCTTCCAAAATCCAGCGAAAAGCTTCCTGCAGTTGGGAAACGCCGGCGACAATGCCGGCCACCGTCCGGTCGTGAATCTCTTCGCTGTCCGTTTCCGGCAGTTCCTGACCGGGAACAAAGCCGCATTCACAAACCGGAGAATTAACCAGCTTTTGTTTCGGGTTACATCTGCACGGTTTCTGCAGAGAAGAAATCTGCTGCTGAATGGTCACCCAGTCGGGAGAACAGGCCACCGCTTCTATCCGGTGCAGCCGTTTCAAAATCTGCACGGCCGGGTCGGTCTCCATCTGCCGCGACTGCTGAAACCGCTCGTCGGCATAATAGGCCTGATGCGCTTTTTGATAAAGCCGGGCATAATCGGACTGAAACCGGTAAAATTTTTCCGCAATTTCATTGGCGTGGGCTTCCTCGGTAAAATTGAAGCTTTGAAACGCCTGCACAACATCCTCCGCCTGCTGTTCCAAACCGATCTGAGGATCGGCAACCGCTTTTACCAGCAGCGGATGCTGCAGGTACACATAAATCTGATTAAGTTCCACAAAGCGGTTTTCCACAATGGCAGTCATGCTGTGGAGATGCCTGAACCAGTCGGGCACCTGCTGAATGCGCGCCGCGCCGATCTCTTCCACCAGTTTTTCCAGCCCTTCCCGCGCCGGAAAAGAGACGCGGATATTGTCACAAAACTCCTCCAACAACAGCAAATCCAGTTCCTCGGGATCGACAATCTGCCGGTAGGCGGGATAGGATTCGTAACGCCGTGACAGCGACTGCCATTTTTTTAACAATGCCCGCACTTCATGTTTGAATTCTTTCAGCAGCCGCCAGAACTGTTCCTGCGCGCTGATGGAAAAATGCGCCGAAATGGTTTGAAACCCGCTCAGTTGCAAAAACGGTTTCAACGCCTGCTGCACCACTTCGGAAATGAGTTTCCCTTCGCCCACCGCTTCGATGCTGCCGTCGCCAAGCTGAGCGATGCTGCGGAACGGCACCGCATTTCCGGCCAGAAAAGCCGTCAATCTGCCGGCCGCCAACAGAGCGCCCAACAGCAGTTGGAACTGTCCTTTGGCAATTCCCCACTCCCCTTTGCGCAGCCGCCAGTAAAGTGAATACAGACTTACCGGATTTTCGCCGGTGCATTCCTGTAAAAAATGGGCAAGCAGACCGTTGCCGTCATCGGATAATGACAGGTTGTACTGATCCGGATCGGACGCAACGATTCCCAGCGGTTTAAGATAAGTTTCAATCAATTGATCCACATTCTGGCTGCGCGCCTCTTCACGGGGGAGACCACCCGGTTTGATAAACTGCAGAAACAGCCGCTCGCCGACAAACGGCGGCATCACATCTCCGGGCATAATCTCGCTGTGCCGCGGAAAGGCTTCCTGCAAAACCGGTGAAAAAATCTGTTTTAAAATCGATTTGAAATCGGAATAAAACGGCGCAAACTGAAAATCCCGCCAGCCCCTGGTATCTGCAATCCGGCCGTGCAGATAAACATCTTCCACAATATTGACGAACTCGCTACGATGCGCCTCCAGCCATTCCGTCACAATTTGCCGCATCTGTTTTTCCTGGGGACTTACGCTGCCGCCAAGCTGGCGATCGACCATTTCATAAGCGCGGAACCGGCGCAGAAATTCAATTTCCGCAATCTGAAACGGCCGCGGCACCCAGGCAAGAATGACGCCGGCAAAGCTGTTTTGAAACAAACCGGCGGAAAACTGCGGCGGTTCCGGCCAATTGGTTTTTTCACTGCCGATGATGAAAAACGCAAAATCCTGCTCACTGGTGAGCAAATCCCGGTTCAGTTCATCCAGCTCGCCCCCATCCCAACGGGGCTGCTGCTTAAAAAACACCCACCCTTCGCGATGGGTGTTCTGCCAGTCGAATCCGTATTTCCGCCGTTTACCGCTGCCCAGGGCAGTGAACGGGATCAGAGCATTTTGCAGATGAACAAACAGATCCGGCAACTCCTGTTCCATCTTCACAGGTTGTGAGAAAAACTCCTGTACCCGGTTGCGCACCATCTGATGCACCGTCATTTCCATGCTGATGAAGTAAGTGAATTCGCCGGAATCCAGCTTTCCTTTGGCTACAAAAGAACCTTCCTGCACCAGTTTTTTTAAAATAACCTCTTTCAGATAGCCGGTATTTAGCGATTCATCCAGGTCCGAAACCGGCCGGTTCAGCATTTGCGAAAGCCGATACACCGTTGCCGGTATTTTCACCAGATTCAGTTCATTCAAAATGAGAATTTTCACGGCTTTGGCGGCAAGCAGGCGGTCCTCAGGTGAATCGAAAAGGCGGTCAATATCTTTCTGAACCGTTAGGAAAACTACGTCCACATACGAAGCAAGTTCGGAAATTTCCCGCAGCCGGTCTTTGAAATGATCGAAAATAGTGTCCGGCGTCATCAGTTCGGAGGCAGGCAGGTCCAGCATCCCCGGCCAGCCGCGATTGTCATCGCCGGTAAGTTGATGGTAAATGAAATCCACCACACCGCGGTGCTGCGAAAAGATCGGCGTTAGCCCTTCCAGCAATTGCACTGTGTCCGGGTGGATGGGATAGATTGCCACAAAATCGTTTTCTTCGATCTCCGCCTGCGGAAATGCAGTGACAAAGGAACGGTAAATCGTTTTTATTTGCGGCAGCGCCCCCGTTTTTTTGCAAATCAGGCGCCGGGCGATGAGCTGGTTGACATGATGAGCGGACAGGGAAAACCGCAGCGGGAAGCGATCTTTAATGCGGTAAACCAGATCCTTTTCGATGTAGCCGGTTTTTTCGATATTCTCCTGCAGTGCGGCGATGAGATAGACCGGCAGGGTGGTTTTCGTATCGGCGTCGCCTGTGCAGGCCTCGCCCAAAAACTGCAAAAAACGCAGGTCTTCGGTGAATAGCGCCGAGGAAGGTTTGGCCTTCAAAAACTCTGACAGTTCATCCAATGCCCAAAATGTGCCGTCATAATCCGCCGCCTCAAGCTCCCGGTGGAGAATCTCCAGCGCTTCCCGCCGGTCAAAAACGGCGCGCAGCGGAATCTGATTTTTTTGGATGAATGAATAGGCCTGTTGAATTGCTTTCTGCGGCTGTTGCTGTGAACGGGCTGCCCATTCGGATTTAGTCTGTTTTATTTCACGCAAAAATTCGGGATGCTGCGGCAGAACATAACGATTGAAATGCTCCACCAGCATGGCGCCGCGGCGCAGCAAAACCGTTTCTCCTATTTTATGTTGCAGGATTTTCTCGGTTTCGCCAAACAGAATAGATTCCAGCGATTCACCCGCCGAAAAATTGTGCAGGGCAACTTTCACCACCAGAATTTTCTGCTCCGAGAGTCGCTTAAATTCCTGCAATTGGGGATACCGGATGTATTCCCACAATTTGGTGGATTCCAACAGCAGCGAGAGCACAGCCAGAAAATGAGATTTTCCCGAACCGTAATTCCCGCGTAAAAATGCTGCGCCGCCGCGACGGTTCAGCGCCCGGTGAAAAAACTGCTGAAACGCCCTTTCAATCTCATCGGTGACCACAAAGGAAGAGAGTAAATTCCGGCTGCCCGGTTCATCCTCACTGTCGGCTATATCCAGCCGGATCACCGTTTCCACCTCGGGCACAGAGATGAGAGACCCAATCTTTGGTAAGTTTGCCATAAGCGCTTTCCGTTTATTGGAGTTATGATAATTTAGCACAGAATATCAGAATTTCCAAATTATAAATTGGGATTGCAATTGTGTGAATATTTTTCATGATAGAAAAAGAGTTATTTTTTAATAGAAAACATTTCTAGGGCTAACGGCAAAGCTCACCGGCACGAAAGGTTATTTCTTCTAAACAAATATTCAACGGGTTTGCATTCATTTTATCTCCAAAACCTAATTTCCATGCTACCAGCGTTTCGTGTCCGGTGCAGTGCATTGTTAGGCCACAAACGGGTATAATGTAAGCTTAGTATGAATCATACTTTTTCAAAGTCGATTTATACTCTTCCTTATTAGGATTAATTTTTATCGCTGCTTCTATTGCCTTTGTGGCGTTATCTGAATAACCTAATTCATTATAAATCAGAGAAAGAGTATACCATATCTTATCTAAATCAGGATTAATGTCAAGCGCCGTTTTTGATATCTCTATAGCTTCGTCATAGTTGTCTATTAGTTTATATTGGTAAACTGCTCGAGCATAATTACGATAATAAGATGAATTACTTGGCATATTAGCAATTGCAATCTTACATGTGGATAAATACATACTTATATCATTTATACTTTTATAATGATTCAATAAACGCCAATAAGCTACATCTCTTGCTGGCAAACGGGATATTGCTGCATTACATGCCACGATATAATTACTTGTATCTTTGTGCTTTTCATAAAAATTGAAAAGATAGTCATATCCCAATTTTACATCCTCATTGTTGTCCGAATTAGCAATAATATTTAGCAACAATGATTTTTCATCATCAAAACGTATTTTGTATAAAGCAAGGTACAATTGACTTTTTTCATGATATCCATATTGGTCGTTTTTATCAAAGTTCAGAACATTACTAAAATATTGATAGCTCTTTATTAATTCATCGCGAGTAACATATTTCATTGCCAGATTATAGTTGTTTTCGATACTCAACGAATCACTTTTGTAATTTGCTAACAATATTAACAGGGTATTCTTATTGGATACATAATCCTTTATAGTCTGATAATATTGCTTTTTGTCCCCATTGAATCCGCAATTCCTGTCAATTTCATTTCCTTCACTATTAAAAAAGATCACTGTCGGCAGTCCTACGACATTATAGTATTCCCTTAATTCCCAATAGTTATCATGAGTATCTGCAGTTAATTTTACACTAATAAACTGTTGATTAATATATTTGCTAATCAATTTGTCTTTAAATACCGTATTTACTAATCTCACGCATGGCATACACGTTTTAGAAAAAAAGTCAACCATTACCAATTTATCTTTTTGTTTCGCAACATCGAAAGCTTCTTCTAAACCGATAGACAGAAAATCGACTTCTTGTTTTCCTGAACAAGAGAAAATCGACATATAAATAAGAATAAAAATTAAATTTTTCATTTTATGCTCCATTTTGTGGCCTAACGGTTTGCAGTTAAGGCGCCAAAGCAGCAGGCAAAAGAGCTGGCAGAAAACACCAAAACTGAACCAAAAGCCACCCCAAAATCCAAAAAATCAACCGTGGTTTTGTCGCCTTGAACTGCAGGTTAGAGCTACGATGTTTGTAAATGCAGACCTCGTTAAATCAGGTGTTTTATTGTTCATTAAGTTCTTGTTTACTAGTCAATTGTGAGAAAATCCATTAATAATTGAACACTGCATGTTTGAGTTTAAACTAAAAAACAAGTACTTACGCAATATATAGTGCAAATTCATGATGATTTTTGTCCGGTTATTCAACCTAATATTTATCAAATTTAACGAGGTCTGAAGATTACTCAAGTTTCGCATTTATAATAACTCAGGTATTGTAACTTGTCAGGATCCGAAAAATACAGTTGTCCGGAATATCTTTTGTTCCATTCTTCGATGTTAATCATCCTGTGCATAAAACAAGTATCCGCATGTTTCCGGGACAATCCCTGTTCATTGATTCATATCCTGCGAGCCCTGAAAGGGGGGAATATACCAGCCCGGGGCAACGCCCCCGGGGGAAAAAAACAACGGAGTCAGGCCCTGAAGGGGCGGAATACAAAATTCAAATGAACCGATCGTACCGGCACAGGTAAATATTCCGCCCTTTCAGGGCTCGTTATTCTTTTTCCTCTTTCCCCCCGGGGCGTTGCCCCGGGCTATTGTATTTCACCCCGTTGGGGCGGCTGAAAATGTATTTTAAATGCTATGAATGTCTCACTGATATCTAAAAGAGTATCACCGGCTTTTTGGGGTTGGGTAAACAATCCTTTCAATTCGTGCAATTTTGTAATACCTTTAATATACAGCATATAACCTCTGTTTTGGAATTATGTATTAACATATTATAATTTATTAAGTTGTAAGATTGTATGCTGCTTTTTTTATGCCGGTTTCCCTTATTTTTATGCCGGTTAACTAACTGCGAAACTTGTAAAGTTAAAATGTAAACCATATTATTCAGCAGAAAAAAGATAATCCATCGTTCATTTTTCATTCTTCGTTGTTTTAAAGTTATCAAATTCCTGAAAAATATGAAAGCTAATTTTTCCCAATGTAATAATTGCTTTTTATTGTGGTATTCATTAGATTTGTTGCAGGAATTAGGCGGTTTGGTTAGTGCATTGTTTGTTAACAGGAGTAACAATGAAAAATCACTTTTTCAGCCTAAATAAATTTTATCTGCCGCTGATTTTTATTTTTCTCTCTCACTACATCGCCAATGCGCAGCAACTGCCGCAAATCCGGCTGGGCATCGACCGTCTGGTGATGAATCCGCCCGAAATCATTTTGGGCAAGCGGTTGGGCTTAATCACCAATCCCACCGGCATGGCCGGTAATATGCGTTCCACCATCGATATTCTTTTCACCGACAACCGCTTTCAACTGACCGCTCTGTTTGGTCCGGAACACGGAGTTCGCGGCGACGCTTTTGCCGGTAAAAAAGTTGCGGATTACCAAGACCCCAAAACGGGCGTACCGGTTTACAGCCTCTACGGCAAAACCCGCAAACCCACGCCGGAGATGCTGAAGAACGTGGATCTGCTGATCTTCGACATTCAGGATATCGGTATCCGTCCCTACACTTACATTTACACCATGGCGCTGGCCATGAAAGCGGCAAAAGAGAACGGGATTCCGTTTGTGGTCCTGGATCGCCCCAATCCACTGGGCGGACTGTTAGTGGAAGGGCCGGTATTAGATACCAAATTCAAATCTTTCATCGGCATGTATCCCATCCCCTACGTACACGGCATGACGGTTGGCGAGCTGGCCGGATTATTCAATGAAGAATACGGCATCGGCTGTGATCTGACCGTGATCCGAATGCAGGGCTGGCGGCGGGAGATGCTGTTTCATGAAACCGGCCTGATCTGGGTGCCCACATCTCCCCATCTGCCGCATCCGGAAACGGCCTTCTTCATTGCCGCCACGGGAGGGTTCGGCGAACTGGGCACCATTTCCGAAGGTGTCGGCACGCCGTTCCCTTTCGAAATCTGCGGCGCTCCCTGGATTGACGGTGAAAAATTAGCGCGGGAATTGAACAATTTCAATCTGCCCGGTGTGTTTTTCCGGCCACTGTCTTTTAAGACTTACTATCTCCGTTTTGTCAATGAACCGTGCAGCGGCGTGCAACTTCACATCACGGATTTCACACAGTTTGAACCGATGCGCGTGCAGATCCACCTGCTGACGGCGCTGAAAAAATTATTTCCAGAATACGACTATTTTAAAGAATCCAAACGGATATCCAGTTTCAACAAAGCGATGGGTTCGGATAAAATCATGCGGCAGATTCAAGCCGGTAAGTCGGCAGAGGAGATCATCTCTTCCTGGCGGGAGGAGATGGCTCAATTTTTAAAAATCCGGGGAAAATATTTGATTTATCAGTAAACGAGGGCGCAGGAGTTGAACTCCTGCGCCGGCAAAATAATCAATGATCCATTATAAAAACTGTTTCTTACTGAGAACTCGAACCTTTTAACAATGTAGCAGAAGAAACCTGTAGAGGCTGACATGAAGAAAATCGCCATAATTTTATTCATCCTGCTATTTTTTCAATCCGTTTCGGGCAAAGAAAACGAGGAATTTCGCGCCACCTGGGTAGTTACCTGGGAATGGGCCATGTCATCCGGCAGCATCGAGGCGCAAAAAGCCCGGATTCGCGAAATACTGGACAACCACAAAAAAGCCAACATGAACGCTGTTCTCTGGCAGGTACGGCAGAGCGGCACAGTTTACTATCCTTCTTCTTTTGAACCGTGGGGCTATTACCTGGGTCACACCTACCCCGGCTTCGATCCCATCGAATATGCCGTACAGGAAGCGCATGCCAGAGGATTGGAATTTCACGCGTGGATAAACACGTTCGAGGCGCGAAGCAGCGTTTCCGGCGCCCCGGCCGAGGTTCATCCGGAATGGATCTGTCGCGATGGACACGGCAACTCCATGCCGTCCAAATACACTCTTTCCCCGGGACTGGAACAGGTGCGAAAATATCTGGTGGATGTGGCAATGGAAATCGTGAATAAATACGATATCGACGGCTTGCATCTGGATTATGTGCGCTGGAGTGAATTCACCACTTCTTCCATCGGTAAAAAAATCGCCAGGGCAGGACAGCCAAAACGGGAGTTTGACGGCGTCATCTCCCAGGCTCAAATCGAAGAATTAAAGAAGGCTAATTCCGCGGATCGTTACCTGTTTGATGTGGAACACCCGTACAGCGCCGGTATTCCCGCCGGTTTTACCAATTGGGAAGATTGGTGGCGCTGGTCGGTTACCGAATTTGTGCGCACTTTGCAGGATTCCATCAAAGCCGTCAAACCGTGGGTGCGGCTCTCGCCGGCTGCGTTGGGAAAATACAACTGGAGCGGCTGGAACGGATATAATGTAGTCTATCAGGATGCCGCCCTCTGGTTCAACGAAGGCTATATCGATCAGTTGATGGGGATGCACTACCACTGGACAAGCGGTGCGGATTTTTACGACATGCTGACAGGAGGATGCCCCAACTGCTGGGGGCAATACATTCAGCCCGGCATTGCCGCGGGACGTCTTTTCTCCGTGGGTCCCGGCTCCTATCTTCTGGATGAAAAAAATAAATGGGGCAATCATCCGCAAATTGTGGCAGCCTGCCGCACTGTGCCCTGGGTGGATGGATTTCAATTTTTCAGCTACGATAGCTGGGAAACCCGCCAATACTGGCAAACCGCAGCGGAAACTTTTTTCCGCTACAAAACAAAAATACGCGCTTCAAAATTGATCGACAATTCCGTTCCCGATGCGCCTGCGATTAATCTGATCAAAATAGATTCCCTCGGCTATCGCATCGAAGTCACACCGCCGGCTGCAATCGCCGGCAATCGATGGTTCGCAATTTATCGTTCCGAAGATGAAATTCCGGATGTGAACACCGATCCGATCATCGATTTGCATTTTAGCAATCAGGCATATTCCTTCGTTAACCAATTCAACGGACTGCAGGATTACAACGCTTCGTACCACTATTTTGCCACCACACTCAATCGCTACTGGAATGAATCGGCGCCTTCAAACAGCATAACCAGCGCGCCGATCCCCTCCTTTGCGCCAACGGTGATCACCACTTCTCCGGCCGAAAACGACTCGGCAGCCGTCAATACCGCCATCGAGATTGTTTTTTCCAAAACAATGGATACCGGTACTTTGCAAAACGGCATTGCAATCTACCCACCGGCGGTATTGGGTCAGATCAACTGGTCGGGAGATCATAAAAATGTAACCGTCTATTTTACCGGCAATCTGAATTTTGCCACGCAGTACACCGTTACACTAACTGCGGTAATTACAGACATCAACGGCCGGAATTTGGATGGTAACTACGATGGCATTGAGGGCGATTCTTTCACCTTTCATTTTTTCACCAAATCCCGGGATGTGAACGGGCCGAAAATTTTTACCAGTCACCCGCAGGAAAATCAACAGAATTTTGACATCCAGGATGTACTCACAGTCCTGTTTGATGAACGGATCAACCGGAACACGGTGCAGGATACCACCATCGCTTTGACTTTCGATGATTCTCCTGTTGCCGCGGCTTTCAATGTGACAAATGTGGGCGAAAAATCGGTTTTGAATGTACAGCCGGTTACACCGCTGTCCGTCAACACTGAATATTCGTTTCGGTTGAACCGTTCAGTCACAGACACAGCGGGAAATTCGATGGCTGAAACGCAGGTGATCCCGTTCCGCACCTCCCCTTTTTCCTACACGGAAGAAGTTCTGATTGACAAATTTCTTTCCGTAAGCAGTTGGGCAACTCCCGGTTACAGCGGTTCGACGAAAGGAATTTACGAAGCCAACACAACATTTAAAATGAGCACCGGCGCTTATCTGCCTGCTTCTCCGGTGCGCCAGAGAGCCGCGGCGGAATTGAAATACAAGTGGGATGAAAATCAGTCTTCTTTTTTGCTGCGGGAATACCTGAAAGAAGGCGCTCCCCGGGCAGTTACTTTCGATACTACCTACACGTTACAGAGCTACATTTTCGGCGACGGCAGCGGCAACAAATTCCGCTTCTGCATCGATGAGGGGATGGGATCCAACTGGCCAAATCACGAAGTTTCCAGATGGGTCGCCATCGATTGGTTTGGCTGGCGTTTGATCGAATGGAAACTCAGCGATCCCAACAGCGCCGGCACCTGGATCGGCAACGGCGTGCTGGACGGCAGTCGCTACCGTATCGACAGTTTTCAACTGACTCACGAACCGGGCGCCGCCGTGACCGGAAAAATTTATTTTGACAACCTGCGGCTGGTAAAAAAATCTTCCGCGCCTGTTTTTGTGGATGAAAATCATCCGGCAGTTCCCGGTCAATTTGTGCTGCGCCAGAATTATCCTAACCCCTTCAATCCGGGCACGAACATTACATTTGATCTGCCGGCGCCCGGCCGCGTGCAATTAACCGTCTTCGATCTGCTGGGACGTAAAATTGCCGAGTTGGCAAACGGTAACCTGAATGCCGGTCATCATGAGTTCTATTTTGACGCCGCAAAATTAAGTTCCGGAGTTTATATTTACCGGCTTTCGTATGCGGACCGGGTTGTCTCGAAAAGGATGATGTTTCTAAAGTAAGGTGCAGAAGTCCAACTCCTGCACCGGCGGAAAAAGTTTATTTTTTGTCATGTGTCGGACAAATTTTTACAAAATCATCGATGATCACTAAAATTAATGTTTATTTGTAGGCCGATTCACCGAATCGATCTACATTATGGTTTTATTTAGATAAAAGGAAGAATGGTTGAACCATAGAATTCAAAAACAGTTAAAATCCGACTGGAGATCCATAATTCTCCGGGGAATAAAATTTATTTTGCTTTTGATTTTGGCAATGGTCGCGATTTCCGGCCAAACATTCGCTCAGGAAAATATTCCGCCATCCATTCATCAGATTGAATACGAAAGGCACCGGGGGCAAAAACCGGTTTACATTTTCGAACCATCTATACCGGTTTCTTCTTTACAGAAACGATCGCTGAAACCTAATCGTGAAATCTTCGGTTATCTGCCCTATTGGGTTTCCGGCCGGTATATCCGCTGGAGTCATATCACTACGCTGGCTTATTTTGGGCTGGAATTTGACAGCCGGGGCAACATTGTAAACTCACACGGCTGGCCGGCCACTTCCCTGGTTAACCAGGCCCATGCCAATGGCGTCCGGGTGGTTGTCGTTGCCATCAATTTCAATCCGGATGATCTGCATTCTCTGCTCACCAATCGGGACCGGGGGGACACCTTCATCGCGAATCTGATTACAGCCGTCAAAAACGGCAACGGCGATGGCGTAAATATCGATTTTGAACTTCCCTACGCCAGCGACCGGGATTCATTAACCGCTTTCATGACCCGTTTGGCGGAGAGGTGCCGCACGGAAATTCCCGGCTCTCATGTAAGCATTGCCACGCCGGCCGTGAATTGGTCCAACCGTTTCGATTATCAGGGTCTGGCGAACGTCTGCGACGCGCTCATGATTATGGCCTACGGCTACTGGTGGAACGGGTCATCAACTGCGGGACCGGTTTCTCCGCTGACCGGCAGCAACTACAACGTCACCCGAACGGTGAATGAATATTTGCAGCAAACCGGATATGCGGCAGACCGTATTATTCTGGGACTGCCGTACTACGGCATCGAATGGCAAACGACAAGCGATCAAGTCGGCGCCGGGACAACTTCCTACGGAGAATCACGGACATACCAGACAGCCGTGCAAAATGCGCAAACGTACGGACGCCGCTGGCATGATGGCTACAAGAATCCGTGGTACGCCTATTTTCAGAACAACAGTTGGCACCAGTGCTGGTACGACGACAGCCTGAGTTTAAGCTACAAATATCAGTTGGCATTGGCGAAGCAATTGGCAGGCATCGGTATCTGGGCGCTTGGCTACGATGGCCCCCGGCCGGAATTGTGGGGCGCCATCGAGGATCATTTTTTCGCCGCCGATTCCTTCCCACCCGGCCCGCCAACTCATTTTTCCGTTCTTGCGGTTGCTGCGGGAAGAATCGACATTCGTTTCCACCGGGCAAAGAATGCCGCGGGGTACCAGTTGTATTCAAGCATCGATGGTAGTAATTTTGTTGCCGAGGCTACTTTTTCCGATACAAATTTCATCGAGATAACCGGAAAAATGTCTCCCGTTGTCTATTTCAAACTAAGGGCACAAAACAGCGCGGGGGTGAGTAATTTTACAGAAGTTCTGGCCGCCTCCGTCTCCGCACAGGCAGCCGGTATTATGGTTGTAAACGGATTTGACCGGGTCTCCGGCACAAACAACACTTTTAATTTCATCCGTCAGCACGGTCAGGCATTACAGGCAAACGGCGGGTTATTCTCGTCATGCAGCAACGAAGCTGTCGCCGCGGGCGATATTTCCCTGCAGGATTTTGATATGATCGATTGGATTCTGGGTGAGGAAGGAACGGCGACGGAAAGTTTTTCTGCGGCTGAACAGGGCAAAGTAAAGACCTTTCTAACAAGCGGCAAGGCCCTGTTTGTTTCCGGTTCGGAAATAGGGTACGATCTGGTTGCCAAAGGTAACCGGCAGGATATCTCTTTTTATCATAATTATCTCAAAGCGGACTACATCGCCGACGATGCCCGGTCGTACGGATTCTCCGGAGCGAACGGGTCGTTTTTCTCTTCGCTTCCGGCCATGTCGTTCGACAACGGTACCCACGGCGGCTACGATGTGGATTACCCCGACGGCATCAAACCGTCCGGCGGCAGTCAGTTGGGCTTTGTTTACCGCGGTGTGAATTACAACGCCAAAGGCGGAGCGGGAATTTATTATCAGGGGACTTTCGGACAGAGCAGCCAACCGGGTAAATTGGTTTATCTTGCCTTCCCGTTTGAAATGATTGTCTCGCCGGCGAACCGCACTGCATTGATGGGCGAGATACTTCATTTTTTTGGCATTGCCTCCGGAGTTGCCGATCATAAAACCGCCGTACCGGAAGACTATCTGATTATCCATACATTCCCCAATCCGGTTTATCTGACCAGGTCAACGCTGCTGCATATAACGGTTCAAACCAATGATTTACATCACCTGGTGCAAATTAGTCTGTACAATTCTCTGGGGCAATTGGTTAAAAAAGTAGATGCGCGGCAAATTCTGCAATTTTCCGATAAATTGATTGTTGATGTTGCAAATTTGAGTTCCGGTGTTTATTTTATAAGGGCCTTCGCCGGCAATTTGCAAAGCCAAAAGCGTATAATCATTTTACGTTGATACGTTTTATCCGCGTTTTGCCGGCCACTACAGGGAGGATGACGGTATTTTTTCAGGAAATAACTCATAATGACAAAAAGAAAATCGGGCGTCGGGAAGCCGGATAAAAGCGGCTCCCGCTCTTCTGCCGTTTCTGTCCGTACCAACACGTTTTTATTTGCCGTGCTTTCGCTGGTTGCTGTTTTTACGGTTGGTTATCTTCTCACAGCAAAATTCAGCCGGAACCGCGCAGACACCGGCCGGGGGAATACAGTATCCGCCACGGCGGCAAAAGAATCGGACATTCAATTAAAAAAAGAGGGTGAACTGCGTTTTATCAGCAAAGTAACCGGTAAAACAATCAAAAGAATCGACATTGAAATTGCCGATAACGAGTATGAAAGAACACAGGGGCTGATGTACCGCTCATCCATGCCGGATTCGGCCGGCATGCTGTTCATTTTTGAACATTCCCAACTACGCTCATTCTGGATGAAAAACACCATCATCCCTCTGGATATTATTTATTTCAACGAGAACAAAGAGATCGTAACCATTCACAAATACACAACGCCCTTTTCGGAAGCATCGATTTTTTCCTACAAAAGAGCACAGTATGTAGTGGAAGTTAACGCGGGTTTTTGCGATAGATACAAAATCATGGAAGGGGATCGCATCGTTTTTTCGTCGGCAAAATAATTTTGTTGATAAAGCAACTTTCGGCGACACGTGTCTTTGCTTTATCCGGTGATTCAGCGAACCGCGCGCCATGAATTGAATGATTGATAAATTAAAAGAAAGGTGCCAACATGTTTCTTCAGCAAAGATTCTTCGTATTCTTCATCATAGTTGCTTTTTTTGCACTCTCATGCGGCGGTAAAAAAGAGAACAATTATATCTCTTTAATTGAGAAGGGAGAATTCAGCAAAGCAACCCGTGTTATCAATGAACTGCTGCAAACCGGGAATCATTTTACCCCCACAGAGAAAAAGCAAATGCTGTTTGAAATCGAAAGGATGCAACGGATCCGCAAGGATTTTACCAAAAGCGAGCAGGAAGTACTGGATTACATCAAAACCTACATTCCGAATGTCACAAAAGAGGATCTGGCAAAATGGGAACAGGAAAAATCGCTGGAATACAAAATCATCGACGGCGACAAAAAATATTTTAACCGGGCGGGACGGAACCTGTTCCGCATCAACAAAGAATGCCGCAAAATCTGGCAGGATTATCAGGTAAAGAAACAGGGTGCGCCAAAAACGTCGCCGGAAGAGATTAATCTGGAAAAACACAACCGGGAAATCATGAAGCAGGTCACCCGGTCCGGACAAAAATATGTTTCTCCGGTTCGCTTCCGGATTCATTACAGCATTTCCGTGCATGAAAACACTGTTCCCGCCGGCGAGACGGTCAAATGCTGGATTCCATTCCCCAGAGAAATCCCGGAGCGTCAGGTAGACATCATACTGCTCAAATCGGATCCGGCTGACTACACCCTGGCAGACCCCAGAGCATTGCAGCGAACCATCTATTTTGAAAAACCGGCCGTAAAGGATCAAAAAACCGTTTTTTCCGTTAATTACGAATTCACCAATCACGGCACCTACGTGAATATCGAGACGGCAAAAGTGCAGCCGGTTACTGTTACCAACGCGCTTAAACCTTACCTTGAAGAACGGCCGCCGCACATTGTTTTCACCGATGAACTAAGGCAGCTCTCCCGAAAAATCGTCGGCGATGAAACCAATCCTTACCGCATTGCGCAAAAACTGTTCGCCTGGGAAGATGAGAATATCCCCTGGGCCTCGGCACGGGAATACTCAACCATAAAAAATATTTCCCGGTATGCCTGCGAAAACAAGCACGGCGATTGCGGCATTCAAACCCTGCTGTTTATGACCCTGTGCCGCATGAACGGCATCCCCACCCGCTGGCAATCCGGCTGGGAATTCAAACCGCCCGGCAGCGACAGCATGCACGACTGGGGCATGATCTACTTTGAACCGTACGGCTGGATGCCCATGGATATGACTTACGGCCTGCGAAAAACGGACGATGAAAAATATAAATGGTTTTATCTAAGCGGCATGGACAGCTACCGCCTGATTTTTAACGATGATTACGCACAGCCGTTTCAACCGCAGAAGCAGCATTTTCGCTCGGAAATTGTGGATTCCCAACGCGGTGAAGTGGAATGGAAAGGCGGGAATCTCTACTTTGACAAGTGGGACTGGGAAATGAAATGGGAGGTTGTGAAAGAATAGGGAAAACTACAATCAAACCTTCCGGATTTTAAAAACCCGAAAGGTTTCGGAGCCTGGGAAACTGCAGCCAAAATCAGCTCAAATAAAACGGCTCAAATGACTGAATTAAACGGTATTTTCCAACAAAGAACTGGAAATTTACAAAACTTTCCTTTATTTTAGGAATTCCAGCGCTTAAGCGAAGGAATCGCTAAAATAAATCAGAAGAGAATTTTGAACATGGAGTATTGGTAAATGGATACAAAACTGGAGAAAAAAAAAGAGGATAACGGCAAGTTACATATCGATGAAAAGCTGCTGAAAAGCCGTACTATCATGATTTATGGGGCCATCGACCAAAAGCTGGCCAAAGATGTGTCGGCAAAACTGTTGCTGCTCTCTTCGGAATCCGACGAAGAGATCAAAATTTACATCAATTCGCAGGGCGGACATGTGGAATCGGGCGATACTATTTACGACATGATCCGTTTCATCAAAGCGCCGGTTAAAATCATCGGCACCGGCTGGGTTGCCAGCGCCGGAGCGCTTATTTTTGTGGCGCCGCCGCTGGAAAACCGCTTCTGTCTGCCCAATACCCGTTTTTTGATTCACCAGCCGTTAGGCGGTATGAGCGGCAGCGCAACGGACCTGGCTATCGAGGCGCAGGAAATTGTAAAAATGAAACGGCGTTTGAATGAAACCATCGCCAGACAGACCGGTCAAAAGGTTGAAAAAGTGGAAAAAGATACGGACCGAAATTTCTGGATGAGTGCGGAAGAAGCCGAAGATTACGGCATCATCGGTAAAATCATCGAATCCGAAGAAGATATTTAATCGCGTAGCGGTATTTTCTATAATGATGTGTGGGCAGTGTGGGCAGGAGTACAACTCCTGCCCAAGCCGCGGGGAGCAATTCCTGCCAGGCTACGGGGGAGCAATTACGACCCAAACTGAAAGCTTTCGTACCACGAGTAGATAAATGGAACAACGAAACAACCGGATTCAACTCTTTCCTTACCCGTCATTGAAGCAATCCTTCGGTCTGATGGTTGTTTTTATTCTCAGCCAGGTTATCATCACCCTGTTTGTTTTTTTGATCAATTATTTTGCCTTCGATTCCACCAACATTTCTCTGAATCATATTTTTATCGTTTACGTTCTCTCCTTCATTTTAACAATATTTTTTGGCCTGCGGCAAAAGCGACTGCCGGACACCGGCGAGCTGTTTTATTTCAACAAGGTTGATCCGTTCTCGTACCTCATTCTGATGGTATTAACCTGGGCCATCCTCATTTTGATCGATCCGCTAATCCGCCTGATTCCCCTGCCTGAATTCATGCTGAAATCATTCGAAGGCCTTTTTTCCAATCGCGGTCCGGTTATCTTTTTGCTTTTGGTCGTGGCCGCACCCGTGCTTGAAGAACTGCTGTTCCGGGGCATCATTCTGGAAGGTTTTCTGCACCGCTATTCACCGGGGAAAGCCATCTTGTGGAGCAGTATCATCTTTGGCGTCGTTCACCTGAACCCCTGGCAGTTCATTGCCGCTTTTTTCGGCGGACTGCTGATCGGCTGGGTTTACTGGCAAACCAGGTCGCTGCTGCCGGCCATGTTCATCCATTTTGTCATAAATTTTACTTCTTACGTGCTGCAATTTTTCACAACGGGGGATCGACAAACCATACTCACCAGCACGTCCTCAGGCGGCACAGGCGTCTACCTGCTTATCTTGCTGGCGGCCGCGGTACTTTTTATTCTCCTTTTCAACTATCTGAAAAAAAGATTTTTATTCAATAACAGAACGGCAGAATTTCAGCGCACCGAACCGGAAATAGCTGCTGCGCTAAAAATCGAACCGCACAACGAAACGGTTCAAAAGAAGAAAAAAGGGTGTCTTTGGTTTGCTGTCGGCGCCGCAGCTATTCTCATTATCCTGGCACTGATTTTCACTTTTTCCGTGAAGAAACTTACCCAAGATACACTCTCCCGGGAGATCAAACAGGAAATTTTCGATCTGGCCGGGAACGATGATCTGTTAAAGGGAAATTTTGAAATTGACGAGGTTCGGGGGAATTCGTTCATGATCAGAATGAATCTGGAATTTTTAACCGAACCGGATTCCGTACAACAGGTTAAAGAGCGCTTGGAGTATGTGTGCAGAAAAACGGTTAAAATTCTGGCACAACACAAAATGAGCACCAGTATTGTGATAACCGGCCGTAGAAAATTACCCGACGGGGGCGAATGGATTTACGGGACGGGCAGTTTCAATTATTATTTGAGCCGCTTCGACTTTAATGAAACAAACCGGAGAAAAACAGGGGGAAAATCGGCAAAAGAACAAGATGAATTACTACAAAAATAAATGATCCTGTTGATTAAATAAACTGCCGAAGTTTCTTTGTGGGAATTTATTAATATGTAGAATGTTCAAGAAATAGCTATTACAATTTGTGGAATCGATTAAAAATTTTGGCAGTTTTTTACGTTAAATCAGCAAACACATGAATTGAAAGAAAAGCGAATAGTGCAAGTATTTACGGTTTATCACCGACGACTCATCGCCAACCGCCCCGCTCAGGAAACCGTTTCAATTTGCCATTCACCATTCTTCAATTTAAGCGAGTATTTTTTCCCCCGAATCATTAAATTGTTTAATTCCAGAAAATCGAGGCCGAAATCCAGCGGTTTCAGTTGAATTGTTCCGTCTTTTCCCGGGTGGACACCTGCCACATATTTCAAAATCAGATCGACCACCCAGGAGTGCTGGTAATCGTCCACGCCGCGGTAAACGGAAGCACGGCCGTTGAAGGGATGATAATGTTCAAAACAGTTGGGACGATTAACATCTTTTTCACCGGCGGCATTTTCAAAATGCATCATCCGGATAAATTTTTTGATGAACGCAACCGCGGCAGTTTTCAATTCATCGTCGTCGAAACGCAGCGCACAGGTGGCCAGCGCTTCTGCGATGTGCGAATTGGTCATGGGCCAGACACGGCCGTTCCAGGGGCAGTTGTGGCGTTTTCCTTTCCATTCCGCATCTGGATTGAAAAGCGGATCATTTGCGCTGGTGGCGGGAACAGGCCAGGTAGTCCAGAATTCGTTGGGATTGAGCAGATGTCTTTTTAAACCGGGAATGTGGCGTTCATCCACAATATCGGTAAAATAGGGATAAAAACAGACCGCCGCTCTTACACCGGTCGGCTGCATGGTTAACGGATTCACGTCAAAAAACATCTCCTCATCGGCATCCCACATCAATTTCAGCACAGCCCGTTTGATTTTTGCTGCGCCGTTTTCCCACTTTTCCCGTTCACTGTTTCTTGCCAGTTTACCGGCAAATACGGCCAGCGCTTTTTTCAGTTCATACAGATAAACCGTTGCGTCGACCCCTTTCAAACGGATATTATTGATCCAGCCGTACGTGTCCGCTTTGTCGTCTACCGCCTGATAGCGGCTCATGTATTCCTGTCCGGTTTCAAATTGATCGACCACATCGTATAAACCGGAATCCTCTTTGTCCCTTTCCCGGTCAAAATAGGCTGCGTAACGGTTCAAACCATGGTAGGCCTGCTCGAGAAAATTTATATCCGGGTGAATTTCATCTACTGCCAGCACAGCCTTGCCCCAATCGGCATGATAAAAACCGTCTGTTTGCACACCGTTGGGATAAATATGTCCGACAAAAGAGCCGTCTTCCCTTTGCATATTGATAAAATTGAGCAGGCTGCCGTGTGCAATTTCCGGACTTTGCTTCCAACGGGTTTCCCGGATATGACACTGAGCGCTGTAAGTGATCGGAACCCGAAAATAGGACACCCCTTCGCAGATAGCGGGAAATGCATAGTTGTTTTCACTCCTGCCCCAGATGGTAAACAAACGCAGGCCGTACCAACGATACCAATAATAAGTAGTCAAAAAAGGATCGGAACAGTGAAACTGCGGCAGGCCGGCAAAATACCGGCGCCAGTTTCCCTCGCTCACGGCTACCGGGTCATCGTATCGCAATGAGAAGTTCAACAGTTCGGCGGCATCATCGTCATTTTTGGCAAAAGCCGTTGCCGTGTGGATTCTGTGTGTACTTCCGGACGGCAGAGTTAGTTTTTTGTGCAGCGCCATGTAAATTAAACCATCCTGACTGATGCCGGAAATCTTGATGCTGTTATTTAATTTCCCGTCGGAGAAATGATCATAAAAGGGAGTCGATTGCCAAACAGGATGAACGGCGGTGGGCTGGGAAAAATTCACAGCAAAAGAGTCGATCCCTTCATTGATTCCGAAAGCACAATGGATGCTGCACAGCGGTAGATCACGCATCTGCAAAAATTTTGTAAACATGATTTTATCATTGAGCATATCCAGATTGTCTATGAATTCTTTGCCTTTGGAGGGGTAAGATTTTTGCGTAGTCCAGGCAATATAATGAAGCTCAATGGAATGATCCGTTTCATTCCGGAAAGTGAAAACCGAAACCAGACTGTCACCGGGCATCACTGCTTTTTCTTCGCACACAGTGAATCCGGCATCGGTTGCATAAGTTTGCTTTAAACGCGCCGGGTTCCATTCCCGTGTTTGAAATTGCACAGGGATTTCACAGCCGTGCTCATTCAAAAGCGTAATTGTGAACACAGGTTCCAAATCAAAATTATAAAAATTGGCTTTATCCCAAAAACCGGGTTTGTCCAGCCAAACCGGAAACGGCGGTGTCCACACTACCCGGTCGCCGCCGCCAAGGTAATGTTTATCGGTGCGCCTTAGCAATGATAAAATATCCAGTTTATTCTCCGTTAAAGTCCTGATTATTTTTATGAAACACTTCTCTATTTTCCGGCACTTTTTTAAATGCAGTTTATTAGACTACTTTTGCATTGATTAAACGATTCGGCATTGTTAGTTAAGTATGGATAGTTGGTCATTCATTTTTAACATTAACATTATTACAGAGTATTCTAACATTTCAGCGCTTTTCGAATGGCATTTCGTCTTCCTTCTCAGACGTGCAAGAAAATGCCGGAGAATAGTATTATAACCTTCTACTGTGAAATTTTCAAGAAAATAACAAGATGTTTTTTTTCATTTTTTAACTTTTCTTTAAATGTTAGTCGGATACAAAACAAATTCATCCAATCGCTGTAGATAGGACAAAATATTACTTGGAAATCCATCAATAGCAAAAATCAAAACGCCTTATTTATTCCTGCAAACGCGACGTCGAGTCCGGGTTGACGTCTTTTTTTACCGGCAGGGGCGGACGCACGTTTTTGGTGATAATGCCGTTTTTTGTGATGATCAGCCGGGCAACGATTTCTGAAGCCGGGCCCAAAGTGCCAACCGAATCGCCATTCACCCACAACAGCAAGCCATCGGCGCGACCCATTTTTAATTCAAGCTTATTTTGCGCCTCAAAGAAACCGGATTTACCCGGATTGAAAATATATTGTGTAGTATCTTTGCCATCTTTGATCACACGCACCCAGGTGGTCTCAGCCGCTACCACCCGTAAGGTAGCTTTAGCCTGACGCGGCAAGGATTTTGGTTTCACAGGAGTAGATTTTTCGCCAAGATTTTGTTTCCGCGCCTCAAACACCGTAATTTTCTTTACCGGTTCATTTGCGGCAGAAAAATAATCTGTGCCAAATTTCAGATAAACGAAAATAACCGCGGCAACAATGAGGGCAAGCAGAAAACCGAGCAGGATTTCACCGCGGTATTTTGAAAAGAATGTCTCCTCTTTGGCCGTAATTTCTTCAGAAACAAGAGAGGTGATTGCCGTCGATTTCTTCCCCGAAGGCTCCTGTGCCGGTTTTACGCGAACATCTTTTTTCGCTTCAGCAGGCTCTTCATCTTTCTCCGGTGCGGCAAACTCAGGAGGAGACACTTTTTCAACGGGAAGTTCCTCTAAAACCGGTTTATCCTTTTTCTTTTTTGCTTCTTCTTTTTCCGGTTTCTCCGGCGCAACCGCCGCTGCTATTTTTTCTTTTTTGCCTTCAGGAGGTTCCGGTTTCTGTGCCGCAGTTTTTTCCGGAAAGTTTGGTTCTTCAACAG
The DNA here is from genome assembly GCA_913009825.1 of uncultured Deferribacteres bacterium. Lineage (GTDB taxonomy): Bacteria > Zhuqueibacterota > JdFR-76 > JdFR-76 > DREG01 > DREG01. The sequence continues at coordinate 23,670 of CAJVYQ010000036.1, forward strand.
TAGATACATTCATCAATTTTGCCCGGTCAAACCGGGCAATCATCTCTTCCTGATCCAGGCCCACATCCCGGGCATACGAACGGATAAAGCCGCGGATGATCGGTTCCGGCATGAAAGAGAACTCACCCGCCTCCATCTTTTTGATGTATTCATATTGAATGCGAGTACAGCGCGCCAGATCACGGGGACGCCATTTTTTTGCCAGGCGCGCTTTACGCAGCTCCCGGGCAAATTCTTGCAGAGGTGTTAAATCTTCCATGAAGTAATTCAATCCTTCTTTTTCACGGTTCAGCAAATGAATTGGCGATAATCACGCTCATTTGCCCTGATTCAAAAATTCTTTCAAACGAACATAAAATTTTGTCAGTGGAAATCCGACCACATTGTAATAACAGCCGTCAATTTTTTCCACAAACAGAGCGCTGTGATCCTGAATTCCGTAAGCGCCGGCTTTGTCGTACGGATGATCCAGATCGAGATACTTTCCGATCTCCTCATCGCTCAAATCCCGGAAGGTGACATTCGTGCACTCCACATCCGAAATATGCCTCACCCCCGGTCGCCGACAGATAGAAAAGCCGGTGTAAACTTGATGGGTCCGGCCGCTGAGATAACGCAGCATGGTGAAAGCTTCTTCTCTATCAGCCGGTTTACCCAAAAATTTTTCCTGCAAAACTACAATAGTATCGGCGCCAATCACCAGTCCTGCAGCCACTTTGTCCGCCACATGCTGCGCTTTAGCCAGAGATAACGCTACTGCCAGAGCCGCCGGCTCGCCTGAATTATCCATCTTTTCCGCCATATCGCCGGCAATAACGCGAAAGTCCAGACCGATTTGCCGTAGCAACTGCGCCCGGCGCGGCGATTTGGAAGCCAGAATCAGCGGCTCTTTTATATCAATCAGAGAGTTCAACGGCAGCCTAATTTATTTTCGTCTGCTTTTGGTATGATCTTTACTGTCCAAAATGATGGTCACCGGCCCATCGTTCATCAAATGAACCTGCATGGAAGTACCGAACCGGCCCGTTTCCACTTTCAAACCGCTCCTGCGCAGCAGTGTAACAAATTCATCAAACAGAGGTTGAGACAGGTCCGGATGGGCAGCCCGGGCAAAACCGGGACGGCGGCCGCGTCTTGTATCAGCATAAAGTGTAAATTGCGGGACAGCCAGAATCTCCGCACAAACATCCACGCCGGCAATATTCATCTTGCCGTTTTCGTCGTCGAAAATGCGCAGATTCACACACTTTTCGGCCAAGTATTTCAGATCATCAAATTCATCCCCATCGGCGATACCCACCAGTAAAACCAAACCGGAACCGATTTGGGCGATGGTTTCGCTGTTCACATCAACGCGGGCGGATTTTACACGCTGTAATACAATACGCATTAGGTCTTTCAGTTGGAATTTTTCATGCCGGGTCTGCGATTCGATCTACATCGTTTAATTTTGGTTTTACAGTCTTTTCAGAAAAATCTGCGGAGATGAAACCCTTGATCTGTTTTTCATCAACTTAAGTAAACACCGGCCAAAACAGATAAAAGACCGACCAGCATATCTAATTTGAGCCATTCGCTCAATTTGTGCAGATTGGCTTTCGATGCATCCCGCCACAGGGATATGATGACAAACAGCAAGAACAGATCGACGCCAAAAAGCACAATCAGCAAATATATTTTGCCAAAAACCTGGTAAATGTAAGGTAGAAATGTGAGACAAATAAGCAAGAAAAAAATGAGGGTGATAAGCCGGCGGGAGCAACGTAAACCGAAACGAACCGGAAACGTATCAGCTTTTTCCAAACGGTCGCCTTCCATGTCCTCGATGTCTTTCAATATTTCGCGGCCGAAATGGAAAAAGAAGGCAAATGCAGCCGGAATGACGGCAATTTCAACACGGTTAACAGCAACGCCGCCATAAATAAACGCCAGTGCAGAGAAACAACTGACGATAAAATTCCCCCATAAAACGGTTCGCTTAAAATGGGAACTGTAAAAAAACAGCAGAACGGAAGCGCTCAGCGCAATGATAAACGCGGTTAAACTGATGAACCCACCCAGAACCGGGCCGATGCAAAACAGCAGAATGGCAAAATTTCTTACCGCGCCGGGCTGCAATTTTCCGGCGGGCAACGGGCGCTGCGGTTTGTTGATGCGGTCGATTTCGATATCAAAATAATCGTTGACGGCATTGGCGGCGGCTGTAATGATGCCGCCGGAGAGACAAGCCAAAAAGATGTTGCGAAGCGGTGAAAAACGTCCGGCCGTCAATGCGCCAACCGCAATACTGATCATTCCGATCAGCACATTGACGGGCCGGATCAATTGAAAACAGGCTTTAAATAGCGAAAATGGCGTTGATTTTCCCTGTGTTTGTATTGACAATTCCGGGGCTGCCTTCTCTTATTTCGATCAATTTACCATGAATGCGGTCTTGCTTTTCTTCAATTTTCCGGAGCAACCTTTCCCTGTCCCGTAATTTTTTTTCGATGATAACGGGGAAATCTTTCTCTTTTTTCAGGAGGATCTCAATTTCCTTTTCGATTTTATCATCAGAATCACCGCCTCTCCGCTCGAACAATCTTTCCAAACCATGCGATCCATCCCAACCGGGGAAATTCCAGCGAACCCTATTTTCTCCCGGCATCCGGAAAAAATATTTGCTTTTAATATCGGATCTAGCTTCGTCCAGTTCCACTTTAAATTTCTTTTCGCTGCCGGAACGAATAACTGCTATCTCAACCTCATCGTCCGGTTCGTAATCAAACAGGATATCGACGGCATCTTCCACGGATTGCACTCCCTCAGCATCAATTTTGGTCAGAATGTCTCCGGGTTTTATGCCGGCATCCGCAGCGGGACTGTCTTCTTCAACTTCCGTGATGAGCACGCCGGCCTCTTCATCCACTTTAAAATAGCGGGCGAGGTCCCGGTTGAGCTGCTGTAAATATACACCCAAATAGGGGCGGTTGCCCGGATGGATGGAAAATACATTGGCGCCGCCAAAGAAACGTAAATTCTCTGTTTCATCTTCTGGCGGTTCGGTCAATTCCACCCGCACCTTTTTCTTCTTGCCGTCGTGAATGATGAACAATGTGACTTTATCGCCCGGTTTATGCTTCCGCACCAAGCGATTCAGATGACGGGGGCTTTTCAACCTGGCGTCGTCGAATTCAAGTATGATATCGTGCCGTTCCAGATCGGCAAAATCCGCCGGTGAATCTTCGGTCACGTAAGTAACCAGCACGCCTTCGCCCCGTTTCAGATCGTACTTTTTACGGTATTTTTTGGACACTTCCTGAACCGAAACCCCTAAAAACGCCCGTTCTCTTTTCTTTTTGTCTTTGGACAAAACCGGTTCCGGTGAGAGCCAAAGTGCCGCCAGCAATGCGGATAAACCCAAAATAAAATAATACTGCAATCGCCTTTTCATAGCGCCTCCTGTTATTTGTTGATTTATTTACCGGACACACTATGTATGACGATCGATCAGCATATTTTGTTTTACAAATTTCAGCCCGCTGAACTTTTGAAACAGACAAACTTAATTTCCATTTATATAAGGTTAAATTTTGGCAACACTCTAGTTCTTTGAAAAACAGGTAGTTTTTTATCAGTATATGATTTATTCCCACAACGATATCTGCCATTAACATGTCATTTCGAGCAAAATCCCGATGGTTTTTACCGGGACGAAGAGGGAAATCTCTATCCCCAATAACAGAAAAGAGGTACGAGATTCCTCACTCCGCTTCAGGCGGAGATTCGGAATAACATCGCTGAAACTTATTTGAATATTTGAAGGGCAGAGTTTTTCAAAGAACTAAAATGTTACAATTTTTACCATTTCCCCCGCTCCGGTTTTTCCCCAAAAATCGATCACATGAAACAGGACAACGCCGAAAGCTACGGCAACATTCAGAGACTGCTTAATCCCGTGCATGGGGATTTCAATGGCCGCGTCCGCCAGGGCAACGACTTCATCGGAAACTCCTTCTACCTCGTTGCCCACCACCAAACAGAGCGGTGAAGGATAATAAAATTCCGTGTAAGACACACTTTCATCCGTATGTTCCAAAAGAACAATGGGGATATGCTGAGCTTTTATTTTTCGGATTGCCTCAACCGTATTACGGTGATACTCCCAGGGAACGGATTTTTCCGCGCCCAGCGCTGTTTTACTGATTTCATTGCGCGGCGGTTGGCCGGTGTAACCGCACAGAAACAGTTTGGCTACCCGTCCGGTATCGCAGGTGCGAAACACAGACCCCACATTGTAAAGACTGCGGATATTCTCCGCAACCACGTAAATCGGAAAACGGCCTTCCTTTTCGATTGTCTCCACATCGGGTCTTTTGCTGAAAATTTCCTGGTAACTGAGTTTGCGCATAATCAATTTTATTTTTTAGTCATTCACCGTTCTTTAAAATCTTTCTTTTCGAACCGTTTTACGGCCTATCTCATCTGCTTTCTGCAAGCCGATTCTAAAAATAACCGGACCGATGATCTGATTGATGACGATGGTGGAGACGATCACCGTTTTCAGAAACGGGCCAAAAGAATCGGCGAAAAGATTACCCACCAAAATAGCCAATCCCAGAGTAATTCCGGCCTGGCCGATAAAACCGGTCCAAACAAATTTTTGCACATATTTTTCATCACCCGCAAGTTTACTCCCCCGGTAACTGCCGTACCAGGTTGCCAACATTCTCAGCAGCACAACAACCATGGCAAGTTGCCAGAATTGCTGTAGAATTTCCAGATCCAACGAAGCTCCGGCGATGGAGAAAAAGATGACATACACCGGCAGAGAGCTCTCTTCGATAGAACGGATCAGTTCATCCCCGAAAGAGGAAATATTTTCCACGATAAATCCGGCGGCAACACAGAGCAAAACCAATTCAAAATGAAAAGTTTCGGCCAGTGCGCTCATGGCAAATACGATGCCCAGGATGAAAATAGGCGTATCCTGATTGACATATTTCAAAAAGAGAGTGATCAAAAAACCAACCCCAACACCCAATCCGATGGAAATCAAAATATTAATAAAAAGGAGAGAGATCTCACCGGACCCGCCGGCGACTTCGGCGGGAAGAAACATTTTACTGAACGCAATAACTCCGGTAATCAGAACGAGGACGATGACATCCTTGGCAACGGTGATACCGATCACCCGTTGTGTTATGGGACCGTCGGCTTTGGTTTCGGTAATGACGGCGATTGCCGTTGCCGGAGAGTTGGCCACAGCACTGGTGGCGATGAATAGAATCATGGCGAAAACCGCTCCGGTAGTGTATTCCACAGGAAAACCAAGCAGATTCCGCAATAAATACAGGCCGGCACCAACGGCAAAATAGACAAGCAACAACTGAAATAGAATGATGAAAGAGATGCTTTTCAACTGGGATTTCAGTACGGATAATTTCAACTCTCCGCCGGCAGTAAGCGCAATTATGCCCAGCGCTATCTGGTCGATCAGGTGCAATTTTTGAATAACGGGTTGGGTCATAAGCGCAGATAACTGAGGCCCGGCGGCAATCCCCGCCAGCAAGTAACCGGTAATCATGGGCAAACCGATTTTCACTACCAGTTTACCGATCAAAAAACTGAACAGGATGATAAAACCGAGCGAATAGACCAGATCCGATCCTTCCACAAAAATGAAGGTATCCGAGCTGAACCGAAGCAGAGCCGTAACCGCCACAAGGAAAACGAGTAAAATCCATTTCATTTCAAACGCAGCCTCGGTAAAAGTTGCCGCAACAGAACCGGTGCAGCTACCTGGTTTAACAGTACCATCAGGATCATCAAATTTAACAGCCAACCGGAAAACTGACCCGGCCGCATCAGATAAAATTCCAACGTAATCGCCAGAGCCAGACCGGCAACGGAAGAGAGCCCCAGGCCGGCAGCCGGGTGTTCCTTTTTATACCCTTCAATGATTCTGGTTGCACAATAGGTGGAAAGAAACTTGGCGGCGATTCTGAATAATACAAAAAGCGGCGCAATGAACAGTAGCTGCCAATTTTGGAAATTCCACAGCGCACCGGCAAAGATGAGAAAAACGATGTAAAACTGTTTCTCCGTGCTGGCAAGAATCTGATTGACCCGCACTTGCATGTTGGAGAGATTGGCCATGACAAAACCGATCACAAAAGAAACGAACAGGGCGGAAAGGTTCAAATAATAGGACATGCCGCCGGTAAAAATCACAATGCCCATGATGATCAGCACAGTCTCAAAATCGCTGTTCGTTTCGCGCATGATCAGATGAAAGAAAAGACCGCCCAGTCCGGCCAATAAAAGAGTAATCACGAACCAGTGAATACCGGTCAGGTAAAAGTTAAATAATAGCAGAGGTTCATGGATCATACTATAAATAAATCCCAGCAGAAGGATGCCGATAAAACCTTCCACAGAACTAAGAAAACGAAGGATAAATGTGAAGCGGTTGGGAATGTGCAGTATATGAGCCATCAGGGACAGAACCGTGGGTGATGTGGCCATCATTGCGGCAATTAAAATTCCCAAATTGGCGAAGCCCATATTTTTCAATTCCCCTGGAAAAAATTTGGCGGCACCCCAAATGAAAAAAGCAGAAATGATCAGAAAAAACAAATTTTGAACCGTTAGCAATTGGTACAACGACAATGGAAAACGGCGTAAATTCCGTATGGAAAGTTGATTGCCCAACAGCAAACCCAGCCAGCCGATACCGACAACGATGACCGGGGAAAATTCATGGATGATTTCACGGTTCAGAATATTGAAAACAGAAGGGCCCAACAAATATCCGATAAGAATATACTCGCCGCCCAGTAAAAACAGGTGCAGAGTTTCTCCTGTCAGTTTGAACCTTGTGAAAATTACCCGGGAGCCAATATACCCGCCGGCAAGAATAATAGCAAAAAGATAAGTTGAATTCATAATTTCATACTTGTTTTTCTGTATTTTGGCAAAAATGTCGAAACTATTCAAGTGAGATCAATTTGAGATAAGAGTTGTTTTACACCCCCCGTACCCCCCTCAATGGGGGACTATATAATCCCCCCTTGAGGGGGGTACAGGAGGTGTTTCTTCAATCGACCCGAATAGTTTTACAAAATGTCATTATGTGCACACAGCGAAGGGTCTAATTTCCCTCACAGGGGACACCAACCGCCCCATTATCGCCTTTCCAGTTTTGCTATCAACTCCACATGGTAAGTGTGCGGAAACATATCCACCGGCTGCACCTGCTGCAGTTTGTACTTGTTTTGGCACAACACCTGCGCATCACGGGCAAATGTGGCCGGATTACAGGAAATATAGATGATCCTTTCAGGCTGAAGTTCCAAAATGCCTTGCAGACTTTTGGGATGGACCCCTGCCCTGGGCGGATCCAAAACCAGCACATCGGGTTGTCCGTAATTATTGGTAATGGTTTTGATCTCACGAAATTCATCCCGGACGTCGCTCAGCACAAAAGTGCAGTTGTTAACGCCGTTTTTCTCTGCATTATTACGCGCGTCTTTTACGGCCGATTCAATCACTTCTACGCCAACCACACACCGGGTATAATCAGACAGAAACAGCGAGATGGTTCCGGTCCCGGCATAGAGATCGTACACAATTTCCTCCCCGGTCAGACCTGCGAATTCCAGCGCTTTTTGGTAAAGCCGCTCTGCCTGTCCGGGATTGGTTTGAAAAAACGAATTGGCACTGATTTCAAAAACGTGGTCACCGATTTTCTCTCTGATAACCGGCTTCCCGGCTAATAAGTATTCTTCTTCACCGAAAGCAGAACCACCTTTGGATTTGGTTACATTGTTGACAACGCCGGTAAGTTCCGGGAGCTGCTCCAGAAGAGCTCTGGCCAGCCGCTGTAAAAGCGGTGCATTGTGATCAAAAGTTACAATATTCACCATGGTCTCACCGGTTTTTTTGCCTTCCCGAATTACCAGATAACGCCAGAATCCTTCGTGACGGCGTGTATCCCAGACAGGCAAACCGCTTTCCCGGGCAAAATTTTTGACAATTCGCAAAACGCTGTTACTTATTTCAGACTGCAGCCAGCAGGTATCTACATCCAACACTTTATCGTACCGCCCCGGGATATGCAAACCCAGCGCAAAATCTTTCGGTTTCTCCAGCGGTTCCGGTTCATCCGAAAGGAGCCAGCGCTGTGCGGAAAAAGAAAATTCCATTTTATTGCGGTAATGGAAAATTTCGATGGACGTCATAATCGGCAGAACCCGAACATCCCCGAATCCACCCAGGCGCCGCAACGTTTCCGCAACAATACGATGTTTCAGCTCCAATTGATAGTCATACGCCACGTCCTGCCATTTACAGCCGCCGCAAACCGGAAAATGAGCGCAGGGAAAATCGCAGCGATGAGGTGATTTTTCCCGGAATGAAATCACTCTTGCCCGGGCAAAATCTTTCTTCTTTTTAATGATCCGCGCTTCCACAACCTCGCCCGGCAGCGCGCCCGGCACAAATACTATTCTGCCATCCGTACGCGCCAGACCTTCGGAACCGAACGTCACATCTTCTATTTTCAGGAAAACAAGATCGCCTTTTTTCATCGGTAACCTGATATGGTTAGCGCCTAAACCTGCCGGGTTTTCAAAACCTGGAAGGTTTCTATTTATTTAATTAGTTTTGTTTAACACCCCCCGTACCCCCCTCAATGTTGTTGACTTTAGGAATTTCTGACGTCCGCCCCGCGATAAATCACGAGGCTAAGATTAGCAAGCGCCATAAATGACGCTCAAGGGACAGGAAGATTGTCCGCCTCAGGAGGATCCTTTCCATTGTTAGTCCCGTGGTTCACCACGGGGCGGTATTTTTTCCCTTAAGTCAACAACATTGCCGTATCCCCCTTGAGGGGGGTACGAGGGATTTTACCTTCATTTACCTATTATAGATACAAAATTAAATATATTCACTTTTGCCATAAGAAAAAACCTTTTTTTCAACTTCTCATTATTCTGCCTGACCATAAAACATCAGGAGCTTATTCCCCGTAAATCAATCTGATTTTATAAACCACTTCATCACTACATCCCACCCCGCAATTTTTCTCATTGTTTTCACACGGAGGATTTATGAATAAATCTGTTTTCTTGCTGCTACTATTGACCGGTGCGGTTTCCGCTTTTTCACAAGACGAAAAAATATTACGCCTGAAAAAAACTCCAAATAAAATTATCGTGGACGGCGTGATGGAACCGGCCTGGAATACGGCGGATTCTGTAGCGGATTTCACCCAGCTCCGGCCCTACTACGGAAAACAGCCCACACACAGAACGGTTGCCAGAGTACTCTCCTCTGAATCATCTCTCTTTTGCCTGATCACCTGTTACGAACCGAAGGATAAAATTCAACAGACTACCGGCAAACTGGACGACAGCGGCGGCGATGTGGTTTCCATTATGCTGGATACGTTTGACGACAAACGTACCGCATACAAATTTGCCGTCATCGCCACAGGCGTTAGAAGCGACGCCAGGATGCTGGACGACGCCCGCAACCGGGATTATTCCTGGGACGGAATCTGGTTTGCCCGGACCAAAATATATGATTGGGGCTACCGCGTTGAAATGGAAATCCCCAACAAATCCATTCAATACGATGAAAAGCTGCAATACTGGGGACTGGATTTCGACCGCTGGATTCCCTATTGCACCGAAGATATTTACTGGGCAAAATATCTGGAAAACGAGGGCCGGCGAATTTCGAAATTCGGCCGGCTTGTGTTTGAAAACATGCGCCCCACGGTGAAAGGACTACATCTGGAAATTTATCCCGTGGGGATTTCCAAACTAGCCTATCTGCACGATCATAAATACAAAGGAGAACCGGAGGCAGGTATCGATCTGTTTTACAATCCTTCTCCAAAATTAACCATCCAGTTTACCGCCAATCCGGATTTTGCTCAGATTGAAGCCAATCCGTTTCAATTCAATATTTCACGCTACGAAAGCTATTACAGTGAAAGAAGACCCTTTTTTATCGAGGGAAACGAAATTTTCATGGCCCCGGGGAAACAGCAACGCACCGGATTCTATAAACCGCTGTAACTATTTTATTCCCGCCGCATCGGCAGGAAATTACCGGACGGCAGCGAAGTGCCTTTGCTTGCCGGGACAAAGGCTTTCGGCAGAATCGATGACTGGGAATACAGCGGTTTTATGGCGGTAACCGGCGAAAGGAAGTACAATTTCTACGGAGAAAAACAGATGGAACAGGGCATTTTGGGATTTCTGTTTTCCTACAATTTTTCACCCAAAAGCCGGCTCTATTTTGCCGTCAATGAAATCCGCGACAGGAGCGACCAATATGATTTAAGCGGTAATTTGCTGCCAAACCGGCTGCATGTTGTGGACCGGGTGAGTGTTTTTAAACTGAGATATCTGTACTATTTTTAACCTTTGTACTTGGGCGGGAGTTGCATTCCTGCCCAGGCGGGAGATTTTTTATATGTTTCCCCAAAAAGCATCGGGACTTTCACACAGTCTGGCAAAATATCGGCTTCGCATTGAGTGTTAAGGGGATCTTCCCGACGATGGGAGCGGTTGGACCGGCCACCATGTGGATGCTGTATTTGCCGATGTGGGCGTTGCTTTGCCGGCAATATTAAATGCGACACGGGTACTAAGAAAATAGAATTCTTGCGTTTCATCTTTTGGCAGATTTCGTAATGGCCTTTCCAAAATTGAGTTTGCCATTATCAATTTTGATGTTGAATCCCCATCATGCTTTTACCGGTCTCGGTGCTTTCCTTTTTACCCTTAAAAATATAAGAGTCTGCCAAACACTCTGGCAGACTCCGTGGGGTTGTTCGCAACAGGTCCTAAATCCGGTCGCAGTTGGAATTTTCCTAATCCGTTACCGTCACTTTGGATTCTTGTCCTCAACCCGATTTTTTCTGACGAACTCTTTTTTACTTCATCAGAGTCATTTTTTTGGTAAACCGGTGTGCCCCAATTTTCAATTGATAAATGTAGATACCGCTCGGCATATTGGCTGCGTTCCAAAGCGTTTTGTATGCCCCGGCATTCAGGCGTTCATTCACTAATTCCGCTACTTTCTGACCCATGAGGTTAAACACAGTCAATTCCGCGTGACCTCCGGCCGGCAATGCAAAGGAAATTTGAGTAACCGGATTAAAAGGATTTGGGTAATTCTGCTTTAACTCAAATGTGTGCGGAGCTGCCTCAGACAGGTTGTTTTCTTCCACAGCCGTGGTAGATTTTTTGAGGAAGCCCAGTTGAGAAAGTGCAGTCCAGTCTTCGGCCCAATCGAACGAGCCGAAAGCCCCCACGTAATTGACGGGGGTGAAAAATCCGTCGTTCGGCACGGAGGTGTACCCCGTCCACAGAGGACTTCCGGCTTTGGGACGGGGGTCCAAATTCCCGTCGTTCGTACGGCTGATGCCTTCCAATTGAGGATCCACAAACCGGTTGTTGTTCGCGGCATTTGTAATCGAAGTCCGCACAAAGTTCTGCGGAAACATCTGATCGGCCGCATCCCCGGCGCCAAAGCCGAACCAAATGTCGTTTTGGTAAACAATGTCACCCGCCTCTAAACGCGCCCGGCTGTCTTCGCCCGAGGCCAGGTCTTCGATGTTCAGCGCATCTCCGGCAAAATCCGTAAACAGGCTGTTGTAATATTTGCCGCCGGCATTGTCCCGCATGATGATGCCGTGATCATTGGCCGCATTACCGGAGTTTTTCCCCGATCCGATGTACGTGGCGTTGTAAATCCCGGGAATGGCATAGGGCTTACCGTCTTCCGGTACGGTCCCGCCGTCGTGCTCTCCCATGCGGTTTCCAAGTACATCCGACTGAATCACAAACCAGAACTGCCCCTTGCCCCGGAAACCTTCATCATAATCGAAGCCGTCGTCCGCATTGAAGGCACTGATCAGGTGTTTGGTCTGCACCGTTCCGCCGAACCACTCGTATCCGTCATCCTTGTTATTCAACACCTCGATGTAGTCGATGATGGTTCCTCTTCCCACTGCCCCAAAGGTCAGCCCGTTGATCTCGTTACCGGCGCCGATGTCCGTTCCGCCGTAGCGAATCGACACGTATTTCATCACACCCGAATTGTCGTCGTCATCGGTACCGCCGTAGGCCCCGCGCGGCTCGGTCGAAGGAATTCCCTCGATCTGTCCCACACTTGCCGCCGTGTTAATTCGGGCACGCCCCAGCAGAATCACACCGCCCCACAACCCGCGGGCATCCAGCGGCATGTCATTGGGATCAGTCACATCATCCGCCAGCGCCGTGAAAATAATCGGATGATCCACCGTCCCTTCCGCAAAAATCTTCCCGCCCCGGGCAACAATCAGCGCACTCGCATTGGCGCCCTGACCCGGACTGCCCTTGACGATTGTTCCCGGCTCAATGGTCAATGTGGCCGTGCTGTCCACAAATACAAACCCATGCAGAATATACGTGTTGTCCGATGTCCACACGACATGATCGCCCGGCTGAATATCACTGTCGTGAATGTCGATGTTTGAGCCAAACGCCGGTGCAGGAAATAACAGTATCATAAGAATTGAAACCCATTTGCGAAACATATTTTTCTCCTCAATTTTTGTAAATGGTCTTTTTCTCACTTATTCAAAGAATAAAATGAGAAGTAATTTTTTATTTAACACCTACATCTCCTCCGCAAAAAGACAAAACAGATCGTCACTATTTTTTTGCCTAGCTGCATTCAAAAGGTTGAACTGCTTTTTGTCCAATCACCTCCTTTCTTTTCCCGCTGACTTCATTCAATAGAGCGCTCTATTTATTGAAATCGTACGAAATTCCCGCAGAAAAATTTCTGCCGCGTTTGTATTCTTCATAGATGTAATCTTTACCCTTAAAATGATGAACCTTGCGAACCGCAGGGTTCAGTAAATTTTTGGCAGACAGTGAAAACAGAAAACCTCTCCAGATATGCTGGGAAACGGTCAGATTAAGAATGGGCTGGGAAAGTTCGAACACATTCGGTGTTCCGCCCATACTGACGGCAGCCACGCGTTCACCAAAGACATTGTAATACGCCGTGGCAACGGTTCCTATTTTTTCATTCGAATAAACCAGATCAAAATTTAAAATATACGGCGATTGTCCCTGCAGGGGTCTGGTGTCGTCTGCGTTAGGATCGACATTTCGAATCACCAGCAGCTCTTCCTCCGGAATGGTTACCTTTGAATGCGCAAGCGTCACATTCGCCCCCAACTGAAAATGAGACAATTGCGGAATCAGATTGCCCAGATGTTTTCGCACCTCAAATTCAGCTCCAACCACAGTCGCCCTGTCCACATTCTGAAATTGAACCTCTCCATTAACGTTTAAAATAGCCCGTTCAATGGGATTTTTAAAACGCTTGTAAAATCCGCTTACGGCAAGGATTTCACCGGGATTTGGAAACCATTCCCACCGAAGGTCAAAATTATCGATCAGTGTCCGTTTAAGATTGGCATTTCCGACAAAAAAATAGTCGTTGACAAAATCAAACGAGGCGTAAGGGGCCATTTCCCGAAAAGTCGGCCGGGCCAGCGTACGCCCGTAGGCGAGACGCAGGTTGGTATTTTTGACGATATTGTACACCGCATTTAATGAAGGCAGCCAATCTGCGGTTTTTAATTTTCCCGGTTTTAGGCTTGTGTCCCGGCTTGCCACTTCCATTTGAGTGGTTTCGTACCGGGCTCCTGCGATGACACGAAGGCTCTCTACAACCGGCAGGTCAACCATTCCAAAACCGGCGCGGATTGTCTGCGTTCCCCCGTAATTGCCGCGCCGTTCAGAGGCATCCCGAATATAATTTCCGAAGCGGTACAGGCCGTGTGTGCTGTCTACTATCCCCACGTTGCCCGGCATAAAAAATTCGTTGGGATAACCGTCATACCTGATTTTATCCTGCTCATATTCAAAACGTCTTTCAAGAAATGTTCGATTGGCATTTATGCCCTCACCCCCGAATTTGAATTTCCCCGTAAGGCCCTTTCGAAATGAAAAGGGAATGGAGGTTTTCAGGTTAAATGTTTTGTTGTTCTCATTCAGATTTCTGAAATAGCGCGTGGGCACAGGGTAGATTGACGGCCGTATAGCATAAATTGTGTCAATTTTTCCACCCCGGTTCCGAAGCGTGTAATTATCCGTAAAAAACCGTAAATCCGGCTGTTTTTGGTAAGAGTTGGTGAGAGAGCCCTCCCAGTAAATCGACATTTTGAGAAAATTCTTCAGATAGTGTTCCCCCCGTATCTGCGTTGAACGAATTTCCCGCTGCGTGTATCGAAGGGTTCGGGTCTCATAAACCGCATTGTCGGATAAATCACGGGGGAATGCTCCCTCCAGATACCGTGCCGTCGATTCCCCGCTTCGAGTGAATAAATAATTCAGTCGAAAATTGTGATCGGGACTGGGCTTGTAAGAGAGAGACCCCAGTCCTCCGATCAGGACTTCCTCACTTCCCTTTTCGTCTGAGAGCAGATAATCAGCATTCAGGGAATCCACTTCGGAAACCTTGCCGGTCAATTGCCAGCGCCCCACAAATCCCTTATCGTAATATGAAAAGGAATGATTGTAAGTCAGGCTGGCGAGATAACCGAACGGACGCCCGAAAAGACTGCCCTGATTCCCGACAGATAAGGAATAGCGTTGATTAGCAGGCGCCTTTCGAAGTTCGGGTGCCATTACGGGATTGAAGGCCCGCGAGACGTGATCCAGCTTTAGAGCCTTGCTGCGATCCGTCCAGGCATATCCGATATCAGGCACATCTGCCCCGGCACTTTGAAGCATACGGGGAATATGGCGCGTTCGGGCACCCAACGCCAATCCGTCGTATTTCCCTCTGCCCGCCGTCAGAAAATGGGAATTCAAAGTCGTCTGCGAATTGTACCCGGAAGATGAGCTGAATCGAATGGTTAGATTTTCCGGATAGTTTTTGGTTTGAATATTGACAATTCCGCCTGAAAAATTTCCCGGCTGGTCGGGGGTAAATGTTTTGACGATGATCACATTTTCCAGAAGATTGCTGGGGAAAATGTCCATTTGAACGGCTTTTTTATCCGGATCCGTACTCGGTAGTGCGGCACCGTTCAGTTGTGTGTTGGTGTAGCGTTCCCCGATTCCCCGAATGTAAACGTATTTCCCGTCCACAACCGACGCCCCCGTGACCAGTTTCATAGCCTCACTTGCGTCGCCCGTACCAAAGTGCGACATGGCTTCGGCACTAATCGCATCGCTGACGGCCTCTGCTTTCTGGCGATTCCGAAGCAAGGCAGCTTCCGTATTCGTAAGCGGGCTTGCCTCCACCACAATAGCTTCTCCCTGAATGGCCTCCGGTAAAAGTACAAAATTAACCACGACCATCTTTTGGCCGTACACCCGTACGTTTTTAATTGTTACCCTGGCGTAACCAATCATCGAAGCCGTCAGCGAATAATTTCCGACCGGGACATTTCGAATAAAAAACCGTCCGTCGAGATCGGTCGCCGCTCCCATTCGGGTGCTGTCAATGATCACATTGACGCCCGGCAGAGGATCACCGCTCGCAGAATCGTAAACAGATCCCGCAATTTTGCCCGTGAAAACGACGGCCGGACTCTTTCCCCCGGCTTCTTTCTCTGCCCCATTATCCGATGCCCGGAGCATTCCGAAACCCGTCAAAACCAGAAAAACAATCAACCCCGCTAAAAATAATGCGTCTTTGATGTTTGATAATTTTCCAATCATCTTTATTTCTCCCGACTAAATTTGTAACAGCGTGCCACTTTTAATACAACCCGCAATAAATATGGCGATTGACTGTTAGAATCGTATTAGGGAATAATTAAACCTGTATTAATTTTGACCATTTTCACTGGAGACCATCTTTCGGTACAATGAAAAAATTCTCTTGATTCCTGCAAAAAGGAGGCTTATTTTTAAGCGTGTTATGATTGTCTATTTTGAAAAACCGGAATCAACTGTCTCGTTTACATTGTCGTTTTTGAACCCTGCAAGGCATATTTAAACAAAAGATTAATGGAATATTAACAGAATTCTAACAATTTATTCCTAAGTTGGGTGTAAAATTATCGAGAAACGAGAGGCTCAAGAATGGCAAAAAAACGCGTGCTAATAGTTGATGACGAAGAAGATATTCTGGAATTAATTGAACACAATTTAAAGAAGGAAGGCTACGACGTGCAATCCGTAGCCACCGGAGAAGAAGCCCTTCGCGCCGCCTCCGAAAATACACCCGATTTGATTGTACTGGATTTAATGCTCCCCGGCGTCGACGGCCTCGAAGTTTGCGGGCGATTGAAAGAAGATCCCGACACCCGGAGAATCCCCATTATCATTTTAAGCGCCAAGGGCGATGAAGCGGATATTGTAACGGGTCTGGAATTGGGTGCGGATGATTACGTGCCCAAACCGTTCAGTCCCCGGGTTCTGGTGGCCCGGATTCGGGCGGTTCTCCGCAGAAAAAAAGCCGGTGTGCCGCCTGAATCGGAAGTGCTTCAGATTCACGATCTGGTGATCAATCCCGGGAAGCACAAGGTCACCATCAACGGGGGGAAAATCGACCTCACCTACACGGAATTTTATTTTTTGTCCATTTTAGCCCGCCGCCCGGGATGGGTGTTTACCCGTTACCAATTGGTCGATGCCGTCCGCGGCAACAACTACCCTGTCACCGACCGTTCCGTGGACGTGCAGATTGTCGGACTTCGCAAGAAATTGGGAAAATACGGGAAACTGATTGAAACCGTCCGCGGCGTCGGGTACCGCTTTAAGGAAGAGTGACAGGACTAATTATTCAGGCGTGGATCCGGGAAAGGCTATTTTGCGGTGCGGACGGGATACTTTTCATAACCGTCCGCGGCCAACCGGGAAATTGACAGATTTTGCAATTATCTTCTCAAAACGTATTTCTCCATTATCACTTCTTTAGAAATTATTCATGTATTTTTTTAAATTATCAAACGGCAGATTTTATTTTTTGTGCAAAAAAATTAGTAACGATTCAGCCACAAAGTCACAAGCCACAGTGGCAAACCGATACCTGGATCGTGACAAAAATTTATTCAATAGAAAAGAATTGAATTTTCTAATATTTTTAGATATGTTATCACAAAAGAGGAAAACGGGTTTCTAAACCGAATAATTCACCGCAGAGGTCGCCGGGAACGCAGAGAATCATATAATGAGTCAATTAATAGCTGTAGTTGATGATGAGCTGGATATTCTTGAATTAATATCGCTGCATCTGAAAAGATCAGGGTTCGATGTTAAAGAATTTTTAAATGCGGAAAATTTCTTTAAATTTATCAGAATGAAAACGCCTGAGCTGATAATTCTGGATTTAATGCTCCCCGATGCCGATGGTGTCGATATTTGTAAATATTTAAAAAACAACGATGACTATTCTTTTATTCCAATTATTATGCTGACTGCGAAGGCGGAGGAGACGGACAAAGTATTGGGGCTGGAATTGGGGGCGGATGATTACGTTACCAAACCCTTTTCGCCCAGGGAATTGGTGGCGCGTGTGAAAGCTGTTCTCAGAAGAAAAAAACAAAATGAAATATCTAAAAGAATAGAAATTGGTAATGTTCTGGTGATCGATTTGCAAAAATATGAAGTTCTGGTCGAGAATAAAAAAATAGAATTAACCGGTACCGAATTTAAAATCTTAAAGGTTCTGGCCTCAAAAAAGGGATGGGTTTTTAGCAGAGGACAAATTTTAAATGAGCTCTGGGGAAATGATAAAATTGTTCTGGACAGAACCATCGATGTTCATATAAAAAACCTGAGAGAGAAGATCGGCAAAGGCGGGAATTTTATTAAAAATATAAGAGGTGTGGGATACAAAATCGAAGAATGAAAAAATCCATATTCTCCAAGATATTTGGCGGCTATATTTTAATAATATTTGCACTTTCAAGTCTTATTCTGATTTTCTCGTTCAGAACAATCAAAAGCCATTATATCAATACCTTAACAACTAATCTGAAAAATCTTGCCTTCACATTTAACTTAAGCGTAACCCCTCTTTTAAAAGAACAGCGTTTCCAGCAATTAGATAAATTAGTAAAAAATCTGGGTAAAAATATAGATACGCGAATTACAGTGATTGCGCCCGACGGCACCGTTTACGCCGATTCTGAAAAAGACCCGAAATTAATGGAAAACCACAAAAGCCGGCCGGAAATAATAGAGGCTTTGCAATGTAAAATCGGCAGATCGCTTCGGTTTAGTACGACCGTAAAAGAACAGATGTTGTACGTCGCCGTACCGATTAAAAACAAAAACAAAATAATAGGAATTTTAAGGGCAAGCTTATTTATCAGAGAAATCAATACTTTGCTTAATCATCTAAAGATTCGGATTTTGCAGATTGTGTTGATTATAATCCTATTTTCTTTAATCGGCGCCTTAATCTTCTCCAGAAGCCTGTCAAAACCGATCAGAGAATTGGCAAACGCATCTCAAAAAATCGCTCACGGCGATTTCAACATAAAAATATTTTTTAAAAATGAAGATGAATTAAAAGAACTTGCAGATAACTTTAATTATATGACCGAAAAAATTAAAACACTGGTTACGGATTTAACGCTTAAAAAGGAAGAACTAAATGGAATAATTTCTTCCATACAGGAGGGATTAATCGTTGTCAATAAAGAGGGGAGGATAGTACTCTACAATGAAAGTTTTAAAAGAATCATTCAAACCGATTCCATTTCCGGAAAATTTTACTGGGAAATTTTAAAAAGCGTTGAAATTAGTGAGTTGATAAAAAGATCCATAAATGAAAAGAAGAATCTGAGCTGCGAAGTAGAATTAAACGAAAAAATGTTTCTCTTCAGCATTACATTTTTAGCCGACAAAGAGGAAGTAATCATGTTTCTGCACGACATCACAGAGTTTAAACGGCTCGAGAAGATTAAAAAAGATTTTGTCGTAAATGTTTCTCACGAGCTGCGCACCCCTTTAACGGCAATGAAGGGTTATGTGGAAACTTTAGATGGAGAGGTGAAAGAAACCGGCAAGCATTATTTGGATATTGTCGGGAAAAACACCGACCGGTTAATCAATATCGTGCAGGATTTGCTGCTGCTGTCGGGGTTGGAAGAAAAGGGGGTAAAATTAGAATTGGAAACCGTCGATCTAAACCATCTGGTTGAAACTGTTTTAAAGATATTCAAACAAAAAGCGGAAATAAAAAATATAAAATTAAATCTGATTTCCGATGGTGAAAAACCGGTACTTATGGCTGATTCGTTTAAATTAGAACAAATGTTCATCAATCTGATCGATAATGCCATCAAGTATACGGAAAGGGGAGAGATTAACATTTTACTGAGCAAAAACACCCGTGAAGTAAAAATTGAGATAAAAGATACCGGAATCGGTATCCCCCGGGAACATTTGCCAAGAATCTTTGAAAGATTCTATGTAGTCGATAAATCCCGATCCAGAAAACTCGGGGGCACGGGTCTGGGACTTTCAATTGTCAAACATATCGTGCTCCTGCATGACGGAACAATAGATGTCGTAAGTAAACCCCGGATTGGAACAACATTTACCATCAAATTGCCGCTTAATATCTCTTCAAAGCATTCTTAACCAAAAATTAATATTTCCTTTATACGCGCTTAACTTTAACCCCATACATTTTTCCCGGATTTAAAAATAGACTTTGAAAATAATCCTAAGCCGAAGGTGTTGACATGACCAGAGTATTTTTTCTGTTGCGGGTGTGTTTTGCTTTTTTTTTTGAATTCGGCAATTGCCGGGGCGAATGGTTTTCCCACAGGAAAACAGGCTGAAAATCAAAATTCGACTTATCGTAAGTCAATGGCATTATTTTGGGATTCGGATATCAGACCCGGAGGAATGGGGCTGAAATTTGACTATAATTTTAACCCCGATTATAAAATTTTTGCCTATGGAGAATTATGCGTGCTGGATGATCTAAAATCCGGATCTGACCCGCTGATGTTTATAATTCACCCGGATTTTATGGAAATTTTAAAAATGTGATACACCTGAAAACAGCAATCGCTTTTTACAGAACGCGTGCTGTTAGAGGCAATATAATGGGTATTTTCGGACAGACACTATTTAAGTATATGTTCAGAAGATTAGAGAGAGATACCTGGCTCGACGTATTCCCCGATTCCGATTCTTTTGGCGGAAAAACAGATGTTCAGGGCCATGAATTCGTGTTCGAGCACGGTTTAACGGACGGTGTCGTTTTAGGGCTTGATTATTATCGTATGAAACGAATCAGTCAGAATGATAATCAAAATGTGCTGCAAATTGATTTGAATTTTGACTATTAAGATTACAAGGAGATTAAACATGAAAAGATTATTTTCAATCTTGGTGTTGTTAGCCGCAGTTTTAATGAGTTTAACAGCCAATGCAGCGAATAAGGAGCTTCTGGGTGCAGGCGCTACTTTTCCATATCCGCTGTATTCCAAAATGTTCCATAGTTATTATCAAGAAACCGGCATAAAAGTCAATTATCAGGCGATTGGTTCAGGAGGCGGCATAAGGCAGATCAGAAACAAAACGGTGGATTTTGGCGCTTCAGATGCTTTTTTAAGCGATAAAGAGATGAAGGCGTTTAAAAATCCGGTGGTTCATATTCCGATCGTTGCCGGAGCTGTTGTTATTTCCTACAATTTAACCGGGAATTTTAGTTTAAAGTTAACGCCTCAAATCATAAGCAATGTTTTTTTGGGAAAGATTACAAAATGGAATGACCCGCAGATAAAAGATTCGAATCCATCCGTGAAACTTCCCGATATGCACATTACGGTGGTCCATCGCTCTGACGGCAGCGGAACGACATTTATTTTCAGCGATTATTTAGGCAAAATAAGCAAAGCGTGGAAAATGAAGGTGGGTACCGGAAAATCTCTGGACTGGCCTATTGGTCTGGGCGCAAAAGGAAATCCGGGCGTTGCAGGTTTGATAAAACAAATACCGGGTTCAATAGGTTACGTTGAATTGATTTATGCTTTAAAAAATAATATGCCGACCGCCAGCATTAAAAATAAGAGCGGTAATTTTGTCGTTCCGGGAATTAAATCGGTTAGTGAAGCCGCTAATGTAAAACTGCCGGACGATTTAAGAATTTCTTTAACCAACACAGGAGCAAAATACGGTTATCCGATTTCGGGGTTTACCTATATTCTTGTGTATAAAAATTTGAAAAACGGCGGCTTGAGTTACAAAAAGGCAAAAGAAGTCGTGAAGCTTTTGTGGTGGATGACGCATAAGGGGCAGAAATATGCTATCCCGCTGCACTACGCCCCTCTTTCTGAAAAAGCTTTAAAGAAATCGGAAAAGATAATAAACGCACTCCGGTTCGACGGGAAAAACCTAAAATGAAAATGGATCGGTATTTTAAATCCATACTTTTCGGCGCAGCCATTTTGCTGCTTTTGCTTCTCACAGGGATATTTTTTACTTTATTAATCGGCAGTATCCCGGCGATTAAAGCTTCAGGAATAAAGTTTTTAAGCGGCACTTCATGGAATCCTGTCACTGGCGTTTATGGAGCAGTCCCTTTTGTGATAGGGACTCTCCTGACTTCATTTTTGGCACTTTTTATTTCTTTGCCATTCTCATTTTCCATATCGCTGTTTCTTGGGGAATATTTCAAAAAGGGAGCTCTGGCAGAATTTCTGAATTATGCGACCGATATTCTCGCCAGCATCCCTTCCGTTATTTATGGTTTCTGGGGGTTGTTATTCCTGGTGCCGATTGTGCGAAAATTTGAGTTGTCTTTTCATATTTTGCCTTACGGAGTCGGGATATTTACGGCATCTTTGATATTGGCAATTATGATTATTCCGTATACATCCTATCTGGCCAAAGAAGTCATATTGTTGGTCCCGCAGGATATAAAAGAAGCGGCCTATTCCCTTGGCGCAACAAGAAGCGAGGTTATCAGAAAGATTATTGTTCCGTATTCCCGTTCGGGAATTTTTGCCGGGATTCTGCTTTCTTTAGGCAGGGCATTAGGTGAGACAATGGCGGTAACGATGGTAATCGGGAACAGTAATCTTATCCCGGGAAATATTTTTAGTCCGGCAAATACAATGGCTTCTGTGATAGCGAATGAATTCACAGAAGCCACAAATGATGTACACCTGTCCGCCTTAATAGAACTGGGGCTTTTGCTGTTTATCATAACCGGCATAATCAACTTTATTGGAAATGAAATCATTAAAAAGCTAAGTATTAAGGGGTGACCGGATGCAGCGGCGTATAATTAAGGATAAACTCTTTGAGATAATTATTATTATCTTTGCATTGGTGTCTACCTTTCCCCTTATTTTGATTCTATTTCAGATTGTAAAAAAGGGGATCGCCTCCATTAACTGGAGTTTTTTTGTGAATCTGCCGCAGCCGCCCGGGGAAAGCGGCGGAGGTGTTTCGAATGCCATTTTGGGCACCTTTATTTTAATTGTTATTGCAGGCGGATTTTCCATCCTTCTGGGTGTGCTTGGGGGTACATTTATATCTGAATATAAAGATAAGAAAATTTCTGAATTAATTCGACTTTGCGTCAATATATTTCAGGGCATTCCTTCAATCGTAATTGGAATTATTGTGTATATTTGGATCGTGATGCCGTTGCATCGATTTTCTGCGCTTTCCGGCGGCATCGCTCTGGGGATTATGATGCTGCCTCTTATTGTGAAGTCAACTGAAGAAACATTGAGATTAATCCCTTCTTCACTGAAAGAAGCCTCACTGGCGCTTGGGGCAAGCTACACAACGACCATGTTAAGGGTCATTCTGCCGGCCGGAATAAATGGAATTCTCTCCGGAATTTTGATCAGTGTGTCCAGAGTGGCTGGTGAAACTGCTCCGCTGTTGTTTACAGCGTTTGGCAACCCGTTTATGAATTTTAATATCTTCAAACCCGTCGATTCATTGCCGCTGCTGATCTTTAATTATTCGATGAGTCCTTATCCGGAATGGCATTCCATTGCCTGGGGAGCTTCTTTTGTATTGATAAGCTTTATAATTATCTTAAACATCTTAACCAAAATGGTATCAAGAAAATGGAAAACGGTATTTTAAAAATCTTAAATTTCTATGCAGGATATAACGTTAAAACTATTCTGACCAATATCAATCTTTCAATTCCATCTAATAAAGTAATTTCCATTATGGGACCCTCCGGCTGCGGTAAAACCACCCTGATCAGATGTATAAACAGGATGCACGAACTGCAGCCGGATGCGAATTTTAAAGGTCAAATATTATTGAATGAAAAGAATATTTTTGCAACGAGTCCAATATTGGTTCGAAGGAAAATCGGCATGGTTTTTCAAAAACCAAATCCTTTTCCCACGATGAGCATATACGATAACGTTGTTTCCGGATATATCTTGAATGGAATAAAAATACCCCGGAGTGAGAAAGACAGAATTGTGGAAGAAACCCTGCGTAAAGTCTACTTATGGGACGAGGTCATGGATTCGCTTCATAGAAAGGGTACTTTTTTATCCGGCGGACAACAGCAGCGGCTGTGTATTGCGCGTGCCATGGCCATGAATCCTGAAATTATCCTGCTTGATGAACCCACTTCCGCTCTTGATCCTAAAGCCACGGCTAAAATAGAGGAACTTATTACAAAAATCAAAAAATCGGTTACCGTGATTCTTGTGACGCATAACACGGCTCAAGCCGCAAGAGTGTCGGATTTTACCGCCTTTTTATATTTGGGTGAATTAGTAGAATTTGGCTTTACTGAAAAATTATTTACCACTCCAAAAGATAAAAAAACAGAAGAATATTTAACAGGAAAATTTGGCTGAAAGGAAATTAACCTATGTTAGAACAAAGAATAAATTTGCTAAAACAAAAAATAGTCGAATATGCTTTCTTTATCGAAAATATGATTCGTAACAGCATCAAAGGACTAATGAACAAAAATCGTGAATTGCTTGAAAAAGTGATTGATGATTTAGAACCGAAGGCGAATGATTTTGAGATCGAACTGGATGAATTATGCACTTCAACGATCGCGCAATTTGGACCAAAAGCTAAAAACTTAAGATCCATTTTGATGATTGAAAAAATGAACAACGATTTGGAAAGAATTGGTGATCAGGCTGTCAATATCTCGGAATGCGGCTTATACCTGATTGAGAAACCTCCGGTCAAACCCCTGGTTGATATTCCCAGGATGGGAGAGGAGGCCGTAAAAATGTTGAATGATGCAATAGATTCCTTTATCAATGAAAACATAACGCTGGCCGAATCTGTCTGTGAAAGAGATAATATTGTGGATAATTTGAGAGATCAAATATTAAGAGAATTAATTACCTTTATGACGTCGGATCCCGTCACAATAGAGCGGTCTATTCACCTCATAAAAATATCCCGCAATTTAGAGCGCATAGCCGATTTATCCACAAATATTTGTGAAGATGTAATCTTTATGATAGAGGGGAAGGTCATAAAACATCGTAAGAAAAAGGATTAGCCCGACTAATACACCGCAGGGAGGTTATATAACTCAAGTTTCGCATTTATAATAACTCAGGTATTGTAACTTGTCGGGATCCGAAAAATACCGTTGTCCGGAATATCTTTTGTTCCATTCTTCGATGTTAATCATCCTGTGCATAAAACAAGTATCCGTATGTTTCCGGGACAATCCCTGTTCATTGATTTATATCCTGCGAGCCCTGAAAGGGCGGAATATACCAGCCCGGGGCAACGCCCCCGGGGAAAAAAACAACGGAGTCAGGCCCCTGAAGGGGCGAAATACAAAATTCAAATGAACCGATCGTACCGGCACAGGTAAATATTCCGCCCTTTCAGGGCTTGTTATTCTTTAGATCGGAAGAGCGTCGTGTAGGGAAAGAGTGTAGATCTCGGTGGTCGCCGTATCA
>CAJVYQ010000037.1 GCA_913009825.1 uncultured Deferribacteres bacterium
GACCGGTTTCAACCGTCCCAACGGGACAAAGATATGTGTGTTATTTATTTCCCCGGCATGAATGCCGGGGCTATTTTCAAATTGTCCTTTGGGACATAAAAACCATCTTCAACCTGGCGGTTGTATACAACTGAGGGATTGTTGGACAGTATCAAGTCAAAGATAATGCCGAAATTCAGACCTCTTTAAATCAGGTGTTTTATTGTTCATTAAGTTCTTGTTTACTAGTCAATTGTGAGAAAATCCATGAATAATTGAGCACTGTATGTTTGATTTCAAACTAAAAAACAAGTACTTACGCGATATATAGTGCAAATTCATAATGATTTTTGTCCGGTTATTCAACCTAATATTTGGCCAACATTATTTGTATTCAAAAAATTCTGGCAATGCCAAAACCCAGGTAAACACCCGGCCGGTTTAGCGGTTTGGTTACATCCAAACGGATGAAGCCAAAAATACCACTGACGGAGAACCCTGCTTCATGATAATAATCATTCAGTTCATTTGGGATATAATGCAACCGTTTTCTTGTTTTTGCCGAAATCCAGGTTCGCCCGGAAGCGCCATGGATGATTAAACCGATACCGTTCCTCACCAGATAATCCAGCCCTAACAATTCAAACGGAACCGTACGGAAATTATGCTCCCAGTAAAGTGCAAGGTATTTTTCTCCCTCGTACGGTCGTACGCCCGCGGTTCGAAAAACACCAAAAGGACTAAAAGAACCGGAGCGGACATCCAGTGCACCAAATTTCTGCACCGGCAGGTCGCCCGCGGCGGTCCCGGCCACCAGACGTAAATAAAGCATGTTAGGCAGCAACCTTCTTTTCAGATAGGTAACAATGTTCCAGTTCAGCGCCAATTGATAGCGCGTGAAGGAAAAATCGCTGTTGAAAAAATTGGGAGAGCTGGTTTCGATTATTAACTGTGCACCTTTTTGCCCCACAATTCCCCACGGCACCCATTCATCGCCGAAATCAATTTTTAGCACGGCAGAACGCAGTCGCCCCGCCTGGATGTCCGGGTTGATACGCTGCACCAACTTTCTGCCAATCAGATTGTAATCTGTATTTTTGGCGACGGAGGAGTGAATTTCGTCATGAAAAGAAACAGAAAAACGGGTGTTGTAAAACCGAATCCGGTGCCGGAATTCCGCTATAAAGCGCTCGTCCCAGAGATAATCAAAATAATCTTCGTAGCCGATCAAATTCATTGCGGTGTTGTAAAAAACAGGGTAATTGTCGGAGTGATAGCGTGGAACTGTATTGTTAAAATATTGCAGGGTGAAAGCCGTATTCCTGCGTTTCCCCCGATAATAGGTCATCATTCCTCCATAAGACCATCGTTTCAAACCGGTTTTGTAGGCGCCCCGCAAAGTCAGAGAGAATCTTTTCCCCAGCCATTTATTGTATTTCACACCCAGATGAAATGCATCAACCCGGTTATAAACAAATTGCGGACTGATCCCGGAAAGCAATTTCTTCATTTTCCCCTTTCCATTTTTGGCAGAGTTTGCTTCTTTTCCATTCTTTTCTTCCTGTTTCTGCTGCGCTTCATTTTCATTGGTCTGAATCCTCAGCCTTGCCAGCCAGGCGATAAAACCGGTGGGTTGAAACGCCTTTTCCAGCGTCATGGTGCTGTCGATGGTTGCATAAGCTTCCTGTTCCCGGAAGGTGAGAGGAATCATACCGGTTCTGGCTACCAACAGCGTATCGCTTTTGATGGAAAGTGAATCCACCGATATAATTCTTTTCTTTTTGTAAAGCGAATCAGGCAGCACAACGTTGACAGTATAACCGGAAATTCGCGAAACCTGGCTGTATTTAATGCGCGGGAAATGAATCCCCGGCATACTGATCAGAATATCGCCTTCCATACGTGCATCCAGTGGCAGCCAGATTCCCTGGCCAAAATCATTGAATTGCTGTTTATGATAAACATTCCACTTCCGGATGGGAAACGGCATGATCACCGCTTTACCCGGTTTCAGATCAACTTCAATCATGGCGTATACTTCATCTAACACGGAAAGATGGCCGATGAAAGTCGGCTGCAATTTCCCCCTCGGTTCGGCGGAAATATCGAAAACAATTTTATCATCTATGGAGCGCTGGCCGGTTAATTTAAATTTGTAATATCTCAGAGCATCCGGATTAGTGGGACCGATCACTTTTGTCCCCTGAATATCAACATCATCATCATAAAAATTCGGCAGATACGCCGATCCAATCATCATATCTTCCGCTTTTATATTTGCCGTCATTCGTCTCGATTTGATGACTTCCCGCTGCCCCCTTTTAACATCCCAAAAGATTTCCGATGTGCTCTCGGCAATAAAAACTATGCTGGTGTCATTTTCCAGACGAAGCCGTGTGTATGCTTCAGCCTTGTATGTGAGCAGTTTTTTGCGCCATATCTGTTTTCTTCTGATCACCTCCCGCATGATGGAAACACCCGGATCTTCGGCGGTTACCACGATCGCTTTCATTTTCAGAATCGTTGGTTTCAGTAAAATATCTTGCGTCTCCGGCGATTTTTCCGTAATCATAATTTCTTTGGAAATATAACCGATGTAACGCACTAAAATAGTGGCCGGCAATTTTTTCAGTTTGAGGATATAGACTCCGTCTAAGTTGGAAATAGTGCCGAGATAGGTACCTTTAACCTGTATATTAGCGTAGGGCAACGGCTCGTTTGATTTTTTATTTCGAACCGTGCCGTGAATTACTTTTTGGGAATAGGCGGATGGAGCACAAAAAGAAAGAAGGAAAAAGAGGAGAAAAATGCGTTTTGACAACATTCGAAAATCCTTATTTTTTTTGAAGAATTTTAAACCGGCGATAAATATCAACTTTATACGCCACAAAGAGAAAATTGTTCTACTTTAATGTCAACATTTTCCGCGAATTCAGGATTGAGTTATTTTAAAGAATCTGTGACAAAAAAAAGGTGATAGAATCGAGAAAGATTTTTTGCGGTTGGTGCAGAAACCGTTGTAATGGTTTAAAAACTATCGTACAAATTGCAATTTTTCTAAAAAAAACTTTGCTTTACAGATTTTTGCTGCTACCAATAGATTTTGTTTACATCTCCCCGGCTGCCTTTTCCACCTGGCGAAATACACGCATGAGATTGCCGCCCCAGATTTTGCGAATCTGCTCTTCCGTGTAGCCGCGCCGAACTAACTCCTGCGTTATATTGCCCATTTCGCTCACATCGTAGCAGTCTTTCAAACCGCCGCCGCCGTCAAAATCGGTGCCTATTCCCACATGGTCGATACCCGCAACTTTTACGATATGATCGATATGATCCACCATATCGGAGACTGTGGCCAGAGATTGCGGGTATTTCTCCTGAATCGCCTGCCATTCCTGCCGCGCTTTTTTCTGTTCCTCCCCGGACATCTTTTCATAATTTTGAAACTTTTCGCGTAGCTGCTTCGTCGCTTTGTCCCGCTCCGGATTGGATTCCGGTTTTTTTACGTAGGCGCTTAAAATGCACATCTGGATCACACCGCCGTTTTCAGCCAGTTTTTTCAGCATATCATCATTGATATTTCTGGTATTATCGCAAAGCGCCCGGGCACAGGAATGTGAAGCGATCACCGGCGCTCTGGTGATTTTTAAAACATCGTAAAAAGTGGAATCGGATACATGAGAAATATCCACCATCATGCCAAGCCGGTTCATCTCGGCAACCACTTTTTCTCCGAACTTGCTTAAACCGTTGTGCTCGGTCGAGTCCATGGAAGAATCGCAGATATCGTTATTTTTGGTATGAGAAAGAGTGATGTAACGGGCGCCCAAATTGTAGTATTTCTGAATCATGGAAAGATCATTGCCGATAGGATATCCGTTTTCCATACCGATAAAAATAGCTCGTTTGCCTTCTTTTTCGATACGATAAGCGTCATCCGGTGTGTAGGCCATTTCGGCCAGGTCAGAATTATTTTTCACCGTTTCGTGAATTTTATCATACATAGCCAACGCCCTCTTCATGGCTTTCGTATTCCCTTCCGGTGTTCTGGGTCCCTGACCGATAAAAACGGCGAAAAACACGGCATCTAAACCGCCTTCTTTCATCCGGGGAAAATCAAGTTTGCCGCCGCCCTTACGGGGATCATGCTTTTCTGCGATGTTGTAATCCGAGCGCATCAGCATGGATGGCGTGTCGTTATGAGTATCTACCGTCAAAACTTTTTCGTGAATATCCGCAGCTTTTTTTCTGATCTGCTCCTCCGTCATTTTAGATGAACAGGAACTAAAAACAATCGCCAGCGACAACATGGCGATGACAAAGTTTACAACGGATTTCATGGCGCATCCTTTCATTAAATTTTTTAACACGGACAGAAAAATGCTATAATTGAACACAATATAAGAAAATAATTTTACTTTCAAAGTGATATTACCATTTAAATTATAAAATAGTTCAAAGGAATCAGACGAGCAAATGGAATATTGGTTTGTTGTATATTTGAGCTGAAAAATATTTAGCCATTTTTCAAAGGGTAAATATCTCAAGTTTCCAAATCCCGGTTATTCATAAGTTTTGCGGAGTGAGAAATCTCCTGCCTCTTTGTATATTTGTTTGTAGATATTTCTCACTTCGTCCCGGTAAAACCCATCGGAACCCCGTTCGAAATAACATGTTTGAGTAAATTATTGTTGATAACAGGCCATCTACTTTTCAAAGAACTAAAATATTACCATGTTAGATGTTTTTGCCATGATGAATACAGCAAAATAAAATGATCAAGTCGAATTAAAAACAATTGCAATTAAACTGTAAAATATCTATTTTTAAATATGTAAATTCAGAACAGAGCATACTACTTATAGTGTCTTAACGAAAAGTGGAAAACATGCATCTTGCTTGTTTTATAAACTGTTTAGTTTCCTATTTTCAATAAGATTATAATTCAAACAAAATGTTTGATATACAATTTAGATACTTTTCGTTCAGCCGCTACATAAAACGAATCGCATTGAATAATTCAAACTTAAATACCCAAAAATGAAAATTACAAACAGAGAATACTTTTCAGAATATTATAATCAAATTGGTCATGGATTAAGGTTGTCCATCGACAGTTTTGATTTTAGTGACCGGCATATCAATTTAGGATATTCTACTCAAGCATCTGCTGTCTATTCTTCAAATATAGAGGGCAATAGTATAGATTTAAATTCTTTCATGAATTACAAACTTTCCCGCGAAATATTTAAACCAACGAAAGAAATTGAGGAAATTGAAAATCTTATCACAGCATATAAACTTGCTCAAAATAATAAATTAAGTGAATCCAACTTTTTGGAATGTCATAGGATTTTATCAAAAACATTATTAATTAAAAACAAAAGGGGAAAATATCGCACTGAAAAAGTTGGGGTTTTTGGCGAGACAGGTTTAGTATATTTAGCTATCGAACCTGAATTCATTCAGGAGCGTATGAAAATATTCTTTCAAAATATTGAAATATTATTAGAAAGAGGATTATCATTAGAGGAGAATTTTTATTTTGCCTCAATAATACATTTAATATTTGTTCATATTCATCCATTCAGAGATGGAAACGGACGGGCTGCCCGCTTATTAGAAAAATGGTTCTTGACTGGAAAACTCAATGATCAATATTGGAAAATTCCATCAGAAAAATATTATGCAAATATAAATCTTGGCGTAAATTATTATGAGTTAAATTATGCTAATTGTATACCCTTTTTACTTATGCTGCCGAACAGCATCAAAAGTAAACTGTAATTAGTGTCTTAACGAAAATCCTGTTTTCGATCGGGAACTAAATAGTTGCCGACAATTTTTTGTTCCAATTTCTCTGCATCCTCTGCGCCTGTGCGTTAAAAAAAACGGCGCTCTAAAATGCAGAGACGCAGAGAGCACAAAGGATGCAGATTTCAATAAAAACTAAAGTGTTACATCATTTCTTATTTCGTCCTAATTTGGGCGATTCTAATGTCATTTCGTAGGAATCTTGTTGGTTTACAGAACTAACAAGATTCTTTCCCGTCTACAGACGGGCAGGCAGAATGAGAAAACTCTTTGAGTGGTTGTTTTAAGCAGAAGTAGAATGAATTGATGGCAGCGTTATTTTTTTATCCATGTACATCGCCCGGTCGGCTCTTTCCAGGATGGTCTGTACCGTATCTCCCTGTTTAGGTACAACAATGCCGGCGCTGATCGTCACCAATACATCGCCTTTTCTTCTACTCTTGAATTTGCGTTTTTTTAGATTTTCCCGAAAAATATCCAATCGTGTTTCCGCCATTTCTCGATTGAACCCTTCGATGATGGCAATAAACTCATCGCCACCGAAACGGGCAAGAAAATCATCGGGTCGGAACGATTCTTTTAAACAGGTCGCAACCTGCGCCAAAACAGTATCCCCCGCTACATGACCGTAAGAATCATTGATCTGCTTAAACTTGTCCACGTCGAAAAGGATCACAGAAAATGGCTCATTATTTTCGTGAAAGTTTTTTAACAGGTTTTTCAATTCCACATCTATGGTATGTTTGGCATGCAGACCTGTGAGCTTATCCGTACTGGCTTCCTGCTGAAATCTTTTAGCGATGAAGGTTAACTTTTTCGCATCCCTTTCCACATTATTTATTTTGGAACGGAGCCGGGTGATATAGTGATTGGTAGCTTGCGCTTTTTCCGCTTCTTTCTTTTTCCAGAGTGAAATAGCGCCCTTAATAAGTTCGAACTTGTTAACCACTGCTTTCCGAATATTGGAAATGGTTGCCTTTGGATTTATAGATTCAATCAGAGAGGAATACTCATCATCAAACTTTTTTTCGAATGCGGAAAGCCCGGACGTTCTCTCATGCAGAGAAAGTTCCCGGAAAACAGTTTCCTCCAGATTCCTGAACTGACGGAAAAGTTCCATAACGGTGCAGGCGATATATTCATGCTCATCGGCAATTTTTGTTTTCAACTCATCAATATAAGTTAAGAATGCCGGCGATAGGCGGTCGATTTCTTCATCCTTATTCAACTTTTTGCTCAGCCCGTCCGCCTTCACCAAAAGTGCATCGCTGAGGGGATAGAACTCCTCCAGCATTTTTTGCATGATCTGTGTCAGTAAACCGGATAAAATATCTATTTTTTGGATCAGGTAAAAATCTTTATTTTGCCGAACCTTGTTTTCCTCTGCTGAGAATTCTGTGAAGAGCATTTTGTGCCGCAAAGATTCAAGAACTTCTTCAAGGTTGGCACCGCTAATTCCAGGTTCAGTCTCTAATAATTGTCGGATGCGTTTTACATCCTCTTCGATGCCGTCGTTGCTTCCCAATAATTGCAGTAACGTGCGGGTCAACTTATGATAATTTTCTCTTTCTTCATTAAAACGAATTTCTAATTTGATGTAATCGTTTTTGATGGCCTGAAGCTGTTGGCTATTTTCCTGTTTCATTTTATTCTCTGATTTTCACATCACCACGAACAACCGCTTCACTCTGTCTGATCTTTCTCATCGGTATTTCATCCGCATCCGGAACCATATCGATCAGGAGACAATTCATGGAATTACCAAGGCAGAAATCCTATAACCGGTTACGGATTATCTGTCTAACAGTTCATTAATTAGTGTCTGAACGAAAACCCCACTTTTCTGTCGTTCCCCCGAAAGCAGGAATCTATAAGTTTTTGATTTCATTGGATCCCCCGCCTGCGAATGGGCAGGCTGCTTTCGCAAGGATGACGTTTTTTACTGATTTTCAGAGTTTTCGGTCAGGCGCTAATTAATTATGTTATCGGCAATGATCAGAATAAATGAAGAAAATATTACATCCATTTGTAACGATATGAAGAGTCAAAAATTTAAGAAGGGGGAACTTCTCCTATTAGCAGAGGAAGGTAAGGATGGATTGGACACCATATTTTCAAAAAAAACCGGCATTATTCAACGCCGGTTTATTAATTCAGACAATATTCGTTGCATGCAAGTTAAAAAGAAACTATTTCACCTTCCGGAGGCTGATATTGCCATCGTTCGTACGAATCCTGATTTTCCCTTTTCCGCCATACATTTCCCCTGATTGGTAGTGTTTTCTTTTTGCAAAATTATCCACATCCGGCACATTGACATGTATCCGGCCGCCGTCGGAATCCAGCCAGAACCGCGCGGAAATTTCTGCTTCAAAATCGAGTGAAACATCGCCGTCATCGGCTACAATATCAAAATCAACACGACCGGTTTTTAGCAAATCCAGATCGACATCTGCATCTGAACAGCGGATATCCAACCTTTCTGCCCGGACTTTGCGCAACTGAATATCGCCGTCATTCGTTTCAATGTCAAAATCACCTGTCGATCTGCGAATAGTCACTTCACCATCCCCACTGTTAATCCGGCAATGAGGCATGTCGCAATTTGCCAGAAAAATATCCCCGTCATCATTCCTTATTGTAAAAGAGCCGCTTAATTCGGAGACGCGTATGGTGCCGTCTTCTGCTCTTATTTTTGTTTTATCCGCGGCGATATTACTAAGATCAACATTGCCGTCATCCAGAGTTAAAAAGATATTTCCCTGCCGGTCATCGATCTCCACATCTCCATCATCTCCGGTAAATTCCAGTTCCACATATTTCGGCGCCCGGATTTTATAGGTATACTCATATCGTCTTGAATATTGAACACCGATTGAAATACCGCTCCCCCGTTCTTTTCCGATTACATACACTTTTTCACCGTTTTGACGAAATTCGACATCGAAATCATGTCTGTTCCCAATGCCAATCGATTTATATTCCAACCGGTAACGAACGGTAACATCGATGACATCTTTATCCCAGGGGAGAACCGTCACGTCGCCGTCGCCATGGTGAAGAATCAATACAGCCCCTTCCCCGACATCGAAACTTTTGTGAAAATCTTTCTTTATTTCCCGGGCGGCGATTGAACTAAAAATAAAAAACAAAGAGAAGAAAACCACACTTACCATTTTCTTTGCCATTTTACCAAACCTCCTTTATTTGATAAAAAGTAACTGCTTAGCCTACGAAACACACGAAATACTCGAAAGGTTCTATTGATTTTTTATTG
This sequence comes from uncultured Deferribacteres bacterium, assembly GCA_913009825.1. GTDB lineage: Bacteria > Zhuqueibacterota > JdFR-76 > JdFR-76 > DREG01 > DREG01. The sequence continues at coordinate 9,071 of CAJVYQ010000037.1, forward strand.
GGCTACCTGAGTATTTAGGCTAAAAATTAATTTTTACAGATAGATAGAATACGATAATTATTTTGGAGTGTTTCAAAAAAAACTGCGCCGACAAGACTTAGCGCTCTAATTTTCGCTACTCAGAAGGTCCACAAAACATACGAAGAACACGAAAGACACGATGTCATTGGACTACAGTGGCGTTTTCAATTGCCCGTCGATGCCCTTGAACGAAAAGTAACAAAACAGCCGTTATTCCTGTAATCAAGAGAACTCTTTTGGGGTTATGTTGCCCATCGCAAAAAACTAACCGGAAATTACTGAGTATTGGGAATTTCTACAATCAGCATCGATATTTTTTTCTGAAGCATAGCTTGTGAAAAACGATATTTTAATTCTACATCAGAAGCGGAAAGACTCACCGTACCGACAGATTCAATTCCACATGCATGGGATATTTTCTGAATATTTAATCCAGGTGCAGGCTCGCCTAAAATATTTTTATTCACACCCGGATGCGGTTGTCCGCCCGAAGTGAGCGCACTGTGATTATCCAAAACAACCAGGAGAAGACTGCTGTTATTGTGCACGGCATTACAAATAGCCGGAATGGTGCTGTGAAAAAATCCGGAATCACCAATCAAAGCAACCGGTTTTAATCCTGATGAGGCATTGCTTATACCGTCGGCAACGGCAACGGCAGAACCGATGGCATATTTTGCATCCAGGCGGTTTGCAACGGTAACAAGACAACCCGGGTCCCCAACAACAACCAATTTTTGACCCAATCCCTCAGCAGCTTCTTCCAATAATGTTAATACCTGATCGTAGCGACAATCTCCGCAATGACTCTCTTTGTAGGGTTTTTCTTTTTCCTCATCTTCCGGAAGGTAGACTTTTTCAGATGTAAAATCAGGCAGAAATGAAGAGAGCGCCTGTTGAATCTGCCAGCGAAAAAGTTCTCCTTCCCTGGGCAGATGACCGGTTCGCTTTCCGGCGATGGTTCCTGTGTACCGGTGTTCCTGAGCGATACTCTTCAAACCGATTTCAACAAAAGGTTCATTTTCTTCTAAAACCAAAATATTTTGACAACCTCCCAAAAAATCAACGATCATTTTTTCCGGTAATGGAAATAGCGTCGATAATTTTAACAGGGATAATTCAGGTGGAATTTGTCCGCCAAACAGATCAAATAGTTTTTTGAATGTAAAACCGGCGGCAACGATACCGGTTTTACCGTTACCAATTATCCGGTTGAATGGCGAGCGATTTGCCCAATCCTCAAAATCCGCCAGACGTTGATGCAGGTTTTTATGTTTCTGTTGCACATTTTTGGGAACCGGAACGAAGCGGAGCGACTCCCGCTTATATTCAAAATCCGGTTTTTTGTTTAACTTTATGCTGATTTCAACCGGTTCGGCCTGCTGGCTGAAGCTGCGGGTTTCCCGAATGATAACCGGAATATGGTACTTTTCAGAAAGAGAGAATGCGTCCGCCATCATCTGGTAAGCTTCCGCCGGAGAAGCCGGTTCCATCAGCGGCATTTCCAACATGGGCGCCAACAAACGGGTATCCTGCTCGTTCTGCGAACCGTAGCCGCCGGGATCATCGCCGAGTAAAATTACCAGACCGCCATTCAGCGGGGTAAGATTCAGCGCCATCATTGGATCCAACATCACATTCATTCCCACACTTTTCACACACACGAGTGCTCGTTTGCCAACAATGGATGCGCCGATGGCCATTTCCAGGGCCACCCGTTCATTGCTGCACCACTCTATATAAATGCCGGATTTTTTTCCAACCCTGGCTAAATATTCAATTGTTCCGGAACTGGGTGAACCGGGATACCCGGTAACCAACTTCACATTGCCGGCTAAGGCTCCGTAAGCAAATGCCTGGTCGCTATTCAATTCCATGTGAGAATTTGTGAGCATTTTTCAATTTTCATTTAGTTAGTTTAATGTATCCGCCACTATATATTTTACGGAGAAATTGTTAAAATCAAGAATCACCTTTTCCCGGCCATAACGGATTTCAATCAACTTGCTTCCTTTTTTCGAGTTTACAAACGGTCCGCCAAAAAGCGGCCAATTTTTAAATATTATTTTCGAACCGTTGACAAGCCGGCGGTTCGGATAAGTAAAATCCATCTGAACGCCGCGGGAATTTAAATACACCACGTGAAGTTTCTTTAAATCCACACGCAGCGAATTGGATTCTATCTGCTGCCGGAAAGCCGCAAATGAGGGAAATTCGGATTCTTGTGCCACTTCCATGATGACGCCGGTTTTCCGGCTGTGCAACGTTAAGCGAAAATGATCCTTCTCTTCGAACCATTTCCCTTTCGTGAGCGGTTTCACTGCAAAATACACGGAATCCGATGCGCAGAAAATCCAGCCATCCTCCTCTGTCCGTTCTTCAATGATTTTCGAAAAGAATCCGTTAACATGCCGATTCTTTTCATTTTTAGGAATATTGTAAAGAGCGATGAGTGTGTTTTCATGCTGCATCACTTTTTCAAATGGGGAACCTTCCACCCATTTGTTCGGATCGTTGTAATAGGGCCGCTGTTTCACAATATCCGCGACAATCCTTTCCGGTTTGTCATCAAAATATTTTAAAAGCTGTTTTGCCGAACAGGAAGGATTGATAAAGAAACAAGTAGAACCGTCTTTTTGCGAAACCCAGGTCAAGTCCCACCGGTGATTTTCCACTGCGGTAATATCACCGAACGAAGAGCCCAACGCATAATTAGCGGTAATATAGCTGTATTTCCACGTGGGCAAATCGCTTGTGCTGATGCCAAAACCACGCCGCGGCGCTTTGGTTTCTCTGTGGACGTAGGAATTTTTCCGATCCGTGGCAATACTGGCCAAAAGCGGCAGCGGGCGAAATCCCTGCACCGCAGCCAAGCCCACGTAGTACGTCTCCGGCAATTCCGGATGAAAATCGCAATCACCAAAAAAAAGATATCCGAACGGAACGGCCACGCCGCAATTCAACACCGTATGCGTAACCTGATTGTATTTTTCCCGGCTGTGCGCGCCGATCCAGTTTCCTTTCAGATATTCCGGTACCCAATCGGCTAACAGAAGCTGCATCATCAGCCAGGCTTTTTGCCTCATCAACGGATCTTCGGCAAAATCGTAGAGTGTAGTAAAACAGAGCAGATAAATTGCATGATAATTGACGGAATCATATTCCAACTGGCCGACGGAAACGGTTCGATTAATAAAATTATAAATCCAGTTTTCCGCTTCCTGTTTGGCTTCTGCCGCTGTTGTGCCATTCGCAAAAACCGATCCGTTCGGCCAGGTCTGGCCAAACAGATAGCGCGCCGTGCGAACCTGCAATTTATGGTTTTCCGTGAACCCTTTGTCCCGGCCAAAACTTAACACCAGCCGCTCTCTCACTTTTTCTGCAAATCCGGACGGCAACCGGTCTTTCAAACGTAAAACGGCATCCATCATGGCATATACATGAAAACTGCCCCAATGAACTGAATCCGAAACGGTATCCTGCAAAAATTGGTAGCCTTTTTCCCTGTCCACTCCAGTAGCGAGTTTCACAATGCCAAGGTAGATTCTTTTGCGGGGATCATCTCCTTTCATCCAGGTCATGCCGGCAATTGCGTGTAAAATAGTTTGCCGCCGCTCTTCAAGCTGCCGGTAATATTTCCGGGTGGTGGGATAAAGCGGCTGTGCAGACAGATCGCACATGCATATTTGCAGCGAGAGTAAGATAAAAATAAGAAGTATTCTTTTCATCGGAACCTCAGAATGAAAAAACAGTAGAAATAACCCGCCTATACAAAAGAAAAACTTGGCAGCGGAAAACTTCTTTTCCCGAAAGCATGAATAAAAACAGATCCGCTGGCAGCGGTTGGTTACAGGTAAAAGCAGTCGACTTCTCGACTGCTCCCCCACAGATCCGGACGTGAGAATTGCTATCATCCCGTTTCCCGGGATTGATTTCTTAAAATCCAAACAGGCACCACCCCATTTGGCATATAACCAAGCTACCCTAAGCATTCTAATACTCTATGTTGAAACGGTTGGTAACTTCTGTGAAGCTCCCATTGTGTCATCCGTCACAACGTGGAACTTGTCCTGAGCTTGCCGAAAGGTCAGGCTTCTCCTACACCGAAGTTTCGGCATCGCCTGGGTCGCAATTCCCCACCTTTCCAATCAGAGGCTTTCTCTCCCGATTGAATGGGAATCATCCGTGTGTACAAAAACTGTCTGATTCAGAGCTCTATCCAGACCTTGCGAACTCAGCTTCGCACTCCTATTATCCTGAAAATTTTCGGAACACGTGAGGTGCAATACTAATAGCTTGTCTTTGAATAGGTTGAACTTTCACCTACTGGGTAAGAGCATCGAATTTATTCCCGTTTTCAGCGGGAATCCCAACAATCCCGATTTAGCTCGACACGATAAGCGATTTTTTAAGTGCAACTTTGTAAATCGCATACATTTATTTAACTTCAATTCATGGAGAATAAATAGGAACAAGTTTATTTAAATTTGGATGAAAAACCAGAATCGGAGTTGAACGTCCTTCCGGTGCAAAATTAAAGTAAATAGCTTTCATATCTTTATCAGAATAATATTCCCAAAAATATTTATAATTATCCATAGCTTCTTCTTTTGAAGAACCAAAACTTTCATATTCTTCTTCAGCGAAATATTTACTCACATTCTTAAATAGTGGGATTCTTTTATCACTTGGTGAAATTTTTCTACTTTAAAATTAAGTATCTCATTTAAATACCATTTCTTTTTACAATCCAAATATCCTTCACAAGATCTTACATATAACTTATCATAGAAAAATGTGTTAATCTACGCTTCATTTGAATATTTTTGCAGAAGAGTGTCTGCGCCTGATAATAAAAAGAAAGTCCAGTTTACTGGTTTTTTCCCAATCTTTAACTTTAAGGTAATATTTAATAATTTCGTTCTCTAGTCTACCAGATAAATCAATGGATTTTACTATGGTTGTATCTAAAACATATTTTTGATTTAGGGAAATTGATTTCTGCAAATCTGAATTTGTCTGACCTACTTGATTTTCAGACAACTTGTTCTGAGAATTACATGAAATAAATACAAAAAAGAAAACGAGAGCTTTATAACTTTTCATATGTTATTTATCCAAAAAATTAAACTCGTAAATGGCACTTAACAACTAAGCTCAGGTGCCGCGATGAAGCGCAGCGGAGTAGTAATCACCTACAGCTACAGCGCCTTTTTCGGCAATCAATATATTGCTATCCATGAAATTTGTAAATTTTAGGATAAAATTTATATGAAGAACACAACCAAACCCATTGTCTACATTGTCTTTCTAAACGTATAACTTTCAGGGGGGCTTCGATGAACATCACATGAAGCTGATTCTTTTTTTGGATTACTAATGCTAAAACATACGATTTACCCTTTTCTCTTGCTGTTGCCTCCTCATTACTTGTAAGGGTGAAATGTTGGCCTTCATATTTTAATGATTTTACTTCAACGCAAATAATTTCACCATTTGGATTTATCGCTTCAATATCATATCCAACGTTTTGCCTACTAACATCTTTAGCACTCCAACCGTCTGAATTCAAAATTTCTAGTACTTGTTGTTCTGCACTCCTCCATTTTACTAAACTAATTCTTTTCGAGGGTACAAGTTCAGTAGAACTCTCTTTATTATTTATATCGATAACTTCTTTAACTTCTCTTTTCTTTGACGGAACTATCTCTTGCGCAATTTCATTATCAGTAATAGCACCAACTAATCTCGATAACTCAGAAGATATACCAATCTTTTCTGTTATGATATCAATAAAATTATCATCTAGCTTATTTCTTTTACTAACAACCTCTGATAATGATAAATTCTCATTATTAACCGACCAAATTTTCCAATCTTTATCAAGTCTTGTTCGGGAAATCTGTTTGGTAGAAACTTGCTTGGTTATATGCGCGACGACCTCAGCAGCCCCTTGGGTAGTTAATTGATTCTTCTTTAACTCAGGAGATAGCATTTCTATAGTCAATTCATGTACACCTAAAAATTTTAACAAAGAATCTAACCCTTCAGTCTCCCCAATATCTCTAGAAGGTATGTTTATCTTTGCATTATTAGCAAGCTTTGTGCTATCATTAGGATTTAGCCAACTAGGACGGCGATAAAAATTATTAAATTGACCTTTGGATGCTGTCTCTATTGATTCCATCAACTGTTTTTTGAAGGATTGCTTTTGAAGCTTGAGCAAGCGTGGTTCAAATAAAGGAATGAATAGTTCAATTAAGTTGCTTTTCGAAAAATCGTCAGTCCGATCAAGACATGTTTTTAATAAAACTATATAAAAGTTTGCGATTTTTTCAATGGTCTCTATAGTGATGTCATCTTGTATAACTCTAGTCCTGGAGGGATCAGTGCTAATATTTCCATTAATTTTGAAGCTGAATCCGGTCTCTTCTGAAGTTGGAAGAAATGCATGAACTACTGCATCCTTAGGTAAGAGCTTTTTGTATTTTTCACCTTCTTTTTGAACAGCAATGGAGATGTCCTCGTAATGAAAAACAGTCCAATAGTTTTTGTTATTATTAATCGATAATTCTACTAATGATGAATTTTCATCGATGCTAGTATGGCCTATCCGATATGTAACAATTGATTTAGACTCAAGTGTTACCTTTTCTATATTTCTGAGAAATAATAAAGACGATGGTTCAAGACTTTCAAATTCACTCTCCACAAAATTTGCAATTAAATCTGAAAAGACAAAGATAGTATTGTACCCATTTTGGTATAACTGATGTATCATCGGTGATAGTTGTGCCTTTATTTTGGAATCTATCTGATGAGGGATTCTGATTAGTGGAACCGAACTCGCACTTGGAATGAGAGATGATGTTAATTCGCGAGAAAAAGTAGCCTCAAGGCTACCACTAAAAAGATGAATCTGTTTTGCAAAACCAACAACTGATTTGAAACCAATACCTCTAAATCCAATACTTGTCCTACGTTCTTTTTGGGAGGCAGCACTTCGACATAAAGCTTCAAAATCTAGAACAGTAAATTTACGTCCATCGTTAGCAACAATTATATGCTGATTTATGCGCTTAATTAGGATACGAACTGACCCAGCATCATCTGCATTTTGGAGTAATTCAATAAATGAACGTGAGCTATAACTTTCTGCAATGTATCTTTCTAACCCAGCTAAATCAGATATAAGATTTGGCGAGCCTTTGGCTTCTTGAATTAATGACTTTCTGACATTATTCAATATTGAATCATTCATGTTATTAACATTTTTTAGGATATACGCGAATTTTAGCTGGCTTAGAAGATACATCTGAAATTGTTATATCAAGAGACTGTAAAGCAAAAAAATCTTCTTTTTCTATGTAGTCTGTTGTAGTTCCAATGACTTTACCATCTCGGTCAAATGCTGTCGCAACAATTTCAATGTCGTCATCTATTCCTGTTCCGTTTACAGCATGTATTTCACCGTAGATCTCAACATCTGGCATATAGTCAGAGTCTTCATAAAAAGATATTTGAGCATTTAAACCCTCAATAGTGATACCAAATTTTTCTTCCATAATTTCAAGTCGCTCAATATTTTCAATTTGTTCTTTTTTATTAGCCATAAAGACCTCCTTACTGATAATCTTTACAAAGTTTTAAAAAAATTAACACATTCATAAATGTCGTGGATGAAATAAAAAAAATATTACACATCAACGCGTGTTTTCACTCCGTTTTGTTTCGCCGTTTTCATCGGACAGAAGGATCTGTGCTCAATCATCATCAATTAACTCGTGTTCATCATCTATATGCAACTCTATTGAACTAATGTGAAAATTTGATTTAATGTATTTTGAAATATTTAGCAGCTAGTCCATTCATAACTTCCTGATTTATTTTGAACTCAGCACACTTTAGCAGAATCACATTCCTCCATTTTAGCTTCGGATTTTACTCTTCTTTTTTTATCCTCAATATAATGCAGAGTGGTAATAACGCTGTCATTATTTTAGGACATTTATATTGTTTCTTCAATGAGTTAATCATAATTATACTTCCTACTTCCAACCAAACGACGTTGAGATAACCTGCGCTGCCACAAATTAAACTTTCACTTAGCAACGAACCCAACGCGTGGCAGCGTCAGGTTGATTGATTTGTTGGGCAGCTCTATTCCAATGTTGTATCTGCGATATACTGATACATGTGTCTAATTGCATCTGTGAGGCTACTATGCCTTCTGTATTCGGATCGAATACGACGACCGTTCACAGAAACTGTAACAGTATTATTAGTAAAATCAATCGCGCAACGATGTAGTTTACCCGCACGACAATAGCCTTGCCATTCATCATCCGCCAGACGAATCCAGTCGATATTGAAACGAAGCCTATCAAGATGCTGTCCAAATGCCTGTGCAGTGTAAAATCTCTTTGCAATATCCGCGTTGCATGCCTTTCTGACTATTCGACGGAGTTTCTCAGGAATATACTCTTCGAAACCGATTCTCTTAATAAGTGTTCCATTCAGCATGTGGTTTGATAAATTAGGAACGGCATTGATCACTGCGCGCCAATCCGCAATATTTGATATAGCGCGAAAGAGTGTAACTCCCATTGCAAAGACATCAGTCTGCTCAGTTGTAGCATTGGTGCGAAAGTACTCTGGTGGCAAATGAGGTCTGTAGCCTTTTGCTGAGCCGATCAAAGAAAGTCCTGCATCTGTGGCAAGGCCAAAATCTGACAGCTTTGGTATATTTGGAGATAATAAAATGTTCCCCGGTTTAACATCCCGATGAAGGAACCCTTGCGAATGGGCGTGTTCTAACCCAAGGAGCGCCCCTCGGACGTAATCAACAGATTCGCGGATGGACACCCAGCGTGATGCAAGGGCAGCCTGAAGAGATCCCTCTGGAATATATTCCAAATCAAGAACTATTCTATTTGTACCGTTTACGGGGAAGATGTTTGCTTCGTTGATTGCTACGATATGCTTATGTTGGCACTTATTTAATATCTGCGCTTCTTCTAGATTCTGCATAAAATTAGAGGGACCGGTCGACAATATAACCTTAATTGCCTTTTCAGTACCAAGAGCTCTATCAAACACATGAAATACTTGCCCGAAGTTGCCGGAACCGAGAGGGCTTATAATCTGGTATTTGTCAATCGTTGTCGGTATAGGTGTTATCATGGCAGTTCAAACCAAGCTGCGAGAACAGAATGCTTCTGGTTCTTGTCCCAATAAGGAGGGTTTGAACCAAAAACAGTATCGCAATGGGCATATAGGTCTGTTCCTCTCGGGAGCCCGAGACGAGATGCAACATAATTGCCAGAAACATAGGAAGTGATGGGTAGGTTACGTCTATGTGCAAGAAGGTTGAGAATACCGAAAGGAAACGAGGACGTGAAAAGTTGATTCTTCTTTGGCGCAAGTGTTAGCCTATACGCTATGCGCTCAGGAGCAGATTGATTAATAATCAAATTGAACTGAGACTCATACCAATCCATTAATGCGGGTACGTCGGTTGTCGCCGGAGTTACAAGTCTATCCTTTACGACTAACACAGGTGCGATCTTTGTCCCCTCAAGAACCGAATAGCGAAACTGCCCTGTAGCAATATGTACACCAAGTACTTTCATAATAGTATTTTCTCCTTCCTGCCCAACGGTGCAGGTTAAGCTGATTTAAACGCTCAACAAATTAGCAAAATACAAAGAAACAGCACGCGTTTAAATTCATCTTGAACCTGGTGTTAGCATTGCTAAATTAAAGATACCCAACTCGTTTTTAATTGTGCAATTTCAGTTATATCCTTTAATGCTCCAACGATCCCTCCATAAGGGAAAAAATTCAATCCAATATTTATTGTTGCATTGAGGGGTGTTGTTAATCTTGATTTTAATTCTTCAACTAATTCCTTATGGAACAATTTTAATATTAAATTTTCAATGTCCCTTTTATCACTGATACTAGGGAGATTTATTAAAACTTCATTTGTAATATTTTCAATCATCCTTCTATAATCACGTCCGGCTTCAGATTGCCTTATTTTATGTATTTTTTCCCAAGATTCATTTGTGTAATCAGGATGATCAAGTGAAATCCAAGTTTTATAAAAGAAGTCCTTTAATTCGGGTTTCCAAATACTTTTAATTTGCTGATTCTTCCATTCAATTACTTTTGAAATATTATTATCTACCAAGAAAGGTAAATTCAAACGATAGGCAAGCAAAGAATCAAAATATAATGATTTTAAAATAAAATTTTGAACGAATGAATTTTCTGGTAGGATTTTTTTCAATTCTAAATTATTTTTATCTTTAAAAATTTCTTTATTTGCAAGGCGCGTGTCGTTTTGGTCTAAATCATTACTTATCCAAATAAAATATTCTTCATTTAAGAGACCAGCGTCAAAGATTATTGGGTAATAGTCAATTTCATAAGATGCTATCATATTACCACTAAGAACAGGGTGCTGAGTATTTGATCCTTCTGGGCTCATAAATAAAGTCATTTCCTGCCCTGGGGTAAAGTAATTTATCTTTTCTCGGTCTGTTGAAATTTTATTTGCAGGAATCAAGAAATCAAATGATCCATTCTCAACAATACTACATGAATATTTTGCGTCTTGAATGATTATTTCATCATAAAGAAGTAAATAATTTTTTATCCTTCTTTCAAGAGACTTCCGCGTCTCGGGACCAGTAAACCATGCAGCGTTTGATTTAAGAGGTAAAAAAAATCTACTCATTTATTTTTAACCTTTTGAATGTTAATACAATGCTAACGGACAATGTTAAGCTGATTTAAACAGCGGCAGTGAACTTGATAGAAACCACAGAAATTGAACCAAAACCCACTGAAAAAACAAAAAAACAACGGCTGTTTAAATTCAGCTTGAACAAATGGTTATACGGCCAAATCTACCGATTGGCACTTTATTAAAATCATTGACCGAATTCAGATTCAATTTGTGCTTTTGCTTGAAGTAATTTATCACGTATTTGACTCGTATGACCTAAACCTTCTATAACCTTTTCCAATTTATTTAAAGTTGAACCAATTTTAAGTTCAATAGGCATAATTTCCGTGTTTTTATAATCTCCTTTAAAGTTAAGTAATCTGTCCTTTATAAGATTAATTTCAAAGTGTTCCAACATCGCAGCTGCTCTCCAGGGCACTCGGGTAGTTTTCCCTGAACTTGCCTCAATAATGAGTGCATCCATAGCTAAAATGTTTTTATAAGCTATTTCTGTCATTCGTTTCATAAATTTTCCAAAATATGCAGCTACATGACATAAGAATGCAATTTCTTCATCAGTGTGTGAGATATTATCAATACTTAGGGTTATCTCTAAAAATTCTTCGAATTTAATTAAAACCTCTTTGCTTGATTTCCAAAGATGGCAAGCCTTTCTTAGATTTTGCTTTACTGCTTGTTCATCTATTGGGGAGTCTGCTTCATCGAGATCTAAAGCTAAAGCATCTTTTAAAAAAACTTTCAGTTTACTTTCCCCTCCCAGTTTATCTTCATATTCAAAATGCCGGATTCCATGAAGATCGAAAGGAACGTGGCTATCCTTTTTCTTAAGTAGAATAACATTTCTTTTTAACGCATGGCAAATGCCAAGTTCATAATAAACATTAGGATTACTACCTGTCAGGTCAGCAATGATAACTTTTGCTTTCTTGATATAGTCAAAAATTTCAAACATGATAGGTGTTGATGCAAAATTTTGATCCGCCCTCATACATCGAAAACCGAGCTCTTCAAGGATAGGATTTATGGCGTGGTGATAAACTGCGTCATATTTTTCATCAAATGGCATAATAACGAAACAGAGATCATCCTCTATAGGCACTTTTCTGTTTAAATATTCAAAAATGTTCATAAGTTGTCTCTCCCTATAATTGATTTAAATGACATTCAGAATATAAATATTCAAGATAATTATTAGAATGACCAAGCAAACATCATTTTATTATGTAGAAATAATCCAAATACTCTAAGCCGTATAACTATGTGAATATGTACACCATTTTCCATATACTACCCTTATAGCATGGAAAAAAAGAACATATATTATGTATATTTGTTGTAAAACATAGAATAAAAACTTGATTTTCCCTTTATATTCAAATAGACTAAATATGATGTATACTAAGGACTTTTATTATGAATGTCAAGTAAAAATTTCATCACGATACTATAATAAACACCTCTGGAAAATTTGAAAAAAAAATTATCTTTTTTTAGCGTCAACATATTATTTTAACAGCAAAAGCCGCTTTGTCGCTTTAAAATCTTTGGCGGTAATTTGATAAAAATAGATGCCGCTGGATAAATTCTCCGCCGTAAACCGAACACGATGAGTTCCCGGCTGCATCATTGCGTCTAAGGGGGTCGCAACCACTTCGCCCAACAGGGTAAAAACTTGCAGCCGGACATGGGAATATTCCCGGACATCGAACTCGATGGTGGTTACCGGATTGAATGGGTTCGGATAATTTTGAGCCAGACGACAGTGCTCCGGTATAACGCTTTCATCCTGCTGCACACCGACCGGCGTTTCAACCCGCACGGATATGGGGATTTCAATTTGGGCGTTACTGAAATCGTTGGAGTTGATTTTAATCAGACCGGAATAATCGCCGGCAGAGAGGTCTGTTGCGTCTATTTTAACATTTACAACTGCGCTTTGTTGGGGAGCAATCACTCCCGCCCCATTTTCAAGGACAATCCAATCTGCTTCTCTTTCGCCGAAGCCGGTTCTGTGCATGGAAAAAATATCATCGGCAAAATCTTTGAAGATCGTATCCGTTGCATCGGTAACAAAAATATTATCAATTTGTAAACCGTACATCGAAGAATCATCTTCGGTACAAAACCCCAAATCGGACGCAAAGGCGAACCGGATGATCACACTATCGGATTTAAAACCGGACAGATCATATTCCACCGGCTGCCAGCCTTTACTGTTACCACCCCAACCGGGAATCCCTGCGCCAAAATTCCAGCCCTGTTTACTATGGCCAAAACTCCATAAACTCCGGCAGTTATATGCCGGCGAAACCGGTGAAATCACATCAAAAGTTTCGCCGCCGTTTACAGAAATCCAGACATTGGCGCCATCCCAACCATCCCATGGAGCATTGGTGCCGGCCGGATCCTCGATTAACCAGGCGCCCATATATGTAAGTTTTGCCGAGATTCTGTTCCGAAGATCAAGAATGGGCGTATCCAGATATTGCAGCCAATGATTCTCGTAACCGCCCAATTGTGGATCGGCACACCACCACGATTTACCTTCCCACGCCTGGAACGTATCCGGATGAAAAACAACCGGCACTTCATAATCAATGGCTGAAAATTCCACACTTTCCGCTCCCGTATTGGAAATGGTAATTTCCTCCAGTTTGACTTCTCCGGAGCGAACCGTTGCATTCACTTCATTTTGTGCGATTGAGATGGCATCTCCGCCCGTCATACTGTCCCAAATGAACGGCATATTTTTGCCTATGCCGCAACTGCCCCATTTGATACGGAAATAACCGTCCTCACCCCAATATTCTCCCCAACTGTTTTTGCAAATCCAGCTCTGTTCCTCATCGTTCCAACCGACTATCAAAATTGCGTGTCCGCCCTTTCTATCTCCCCAGACATGTTCATAAACACCGCCATCATAATAACTAAAATCTTCATAAACTGTGTAAGAAGCGGAAACGGGATGGCGGTACACGGCATTTTTTATATTTTCAATGATATCCTCTTTTGACGTTATGTACCCCCAGCCGGGAATTTTCACCGCATGAGAACGCCAGTCATCACAAACGGAATCACAAGGCACGGTATCATCCGCACTGTACGGCAAGCACGATTCCAGAGGAATCCCCATCATTTTTACAAATTCCAACGCATCGGGAGCGTGACCGCCGTTACACGATCCGGCGTCGCCACAGGACAGAAGAAACTGCTCGGACAGATCTATCATAGAATCCTGATTGGCATTATGTATTTTCCACCAGGCCTCTATTTGCGCCACAGCAGAAAAATCCCAGCAACTGCCGCATAGTTTCTGATTTCGTACCGGCGTAACCCAATTCCCATTATGGTCGCGCCAATCGAATTTTTCCGGCAGGCCGGCAATTTCAGGCAATGATATCAAATCGGCTTTAGCCAGACGACGGGTCTCCGGGAGAGCGCCATATAATTCCTTTCGTTCCTCCGGCGGTAGTTTGGTTACCCAATTTTCACCGGCGGTCCACCCGGCATTTTTCCCGGTAATGGCTCGTTTGATCTGCGCTAATTCATCCTGTGCAGCGGCAAAATTCAGATAAGTCAAAACAAATAAGGATGATAAAATTAGAAACAGCGCTCGGGAACGAATTTTCACGCTTAATTCCTTTATAATTATTTTTGAAAAAAAGGTAACTATTTATTCAGCCCACGAAATACACGAAACACTCGAAAGATATTATCCGACTGTTTTTCATGTTTTTTTCGAATCTTTCGTGAACCACCTGAGTAGTGATCCGGCTCTTAAATTCCGGGGCACAATGTATATTAAAAACCAGATTTATAATGTATTGTATCCCTGAAAAAATAACACGGATTTCACGGATCAGACGAATCATCACGGAACTATCTGTGGAAATCTGTTTATTGAAATACGCTCATTTTCACATTACCGGCATAAAACGAAATATCTTCAACTTTCCGCCATTCCTCATTTTCAACAATCTGATCGATACCGCCGTTTTTCCACCAGATTTTAAAATTATGAAAATGTTCATCACCGGCGTTTGATTCGATATATGTGATTCCTCTCTTAAACAATTTCACTTTCAAACCCGATCCGGCCGGATTGGCAAAATCGACAATGATCAGATATCCGTTCGGTTTAAGAATCCGGCGCGCTTCCGATAACGCTTTCCGCACAACCGATAAATCCTTCTCATGCAGTGCAAACTGTGAATATACCAGATCGAAAGATCGATCCGGAAAAGGCAGGGATACAACATCTCCCCGTAAACATTTTTTTTGGGCATTTTTCCCGGCTTGCGCCAGCATGTGAATGGAAATATCTACACCAAATGAGAACAGGTTTTTGGGCAGAAATGAAAGCTGCTTGCCTGTGCCGCAGCCCATATCTAAAACTGTTTTCACATTATATTTTTTTACCCAAAGAACCAACCGTCGGCGTATCCGGTGCATAATGGGTTCTAAAAATAAATCATAATATCGCGCGAACGATTTGTAATCATCCATTTGACATAAACAATTTTTTTGCTTCTTTTTTAACTCTGCCGGTTATAAAAGGGGACAACCGGTGTTTTTCAATCAAAACAGATTTAAACAGATCCCGTTTGTTTTTCTTCGGCCGCACATAATTTTCCCGCAGAGTCAACGAGATCGACCCTTTTTCGCAGGCAGAAATGCAGGCGCCGCAGCCCAGACAAATTTCCTGTTTAACTTCACTCACCCTTTTCTCTTTTTCCTTCCCGTCGTTCGATCTTTTTAAACCGATGGCCCCGACATTGCACGCCGTAAAACACTCGCCGCAATAATCACATAGTTCCGGATCGATGGTTGCAATGTAGCTGGTTTTGGCCACGCCGTCGAAATAACCCATTTGCACACCGGCCATAATTTCGCAGCAACAGGAACAGCAGTTGCAGATAAAAGTGGGCTTGTTGCGAATATTATCGGTGAGATGGGTTAAATGCCGGTGATGAGCCATATCGATAATTTCCAGCAATTCCTCTTTGCTTTTTTGTTGCGCAAATCCCCGTCGTGACAAAAATCTTGCTCCGTTTCCCAGCGAAATGCAGACATTTTCAACCGGCGCACCCTTTCTGCAGGTTTTGCCCTCGTGTTCTTTCTTGTGCCGGCAATAGCACATTCCTGCCGCGCCGAAATTAGAATTTTTAATAATCTCCCGGGCGCTTTCATAGGAAACAACCTCACTGTTAACGGGAATATGTTCTTCGTAAACCAGCGAGCGCGTCAATTGATTTTTTGTGCCCAAAAACTCTTTTGCCTGTCCGTGCTGCGGGTCGTCATGAAAATACTTGGTCATCAATCCGGCGACTTTTTCAACCGGAATGTCTTTCCGGTGTTTCATAAAAGTGAATTCAAAAAAGCCGATGACGCCCGGCATGAGCAGATAGTAAATTTCCTCTCCGTATGGCATATCCATGATGAGCCCCTTATCCGCCATCGATTCCAGCACCGGCAGCAATTCATCGGCATTCATTTTGGTTGCCTTGCCCAATTCGGAAAGTGTGGCTTCTTCCAAAGGAAATTTAGAACCGACAAATGCTTCTTTTTCATCGAAAAGCAGAGAGAGTAATTCCCGCAGGATCTCATTGTCAACCAAACCGATGGGGTATTTATTCAACCGGTCGATTAATGGCACCAAACTGCTTTTTGCGTTTGCTATATGACCCATATTTGAACCTTTCATAAAAATTGCCTGATTTTTAATATACAGAAAAGATCAAATAAATAAAAGAATAATTATGCTCAAATTTCAATGATATAAGAACCTTCCGGGTTTTAGAAGCCCGGAAGGTTTTGGGAGGGAAAGGATCACACTAAATACTCGAACAATATTTTTTGATCTTAAAAATACATGTCTTTTTTTATTTGAAGTGACCTGATTGGTTACCCGTTAACTATTTCTATCCGGTAAAGTAATTCGTGACAATTGATCAGCAGTGGATCAAACTTGTTTTCTTTCAAATTTCATTTGATATTGGTCAATAAGTTTGTCAATTTTCTCAATCCGCTCATCAATGGAAGGATGAGTTAAAAAATAGTTATAAACCGGTAGATCCGCCGGAGAGCCTGGTGCCAATTTACACAATAATGTTTTAGCCGAACGGGGATTGAAGCCGGCGCTGTACATGAGCCGTACTGCATATCTGTCCGCCTCCAATTCCTTTTCCCGGGAATAACTTTTCTTAAGCAGATCACCCAACGCTTGTTTGGCAAATGTGCCCAGAATACCTTTTTTCACCACAATATTAGAAACAGCCCGAAAGGAATGATCCGCAATAATCCGATTGAACGGATGTTTCAACATCACATGCAATATTTCATGAGCCAGGATAAATGCTATTTCATCCCTGTTTTTATCAACTAATTTTAACAGCGCATCCGTAAGAAAAATATATCCGCCGGGCAGAGCAAATGCATTCACATCGGAAGCGAAAAGCATATAAAAGTGGAATTTACGGTTTTTATCGGTCACTCTTTTACACAGCTTCTCCCCTACTTTATTTACAATCTGTTGATGTGAAGGATCGACATCTATTTTCATTTCCTGTATGATTTTAACAGCCAACTGTCTGCCCACCCAGGTTTCCGCTTCGATGGCTTCTTCTTCAGAACCGAAGAATGATTTATAGTACCATTTGCCTTTAATGAGAGAGGAACCGTATTTATGACCTAATTTGTGGAATAGATTTGCCATAAAAATAATATAACCATCCCCTCATTGAAAAGCAAATAACAAGATTTTATTTGGGCAACATTTCTCAATCCGTTAGATTGTAAGGCGACGAGCCTCGTCACCCTGCATCAGATAATTTCATTGTAGTATTTTCTTCGAATATCATTTAATTGGTGCCTAAATTGAGCGATTCTTAGCTTGAAACAACCACCCAAAGAGTTTTGTCATTCTGCCTGCCCGACGAACCGCAGGCGGGAAAGAATCTTGTTAGTTCTGTGCGCTAAACCAACAAGATTCCTACGGAATGACATGAGAATCGCTCAATTTAGGTTGTTGTTATTTTTTTCATTGAGGCTTCGCGGCGCTATGATGTAAAACCCCTAATTCTCTTGCTTCTTTCACCTGAAAAGTATAATTTTTCAAATCTGTCAATTCGAATAAAAAAAGGATGATTCATGGCTTACATCATCACAATTGCGATCTATCTCTCCCTTCTTTTAGGTGTGGGAATCAAACTTTCCTTCAAAATAAAAAATCAGGAAGATTTTATGGTGGCCGGCAGAAAACTGACGGCGCCCATTTTAGTCGGTACGCTGCTGGCAACATGGATCGGTTCGGGCGATATTTTCAGCGTGGCGGATCTAAGTTACAATCACGGTTTCTCTTCATTGATTGGCAGCGCCGGCGGCTGGATCGGCATCATTGTTATTTTTTTCATCGCCGGAAGAGTACGCCATTTTGGCCAATTCACCGTGCCGGACATTTTGGAAGCAAGATATAATAAATGGGCAAGATTGCTGGCAACCATCACCACCATCATTGCTTATATAACCATTGTCAGTTATCAGTTCCGCGGCGGCGGCTGGGTTGTTAATATCATTTCCGACGGCATGATCTCCAATGAAACCGCCATCATTTTTGTTACTATTTTTGTAATTTTATACACACTGACCGCCGGCATGCTCTCTGTTGCTTACCTGGATGTGATCAACGGTATTATCATCTTAATCGGTGTATCTTTGGCACTCCCCTTCCTGATTCATTCCGCCGGCGGACTGGCAACCATCTCTGCCAATGTCACGCCGCGCGCTCATCCGGTTTTAGGCAATATGACCTGGATAAAAGCGATCGGATACCTGATACCTACTCTGCTCCTGGCATTGGGTAACGGCAATATGTACCAGCGGTTTTTTTCTGCAAAAAATGAAAGAGAAGCCAGAAAATCAGTGGTGGGTTGGATTGTCGGCGTCGTTATTATTGGGGTTGCCTTACAAAGTCTGGCTGTCATCGGCAGCAGTATATTTAAAGGATTGCCGGCCAACGAATCCGGAAAAATCATTTTATTGGTTGCTCATCAGGGTCTACCCACCGTTGTCGGCTGTATTTTGATTGCTTCCATTGTGGCAATTATTATTTCCACAGCAAACAGTTTTCTACTGGTCCCGGCTACCAATATCATCAGGGATATCTGGCAGCGGTTTATCAATCCGGATATATCTCAGAAGAATATTGTTTTTTATTCCAGAATCACGGTTGTTTTACTTGGCGGCGCCGCTTATGTTTTAATTCAGTTTTATCCGAGAATACTAAACGCAGCTTATGCCGCTTACACCGTTTACGGAGCAGGGATCACACCGGCTTTGATGGCCACATTTTTCTGGAAAAGAGCCACACCTACGGCAGGCGCTGTTTCAATCTTAGGTGGCATGGTTGTAACCATTGTTTGGGAAATTTTGACAAAAATCAATGGAGAAACTTTTTTAGGTTACCCGGCTATCTATCCCGCATTATTTACTTCCATTATTTTGCTGCTGGGAATCAGTTTGCTGCAACCACCGCCGGCGCCGGAAAAATGGCAGCCTTTTTTTTAACAAAAAAGCCGGGTTAAATAATCAACCCGGCTTAAGACGAAAGATTTAAAAATTTTTAGTGACTGTCTTGATCATGACCTTCGTCCTGATCATGCTGCTGCTCCCCTTTACTTTCGGCCATAGCATATTTTGCCGGATCAGCGTCAAATTTTCCTTTGCAATCCGCTGAGCAAAAGTAGTACGTTTTGCCTTCGTACTCGGAGGTTATTTTTACTCTGCTTGTATCCACTTTCATGACGCAGACAACATCATTAACCGTTTTCACTTCCGCTTTTGCAACAGCCGTTTTTGCAGCCGTATCTGATTTTTTCCGGCCCCCGCAGCCAATTACCAGACCAAATGCCAATAAGGCGATCATGACAATAAATACTCTTTTCATAGGTTTCTCCTTTTCCTTTTTTCGTTCTCCGGTTAAGTAACAAATATTCAATTTAACCGCCCATTTTAGGGAAATGAATGATTTTTGTACAATCTCTAATTTCAACAAAGAAAATAAATTTCTAATACAAAAACAATATTTTTTTTCCTGTCCATTTCAAGAGGTAGATAACTATAGAAATACAACTTTTCAGTTTCCGGAATAACACAGGGAAAACACGGTAATATCATCAGATTGTGGCGAACCGTTGACATAATTTTTTACTTCATGCACGACCCTTTTATTTTGCTCAGTTAATGAACAATTTGCCTATTGTCTCAGAGTGTCTCAAGGTTACGGTTGGAAAATTCATTCTCCTGATGGTCCATCGCCTCGGTGACTCCATTTGTATATAGGAAGATAGGATCATCTTTCTTTAATTTCATCCTTTGTTTCGAATATTGATAATTTTCGATGAGACCCATTGGGATTCCATCCACTTCTTGCAGTATTTTTCTGTTTGTCTTTCCTCGATAAAAAACGGCGCGTTGTGACCTGCGTTACAGAACTCAAGTTCGCCGGTGGCAGAACTTCATATTCCATAAAAGACAGTAATAAAAACATTGGCTAAACTATCTGTCACTAAAATATTGGGCATTGTTAGTGAAGTATGGATAGTTCGCCATTCATTTTTATCATCAACATTATTACAGAGTATTCTAACATTTTGGCACTTTTCGAATAACATTTCGTCGTATCCACTCAATATTTAGTGGTATTTTTAATTTTAGCCACTAAGACACCAGAGTACAAAGATTCATAAAATATTATTCTTGTGTTTTTTCGTGTCTTGGTACCTTAGTGGTAATTACTACACTACCATGATTTATTGAGCGGATTCATTTCGTCTTCCTTATCTTTTCCACCCGGTATTTTTTTACATGTCGTCCATCTAAAGCTGACGGTATGTAAATTTGTAACCGATCTGTTTGAAATCTCACACTTGTGTTCCGTTGCGGCGACTGTATTAATTGTCAATTGTGAGGCTGATTGGATAATTGCTAATGAAACTAAATTTTACTTCAACTTAAGTCAACAACATTACGCTCTGTGAGTAGGCTGTATCGCTTTTTAATTCAAAACATCATTTCCTATTTTCTTCTTCATTGACAGTCAATACCCCTTTTCCGGGCACTTTATTTTTAAATTGAGTAAGCTCCATCGCAAACCGGTTAATTGCGCCGGCATGTTCCCCGGCCAATTGTTTTATCTGATCTATCTTCAATTCCAACTTAGATAATTGAGTTTGCAAATTATCCAGCCGGGTTTGAAGAGCTTGTAAATCGTAATAATTTCCGGCGTTGGTCAAAACTTCACTTTTTTGCGTTTTCATCCGTCTGTGATATTTTTGTTTTCCCCTGTCGATTTTATAAGCCACACCGGATTGGAAATTCCAATACCCATCTTTCAAACCGCCGTTCTTGCCGTTAAAATCATCCCCGCTGGTGTATCTGACATCCGTAGAAACCAGCAGATCTATTGTCGGGCTTATAGGAAGTTTGAACCCGAATCCGCCGATGGCCATGGCGTCGAAAAAAGGCCCGGCGCCACTAAGAGTAAAGCCGATGATCCCAAATCCTGTCTGTAAAAAAGGACTTATTTTTGCTCCCGGCAAAACAGAATACATGCCAACAATTTCCACCGGAATCACCGGCACGGTAAAAACTGAGTGAGCCGGTTTCACTCCCAATTGTCCGAAGCCAATCTGAACTTTTAAATTCCATTGAGAATTAATATTGCGGATGACAAACAGACCCAAATTGGGAGCTATTTTTACACTGCCCGCCGCCTTTTCTCCGATTAAAAGGTTGCCGCCAACACCACAGCCGGCACTGTTAAACAGGCTTTGTGCGGACAAATCATGGCCAGGCAAGAGTACAAAAAAAAGTAACAGAACCATCTTTTTCATCTTCGCAACCCTCCTTTTTACTGTTCATTGAAAAAGGACCCCATCTTCTCTTTAAGTATCGGAAGGCAGGATGAAAATCTGTAGAATTTTTGCTAAAACATCACTTTGGGGTGGTTTATTTTGTTCAGCGGAAAAAGCAGAAGGTAATCTTCTGTGTAATTTCCAAAATTATTTATGCTAACAATTCGGTCATAAAATAATCCCAAAAACAGATTAAATAAAGTCTAACACAGGATTAATCCTACAACAATTTTTACACTTTTTTGGAAAAAAGGCTTGTGAATTTTGGCCAAAGTAATAAACTTCCAAAATTTCTCTCCGGATTAGCATCAACATATTGTATAATTTTAAAGCAAAAACTACAATTATTAGAGATGATTATAAACTTTGGAAGTTTTTTTGGGAGTAAATCAACAAACACATTTATGAACTGAAAATATTAGTCATACCTAAATTGAGCGATTCTTAGCTTGAAACAACTACCCAAAGAGTTTTGTCATTCTGCCTGCCCGACGAACCGCAGGCGGGAAAGAATCTTGTTAGTTCTGTGCGCTAAACCAACAAGATTCCTACGGAATGACATTAGAATCGCTCAATTCAGGTCATAATAACACAAATAGTGAAATCCATCTGTTTTTATCTTCTTTAACATACATTTTTCATAAAGTTTCACGCAAAGCCGCTAAGACGACAAGAAATTTAAAGTTACGAAAATCATCTCAAAAAACTTAGTTCTACCACTTAATTTAAAAATCAATCAAGAAATCCAATATAGCCAAAATTTTGCGACTTTGCGACTTTGCGAGATGAATTATTCAGGTTAATAGAATCTGCAAGCCAATTCGGTGAATCGATCTGCCATCGTTCAATTGAGTAAGGAGTTACAAATTGAAGAACCGCCTCACCGGCTTTTATGTGATGAAAACTCTTTTTTTCTTCACGATCTTCATCCCCTCATTCCAAAACATGAATATTTATCTCTCTGCACATTTCTTTGAGAATCTGCGGCCATACGGTTACGCTTACTTCGCCAAGGTGAGCCTTGCGTAATAGCTGCATATAAGTCCGCGACTGCCCGATGCCGCCACCGATGCTAAGCGGGATTTCGTTATTGAGGATACCCTGGTGATACGGCAGTTTAAGGAAATCAAGCTGGCCGGTCAGTTCCAACTGTTTTTTCAACGATTCAGCATTCACCCGAACACCCATGGAACTCAACTCGTGGCGCCGCCCGGTCACCGGATTCCAGACCAGAATATCGCCGTTTAGACCGTGCATCGTCCGGCCATCTGCAGATTTGGTTTCCGTCACCCAATCATCGTAATCAGCCGCCCGCATTTCGTGGGGATAGCCGTCTTGCAGAGTCCAGCCGATACCGTAAATAAAAATGGCCGGATATTCCTGTAAAATAGCCGTTTCCCGCTGTTTACGCGGCATGTCGGGATATTTGTCAAGGATATCTTCGGCGTGTAAAAAAGTTAGCTCTTCCGGCAAATTCGGATATTTATCTGTTTTTAATTGGGGGTACAATTCCTGAACACAAGTTTCCGCTCCTTTAATTACTTTCCATATTTTTTCAACCACCCGGGTTAATGTTTTCAAATTGCGCTGTTCTTCCGTAACCGCCAATTCCCAATCCCACTGATCTACATAAGCGCTGTGGTCATGATCCAAAAAATAATCTTTACGCACGGCACGCATGTCGGTGATCAATCCTTCTCCCGGCTTCATGCCAAACTGTCTCAACGCCATCCGTTTCCATTTGGTCGCTGCCTGAACCACTTCGGCATCGATGGGATGTTTATCGTAATCATTTGAAATATGAAACTGAACCGGCGTGCGCGAGCCGTCGCGATCCAGATAGTCATTCACCCCACTTTGGGAATCGACAATCAGCGGAACCTGCACCATCATCAGATTCAATTCTTTACACAAATTTTCTTCGATATACCCTTTTACGGCATAAAGCGCTTTCATCGTTTCTTTGGGAGTGAGCGATGATTGATAATCATCGGGTAAAATTTTTCTCAGATCGTCGTAATTTCCGATTCCCGGTCCGGCCAAATCCGCTTTTTTGTCTGCCATTTGTGCCTCCTTTTTTAGTATGTGTCCGTAATTTTAATTGAAGCGATATCGTAACTATTCATCCCGCGCCTGTCTGATGTAGACAGAAAACACACGAAACACTCTAAAGGTTTTATCTGACTTTTTTTCCGTATCTTTTCAATTATTTCGTGGGCTACCCGGGTGGTTACACGATGTCCAAAAATCTAAAATCATCATTCCTTATTCGATATTCAGCCAAACATGTTCTCCCAAATTTGCAGCGTGGTAAACTGCATTTTTGTGATCCCGGTCAACGTAACAGCCAATTTTTCCTGGATAATCCGGAACGAAGCGACCGGTTTGCCGAACTGAATCCCGTTCCGCAGCATAATTTCCGGCTTCCTCGTAACAGGCCATTGCCGATCCGATTCCTCCCCAGGCGATGATGAGCAGAACCTGCTCTTCCGTAAATTCCCGCACTGTGTTCCGTATTATCTTTTCTTCGTCGGACAGAAGCGAATCAAACCGCAAAAAATCAACGCCGCAATATTTTTCCATGCAAACTCCTCGAATAGTCAAATCTTTCAGTCAAACGTAAACCTTCCAGCTAAACGCAAACCTTCCGGGTTTTGAAAATCTGGAAGGTTTCATTTCATTCATCAATGCGCCCAAACCGGCATCATGCCGAAATCGAGCTGAAAAACAGCCGCCGCAATGGTGTAAACCACAATCAACACCAAAATTATGCCCACAACGTCCAAACCAAAGCCAACACGCACCATGGTGGGAATCTTTATATAGCCGGAACCAAACACAATGGCATTGGGCGGCGTGGCCACCGGCAGCATAAACGCCAGCGAAGAGGCGATGGTGCCGACCATCATGAACACGATAGGGTTCACATTCATGGCGATGGCTGTGGCGGCTAAAATGGGCATAAAGATGGTTGCCACAGCGGTATTGGAAGTAACTTCCGTGAGCAGGATCATCAGTAAAGCGACAATAAACAGCATGAGCACAAATGGGAAGGAATGCAAAATCACCAGTTTACCGGCGATCCAGTGTGCCAGTTTGGTTTTGCCGAATCCGTCTGCCAGGGCAATGCCGCCGCCGAACAGAATTAAAATTCCCCAGGGAATTTTTACCGCCGTTTTCCAATCCAGCAAAAATACGCCTTTTTTCCGGTTCACCGGCGTTAGAAACAGCAGCATAGAGACGAACATGGCTACCGTAGCATCATGGACGTACTGGCTTACACCCAACAGATTAGACCAGCCGGGCAGATGTACAAAACCGATATTCAGATCACGCCGGAATATCCAGCCAAGAGCCATAATAATAAAATAAATGAGAGTTAATTTTTCACCTTTATCCATGGTGCCTAACTTTTCCAATTCGTGTCGAAGAGTTTCATCTCCGATGGCCAGTTTCTGTTTTTCCACCTTAAAAGCGAAACGGGTTAAATAGATCCAGGTGATGGGCAGAAAAACGATGACCAGCGGCAAACAGGTCATGAACCATTTCATGAACGAAATTTCCGGTGCATCGGGAAATATTTTTTTCAAAGAAGCCACAAAAATAATGTTTGGCGGCGTGCCGATCAACGTGGCAATGCCGCCGATGCTGGCGGAAAAAGCAATAGCTAACATGAGCGCTTGCCTGAAATCGCTTAATCCTGCGGAATTATCCTTGGCCCAGAATTGCTCGAATTGATAGATAATTGCCAGCCCGATGGGCAGCATCATCATGGTGGTGGCGGTATTGGAAATCCACATGGAGAGAAAAGCGGTTGCTACCATAAATCCCAAAATAACCTGACGCGGACTGCTGCCCAAAAAATTGATGATTTTCAGGGCAATTCGCCTGTGCAAATTCCATTTCTGCATAGTGACGGCCATAAAAAAACCGCCCATAAACAGAAAAATATTCTTATCACCATAAGAAACAGATACTTCCCCGACAGGCATTATTTTCAACATGGGAAACAGCGCCAGCGGCAACAATGCGGTTGCCGGAATGGGAATCGCTTCCGTGATCCACAAAATTACCATGAGCATACCTACTGCAGCAGTGCGCTGTGCTTCCGGCGACATCCCTTCCGGGCGCGGCAGTAAAAGGAAAATGATAAAAACCGGAATGGCTGCAACAAGTCCGGTAAATTGCCATCGGGAATAGCCCGGTTCCGTACTTTCACCTGAATTCTTCATGATACCTTCTTTGTCCATCCATTTCATAACGGTAATATTTTATTTTTTCTCGGATTATTTTATCCACCGAATCTCTTTCTTCAGTATTCGATATTCACTATTTTTTGTTCATCATTCAAATTCAAAATTGAGCGATTTTTTCTGTGCTAAGCTTTTTTTATAACCAAAACAGTTGTTGGAATTTTTACCGTAAATTCAATTAAATCGGTTTGTCGATTCAGTGAATCGACCTACAATCGTTCGATTCAGGCAAATAATACAATGAACGGCTCTGTGGATAAAACAAACTACCTGGCTGTCGCCGCTTCTCTCTTCTCTCTCAAACCTTTGAACGCCAGCACTGCAAGCACAACGGCGACAACAAACAGAACAAACGCGATCCCCATCAACAGGAAATGTTGATTTTTAAAATTGCTGATCATCAGAATTACCAATGCCGAAAACGTCACTGCAAACATAAAAATCATAGGATAAAATACGAAAGCATGCTTTATCTTCAGCTCAGTTAGCCACACGGTTACCGCCAAAAGCGCCATGGCCGCCAACAATTGATTTGCCGAACCGAAGATCGGCCAGATTGCCCGCCACCGGCCGCTGAAGGCCAGGGCGCCGGCAACAACCACACCCACGCCGGTAGCAATGTAACGATTCTTATTCAGGATACTCGGTTTGCTTTCTTCTTCTTTTTCAAAAAATTCCTGAAAGGAAAACCGGGCCAGCCTGGTAGCCGTATCCAGTGAAGTCAGCGCAAAGGCGGAGACGGCCAGGGCGGAAAAAGTAGTGCCCACATTTGCAGGAATGCCTAATTTGCTGATAAAATTTCCGACGCTGGCAGAGAAAAGAGCAATGGGGCCGCCGCCACCGTTACCGATAAATTCATTATATTTCCCGGAAGTGATGGCCGCAGCGGCAATCAGCGCCACAACCGCCAGCAATCCTTCCATCAACATACCGCCATAGCCCACAATCCGGGCATCCGTTTCTTTATCCAATTGTTTGGAAGTAGTGCCGGAACCGACCAGCGAATGAAAACCGGAAATGGCGCCGCAGGCAACCGTCACAAACAGGATGGGAAACAGATAACCCAAGTTAGTGGAAAAGCCCAGGTAAGCGCCAAGTTGTATTTTCGGATTGCCGATGATAATTCCTATTGAAGCGCCGGCGACCAAAATGTAGAGAAGGAAAGAATTAAGATAATCGCGTGGCTGTAAAAGGATCCAAACCGGTGTGACAGAGGCGATCGTGATGTAGACCAGCAGAAGAGCAATCCAGACGTTTATACTTAATTTGACCGGAACAACCAAGCCCAGCCAAACGCCGCCAAGCAGCAGCGCTACGCCGATAACGGATGCAATGCCCAATGGGAGTTGCAGCCGGTAAATCGACATACCGAAAAGAACGGCCAACAGTAAGAAAAACACGGAAGAAGTAGCCGCAGCCGGAACCATCACAAATGTTTTTGCCACCAGGATAGTGAAAACGGCAATCACCAAAATCAGGGTCGACCAGGCAAAAATGAGAAACAATTTTTTTCCTAAATCGCCCACATGCTCGTGAATAATTTCGCCGATGGATTTGCCCCGGTGACGAACAGAAGCGACAATAGCGGAAAAATCGTGAACGCCGCCGATGAAGATGGAACCTAAAACAATCCAGAGAAACACGGGAATCCAGCCAAAAATAGCCGCGGTAATCGGCCCGATGATGGGACTGGCTCCCGCAATAGAGGCAAAATGATGTCCTAATAAGACGGGCGCTTTGGCGGGTACATAGTCGATGCCGTCGGTCATGGTGTGTGCGGGCGTTGGACGTGCCGGATCGATTCGAAACCGCTTTATTAAAAATCTGCCGTAAAACAGGTAGGCAAGAAAAAACCCTGCAAGTGCAATGGAGATCAACCAGATACTGCCCATTTTATCCTCCTGAGGAATGAATGCTGTTTAAATTTTTAGAGATATTTTCAAGCAAAGGAAGGAAATCATTCCCTTTACGCGGAATAATCCATGAAGTGGATTGCAGATAGTAAACAATGAGAATAATTTCATACCACCCGCCGAAACCGAACTTCAACCACCGAAACCGATGTGATTTTTTAATCTGCCTGGTTAGTTCAGGATAACTTTTTTCCTGCGGTGAAACGATGAAGCCTACGAACCGCGTTCTCATATTTAATTGATGAAACGAAAACTCCGATTTTGCCAATTGCGTCAGCCATTTTTGATGTTTTCCAAGCAAACCCGGTGTGAGGATTTCATCTTCCCGCCAGCACAAGATTACATCCGTTACATGGGATTCATCGAGAATAATTTTTTTGGAGAGGGAAAAATACTGCATGGCAATTTGGGAACAGGCGATAAGTGGAATTCTTCTGCCGGAAATTTCCACATCATTTTCCAGATCAAAATTCCCGGCCAGCAGGCTGGTAAGCGTTGTTAAAAATTGATTGTAATCAGACACAATTCATCAGTATTTTTATACGGGGTTGTTCTATTGAAAACAAAATTGAGCTGTTTTATTTTAAAAACCTGTTTTTATTACCGATATCGTTGTCGTCTCTTTTATGGGCAGGAGTACAACTTCTGCCCAAGTGAGGAAAGACGCTTCAGCGTTCTTTCTATTCTTAGTCCAGTGGTTTACCACGGGGCGGTATCTTTCAACTTTTCTTCATCCGCAGCAGCGCCCTGCGCATGCCGTCCAGCGTCAGAAACGGTTCGTACGCATCGATGGCGGTGGTCTGCTCCATGATGACCTGCGCCAGACCGCCGGTTGCGATGATTTTCACTGCATTGGCGCTGTTCAACTCTTTCGTGATTCTGCGGATCAATCCTTCCATCATATCCACTGCGCCGAACATGATTCCGGTTTGCATGCTGTTTTCCGAATTGGTACCGATAATTTTTCCGGGGAAACTTAGTTCCACCCGATACAGGCGGGCAGCGCGCCGCCACAGATCCACCGCCGAAGTTTCGATCCCCGGCGCGATCACTCCGCCGAGATAATCGCCGGTAGTGCCGATCACATCGAAAGTCGTCGCAGTGCCGAAATCAACAATAATCAGCGGGCCGCTAAATTTTTCGAATCCGCCGATAGCGTTGCAAAGCCGGTCCGCGCCAACCGATTTGGGGTTTTCATACAAAATCCGGATTCCCAAATCCGATTCGGAAGAAATAATAACAGGCGTCTCGTGAAGATAGTTTTCAATCATCCCTTTAAAAATGGAAGTCGCATTGGGAACTACGGAGGCGATGACAACATCCGATATTTTCTCTGCGGGAATGCGGGCGGAATCGCACAACATTTTTACGGCGATCCAGCTTTCATCTTCCGTACGCGTATAGGAGGTACTGAGTCGCCAGTGAATTACTAATTCTTCGTCCCGGTAAATACCTAAAACCGTGTGTGTATTGCCAATATCAACAACAAGCAGCAGATCATCCATTTTCATTTTCCTGTCAATCGCCGGACAATTCGCCGGGCGTGTAAAGATCGTCGCCGGATTTGCCGGCGCCTTCGCCTTTATACGCTTCCTCTTCGGCCTCTTCAATCATTTGGTCATAATCTTCCCCCAATTCCTCGCCGAGTTCTTTCCCCATTTTTTTCATCAATTTCACCATGGATTTGGGATCATTTTCATCCAGATCCCGCCATTTGGAGGGATCGGCCAGACTTTCCAGTCTGGCGTCTTCCGATTTGGGTGAAGCGAAGCGGGAAAATATTTTTGCGATGTTTTCGCTTTTGCAAGCGGGACAATGCAGTTTTTGCTGCTGGCTGCTCTTCAACAGCAGAACGCTGAATTTTTTGCCGCAACCGGCGCATTTATATTCATAAATCGGCATCGTAACACCTCTTTATTGATTGGTTAAAACTGTCCGTGAAACACACAAAATAATACCAAATTTCATATTAGATAATTATTCCCGCATTCTCAGTCCAAAGCAGACAAGTACTGGCTATAGGAGAAGTCCACCCTGAAGAAACCATCAAACTTAAAATCGGCGGATAATCCATAGCCCAGACTTAGTGCATTTGCTTGTGGCAATTGATTGAATTTTAACTCCATGATTCGTTACAAAAAACACTTGACAAATCTGTAAAATGTATTATCATAAAATTGTTCTCTACCCAACGGTAGTGGAATCTAAAAAGGTTTCTGCCGCTGAACCCGTATGAATCAGCGGCATTTTTATTCCATTTGAATTCACCCTAAACATTATATTTCTTTCGTAAATTTTGAATTGAATTTTTTATCTTTTGCCTGTCATGAGCAGGAATCCAGATTCCGCCTATTGAAAGATAACGGACAGTCTTTTCTCTGCTTGAAAAAAGTTCCGGGCGACATTCAGCGCAATATATTTCAAGATCCATGAAAGCCTCATTTTGTCCTGGGATAAATCAAACCATTTCATTTATTTCAAGCAGCAAGGCATCTTTCTCGATGGCGTCGCCCTGGTTGACATGGATTTTTTTCACTGTGCCATTCACGGGAGATTTGATCTCATTTTCCATTTTCATGGCTTCCACAATGAGCAGGCCCTGACCTGCTTCCACTTGTTGATCCGCTTCCACTTCGATCTGGCTCACCAAACCGGGCATGGGTGCAAGAATTTCGGTCACGCCTGTTGATTTGGTTTCTGCGGTACGAAACGATTTCCGCAATCGCTGGCGTTCATCTTCCACTTCCACCGTAAACGGAGTCTGATCCAAAACAAGATTATAGCTGCCGTTCCCTGCTGATTTGAGCCAGACGCGATATTGTTTGCCATATAAAATTAATGAATACAAATTCGCATGAATTTGCTTAAAATCGTAAGGCACCGGTTTTCCCCTGTAGATGATCTTAATTTCCGGCCGGTGGTTTTCCAATTCCAGATCGTAGGTTTTTCCGGCAATTTGAATTTGATATTCCATTTTATACTAACATCTCTTTTCGTCCGATTATTTTCCATTTTGAATCCGTTGAACCGTCACCTTCATTAGCATGCAAGACCGATCCCGGTTTTTGCCCGTTAAAATGGATGAGAGAAGAAACCGCTCCGGCAAAACTTTTGTTGTTCCCGGTTCCGTTTTCTGCCAAACCCTTGTGTTCCGCCAGAAAATGGGTGGAAATATTTCCCGACCGGAAATCATCATTTTCCAACAACCGGATGAAAAACGGAATAGTGGTTTCCACACCGAAAACAAGATATTCCCGCAGCGCTCGCTGCATTCTGTCTATCGCTTCCCGGCGAGATCCGGCCCAGACGATCAGTTTGGCGAGAAGCGAATCGTAATAAGGATAAACAATGCTGCCCATCTGAATCCCGCTGTCGCAGCGCACCCCGATTCCGCCCGGTTCCTGCAAATACGCTATTTCGCCGGTTGAAGGTAAAAAGTTACTCCCGGAATCTTCGGCATACACGCGGCATTCCAGCGCGTGACCGTTGGGTCGAACATCTTCCTGTCGGAGTGATAGCCGTTCTCCGGCAGCGATGAAGAATTGCTGCTTCACCAGATCAAGGCCGGTTACCCATTCCGTTACCGGATGCTCTACTTGCAAACGGGTATTCATTTCCAGAAAATAGTAATTCAATTGTGCATCCACTAAAAATTCAATGGTACCGGCATTCTGGTAACCGGATGTCCTGGTGAGACGAACCGCTGCGTTGCCCATCTCCTCCCGCAGCTCGGGCGACAAGAGAACCGAAGGCGATTCCTCAACCAATTTTTGATGCCGGCGCTGAATGGAACATTCCCGCTCCCATAAATGAATGGCATTGCCGAACTTGTCGGCCAAAATCTGAAATTCGATATGACGCGGCTGCAGCAGATATTTTTCCAGATAAACGCGGTCATCCCCGAATGCAGCGCGCGCCTCATTTTGTGCCGCGCGAAACGATTTTTCCATTTCGGAACTTTCATGAATCAGGCGCATCCCTTTGCCGCCGCCGCCGGCTGCCGCTTTCAACAACACGGGATAACCAATTTCATCGGCTATCTTCTGCGCTTCCGGGACAGAAGAAATGGGCTCCAGCGTTCCCGGAATAGTCGGTACTTTTTGTTGACCGGCTAATTTACGCGCGGCCATTTTATCGCCCATCAATTCAATTGCAGCGGCAGGCGGCCCGATAAATTTGATACCGTGTTCGTGTAGTTTTTGCGCAAATCGGCTGTTTTCGGCAAGAAAACCGTAGCCGGGATGAACCGCTTCCGCGCCGCACTGTTTGATCACGGCAATAATCTTCTCCTGATTCAAATAGGATTCCAACGCCGGCGCAGGACCGATAAGATAGGCCTCGTCCGCCAACTGAACATGAAGACTTTTGCGATCCGGCTCGGAATAAATCGCCACCGCCTCAATCCCCATCTCATGACAAGCGCGAATGATCCGCACCGCTATTTCGCCCCGGTTTGCAATTAGTATTTTTTTAAACATACAATATACTCTTCATAGTTTTTAGCCTGAATTATTTATAACCTAAATATTCCCTTGCTTCACTACGGGCATAAGAATCAAACAAATAAATTTTTAATGGTTTAGCCGTAAGAACCGGTTTTTTTACGACTTCATTCATTTTTTGATCAGAAATCATTTAATGCCGCCTATTCATTATACGAGTTCGACGCATCTTTCAATGAATCAAATATCATCAATGTCTGGGTAAGGTGGGCAATTTCAATTAATTTTTTAACTTTCGGACCCGGATGGGCAATGACAAGCCGGCCCTGAAACCGTTCTGCCTGTCTCCTGCCAAATAACAGGGTACCGAGTCCGGAACTGTCCATGTAAGAAATTTCTGATAAGTCAACAATAATATTCGGTGTATCCTGAACAATGATAGCCAGAAATTCTTTTTTCAGTTCCGGTGCCATTTTGGAATCGACGTGATTTTCTAAAATTTTCAGAATGATAATATCATCTTTGACTATTTTTTCATATTTCATTACTATGCCTTTCACAACTATTTGAGGATTTCAAATCATCGATAGTTATTTATAAATATAAAAGTTACAAAAAATAATACATATATTGACAACAAAAATCAAGTGAATAAAATTCCCTGCTTACCTGTTTTCTTCACATCAAGAAGCTTTTTTCGATTCTGCACGGGTACTATCATCCATTGTAATCTTTTCATCGGTTCTGTCGTATCATTAGAACAGAGAGGTCACAAGTTTTTTAATCAGCAAATAAACCGGGTAGATCAGAGAAATCGCCAGCAGCGCCATACCGATCCACACAATATTTGATTTTTGCTCCGAAAACTCATACTGACATATCGGGCATATGGTTTCGTCGGCGTCGATTTCCATAGCACAGCCGGGACACTCTTTTGTTTTTCGGGACATTTTCATATAACTATTTTTATTTCAAACGGAATTGAACCAATCAAAAAAACTTCTACTTTGCTGAAACCTAAATTGAGCGATTCTTAGTTTGAAACAACCACCCAAAGAGTTTTGTCATTCTGCCTGCCCGTCTGTAGACGGGAAAGAATCTTGTTAGTTCTGTGCACTAAACCAACAAGATTCCTACGGAATGACATGAGAATCGCTCAATTCAGGTGAAATATAATATATTGTAAATTAACGCTGAATTTACAACGGAATATTCCCATGTTTTTTCCTTGGATTTCGATCTACTTTATTGCGGGTCATTTCTAAAGCGCGGATCAGCTTAGGCCTTGTCTGCGACGGTTCGATCACATCGTCGATATAGCCGCGAGCGGCGGCAATATAGGGATTGGCAAACCGTTCCCGGTACTCCACCACTTTTTCATCCAACGCTTTCCGGGGATCATCTGCGGCGGAAATCTCCTTGCGAAAAATAATTTCCACCGCGCCCTGGGGGCCCATCACGGCAATTTCAGCGGAAGGCCAGGCTAAATTCACATCGGCGCGGATATGTTTGCTGTTCATCACATCGTAAGCGCCGCCGTAAGCTTTGCGCAGGATCACGGTAATTTTGGGCACAGTGGCTTCACAAAAAGCATACAGCAGCTTGGCCCCATTTTTGATGATACCCCGCCATTCCTGATCCGTTCCCGGTAAAAACCCCGGCACATCTTCAAAAGTGATGATGGGAATATTGAATGCATCGCAAAAGCGAACGAAACGCCCGGCTTTAGTGGAAGAATCAATATCCAGTACGCCGGCCAGAAAAGCAGGCTGATTGGCAATGATCCCCACCGGTTGTCCGTTTAGATGGGCAAAACCAACCACGATGTTTGGGGCGAAATGTTCATGAATTTCAAAAAAGTTGCCCTGATCCACAACCCGTTTGATCACCACTTTCACATCGTACGGTTTATTGGGATTTTCCGGCACAATGGAATTGAGGCTATCATCTTCACGATTGGGATCATCCTTGCATTCCTTCCGTTGCGGATCCTCCGCATTATTTTGCGGGATGAACTGCATCGTTTCCCGAACCCGGTCCAAAAGCGCCACCTCATTTTCGGCCACAACATGGGCCACACCGCTCTTGGAGGCGTGTGTCATGGCGCCGCCCAACTCCTCGAAAGAGACATCTTCATGGGTTACTGTTTTTACAACATTGGGACCGGTGACGAACATGTAACTGGAATTTTTAACCATGAAAACAAAATCGGTGATGGCCGGCGAATAGACCGCGCCGCCGGCACACGGACCCAGAATGACGGAAAGCTGCGGCACAACACCGGATGCCAGCGTATTACGCAGAAAAATATCCGCATAAGCGCCCAAACCGACTACTCCTTCCTGAATCCGCGCGCCGCCGGAATCGTTCAATCCGATGATGGGAGCACCCATTTTAACAGCCAGGTCCATCACTTTGCAAATTTTTTTTCCGTGCGCCTCGGAGAGAGAGCCGCCTAAAACGGTAAAATCCTGGGAGAAGACAAACACTTTTCTGTCATCGATGGTTCCATACCCGGTGATCACACCGTCACCCAAATAACGATGTTTATCCAAGCCAAAATCGCGATTGTGATGCCGCACCAACATATCAATTTCTTCAAAACTACCTTTATCCAGGACTAGTTCGATCCGTTCCCGTGCGGTTAGTTTCCCTTTTTTGTGCTGTACCTCGATTCGCTTTTCGCCGCCGCCCAATCGGGCTTTTTGTTTTAACTCTCTTAATTGTTCGATACGCTGATCAATTGCCATTCTCGGCTCCATATTTTGATTCATACCATTCTTTGATATATGCTACAATCTCCTGCGTATTCGTCCCCGGACCGAACAATTTTCCAACTCCCTGTTTGTAAAGCTGTTCCATTTCTTCCTTTGCGATGATGCCGCCGCCGGTGAGAAGCACGTCATGCAGCCCGTTTTCATCCAATAATCTGTGCACTTCAGGGAAAATGGTCATGTGTGCACCGGAAAGAATACTCAGGCCAATCACATTTACGTCTTCCTGCAGGGCGGCTTCCACAATCATCTGCGGTGTCTGCCGCAGACCAAGATAAATCACTTCCATACCGGCGTCCCGCAGAGCGCCGGCAATGATTTTCGCGCCGCGATCGTGACCGTCCAGGCCGGGTTTGGCAATTAACACACGAATTTTATCCAAACTCATTGTTTACCTCCAAAAGCTGGATTATTTAAGAATTCAAAGAAAAAACACATTTTTATTCAAGAAAAAATTATATTGCCAGATCAAACGGCAGATCACTTATGTCCCGTACTTTCCTGCCGTCAATCAGCATATTCAGCATTTCCAATTGGCTTTCATCCTGTATTTGCCTTTCTTGCACTGATAATTCGTGCCTAAACAAAAACTCATAAATGGAGTAAAAAGTGAAATTCCTGCCGTGCCTGAGGCACGACGGAAATGACAAAAAAGCGAAGTTTTCGTTCGGACACTAATTATTCAGGCTGTCCGCTAATAACGCTAAAAAACGCGAATATTTGTAATATTATTCCGATTCGCATGATTCGTGTCATGCGCGGGCTGAATAATCACAAATTAAAAATTCATCCAACCTAAAAAACCGCTGCTTCGCGATATTCGCCGAATTCTTCTTTTAATACCTGCACCATCTCGCCGAGCGTTACATAATTTTTTGCACACGCAATAAAATGCGGCATTAAGTTCGAACCGTCTACGGCGGACGCGCGAAGCGCTTGCAAACTTCTTTGCACTGCGTTGTTGTCCCGTTCCGCTTTCACTTTTCGCAGATTTTTTTTCTGCTCCTTTTCTACGTTAGGATCAATTTTCAACAGCGGAATTTCAATTTTCTCTTCTTGCTCCACATATCCGTTCACACCGACAATAATACGCTCATTTTTATCAATTTCCGCCTGATACTTCGCCGCCGCTTTGGCAATCTCTTTTTGAAAAAATCCCAGCTCGATGGCGGAAATCACGCCGCCCAATTTGTCTATTTTGGCAAAATAGGTTTCCGCTTCCCGTTCCAGTTCACCGGTTAACGATTCAACAAAATAAGAACCGGCAAGAGGATCGATGGTGTTGGTCACGCCGATTTCATGGGCTAAAATCTGCTGGGTGCGCAGGGCAATTTTCACCGCCTTCTCCGAAGGAAGCGCCCAGGTTTCATCCATGGAATTAGTGTGCAGCGACTGCGTTCCGCCCAGCACACCTGCTAATGCTTCATAAGCGGTTCGAATAATATTATTTTCCGGCTGCTGTGCCGTTAGTGAACAGCCCGCCGTTTGTGTATGAAAACGCATCAGCCGGGAGCGCGGGTTTTTCACTTTGTATTTCTCTTTCAGATGCCGCGCCCAGATGCGGCGGGCGGCGCGGTATTTGGCAATCTCCTCAAAAATATCCAGATGGGCATTGAAGAAAAAGGAGAGCCGCGGCGCAAACTCATCCACATCCAGACCGGCTTCGATGCCCGCTTCCACATAAGCGAATCCATCTGCCAGCGTGAACGCCAATTCCTGAACCGCTGTGGAACCAGCTTCCCGGATGTGGTAGCCGCTGATGGAAATGGTGTTCCATTGCCGCACTTCTTTACTGCAAAACTCCATGGAATCGGTTATAATCCGCATCGACGGCTGTGGTGGGAATATGTATTCTTTTTGCGCGATATATTCTTTCAAAATATCATTCTGCAGCGTACCCCGCAATTTGTCTCTCGACACGCCCTGTTTTTCACCCACTGCAATATAAAACGCAAGCAAAATTGCCGCGGGAGAATTGATGGTCATGGATGTGCTTACCTGATCCAACGGAATTTTATCGAAAATAATTTCCATATCCCGCAGTGTATCCACAGCCACACCGCAAACGCCAACCTCGCCGTAACTCTTGGGATGATCCGAATCATACCCCATCAGCGTGGGTAAGTCGAATGCGGTGGAAAGCCCTGTCTCGCCATGGTCGAGGAGAAAGTGGAAGCGCCGATTAGTATCTCCCGGTGTAGCGAACCCGGCAAACTGACGCATGGTCCACAACCGGCCGCGATACATATTCCGGTGCACACCGCGTGTGTAGGGATATTCTCCGGGAAAACCGATATTCCGTAAATAATCGATATGTTCCACATCATCCGGCGTATAAAGTTCTTTGATCTTTTTAGAAGACGTGGTTACAAATTTGTCTTTCCTGTCTTTGCCGGCGGCATTTTTTTGTTTTCGCCATTCTTCTTTTTCCTTTTTGATTTCATCAAGATTTAACATATCTATCTCCCGGATTTTATTTTTTATAACTACTTATTGTCTGAACGATAATTCCCGTTTTTGTCATTTCGACCGAAGGGAGAAATCTGTTTAACCTATTGATTTATCGTGATATACAGATTCCTCGACTTCGTCCCGATAAAAACCATTGGGACTCCGCGCGGAATGACAAGTTTTACCGGTTTTCGGACAGACACTACTTATTCATACCTGAATTGAGCGATTCTAATGTCATTCCGCCTGCCCGGCCGCAGCGGGCAGGCAGAATGACCAAACTCTTTGGGTGGTTGTTTCAAGCTCAGAATCGCTCAATTCAGGTCATATTATTACTTTATTCGTAACTATTCAGCTCACGTCTGGCTGACACAGGCAGAAAGCACACGAAACAATCGAAAGATCTCATCTAACTTTTTTCCTGTTTTTTTTTGAGTCTTTCGCGGGCTGCCTGAGTAGTGACAATACCGTAACACTTTAGTTTTTTGAACAA
>CAJVYQ010000038.1 GCA_913009825.1 uncultured Deferribacteres bacterium
GGTATTGTCACTACTCAGGCAGCCCGCGAAAGACTCAAAAAAAAAACAGGAAAAAAGTTAGATGAGATCATTCGATTGTTTCGTGTGTTTTCTGCCTGTGTCAGACAGACGTGAGCTGAATAGTTACTATTTTTCTTCATCTATCAAATTTGAAAATTTATTG
This sequence comes from uncultured Deferribacteres bacterium, assembly GCA_913009825.1. GTDB lineage: Bacteria > Zhuqueibacterota > JdFR-76 > JdFR-76 > DREG01 > DREG01. The sequence goes on from CAJVYQ010000038.1 coordinate 164, forward strand.
TTGGCCTAACTGCAAAATACTTTTACAGAACTAACAAAAAAATAAATGGAAATCAGAACGAGCGCAAAACCCAATGAAAAATTGAGTTTCCGCATGGCTTTGCCTGAAAAATTTTCCTTGGCACGATGCAGCACAAGCGACAATACCGTCAGGTAAGAACCGAGTCCGGCTCCACCGATAAGAAGGAAAGTAATTTTTGTCCCCGTTGTAAAATGAGCTGCCAGCCCCATATCCCTGACAAATCTTTCACCAATCAACCACCAGAAAATCATCATGGGATTAGTGACGGCTAATGAGAACCCGGTGAAAAATGAAATTTTTTTATTGACCTGTAATTTGGTGTTGAGATTTTGCATTGGATCGCCCGGGTCTTGTCGCATCGTTATCACAGCCAGAATCAGAAGAATAACGGCGCCTGCAAACCAGAAAATCGAAACAATTGTTTCATCTTTTAAAAAAGGAGCAATGCCAAAAAAGGCGATAAAACCATACATCACATCGGACATGACGGAGCCGGCTACAACCATCCACGCTGCGAAAAGATGACCGTTGAGAGAGCGCCTGGCAATCTCAATCTGGGTTGCGCCAATAGGAATCGCGGTGAGAAATCCCATAATGTAAACGATTAGGCAAAAAAGGAGTATCTTCATAGTGATACCACATTTAAATCTGTTGCCACTCTTATTTTCATTTTTTGCAAATCAGATATCGTAGAATATTTGCCGTCATTTTGATCTATCAAACAGGACTCGATTTCTCTTACAATACTCTGCACATTCAAGTTCTGAAAGCAACGAACTGTCTTGCAGTTTTTTTCCGATTTGTTGATGCAGGTAATGTTGCGGCACGGACTATCGGCAATGTATGTGTACGCCGGAGCATCCTGATTGGATGGGAAAAAACCGGTGCGTGCGGAATCATAGCCATAAATACGTGCAGGGGTTGCCCCGAATATTGAGTGAATAGACGTCTGGTTTCTAAGCGGCCTCTGGCCGGATGTTCTTATTTTGCGGGCTGCCGCAATGTGTAATGGCCCCGTATCTCCGGTGATAAAGACATCTGTTAAATCGATCAGGGCCGCGTATGCATCCAGCGGCATGGTTGCCGGTACAATAGTTATTTTCCCACGTTCGCGGTAAGGAATCGCCCGCAGGATTTGCTGCTCGATATCTTTCTCTGTATGGCCGGAACCTAATAAAATTGCACCAACTTGCGGTAATCTAATGAGTCCCTTTATTAAATTGATTTGATACGATAACGGAATTCGGCTATACACAGAAGACGTATCCGGATTCAAAAAATTAATTGCTTGCGATTATGTAAATTATGATAAATAAAAAATAGGTAGGCTTCTTCAATCGCTTCATCTGACAGATACAAATTTATACCGCTAAAATGTTGATTATGTATCGGATCGATAAATAATGAAAAGAGGTTATCAATGAATTTATGTGCTTGAAATATAACATGATTAATGGAATTCTCGTCATTTTCATCACGAATTATAGTTGCAGTCAGGGCATGGTAAGAAATCACTCTATCCCGGTTCGGATGGAAATGCTTTTCATTAAACTGTGGACAAAAATTAATAATCACATCATAAGGAATCGAGGAAAGGATGCAATGAATAATATGAAAATCATTTTCATCAGGATAAGGCATACCGGATAGAACCGGCATCAATGTTGATACAGCAGGATTTCCATCGATCAAAAATCTTGCATTCCGGTTCACGATATAATCAATTTGACTGTCGGGGAAAAAATCACGCAGTGCCGTAATACTTGCCTGCAAATTAATTGCATCCCCAATGTTTAAATCTGCCACAACAAGAATTCTGTTGAATTCTTGTATTATATGTAACCGTCTGTAGGCTTTGTTTTTATAATACTCAGTTACAAGCTTATTTCCTAATAAACCGGTTACAGAATCGTTAAGAAAACGAGCTCCTCCTCGAGGAAATAGATCTGTCAATTTACTTGAGATATTAATAGCGGATCTGAAAAAACTTTTTCTCTGCATTCCATTATCCTTTGGGAAATATCCGATTAAGACAAGTCACAATTCGATATTTAAATGGAAGGGCATTTTTCTGCCCTCCCATTGAAGAAAGCAACCTTTTTAGGGGGAGAAAGCAATCTCAGGAATTATCGCTTTCTTTTTCAACCTCGACATATTGGGCGAGGTTGGTTTCAAATGCAGTCAGCAGTGCAGTATTATTTGTGCTATCTATGACAATCTCTCCATTTGAGAGCTGAGCACCACTAAAATCCACAGTATTGAACCAACCGGCCAAATCGAAAATCACCTTAACCGGAACGGTTGAATTGTTTGCCACTGTAATTCCGTTACCTGCTATTTTACTCTGAATTGTTTTGCTGAATTCAGATTTTAAAGTGAACGGTACGGCGGCGCCGGTGTTGGGTGTAAAAACTCCACTCAGTAGAATGGCCTTCCCATTGAATGGCGGAGCTGTGTTGATCTTGAAAGTAAAATCTACTTTTTTGAATGTACCCGGATAAACAGCTACTGAATTAATCAACACTTCACCATTACTTATATCCAGTGCAAAAGGGCCGGTAACAACTATATCTGCTGCATCCTGTTCATTCGTGTCGATCCCTCCTGCTTCATTATCCACACCTCCCTGGTCGCCATCGTTATGGTCACCCTGCTGCTCCACATCGAAACCGGAGTTTTCTTCAATCTTAAATTGATCGATGTTGATCATCGCAGATTGAATATCCAGGTTGCCGCCTGTTACAGGAACAATACTCATAATGGCATTTTGATTGTGTGTCGGGCTGGCTTTCATCAAAACAGTACCGGTTTTTTGTGCAGCTTTTGAATAAGCAGTTGGATTTGTCTTACTGCAACCGATGCTTAAAACAAGCAGAGCTAATCCGGCTAAAATAACTGCATAACGCTTTGAATGTTTCATGGTACTACCTCCTTTTTTTTAGTGAACAATTAAACACCGTCCATTGAATTGTTTTAGAATTGGTACATGATTCCTATGCGGCTGAGAAATGAAGTAGATGACATTTCTCCATTTACAAATTTTCTGTCCGGTAAATATTCATAAAAAACTCCGATTTCTGCACTAAGTCCGAGTTTTTTATATATCGGCCAATCAACACCTCCCGATATCAAAACCGCACCTCCCAACTTGAAGCGATATTTTTCGGGATTCCCCGGCGAATCCTGAGCCGTATTTATCCGGTTTTCCGGATTGATTTCTTTCCCTTCTGTATTTTGAATGAATCCCCACAAAGGACCTGCACCAATTTTGCTGAATGGACGAATATGATCAGAAACCCAAAAATATTTAAATGATAAGAGTGTGGGGATCGCAATTACATGGTTTTCCATTAAATATCCCTGATTTCCCAAGTTTGAATAATTTGTCTCAAATCCAATACTATATTTCTTATGAGTGAGATGCGCATATTGGAAAGAATAAACAAAATTTATTCCTTCTTCGCCGGAAAGAAACACTGATTTTGGCGAAACTTGCTGAACATTATGATTGGAACCTAAAGAGAGAATGAATCGATTCTCCGATGCGAATACTTTTGGCGCCAAGAGGTAAAACGAGAAAGCAGTCATTACTATCAATTTGCATTCAAATTTCATCTTTACTTCCTTTAATACACGATTATTCGATTTAACTATTTCTGCTGTATTAAACAATTATTATACCAATCACTAATACTATTTCTAATTCCTATATTATCAATGAGATATAACTATATATTTTTAACTTGTTTCATTTAAGCATAATGGCTTATTGTCAATCTTTGTAGGCAGCTAAAATAAATTTAGTTGTAATCTTTTATTTTATCATTACTTAAAAAGGTGTCAAAAATCTATCATTCAAAAGACAATATTCTGACATTAAAATTGTATTATTCCTAAATTGAGCGATTCTAATGTCATTGCGCAGGAATTTTGTTGGTTTAGTGCACAGAATTAATAAGATTTTTTCCCGCCTGTAGTTGAGCAGGAAGAATGACAAAACTCTTTGGGGGGTTGTTTTAAGCTAAGAATCGCTCAATTTAGATTATTGATAAAATTATTGTAACTATTCAGGTTGCCCGCTAATATCGCTAAAAAACGAGAATCGTTAACTATTTTGTCCTATTCGTATGATTTCGTGTAATTCGCGGGCAGAACAGGCAAACGATTTTTTCAATTTCTCTGCGCCCGCCGCGTCTCTGCATTAAAAAAACAGGCGCTTTAAAACGCAGAGATGCAGAGAGTGCAAAGGAAGCGGATTTGTTCAAAAAAATAAAGTGTTACGGTATTGTCACTACTCAGGCAGCCCGCGAAAGACTCAAAAAAAAACAGGAAAAAAGTAAGATGAGATCATTCGATTGTTTCGTGTGCTTTCTGCCTGTGTCAGACAGACGTGAGCTGAATAGTTACAAATTATTTTATTGAAGTGAAAATATGCTGCTAAAATAGTCAAAATTATGAGGCAGATAAGGTAATTCCAGTTTGCAAAATAAACTATATTACGGTTGCCAGAACAAACCTATAGATATGGAATTTAATGTATATTTGTAGGAAAAGAGATTGGCGACATTATTCTCAAGATTGTATTGAACCTCAAGTCCAGTATTTTTATACATTTTGATTTTCAATATGCTGGATAAAAAGAGTAACTTATCTTTTCTTTTTCCACCGTTTTCATTAATTTTCCAGTAATGAAATCTCTTATATTGGAAAAGATAAAATGTTATCAGAGAAATGCGAGAATTTATTTTGAATAAAGTCGAAAAAGTGAGTTGATGTTTTAAATAACCAAAATCGAAATCTTCGGTAAATAATTCTTCAGAGTTTTCATCACCAATGTTTTCTCCAATTTGATTTACATCGATATCTTCCGGCAGATCGTTTTCAAACCGATACGTCACACTGGAAAAAATTTTACGGTTCAGTAATTTGTCAATAATTAAAAGGAAAACGTAACGGTCACCTTTTAAATTTAACCGTTGATCTGACGCGGTACTACCGGGATACAAATTTCCGCTGTGGGTTTGATATTCGAATTTTGCGCTTACGTTTGTAATCGTATTCAATTTTTGATTTATTTTTAGATAAAAGCGGTTGCTAAAATAAGATTGATATAAAGAACTATTCGGATAGGTTTTTAACCAATTTTGATACCCCAGAGAAAGCTTTTTCGACCTGGTTATGGATAAACTGAGGAAGCTGTCGAATATGTTTCTCCGGTAATTTAAAATGTTGGCAGATGAATAGTAGCGAGTGCGAAACTCATTAGAGAGATGAAAGCGAAGATTTTTATAAATTGATTTACGCAACATGCCGCGCAACAGGTGGTCCTGGCGGTTATATTCCTGATATTCTTTATACCGATGAAAACGCAATTCATAATTAAACCCATATTTGTCAGTTTGCCACAATTTATTCTGATAATCAGCAGCAAAAAATAGATTAGTGCGATAATCCGGCAATTTTAAAAAATCCGGCTCACGTGTAATATTATCCCGATATTCTCCGTTTACCTGGCTCCAGAGAGTAAATTGCTGTTTGTTCTGTGCAAAAATGAGGGTGGGGGCTGTCATCATGAATAGTAATATCACTGTGATGAAATTGACTCTTAAATGATTTGCCATGGATCAACCTGTCATATTTTAATAAATCAATTATTATTTCCGACCAGTGCAGCTTGAAATTGCCTGATTATTTTTTCCAATGCAATTTTATTCGTTTTCATTCCCTTAAGTTTCATTTCCGATTGATGGATTTTGTCGGAAATATTCTCGACCCGATCTTTTAATTCATCAATGCGGTTCCGGTCTACAAATTCCATTTCGTCATCGATAGACCGGCTCAATTCTTTATAAAAACCATACATTTCATCATAAACTTTCCTGTCTCTTTTCAAATCGATTTGTCGTTTTTTTTCCTGCAGAATGAAACGTCCCAGATTTTGAAGTTTATCCTGTAGTATAACCAGTTTCATCTTTATTCTCTGTCGTGAATCGTTCTTCTCGATCTTAATGTTCTGCCATGTTGCTTTACCAACTTGTATTTCCTGTAACTGATTGGTGTAAACAATTTTTTCCTTCTCCAACTTGCGGATTTGTTCAAGTTCAGGATTGATTTTTTCTTTCTTTGCCTTATTTTCCCGAATGAATTCCAAACGATTCTCTACTTGTTTGTCTATTGCCGGTATAATTGCTTTATACTTTTGTTGAAGTCTCATTTGCAAAGATTGAATCTTCTTATCCAAAATCTCAATGGTGTTTGTTATTTCCCGGGATGATTTTAATTTTGCATTCAAGCGAAAGCGCAGTAAAGGATTACCTCCCATTTTCATTTTCTTTTTATCATTGTAAATTTTCACATTTATCTTCTGAAATTCCCGATCAATTTTTACTTTGGATGTCTGGTAGATCGTCAATGAATCCTGCATAATTTGAATTGTCGATCGCAGGTTATTCAGGCTAACCGTCTGAGCCATCACTTTTGGGCAGCTCATAGAAAACGAGATCGTTAATAAGAAAGATAATAATTGTAAATCAAAATAAAACGAGTAAAGTTTTTTCATTCAAAATTATACCTTAATAAGTCATATTTGTCCATTTTATAGCGCAAGGTGGTTCGTTTAATTCCCAAATGCTGCGCCGCCCGGGAAATATTTCCACCCGTCATCCTCAGCGCATCAAAAATCAGATTTTTTTCATATTCCCCGGTTTGATTCATTAAACTCTCTTTTTCCGCATCTTTATTTTGCCCGGTTGAGGATGGGAAAGAATTGTGTTCTATGATATTCTGAGGGAAATCCTCAATATCAATGAATGAGCGGTTCGATAAAACAATAGCTCTTTCGATGACATTTTCCAATTCCCGTATATTGCCGGGCCAGGAATAGTGCAGCAAATATTTCATGGCTTCAGGCGTAATTCCCTGTATTTTTTTAACTGCTTCCTGATTATATTTTTCTATGAAATGATATACCAAAAGTGGAATATCGTCTTTCCTGTCCCGAAGTAAAGGCAATTGAATGGAAACTACATTTAAGCGATAGTATAAATCGTGACGAAATATTTTTTGCGCAATCAGAGATTCTAAATTTTGGTTAGTAGCCGCAATGAGTCTGGCTTTCATGGTTAAGGTTTCTGTGCCGCCAACTCGTTCAAATTCTTTTTCCTGTAATATCCTTAATAATTTCACCTGAATCGAAGGTGCTATTTCACCAATTTCATCCAGAAAGATGGTGCCCTCGGCGGCAATTTCAAAGCGGCCGGGCTTGCGGCGTATTGCTCCGGTAAAGGCGCCCTTTTCATGTCCGAACAGTTCGCTTTCCAAAACCCCTTCTGCCAGAGCCGCACAATTTACCCGGATAAACGGCTTGTCTTTTCTAGAGCCACTGTAGTGAATCGCGCGGGCAATTAGTTCTTTACCGGTACCGCTCTCTCCTAATATCAATATAGGAGAATTTGCGGAAGCCACCTTCCGGATCAAATGATAAATCTCCTGCATCGGTTGACTCTTACCAATCATTTCTGAAAAATGGTATTGTGTCTCTTCCCGTAAATATTCATTTTCCAAAGATAACTGTCTGTTTTCTATGGTTAATTTCCTGGCAGTAAGCGCTTTGTCTATTTTAACTTCAATTTCTTCTACGGTGAACGGTTTTGTGATATAATCGATAGCGCCGGCCTTCATGGCTTCTACGGCATTCTGCACAGTTGCAAATGCGGTGATAACAATAACCGGAATGTCAGGGTCTATTTCCCGAACCTGTTTTAAAAATTTCAGCCCGGACTTGCCGGGAAGTTTCATGTCGGTGATGACCAGATCGATTGTATTCGAGCTGAAAATATCAAAAGCCTTTTCTGCACTGGCGGCGATCAAACCCTCTAACCCCTCCCTTTAACAATTTCATCGATGGCCTCCGCCGTGTTCTGATGATCTTCTACGATGAGGATAGTTGCCATATTATTTTTTCATCTCCTTTGGTAATTCAAAAGTCACAATAGTTCCGCGATCTATTTTACTTTCAACAAAGACCGTGCCGCCGTGTGCGTGAATAATATTGCGTACAATCGCCAATCCCAATCCCGTTCCCTGGCTGCGCGTGGAAAAAAACGGTTCGAAAATCTTTTCTTTGTCCTCTTCCGGGATGCCTTTTCCGCTATCCCTGATTTGAATACGCAGCCATTCCTGCCCTCCGGTTTTTTGAGCCTTTAAAGCCGACATGGACAAAAGGCCTTTGGGCTGCATCGATTGCACTGCATTGAGAATGACATTCAAAAGCGCCTGCTTCAATTGATTAAAATCGCCCTTAAAAAACAGGCCGTTTTCTGAAAAATTTATTTGCACACGGATATTTTGCTTTTGTATTTCATCTTCAGCCAACATCAGAGATTCCTGAAAAAGATCGCTTAACACGACCGATTGATAGTTAAGCTGCGCCGGCCGGGCGAATATCAAAAAATGGCTGACAATGGCATTGAGCGCCCGAATCTCCTGTTGAATTTTTTCTATAGCCTGCAGCAGTTGCGGATCAGATAAAAGTTTCCTTTTCATCAATCCGATATACAATTCGATGGAATTCAAAGGATTGCGAATCTCATGCGCCACGGCTGCCGAGAGTTCTCCCAGGTAAGCCATACGTTCCTTTTCCTTGATCTGTTCCTGCAATTCCCGTAGTTCTGTCAAATCCGTGAAGACCCAGTTGCTGCCGATAATATGTCCCTCCGAATCACGCAGCGGCGAAACCTGTATGCCAGCCGTTATCGTTGAATTATCCAAATTAAATATTCTCTCGATAAAAGCCGGCTTTTGCGATTTATAATGGCCCTGTGTTAAAAGGCCGCAAAATGGATGCTTGCTCGAAAAAATATCCCGGTAATTCTTGCCGATACTTTTTTCGGGTTGGACGTGTAAAATGCGCGCCGCTTCCGGGTTAAGAACCGTGATTCTGCCTTCCAAATCCAGTGTTAAAATTCCATTGCCAATACTTTGCAAAATGTAGTCGTTATAAGTTTGTATTGTATCAGCCTTAATCTCTGCCTGCTGTTTTAGCACCTGTAATTTTTCATTATTTGTTTTAATGTTCAGTTGCATCGAATTAAATACTTTTCCCAAAAAACCGATTTCATTTTTAGCAAGAATCTCTACAGGTTGATCCAGCTTGCCGCGGCTGATACGAAAGGCGGCGTTTACCAGTTTTTTAATCGGATTCACAATCGATCGTGCAAGAATGATACTCAGGATAATGGCAACAATCATACTGATGAGATTGATGAGAAGGATGGTGTCTTCAATCTTGTCAATGACTTGCAGAAATCCGGGACTGGCATCCACACCGGCAATTGCGACAACTTTGCTTGTTTTATCTTTGATCGGGCTGAAAGCGGATTTGTAAAGATTGCCGTTCAGGCCGCGATAAAGCGTCGAATAGAGGGGCTTTCCGTTCAGGGCGGTATTTAATTCGACAAGATTACTTTGCAGGTGGGGAATTGTGCTGCCGATGGCGGAATGAGGTTGGGTGTCCACCAGAACCTTGAAATTTTTATCCAGAATATAAATACGCGTGACCCGGAAATCACTTTTTAAAATATTCAGCGTATGAAGAAGGGTCTGATAAAAGGTGCCATTCTCGTCACCGGGTTGCAAATAAGCCAACAGCCCCGCATCCATAAAATCCGCACCTGACTGCGAAATGCCGATGAGCTTTCTGCCCAGTTCGACATCAAAATAATGCTCGGCACGGAAATACAGGAACCAGCCGACGGAATTGATGATGAAAACCACAAGCAGCACAAAGTAAATTGTTATTTGTAGTTGCAACTTGTTTTTAGGTGTTTTTGAGGTCATTAAAAACTCAATTTCAATTTCAGTAAAATACAACAAATTTTACGCCAAAGCTATATCAAGCCGATTAACTTTAGCAATATAGAAATAAGGGAACAGATTTAAAATAATATTTGTGAAGCAACACTAAAATCGAAACGCAAGCCCTACTCCGTTGCCGGCAAAATAAGGAGTGATTTCTTTGAACAGGTGTGAGTGGCTCTCATTCGGTTCCCCGTCATCCGATTTCATAACAAAACTCGCCACGCTGTAACCGATGATCCCGCCCAGAACCACGTCGGAAAACCAGTGCGCATTGTGATAGACACGAGAAGCCGCCACCATTCCGGCGGAACCATAGCAGAAAGTTTTCCATAAAGAATTGTTCAGCGATTTTGCCAGCACGGTCGATACGGCAAAGCTGACTGTGGTATGACCGCTGGGCAGCGATTTATAGAGCGCATTCAGTTGAAACGGTTTGAAAAACAGATGACTGTCCCCGCCGTAGGGCCGGCGCCGGCCAAGCAATACTTTGATGCCGCTGGTGATCAGGCCGGAGTAGAAAAGGGCTTCCATGGATCGCAATCCGGTTTTGCGCACGGATGAATGATTAAATAACAAACCGAAACCATAGATGCCGGCCGTCATGGCCACGGTGTAGCCATTGCCGTAAACCGAATCAAAATTGAAAAGACGGTTGTTTGTTGAATTCTGGTGAGACAGGGCAAAACGCCGGATATTTTTATCAGCCAAAAATAAAAGCGCCGTGCCGCCGGTGACCAGGCCAACTTTTTTCCAATCGCTGCTGCGGAATCGAGCCGGCGCTTGCCATAAATTTACCCCCATGCGGATGAAATGCCGGCCATCGTGGCAAATGGTCCCTTTTTCTAAAGCACGGCAATTGGAGTGCGCAAAAAGATTTATCAGAATAAAACTGATGAGGAATAAACGAATTTTCAATGGGGTAGCTCCTTTTGTTAATATTTTTGATATGCCTGTTAAAAGCTAACAGGTGTTCTTTTTTAAATTAAACCTGAATTGAGCGATTCTAATGTCATTCCGTAGGAATCTTGTTGGTTTAGTGAACAGAACTAACAAGATTCTTTCCCGCCTGTAGTCGGGCAGGCAGAATGACAAAACTCTTTGGGTGGTTGTTTCAAGCTAAGAATCGCTCAATTTAGGTTAAACACGATTATTTTTCAGCAACTCTTTTCTTTTCCGGCAAATGAAATGAACACCCAAATAGAAAAGGGCAAGGATAATCAGCATATCCAGATAGTGAATGGCAAAAAAGGCATAAACATAAATCCATAGATCATGGGTTAACCTGTCAACGATCTCAAAATCAGGGCTTTTGAGTTTTACTATTTGATAGTGAACGCCCTGTTCGGATACATGCACAACCAGATAATGATAGAAATAATGGGCCGGATCGGCGCCTGCTAATTCCGCGCCGGCGCCGCCTGTAATAATATAGGGCGTTTTTCTCCAGCTTCCCCGATAGTATGCATGGATATGAGAGGCAAAAATCATGGTAACATGATATTGATCAAAAAGGTCGTTTAACTTTTTTGCACAAGCCAAATCCTTCAAGCTGTGCCCTCGCTTAAATTCACCCTTGCGCGGATCATAAAGAGGAACGTGCATAAATACAAAACGATATTTATAGTGCTGACTCTTTTGCAGTTCTTTTTTTAGCCATTCCATTTGCCAGGGATCAATGTTTTTTTCATCGGCATCATCCAGGATCATGAAATAACTGCTGCCGATGGCTAATGAATAATAAAAACGGCCAAAAAAATCATAATAATTTCCTCTGCCGTTTTCTTTGATCTCATGATTGCCGACTACAGTTAATAGTGGTTTTTGGATCTGCTTGATTTGATTGATGAAGAACCGATACTTTTCCTTTTCGCCGTCATAAACGAGGTCACCCACATCGATGGCAAACAAAGAGTTTTCATTATTCACCTTTTTGATCAAGCTCTTAAAAGTTCCGATTGAATTTTTATTATCGCCGAAAACGACAAAGGAAAATTCATTTTGTTGTTTGTTGATTTTTTTTAGTTGTGTGTAATTCCAATCGCTAATCTGGGGGAAGGATAGAATCGAATAAATTTTTATCCCAACCACTAAAATAGTTAAAAAGATGACCAGGCCGAGAAAATATTTTTTAAAAGCATTTGTTAGCATGTTTAATCCTTTGGATTATGCAATGAAACTCCTCAGACTTTAGGCCTATAACGAAACTTAATTTAAACCGTTGAAACGGTTGCTTTAAAAGTGTTCTCATTAACACCGGGATTAATCCCGGTGTTAATGAGAAGAAACTCCTTATTTTTAAACCCTTTCAAGGGTTTTCAAAATCATTCTTGACAAGTTTCGTTGTAGGATTAGTTGGTATTTCTTTTTTCATCCCGAAAAAGTGCTGCGTAAAATACCGGCAAAACAAAGAGCAGTAAAAACGCCGAAAGTGAGAAACCGCCTATCACGGAAATGGCTAAAGGCTGCTGCATTTGCGCACCGGCGCCTATGCCAATGGCGAGCGGCATGAGGGCGAGCACCGCCGCCAAAGTTGTCATGATGATCGGCCGCATGCGAACTTTTCCGGCTTTTATGATTGCCTCATTTATCGATACACCTTCTTTACGAAATAATTGGATATAATGAATTAAAAATATTGCATTCTCTGCAACAATGCCAATGATCATAATCATTCCCATCATGGAAGAAATATTGAGCGCCACTCCGGTCAAACGTAACAGCAAAAAGACACCGAACAAAGATAAAAAATCGATTGCTAAAATAATAGCCGGAATTTTAAAGGATTCGAATTCCAGCAACTGCACACTAAAAACCAGCAGCACAGCCATAATGAGAACGATCAACAATCCCTTGAAAGACTTTTGCTGTTCCCGGTATAGCCCGCCATACTTGATAAAGACGTTTTGCGGCAGAGAAATATCCTGCTTTATTTTCGATTGAATCTCGCGCAAAGTGCTGCCCATGTCCCGGCCGCTGATGCGCGCTTTGACGGCAATCATTTGTTTCAGATTTTCCCGGGTTAATTCCGGCTGCCCGGTTTGAACTTGCAAATCAGCAACAGAGCCTAGAGAAATATAGTCACCCTTTGGAGAATAAATGCGCAAATGTTTAATCCTGTCCAGATCACGTCGAACATTGAGCGGAGACCACACACGGATGCCGCTCATATATTGTTGATCCTGAATTTCAGAAGCTACAGTGCCCTTTATTGCAGCATTCACTTCGCGTCGAACATCATCGGCCGTTAATCCGAACAAGCCGGCACGCAAGTTATCAACTTTTATGATAATGGAAGACCCCGCAATGGTTACGCCTTTGTATATGTCGACGACCCCCCTTATTTTTTGGATTTCATTGACAACCTTTCGTGACATTTGGTGAATTTGATTGTAATCGTTGCCAAATATTTTAATTTCGATAGGCTGGGGAACAGCCGTCAGATCTCCGATCAAATCACCCATTAACTGGGCAAACTCGATTTCGACTCCAGGAACATTTTTCAGGACTTTGGTTCGCGTCGCGTCGGTAATCTGCTGAATATTACGGCTTCTTTTGTGAGCGAGTCGAACTAGAAAATCACCGCTATTTGCTTCAGTCAGGCCCCCGCCCAACTGCAGCCCGGTGCGTCGGGAATAGCTGACAATTTCCGGTATAGTCGTTAAAACCTTTTCAATTTGCATCATCACCCGGTTCGTCTCTTGCAGAGATGTTCCCGGCGGCGTGCGATAATCTAAAATGAAAGTGCCTTCGTCCATCCTGGGCAAAAATCCGCTGGGAAGCCCTTTATACAAAAAATAACTTGATATTAGTAAAATGCCGGCAAAGATAAAAGTTAGATATTTTCGTTTAAAAAGAAAGGCCATGGTTGTTTCATAAAACTTGTGCAGCAGGGCGAACAATTGACCGGGCTTTTCCTGTTTCTCGGCGTCTTTTCTGGAAATAAAACGGTGGGAGAGTATGGGAATAAAAAACATGGACAGCAGCATCGAGACCAGCAGACTAATTGCCATGGTTAAGGATAAAGATTTAAAAAAGGCGCCGGTCACGCCGGTAAGAAAAGCCAGCGGAGCAAAGACTACAATGGTGCTAAAGGATGAACCCAGTATAGGGTGTAAAATTTCTTTTAAAGAAGAATGCACCGCTTCGTTGGGCGTCTGCCGGCGTAACGCCAGATGCCGGATAATATTTTCCACAACGACAATGGCATCGTCAATAATCAAGCCGATCGCGGCGGCCATGCCCCCCAAAGTCATGATGTTAAAACTCATTTTTAGAGCATTCATTGCAAGAATGGTTATAGCGATGGTCAACGGCACATCCAGCGAAGCGATAAGGGTAATTTTCCAGTTCCGCAAAAATGCAAAAAGAATTATGACCGCCAGAAATATACCAACAACAATGCTGTCGCGAACATTTTTCATGCTTTCTACAATTAAATCCGATTGATCATAAAATTTGGAAACTGAAATATCGCCGGGAATGCGGTCCTGCATGGATGCTAATGTTTTTTTAATCTCTGTATCGATCTTCACTGTATTGCCGCCGGGCTGCTGATAAACATTTAACAGCACAGCCTCCCGGCCATTGCTTGTTACGCGTGTCCATTCCGGCCGCGAAGATTCGCGAATGACGGCCACATCGTCCAAAAATACCGGCATGTGGTCATGAATTTTAACAACTGTATGCCCCACTTGTTTGACATCAGAATATTGCCCGTCAACCAGCGTCAGGTAAAGTTGATAGTCCTGTTCAATTTTTCCCACGGAACTGATGATGTTGGTGTTGCGTATAGCATCGATCAAGTCCGACATGGAAAGGTCGAACGAGCGCAGCCGTTCGGGATTGACAATGACCTGGTATTCCTTTGTTCGTCCGCCTAATACCACTACATTTGCCACACCGTCGATGCTGGTCAATACGGGACGAAGGACATATTCGGCAAAATTGCGCAAATCGACCAGGCTGCGGCTCTTTGAAATCAAGCTATAGCCTATGATCGGAAAAATGGTGGGATTCATACGGCGAACGCGAAACTGGAAACGGGCGGGCAAATCGCTTCTGACCTGGGTGATGGCATTATTAACCAGCAGTTCCGCCTTGATCATATCAATATTCCAGTGGAAGTTTATGGACAGTTCCGTGGCGCCGCGGCTTGTTGTTGAGCGGACAGTAAGCACATCCGGAATTGAATTAACTGCTTCCTCCAATTTGCGGGTAACCGTGATCATCATGCGATCCGCAGGCATATCACCGGCATCGGCAGAGACGACAATACGGGGAAAAGCAATGTTTGGGAACAGAGCAACCGGCAATTTGAATGCGGCAAACAAGCCGGCAAATGATAAAATAACCACGATAAAAAGAATGGATTTGGTGTGACTCCGCATGATTTTGCCGATATCCATAGAACGTCCTCATTATATAGTCTGTCAATAAAGCAATTTTTTGTAACTGATCACAGAGTGTCATTCAGAAGGAATCTTGTCGGGGAAACGCTGGAATTGGAATCTTGTTAATTTAATTGCATATCCAACAAGATTCTTACTGAATGACATGAAAGTTAAATTGTCTTTGTTTAGTTGGTAATCCGGGTGCACGTCCACGGGATCTAATTTCTTTATACAACAACCAACAGGCCTTATGATCGGTTACAATTTTTCCCGGGTAAAGCACCAATAAAACAATATCCAAATTACCTCACTTTTGAATACTAACCTGCATTCCTTCTTTTAACTCATAATTGCCCAGGTAAACAACCTGATCCCCTTTTTGAATGCCTTTTAAAATCTGAACCGCCTTGTCATTTTGAATACCTGTTTCCACGTAGACTTTTTTCGCTGTTTGCTTGTCCACAATAAAAGCATAAAATCCGTTCTTATCTTTCAGTATCGCAGACCTGGGAACCACGATGGAGTTCCTGACACTTTTTACCGTAATTCGCGCCTCGGCAAACATGCCAGGCTGAAGAACTCCATCCTGATTGCTCAAATCGATCCAGATATGAATGAGCTGAGTGGCGGGGGCGATTTCTTTATTTATTTTGATCACTTTGCCGGCGAAGGTTCGGTGGTCAGGTAAATTCGGAATGGTTATATCAGCCGATTGATCAGGTTTGATATTGCCGATATCTTCAATTTCAATGCCAATGCGGCCTATCATCTTTTTGATATTGACAATTCTCAGAATCTCCTGTGATGGATCGGCAATTTGCCCTACGGCTCCCTTTACACTACTGACGTAGCCGTCGATTGGAGAACGGATTTCGCTGTTCTGTCTGGCATAATCCAGAGATCGCTGTTGAATTTCATAATCAGCTTTGGCAAGGCTGTATTCTGTTTGGGCTTGCTCATATTTTACTTTTGGTATCACGCCATTCTCAAACAAGTTTTTTGCGCGCTGCAGATTTATTCTTGCCTGTTCCAGGTTTACTCGAGCTTTTTCGACCGCCACATCGATGGATTGATTACGTTGCAGCTTAACCACCATCTGCCCTTTTTGAATACGATCACCCGGTTTTACAGGGATTGCTTCTATGCGCATGGGAGAAACCGGAGAAATTCTAACGTCATCCTGCGGGTAGGGTTGGATGGCCCCGTGCCCCTCTACAATTTCCGAAATTTCCTGAACGGCAGCAGAAACGACCTTTACCGGTGCAATTGCCTGCGAATAACCCACACTCCATATACCAATTAAGAAGAAAAGCAAAATAATTCTCACTCGAGCCATGAAAAATCCTCCTTCAGTTTCCCGATACTGCGATATAATCCGGCTTTGGCCACGTATAAAGCATAAAGCGCCTGATAATATTTAACCTGTGTTTCAGTGAGCAGCTTTTGTGTATTGATGACATCCAGGTTGGTAATTGTTCCTTCCTGATAGCCAATCTTTGCCATGCGCACCGCTTCGGTTGCATCACGTTCACTCTCCTGCATGGCCTGCATCTGCTGCATTTGAATCCGGCATTCCTGATAAAAGTTGATGACTTGCTGCTTTATCTGCTTTTGCAGACGATTCGTTAACGCTTCTGTCTGCTGATAGTGAATGCTCGCAATCTGTTGCTCCCGATGAATCCGTCCCCAATGCCACAGGGGCATGCTCAGGGTCAGATAAACCTGCCATCCTTTATTTGTAGATTGAAAGGGGTCAACCGTATCCCAGCCATAATAAACGCCGGCATTGGCCGAAGGCAAATGCTGCAAACGAATAAGGCGAGTTTGGTCGGCATATCGTTTTTTTTCCAATTCGGCTGCTTTGATCTCAGGTCGATTTTCCAGAGCGGATTGCAAATAAACAGGCAAAGAGTCCAAATGAACTGTTGTAAACAAAATGTTTGCCAGATCGAGAGAATCTTGAATCGCCAGGCCTGTCAATTCTTTAATATAATTCAACGCTGCCAGATAATCTTTCCGAGCTTTCAAAAGCATGTTTTTCTGCAAGAGGTATTCAACCCTGGATTTTTTAACATCCAATTCCGGAACAACGCCATTTTCATAAAGGTATTTGCTCTGGTCGTATAGAATTTTAAAAGCATTCAAATTCTTTTTGTAAACCGTAATATCATCTCTGTTTTGCAAAGCGGTAAAATAGGCTTCGACCACCTGCAGCAAAACATCCTGCATTGCCTGAGAATAAAGCACTCCCTGCTTTTGTTGCTCGATACGACTATTCAGAACATTCATTATATTAGAGGCATTAAAAATAGGCTGCTGCAAAGACAGCCATGCGTTCTTCTCAAACAGGCCGTTTGCCGCAATAAAATCAGGCATTCCGTTTCGCCCGGATGATTTGATTAATCCAGCTTCCACATCCACCTGGGGCAGCAGTTGTGAAACCGACTGCCGCCATTGATATTTCGCAATCTGCTTTTCACCACGTTGAAACTGAATGTCCGCATTCTTTTTCAGCGCCAGCTCCATCAGTTGATGCAAATCCAGACGGTTTTCCTGGGGCCGGGCAGCGCCGGGATAGTGGACAAAATATAAAAGGAGTATAATAAAATAAATTTTTCCAGACTTCATTCTTTTCTCCGGTTTTTATAATCCGAAACACAGTTTACTATTTGAATAATGCTTCCAATTCATCCACTAAATCCAGGATGGTGTTGCCGCCTCTTACCATTTGCTGCCCGGAAACACCTTTTTGCATCTCTTTAATGACTTGATCCACTTGAGAAGCAACTTTCTCTCCGCCCTTTTTCAGAATGGTTTCCCGCAATGATTTCCAAACCCTGTCCAGTTCAGCGATTCGCCTGTTGAGCAAACCACAATTATTGCTTACCCGGGCAAGAAGGACAATCTCGCGGCCCAAATAATCCATTCGTGCAACCTGCAAAGGCACTTGATGGGCGTAAGGCTCGTGAAGATCAATGAGCAGATTTGTAATCTGATTGGCAACGAGTGCGGACTGGATCGGGTCTTTTTTTTGCTGTGTAAGTGCTTTTAGCCGGAACATAAAATAGTAAAAATTATCAGCCGAAGAACCCGGCATTTGATTATTCCTCAAAATAGCAACGACACTCTTTTCCTTCAGGCTCATGCTCTCCACAATTGCCTGTGCACCCGGCCAGTCGCCTTTAATGTAAAAATCAATGACATCCTCGGCCTTTTCGGCTACAAAATCCGCATTTTCCGGTAATGACGTTGGGGATTTTGCCAAAGCGTTCGGAAACAATGCGACTAAAATCAAAGCGATTCCAAAATACTTTTTCATGATTTCTGCCTCGTTAGTAATTACTGTTTAAAGTAATTTTGTAACTATTCAGCTCACGTCTGTCTGACACAGGCAGAAAACACACGAAACAATCGAATGATCTCATCTAACTTTTTTCCTGTTTTATTTTTGAGTCTTTCGCGGGCTGCCTGAGTAGTGACAATACCGTAACACTTTAGTTTTTTGAACAAATCCGCTTCCTCTGCGCTCTCTGCGTCTCTGTGTTTTAAAGCGCCTGTTTTTTTAACGCAAGGACGCGGAGGGCGCAGAGAAATTGAAAAAATCGTCTGCTTATTCAGCCCGCGAATTACACGAAATCATACGAATAGGACAAAATAGTTAACGATTCGCGTTTTTTAGCGATATTAGCGGGCAACCTGAATAGTTACCTAATTTTTTAATAATATGAAAAATTGATAAAGAATTGCAGTTCCTACAAAAAATCCCGGAATTCAACTGCTCCCGGGATTTTTTATGTGTGGAAGTTAAACAATCGATGTTAAAAAATTTTAACTCCGTACTTTGTTAACAGCAAATCTCCGTCTTTGATCAGCCCGATGCCCGGGGCATAAATTTTATACTCCTTCACATCCGGTTCCAGCGGCGTGGTTTCTTTTATTTTCAGGCAATTTTTGAACGTGCCGGCCGGGGTTTTGAGTTTCGTTTCCTGATCGACGATTTCCGCCTGGTCCATGGCAACGCCCGGCGCCACTTCCTGGTAGTATCGTGTGCCGATCAAAATGCTTCCCGGCATCATAATTCCGGCGTGATTTCCCTTCTCATCCGCCCGCCAGGCGCCCTCGTGACCGATGACCTTGCCGTTTTTGTAAATGTCTACCGCTTCGCCGAAATAAAAGACATCCTGCCTCTTTTTATCGATGGCGAAAAAGTTGCGGGAGACTTCGATCAACTTTCCGTCTGCGAATTCTCTCTCTTCAACGATGCGTGTCTCCATATTTCCGACTTTTTCGGTTTTCTTAAGCACCGAAATAACCAGCCGGACGCTTTTGCCATCTTCCTTGCCTTCCAGCACAAGCTGGTAGTCCGGCTGCAAAATAAAGAACCGGTTTTTTCCGGTCGAAGAAAAGTCACGCTGCGCCGGATCGAATGGTTTTGTCCATTGTATCTTGTCTTTTTCAGCTTTTTTTTGTGCATAACTAACATTCTCGGTCACTGTCATCGCAAGGATGACAATAATTCCTGTAACGGCAAATTCTTTTATTTTCATTGTCGTTCCTCCTGCTTTTTTAGAACAAACAGATTATCCGTTTTCTTCGTGCTCTTCGCCTTTCTCTTCCTGTTCCTTTTCCTCACCTTTAGTTTCCTTCCTGACAACCTTACCACCAGCGTCCAGGACTACTTCCATCCCGGCTTCTCCCTGTTCTAATTTTATTTCATAAACAATAGCTTCACCGGTTTTTTCCAGACTTTCCGCTTTCTTAATTTTACTATCGCTAAACTGTGATTTTAATGTGGCCAAAACCGATGCAGGCAGGTCTTTTTTATCAAGTTTGGCTTCCGTTTCCAGCCATTTGCCGCCGGCATCAAAATTGGCCGACATTTCTTTGCCGTTCAACTCGAACTCCGCTTCAAACTCGGTATCGGATTCTTTGCCCCACTCCACGTCCTTCACCGTGTGGTATTTGGCTTTAAATGAGGCCGCTACTGCTCCAGGCACTGAAATTCCCGCTGCGCTCTCTGTGTGTTCTTCCGCTTCTTCTCCATGCTCCCCGGCTTTTTCCTGCTCATTTTTTTCACTTTTCTCCTGTTCCTTTTCTTCCCCTTTGGCTTCTTTCTTGATCACGTTACCATTGGAATCAAGCACAACTTCCAGTTCGGATTCTTCCTGTTCTAATTTTATTTCATAAACAATAGCTTCTCCGGTTTTTTCCAGACTTTCCGCTTTCTTAATTTTACTGTCGCCAAACTGTGATTTTAATGTGGCCAAAACCGATGCAGGCAGGTCTTTTTTATCAAGTTTGGCTTCCGCTTCCAGCCATTTTCCGCCGGCATCAAAATTGGCCGACATTTCTTTGCCGTTCAACTTGAACTCCGCTTCAAACTCGGTATCGGATTCTTTGCCCCACTCCACGTCCTTCGCCGTGAGGTATTTGGCTTTAAATGAAGCCGCTACTTTTTCCGGCACTTTGGTTTGTGAACAGGCGATAACACTGAACAATACAACTGCCAAAATGGATGTGATGAATGATTTCATTATTGGCTCCTTTCGATTTTTAGGGTTCTTACTATTATTTTAACAACCAATTTGTCAACCGTAGATAACATTGAAAACGCAGAGTTGTTTATTTAATTAAGAAGCAGACTATTGATACCGGAAATCGCAAACAACCCAATTATGTCAAAATATTCTCCGCGGACTCTTCGTTCCCGGCGGTTAATAAACAAATTAAATCTAACCCCTGATTTTGTAGAAAAACTGGAATTTTAAAATCGCAAGGAAATTTTGTGGATATTTTTTTTAATCGTGTAGGAAATATTAAAATGATAGAGATTGCAGATGCTTTTAACAATTGAGAGACCTAATCCATGAGAATTTTTATTCCCCGCGGTCATGGAAAAACGTTCAAAGAAACGCTCGGGATTGCCTCTAAATTCTATTCCGCTATTTTCCATTACTATCTCATTTTTCTGAATAGTGATATCGACAAATCCGTTCGAGACATTGTGGTAAATAGCATTTCTGATCAGATTGCTAAATAGAATCTCAGCCAGATCAGGATTTAGCTCTACCACGTTTTTATCTTTTGATGTAAAGTTGAATTTGATATTCTTAAATTCAATCAGTTCCTTAAAATCTTCAAGATTTCTTTTTATCAGCGGTTCAATATTAATTTTTTCTGTTTCGGGAAATTGACTGTTTTCTATCATAGAAATCAGCAGCAAACTCTTATTTAAACGAGCTAATCTATTGAGATTTTCATTAATTATATTGAGTAATTCTGCCTGTTCAGCAGTCAAATTCGGATTTTCCATTAATAATTCTGCCTTGCTTCGGGCAATTGCCAATGGGGTTTGTATTTCATGCGAAGCATTTTCGGTAAATTGTTTCTGATTCTGATAGGCCTGGAGATTATTTTGGATCAGTTGCGAAATTGTTTCATTCAACTCCTTAAATTCAACGACTTTTGTCTCATCAAAATTAATCTGCCGATGCTGCTCCAAACGGTAATTTTTTACAGAACGCAAGGTTGAATAAAACGGTTTCCATAGTTTCTGCATCAATTTTCTGTTGAGATAGACAACTGAAATTAATAAAACCACATAAAGCAGAATAACGGTCATCAGTATCATTCCGATTAATTCATTACTTTCAATCAACGATCTGGTGATAGTTAGTTTAAAATATCCCTGATGATTTGAAAAAATAGTCGTTAATTGGCGGTAGGGTTCCAGGTCATTTTCGAGTGGTTCTAATATCCATATTTTACTAAAGTGTTCAGTAACCGTATCTGTTTCTTTGGGTGTAATTTTTTCAATTTTAAAATCTGATTTATAGGGTAATTTCCCGCTTAACAAATCAGGATCGGATTCCGTTTCTTTAATTATTTCCACCTTTCTGTTTTTTAGAAATTCATCGACGTTTTCAAAAATTCTGTTTTTGATGACAAAATAAAAAACAACCGCCCAAAGCGTTAATATGGTCAGGAGTAGAAGAAGAAAATATTTTGTGCTGATATTTACTAATTTCATCTGGCTATAAATTTATATCCTAATCCGTAAACAGCCTGAATGTTAAAAGCCGAACCCAATTCTTTCAGCTTTTTTCTTAAATTTTTAATTTGCGAATAGATAAAGTCATAATTATCTACCTGGTCGATATTATCTCCCCAAATATGTTCAGCCAGTGAAGTTTTGCTAATTACACGGTTTTTATTTGATACGAAAAACAGAAGCATTTCATATTCCTTGCGCGTGAGTGTGATGAAATGCGCATCGACTTTAACGGTTTTGCTGTCCAGGTCGATCAGCAGATTTTCCAGCACAATCTCATTTTCCCCGGCAAAGTTCTTCCTGCGAATAATCGCATTTACTCTGGCCTGCAGTTCGCTGAGGTGGAATGGTTTGGGCAGATAATCATCCGCCCCGAGATTCAGCCCGGCAATTTTATCATCCAACGAATTTTTTGCCGAGACAATGATGACCCCGGCCGGACTTTTTTTCTCTTTAATCTCCCGCAACAACTCCAGTCCATTCCCATCCGGAAGCGATATATCCAGCAGGATACAGTCATACTCGTAAAGCCACAGCTTTTCGTCCGCGTCGGCATAAGTAGTGGCAATTTCGCACACATACCCGGATTTCGCCAGATAGGATGTGATACTGTTGAGCATGTCGGGTTCGTCTTCGATGACTAGTAGTTTCATGTTTGCAATTTATTCATAAAATTTGTAGAAATCCTGGATTGTTCCCGCTTTCCATTCACCATCCAATACAATCCCGGAATTACCGGTAGCAGCCTGGACAGGCTCATGGCGATGATCATGGCCAGGGCAAATGGCAGGAGTATTAAATTGTTTTGAAAATTGGACTTGATTTTAAATCTTGTTATCATAAATTATTAAAGCAAATGTAACTACTCAAGTATGCTCTATAATATTAACTGTAATCACGCTCCAACTCCGCTCAGCATGGCTTTCAAGGATAGCCTGAGCTTGCCGAAGGGCTCAGGCTGGCTGAAATAGCCAAGGTATTTTGCCAGTAGATTCCGGTAGGCCAAATATTTTGGCGTCGCCCACTCTGGTTCACTGATGGGTGCGTCGTAATCGTAGCAGGTGGTTTACGGCAGATACCGATCCGAATAATTGGCTCCTGCCGTAAAGCCAAAACTTGTCCCGCCGTGAACCATGTAGATGCTGAACGAAGCATCATGTTCCATCATGTAGGTTAAATCTTTGAGGATCTTTTCCGTTGATCCGGTATGATGCTTGCCGCCCCAATGATCGAACCAGCCGGGATAATATTCTTCGCACATCCGCCCGGCCGGAAAAATTGAATTGTCAGGGTTCCGGTTCGTGAAAATTCCAGAACATATAAGCACAGACAGCAATACCGCCTGAGGATAAACCCTCAGGCTCAAAAGTGGAAGGACGCTAAAGCGCCCTTTAGGGTGCTTCCATATTTAAGCCTGTTGCTTCAGCTTCAGGCGAGTGTTAATTTTTACTCCTGTGACCGGTTACTATTCAACCCCATCGCCTTGCACATCTGCAGCCGTTGCTGCCAGTATTCTCGTGAAATTCTGGAAGAGTGCAGCTCACCGCTTTTAATCACCATTGGTTTTCCCTCGATCAAAAAAAATCCTTCCTCCCGATTTCGAACTTGTGCACTTGATTTTGACAGCTCAGGCCGGACAGAATTGTGATCAAAACTAGGGGAAACCAACTTTTCTTTAGCAACCTGACCAGAAGTTTAACAAACAACGGTAGCTTTAAATATTTTTCTTTTTTCATGATTATCATTTCCTGAAATAAGAATTTTTCAATCAAGCGGTTTTTTCTTAATATCATTGTAACTACTCAGCCCACGAAACACACAAAATACACTAAATGGGATAATCGCAAGAATGTTTGAGTGTTTTTCGTGTTCGTGGGTAACCTGATCATTACATTCATTTAAATCAATCCCGAAATAAATTCTTCTTTATGATGAAGAACCGACGTCACCTCAATAAATATCAAGGTCTCTGCCAGCCACAACTTTTCCATCATATTTTTCTTTCATTTCATCCAGAAGCTGCTGTTCATCTGCGCCCCAAAACAGGATATGATACAGAATCACCAAACCAGGCCTGGCCTTTTGCGCTATTTCAGCTAATTCGTAGGTGGAAGTATGATTTTGCGCGTGATATTTTTTCCAGAACTCATTTTTCCGCTCGTACGTTTTTTTACAATAAACTTCGTGGATCAGAATATCTGCCCCTTTGCTGTATTTCACAATATTTTCACAGGGGCGGGTATCGCCGGAAATAACGATGATTCTATCCGGTGTGGTGAAACGGAAACCGAACGCATTGGGCCAACTACCGTGTTTGACCGCGAACGCCTCAACTTTTACATTATCATCTGTATAAATAACACCTTCTTTTATTTCATGAGCATGCACACGCCAGCCTTGATTATTGGCCGGTTCCAGTCCGTACAGGCGGTAGCGAATATCTTCCCGGTAAGCCGATAAAATATTTTCAGTCATTGAAATAATCCCTTCGGGACCATACACTTCCAACGGTTCATCCCTACCCATCACCCAGGGAGTGAGGATTAAATCCGGGTAACCAACCGTATGGTCTGAATGGAGATGGGTTAAAAAAGCACGTTTTATTTTTTTCACCGCCAGTCCTTTTATCGATCCCCCATAGCGGGGAGAAACAGCAGCCGCACGGCGTACTACGCCGGCGCCGAAATCGATAATGTACGGCGTATCATTCACCACAATGGCCGTAGCCGGTCCCGCATGATTGGGATCCGGATTAGGATTGCCGGTACCCAACAAAACCACTTTTGTGATGGCCGAAGTTGAATGATCTTCACCTGCATTTGCCGTACCGGCAAAAAGCAGGATAAAAATGATAAAAGATCCTATTCTTTTGTTCTTCATCGACTGCTCCGGAAAAATATATCTAATAAATTCTGCAGGCGATTCTGTGAATCACCTTGTATTTATTAAATGAAACTATAAGATCAGTCTCATCTTTCTACAAATTTTTTCTGTTTTCGCTGTTTACTTTTTCCCATTCCTCAAAAATAGCGATGGCTGTTTCCGGATTGGCGCCTGCGCCAAATTCATACTGGGCAATGATCCCTCCTCTGGGATCATACAGATGTTTGGCGATTGTACGCACAGCATCCCGTCCGTCCTGTGGATTTTTCGAGGGCAAAATATGCTGCCTGTCTACTTCGCCCCAGAAAGTGATTTTACTCTTCACGCTTTTTGCCAATTCAACCATATCCATGCAAAACAGTTGCGAGTTGATTGCATCCACGCCAACCTCAACTAACTCTGTGTAGATTTCGGAAATATGGCCATCGGAGTGCATAAAAGCAAATTTGCCATTGGCTTTGGCCATATCGCAATAATCTTTATAGAGCGGTTTAAAAAGCTCGCGGCGGAATGAGCAATTGATCCTGTGCGCCCCAGTCGTCCATGAACATGATTGCGTCTACATCCGCTTTCAGCCAAAATTCCATCTCTTTCAGATAAAACTCGTGAATGGTCCGGAGCAGGTCGCGGCCGCCTTCATGCGGGAACATCACATCCATCATGGCATTTTCCGTGCCGCGCAGAAACTGGTAGCGCTCCCACGGCCGGGGACAGGTATTTGCCAGCACAAATTTATCGGTAGAATCATAATAACGACTGATCTGGTCGTAAGCATCTTTTACATTCATTTGCTGCAACTGTTCATAAGGCGGCTGCACCGATTTCCAGTCGGCAATGTCCGGAATGATGGGCGTTTCCACTTCGCCAATAATACCTTCCTGAATATTTTTGAAAATGCAGCCCCATTCATCGGTATAACAGCCAACTTTGTAAGGATCGCCCTTTACGCGCGAAGAGGGCGAATAAAAATATTGTGTGGTAACAAAATCGCTTGGAAAACGGGTTTGCAATATATCAACTGTTTTCGGATGGTAAATATGAGCCCACGGCAGCAGCCAGATATCTCTCGGTATCCGCTCGGGCGTTTCAAATTTCAAACATCGGGTCACAATTTCACGGGATGTTTGTGCCATTATTTTTCCTTTTTTGCATTAGCCGGCAATCTTTAAGCCGCCTGCCTGTTGCAGACAGGGAATCTGCCTGAAGGCAGCAATGGATCCCGCTAAAAGCATGCGGGAATGACAAATTCGGACAGACTCTAAGTAGTCAAATAATTCATTAGGTATTTCTTTAATTGCAGCGTAACTACTCAGGTATGCTCCATGAATTACGCTTCGACTCCGCTAAGCATGGCTATTTAAGCCGGCCTGATCCCTTCGGCAAGTTTATCCTGAGCTTGTGTCGAAGGGCTCCAGGATAAACTCAGTCGAAGGCTTCCTGCACCTCAAACAATAAGCATACCCGGGTAGTTACAATGTAGCAATAACATGGAAAAATAAAACTGTTTTTTTGAAACAATTTAGTTTTTTGAAAAACAACAATTATTAAGCAGCCTGTCTTTCCCGAATGCTTTTATCGGCATGTCTGCAACAGACAGGCCGCTTAAATCATACGGGAATAATAGAAAAACAGAGTTTTCGGTAAGGAATTAAATAGTTGCCAACAATTTTCAATTCCAATTTTTTCAATTTCTCTGCGGTCTCTGCGTAAAAAAACAGGCGCTCTGTAACGCAGAGACGATCGAGGACGCAGATTTCATCAAAAAACTAAAATGTTACGAAATTAGGTTAAATGTGTTAATATCCTTTAGGATTCACTGTAGTACGTAAGACATGAAAAAGTTAAGAATAAAAAATCTCAAGATATGAACTTGAAGTTTCCTGAGAATTCGCCAGAAAGAATAAAATGCAAAATCATATTTTTCACTTGACAACCTATCCGGCCTCCCGTATATTAAAAAGTGAATCCATCTGAATAATTTCGAATTAAAGAGAAATGGAACAGCCATGAAGAAAAGAGAATTTCTCCGCACAATGGGACTTGCGGCAGTAAGTTTAACTTCCGGCAATTTTTTATTACAAGCTTGTTCCGGTGGGAAAAAGAAGTATAAAAATTGGGCATGGATGTCGGGAAGAAAGGATGTGACAAAAGAAGATTGGATAAAAACATTTTCAACATTAAGATCTCATCATATCGATGCTGTTCTGATTTATGGCGACAAAAAAGAAGATATTCTTTCCCTGATTCCACTTGCCAATCGTGAAGGCCTGGAAATTCACCATTGGTTTCGTTCCCTGGAATGTGTTGATGAAGAGATCATGAACGAACATCCGGATTGGTTTACCGTGAGTAGAAACGGAGATTCTTCTCTGGATAAACCCCCGTACATTCCTCAATATAAATGGTTATGCCCCACGAAACCGGAAGTTCGGGAATACATGGTAAACCGGGTAAGCGATTCTGCAGAAACCGATGGATTGACAGGTGTACATCTGGATTATATTCGCTATATTGATGTAATTTTGCCGGTCGGTCTTCAAGCCAAATATAATCTTGTTCAGGACAAAGAATATCCGGAATATGATTTTTGTTACTGCCCGACCTGCCGCGAGGCTTTCAAAGAAAAAGAAGGTATCGATCCTTTCGATTTACCGGATCCGACAAAAAGTGAAGCCTGGAGACAATTCCGATATGACAGCCTTACGCAACTGGTTAATCGATGTGCCGAAGCGGTTCATAAAAAAAATAAAAAAATCACCGCGGCCGTATTCCCCTCACCTGATATTGCCCGACGCCTGGTGCGGCAGGATTGGCCGAAATGGAATCTGGATGGCGTCCTGCCCATGATGTATCATAAATATTATAATGAAGGTGTGGATTGGATAAAAAAGGTCACTGCAGAAGGGAAAAAAGAATTGCCCGCCAATATCCCGTTATACAGCGGTTTGCATATTGCCATGCTAAAACCGGCAGAGCTGCCTTTCGCGGTTACCAATGCTCTGAAAGGCGGTGCTGACGGAATTGTGTTGTTTACGGGCTGGGCGATGACGGATGAACACTGGAAACAGCTTATAAAGGTAATCTAATAAGCCGGAGATAAATACTAAAACATAGACCGTTTGATCATTAAATAACCAAAGCCCACAGCCCCCGATAGACCGGCAAAGACTATCAGCCAATTTTCCATAAAGATGGCGTTAGTTGACATCGCCAGACCAAAGCAGGCTAAAATTCCGTACAAACTACTTATGAACTGATAGCCAAACGTGGGATCATCTTTGGTTACGCCCGGATATAATTTTTTATACTTTTTCCAGCCAATTGGAGGACGGCATCTTTTATAAAATCCTGTCAGCGTCTCTTCGGTTTCAGGCGGTGTTAAAAGTGTCATTAGAAGAATTGTTAACAAAGCGATAACAAACAACAAACCGGTGCCTTTCCAGATCGGTTTGTGCTCAAAATCCAGAATAAACCAAAAAAAGACGGAAAGCGGAATACCAAGGATGGTAGCCGCCAATTCTCCCCAGGCGTTAAACCGGGGCCAGAAAAAGCGGAAATAAGCCAGAGGCAGCCAAAAGATTACCACCACCGAATTTATAAAAATAAACCAGCTCACCATATCATCTACAAAAAGAATTGCCACAAAAGAAGCTAAAATAAATGAGAACAATGTAGTAAGTCTGCTCATCACAACTTCTTGCTTTTCACTGCGCAACGGCCATAATTCCCGGTAAATATCATTAACAATAAAACTGCTGCCCCAGTTAAGCAAAGCGCTTAGTGTAGACATAAATGCCAGCACCTCCGTGCCAACCAGGATTCCCACAAAGCCTGCAGGCAGCCTGCTCGCTTTGATCAATTCGCCCCAGACATAAGCGGGATCGTCAATAAATTTAAAACCGGCCGGCATGGCGCCGAATTTACCGGCCAGATCAGAACTCCAGAAAAGTGTAATACTGACAATCCCCATGCCGACAAGCGGTAAAATACGCAGACTAAGTGAAATTAATGCGCTGAAGAGCTGTCCGCCCATGGCATGTTTTTCGCTTTTAGCCGCCATAAATCGCTGCGCTGTCATTCCCTCGCCAGCCGTGGGTGAACCGGCGAAAAACAAACCGAGAATGATAAACATCAGCAGCGTCAACGGCGGTGTAATATCCGATACCGGATTTAAAGACAGTTGCCGGTTTCTGATCATCCCTGCTTTATCAAGTATTGCAGTCCAGCCCCCGTTTTGTGGAATAATCATGAATAAAAATATTGCGCTGCCGGCAATCATGATTCCCATTTGAATCACGGAAACCATCACCGAACCCTTCAGACCGCCAAGCAGAGTATAAATCATAGTAAGCGAACCGAATAGGATGAGGATCCGGTAAGTAGGGATTGGCACCAGGGGGGCAACGGTTTTTGCGAAGAAACCGGTGATATAGGCAATGGTGATAATCGAAAAGCTGAACATGGCAATCGCATAAACCTTCCTGGCGATATAGGCGGTTTTGCCGCCGTATCTGATGTCGATAAGTTCGGCAGTAGTTACAATTTTCATTCTCGACCACATCCTGGACCAGATTACGGCAACCAAAGGCATCCAGATGATCCACTGCGCCCACCACAGCCAGTTGCCGGCCAGGGCAAACAGAAAGATGAGCATGACAAAGCCGCCCTGCCCGGATTGATATGTGGCAGCAGTTGATGCTCCCAGAGCCCACCAGGACAAATTTCTTTCTGCGGCGAAAAAACTTTCGCGACCTTTTTTTGCTGCGCTTTTCGCATAAATGGAGCCGACAACAAGGGAAAGCGCTGTAAACAATCCGACTATAAACCAATCGATAATTGACATTTCAGATAAGATTATCCTTTCCGGAGTTCCAAAACGTTTTTTATTAAATTTACGCTTTCCCGCATGTAAATTTCTTCGATATCTTTTGTGAAAGGAGATGGCAATCCCTGATAAATATAGGCCTGATCCGTTTCGTATCCGTTCTTTGCAAAATTTTTCGCCGTCGGGATATAAGCGCCCTCACCATGCGTGTAACCGACACAAAATAATGGATATGCCGGAAACTGTTTTTTCAGCGCAAGCTGGTACTCCACAAACAATTCTCCCTGCGTAAAAAAGAACGGCGCAGGGCCAAGCTTCAAAGCAGTATTTTCGAACCGGAAAAAATTTTGCATATTTCCACATTCAAGCAAGGCCGTAATCTTGTCCGCCCATCGTCTCAAATCTGCTTCCCAGTGATAGAATTCCGTTATCTGCCTGGATTTTCGTTTTACTTCATTTTTAATGAAATCAAGTATAATATTTTGATCCCGGTAAGGAACCTCAATTTTCTTGGTTAAATAATTTAAATCGATTTCGGAAGTAACTTTCTGCAACACAGTACGAACTACTGCATTGCCCAGTTTCTCACCGTACTCATCGGCTTTCTTCGGATCGGTATGTTTCTCGGTAAGTGGATTGATGTTGGCTGCGGCGCCGTTCAAAAAAATCGCATTTCCTCCAAAAGCTGTCTCAACAATTTCTCTTGCCTTGCCGGGAAAATCCGGCGACACAAATAAGCTGTTGAATCCTAAGGTTACCGGATGACAGGCATAATTGAAAAGAGTAACCGGATGCGCTCCGTTTTCATCCAAAATTTGCAGGATTATAACTTCTTCATCCCTGATTCTCTGCGGATCAGAAATCCGATAAGCCGGCCCTTTTTCAGGAATAATCAATTTGCGATTGGCGCCGATTTCACATCTGCCGCGGCCGATCTTGATTTCTCCTGCGTCGAATAGGTTTCTTTTAAGAATCGTTTCAACAGCATTTTCCGTAATCCGGCCGATGGCAAACTGAATATATCGCTTCGTTGCTTCGCCGGCACTATATTCCAGCAAAGGAGCGGAATGGGTGTGAATTGACGTGATGATAATTCCATCGTAATTAACACCGGTCTGCCGCGAAATTTCGTTACGAATTTCTTGCACAATCTCCGGCGGGACCTCCATAAAATCATTGACGATGAGACAAACCGTAATTTCATCCCTCCTGAGAACCAGACAACGGCTGGATAAAGGCCGATGCACTTCTTTAGATGTTCCGGAACGATTGGCATATCCCGCCAGCGGAACAGATTCTTTTGGTGTGACATCTGCTTTGCTGTAAAAATATTGTAGAGTTGACATAATCACCTTTTCATTTTTTAATAGTGATTGCATGTAGTTTTTCATTTTACGAATTGCTCTGATCATTAGTGTCTGGGCAAAAGCTCTACCTCATTTGTTGCTATTTAAAAGTTTTCGTTAAGGCGTTAATGAATGAAAATGGTAAAACCGTTTATAATTCCACTATCTAAGGCAGTGGTTTGAGCCGATTCATTAACAGGACATTCTATTACAACCTTCACCTGATTCCCATGTCAATTGTTCTGCCGTATTGCTGCTCTGCTGCGGGGAATATTGATCCCGGGTTTAAATCCCGATAAAGCGCGCTTGTAATATTATTCATATTTGTATCATAATTCTGATCTATGAATAGAGTAAAGGGAAGGTTCAGGCTGCCTTGGGCAAGCGGCTGCCATGTGTCTGCTCGGGCAGGGAACAACAATTTGGAATTATTGACTCTATTTTGCAACACTCTGTTCCGGCACGGCAGGAATGACAGAAAAATGGAGATTTCGTTAAAACACTTAGTATTGAATAATTAATCCCGAAGTGTCGGGGCAACTTCCAGTAAAAATACAAAAAATTATTCGGGATAAAAATATAAGTGAGTAAAAACAGAAATAAAAAAGTATGGGGCTGGAAGTTAACGCTTCTTCCAACCCCACCTTTTGTTACAACTTCATTTCAATATACCGGCAAAAATTATAGTTACCACAAAATGTTATTTCAGCAATAACATTTTTTTCGTTGCCGAAAAGGAATCGGTCTCAAGACGATAATAATAGATGCCACTGGACAACTTTGTTCCGGCATCATTCAAGCCATTCCAGGAAACCGTATGATAACCAGCTTGTTGCTTCTTATCAACAAGAGTCCTTACCTTTTGACCCAACATATTGTAAACAGCCAATTTTACCTGCTCGGCTTTTTTAAGCCCAAATTTTATCGAAGTTACAGGGTTAAACGGATTGGGAAAATTCTGTGACAGTGAAAAATCCACAGGAAGTGATTCGTTCCCTTCAAGTTCAACGCCTACCTGCAATGCTTCCCATTGTGCTTTTTTATCAGGGTACCAATTCAAATCTCCCAAAGGTAAACCATCACTGCCGGCAGTCATAAGGTCTGTATTGGAATAAGTAAGATCTTCAGGTAACGGCCAGGTTGGCGGGAACAGAGGTACGCCAGGACCGGCATAAAAGTAATGACGATAGTCCGTTTGTGTTCCGTCGCGCAATTTTATTACATATTTCATAACACTATCAACCTGGCTCATCATAGCTGCATTAAATCCGGGATCCACATTCAGATTATTTGCAACAAGTAGTCCCGGATAATTGGCGTCATCATCCAACATCGCCTGGGTTCTGGCATTAATCCATTGCGGAGCCGTAAGCGTATCGGCATTGGCCCAAAAATCAACCATCTGTTGCGGCCAGAAATAAGCATTATTTTCAACATGTACAATTCTGTCTGCTTCTGTGATACCTTCACGGGTTGCAACATCAGCGGCGATGGTATCGATACTGAAGATAGCCGAAAGTTCACCATCCCAATCGAACCATCCACCGTCTATTTCAACCTGTCTTTGTCCCATGGCAGTTACACCGTAAAAAATATTATTTGAATAGAAGGCATTGCTCACATACGGAGCATAAAATATATTCACATGATTTGTGAATATTGTATTATGATCTATGCGAACATAGTTACAGATTTCTCTATTCGGCACAAAGAAATAGGATCCACAATTGAAAAAAGTATTGTTGACCAGGATAACAGAATCTGTAGGTGTTGTATTACTGTAAAAACCTCCGTTACCACCAAACCATGAGGTTGGCTGAATTCCATTTCTAAATACACAATTTGTGACAGTCACTGAAGGCCGAATACAATTTTTATTGATCGAAGAAGTCCAACCATCAAAGACACAGTGATCAACAAAAGTTTTGGCGCTGTCAGCCTGTAATTGAATTGCAGTAGTCCAACCCGCCGGGGATTGATCAGGACGAATACTCATAAAATACAGGTTTTTAAATGTTGCGTCTCCTTTGTAAACCCGGACAAGGACACCTGGAGCACTTCCATCCGCCAAGATACCACGAGCAAGAACAGGCGGGGATGTGGGATTGGCGGGGTCGTCATCTTCAGCAATCAGATTGAGGGGAAAATATACATCCATTCTGCTGTCAAACATATAAATATTCCCTCGTCCTAAACGATATACCCGGTTGATATTATTCCGCTCACCTGTTACTGTTGTATCGCCAAGGATGAATTTGTTAATGGCGCCAAGAGGATTATTATCAATCATAAAAGGCACATCAAGCGTATCGGGAGCCTGGGCAAATGATTGAAACGGCAGCATAAATGCAATTAAAACTACGGACATGAATAATACTAAATACTTCGATTTCATTTGGATCCTCCTTTTTTAAATTTTTTCAATCAATACTAAAAACTATTTTTTTTTCTTACCACCTCCTTTTTTTAGTGTTCATGTTTTATTTTCGGATTGAAGTAATTGCGTTTACCACCTCCTTTCTCAATTGAATTCATTGTTAAAAACCTCTTACAGTCTCCAGCGAAGACCCAGATCAACGGTTTTACCATAATGTTGTTCCGCTGCCGGAAAAAGGTTTCCCTGATTCAAATCAATATCAAGAGCGCCGGTTAGATTATTTACATTGCAGTAAAATTGAAGCCCAAACCAAGGTAAATCCTGTTTGATGGAAAGGTCCCAGCGTAAATAGTCATCAGTCTGCCTGCGCAATTCCGGCCAAAAATTGCTTCCTTTGAAAATATTCGACTGATAAAGCATGGATAAACGAACAGAAAAATCTTTAAAATCGTAACCTAAAGCTGCATTCACAATATTATCAGGTTGATCTAACAACCGGTCTGAATAGTAGGATTGTAAGTAGGTCTTTTTTATCTCAAATTTGGGATAGAATACATATTCCACATTAATCTCCGTTCTTGGGTATTTTGCTTCGGAAAAGATATGGGTATAATTTGCATTGAACACCAATCCTCTGAGAAAACCGGGTAAATACCAAAAGTTGGTTTGCCAGTCAATTTCAATACCTTTAACTTCTGCTTTTAATTTATTATTCATGGACGTATTTATTTCCAAATCTTTTGTAAATTCCGGCAATTCATATTGGGCAGGATCAACAATTATTTCTTTTGTGGGATAAATTAAGTCTTTGATATTTTTAACAAAACCACCCAAGGTAAACAGACCGATATGATTTTCATGAACGGAAAAATAAAGATCAAAATTTTCTGATAGAGAAGGTTTTAGTTTGTAATTGTGCCAGGAAACCGCAGTAATAGAAATGTTATATCGGGGAGTGATTTGATTGAAACTCGGTCTGGAAAGTGTATTTGTATAAGCAAATCGAACATCGAACCAATGAAGCGGTTTATAACGGACTTGAACCATAGGTAACCAATAATCATTGGTTCGCACCATTGTCGTATCCGTATGATGATAAAATATATCGGAACCTGTATATGAAGAATTTCCCCGGGGCGCGGTATAAGATGTTTTCAAATGCTCATAGCGAACACCGGGAATGATTTTGATAGTCGAACCGATATTCAGATCGGTCATAATATACCCGGCGCTTAAATATTCGTTTCCTGAATAATCACTCGTTGTGCTGCTATATTTATTCGGATGATACGCTTCCAGTTCATTCACTTTTTTAATAACTTTCATAACTTTATGCATCAAATCAATATCAGCCACAGGTCCAAGTGTGTAATCTCCGTTCAGAAAAGTACCGGAATTGTAAGAATTGTCAACAAAAACAGAATAATAAAGATTGGAATTGGCATCAGGAATAGTCTTTAACATCCAGGGAAATGCATTTAAAATTGCCGCGCGGGTGCCAACACCGCTGCCCAAAAATAGAGGCCCGCCAGCCCAATTATAATCATAACTGCGGTCTTTATATCGATACTTTCCGCCAAATTTTAATTTGCCTGTAATTTGTTTAGACAAATTATAATTCATTTCTAAATTTGCACTTGCGGCCATTGCCCGGTCTTTTGAATGATTACTAAATTCTGCAATGGTACGTAGATAGGCTCGTTCATACTCATTTTTTGCAAAGCTGGGAATGAGTGTTGGATAAGATTTTGGATTGACATTGGTTAAGGCCGTCACTTCCTCAAAATTAAATGTTAAATTATCAGGAGCTTCATTTTCAGAAAATGTGTGAGAAAGTTGTGCATCAACCTTTGCCCATGAAAATTGCTGTTCGTAATTCAGGACATTTGTCATTACGTTTAATTTATTTCGTGTATCAGTAGTAGCATAATCATGTGTGTTGCCATCTACATTATAGGATTCACCCCTATTCTTTATTTTCGTATCCGCAAAACTGAAGAAGTTTTTAAAAGCAATTTTTCCATCCGGAATACGATAATCCATAACAAAGGTGCCGCCAAAACGTTCCCTCTCTCTGGTTATGTCACGAAGGTTCAAGCCGCTGATGAAAACGGGATTTTCTATACCGAGTTCAGGACCTTTTAAATAGTAACTCGCCCCCATTTCATTGGAACTCCGGTTTCTTCTTTCAATGTCCGCCTGCGCCAAAATGCCTAAGCGGCTATCTAATAAGCGGGTGCTGATTTCGCCAACAAACTTATAATCATTATACGTATTTTTCAGACCGTTATACCCGCCTCTGCCGATAAAATCATAACCGAACCTTTTCCCCTTTTGCCCAAGCCCTGCTCGAGCTTCCTTGATTTTAAAATTTACCGAACCCCCAATTACATCCGCATCCTGATCCGGAGTAATTGCTTTCATCACCTCAATTCCTTCAAGCATATAGGGTGAAATCATACTCAGATCCGTACCCCGATCGTTGTAATCCGTCGGCGCCATCCGAACACCTTCTATCATCACTGCATTATATTTGGGGGAGAGCCCGCGAATAACAATTTTGTTACCTTCGCCACCGCTTCTTAAAACGGAAACTCCGGGAAGACGACCTACAGATTCGGCTGCATTTGCATCGGGAAGTTCCTGAATTCGATCTGATGATACGACATTTACAATCTGACGGGAAGAAAGCTGCTTATTGATCGCTTCCATTTGTCCCTCTGCTTGGGCAGTAACAACAACCGCTTTCCCCTGTATGGTAACAAAATTAAGTTTAATATCTTTTTCCAGTCTTTCACCTTCACGAACCTGAATCGGTACCTCCATTCGCTTATATCCAATATAGGTGACACGAAGAGTATAGGAACCCGCCGGAACTCTTTGAATAACATATTTCCCATTCTTATCCGAGGCTGCGCCAATACTCGTACCGACTAATAAAACATTTGCACCCGGGAGCGGATCACCGCTTTGTGCGTCCTTCACATACCCGACAACGGTAGCTGAATTAGCTGCATAAACAACAGAACCCGATATGAGAAATAATAAAGATAGTATAGCCGTATAAATCATTTTTCTTCGTAACATAGGAGTCTCCAACTTTTTTTTAGTTCAAAAAATTAATTGCAGATGTTACATAATTACCTTTAAATCAGAGTTTAAAAGCATTTTCATAAATAGCAGGATTGTGATATTCCGGGATAATAAGGAATCGTCGGTAAATTCCTTATATCAATTTATATTTGACAATAATTTAATATTTTTTTTAAAAAGAATCCATTCTAATTCTTCTATTCCTCCTTTGTATTTTAAAAATATCTGTAACTATTCAGGTATACTCTATTTATTAACTTTAATCACGCTTCGACTTCGCTCAGCATGGCTTTCCAAGCCAGACTGAACCCCCCCTTCGACTTGCTTGGGATAAAATCAGTCGAAGACTAATCTTACATCAGGAAACCGGCATACCTGAATAGTTACGAATATTTTTTTTACCGGCAAAGACTTTCTTCATTTTTTATACTGTCAAATGCGATTTATTTACCAATTGTTAATCCGGGTTGCAGGACAAATTTCAGATACATTTTCATGAACCCAATAATCTATGATTCTGTTGATTAATTAAACTTCCAAAGTTTCCCCCGGGGCGTTTGTCAACATATTGTATGTTCTAAAAATATAAATCACATTTTGCAGAATTGATCAAAAACTTTGGAAGTTTTTTGCATTAAATCAACAAACTCATCTATTTCCCGGCAACTTTCATCGAATAAAAATTCTTTTGGTAGTTTATTTTTTATGAAAATTAACCAATGATAATAATTAAAATATTCAATGTCAAGCATTTTTTCAATATTCCGGTAATTGTTTTCATTTTTCTTCATCTTATAAAATATGAGGAACCGAGCGATATTCACTGATTATTTTTGCCTATATTTTGTTCGAAAATAATAATAATGAATGATAAAATACAGACAATTAATTATTTTCTTGCGACAATAAACTAATTCTTATCGCCTTCTCATTTTATTTATTCCTCATTCTCCTCCCGTACCACAAATCCATCATCGGTTACATCCCGTTTCATAACCGCTAACTGTTTGAACATGGATTTCATATCTATCACACCGCCAATAGTGAACCATATCAGCACCACGGCGGAGACTACTGCGTAAATGAAAACATAATATTTCCAATAGGTCAGCCAGTGATAATCTTCAACATCATGAGTTAAACTGTAAACGGTTCCGATAAGAAAAATAGCAGTCCACAAAAAAATCCAGGCATACGAAATGATATAGATAAACTTATCTCCTTTTGTAAACTCTTTTCCCATGCCCAGCACTTTCCATCCTTTTGCCGGAACGGCATCGACTATTTTCATTTCCCCTTTGAGTTCGTGTTTCCCCCGATGCAATAATTTATCCATATCGTGAACACTCTCTTTCCCGAACAATGAAACCAGCAGATATGTTAATGAAGCACCAACCATGGAGATCAGCCAAAACCACTGACCGTTAACAGGGAAATCTTTGTAAATAGTTGTCAGTACTGTGCCTAAAATAGCGATTCCCGACCCGGTAATCATGGCGCTCCAGGCCGCGGCCGTGGTTCCCCGCTTCCAATACAAACCGCCAATGATGACAGACCCGGCACCGCCCACAAAGATGGCGCCTGTAACCGCAAAAAATAGATAAATGTTTTGCGACTGCTTAAACAACAGACTGAAAAAGAAGACGAAAACAGCCACGCCGATGATGGAGAACCGCAGAACACGGATATGCTGTTCCGGTGCAAAAGGTTTCTTGCGAAACGGCATGATAACATCCTGAATAAAAATACTGCCCCAGGAGTGAAGATAAGTATCATGGGTGCTGATAAACGCCGCCAACATGACGGCGGCAAATGCGCCCAGCAATCCCGTGGGCAAAATAAAACGCAACACCAGCGGTACCCGGATTTGGGTTTGAATTTCGGTGGAACCGACAGTATGCAAAACCGCATTAACTTTGTCGGCAACCGGGGCAAAATCCGCATTGTTCAGCACCGTGATGGCAATCACCGGAATGAATACCAGAAAAAGGTTGCGAGGGTAATTGCGCCAATTGCCCAGCACCTGTGCCATTTTTGCTTCGTGCGCACTTTTAGCCGATGAATTATACGCCTGCGTTCCCTGCCATGACATGAAATTATAAATAAAACCGATTAGGCCGATAATGAAATACCAGAAATTAAAATCATCCACCTGACCGGTCTTAAACGGATCGATGAGAGACGCATTGGGAGCAGTCTGTGCATGGATTAACCCATTATAAATTTGTGACCAATCGAAAGTAAAAAAGAAAAACAGAATTAGAATGACAAAAACCGCATTTGTAAAAACGCCCTGGATAAAATCCGCGATGATAATTGCAATTTGTCCGCCGGCAAAAACAAAAGACAGGGCAACAATGATCAGGAAAAGCATCATCACTACGTAAGTTGATACTTCTATGCCAAATACAGGGAAACTGATGGGTATTCCGGTATAATAAATGAAGAACCGGGCGCCAACGGCCGGAAATATGCCAAAATTGATAATACCGGAAATCCAGGCGAGAATACCGGAAAATATGCGAAATTTCCGGCTGTACCTCATTTCAAAAAACTGCGCCATGGTTAATGCGCGGGTCTGGCGAAAACGGTAGACAATCCATCCGGAAACCGTGACAGCGAGAATGGCCATGGCCATCGAAAGTTCCCACCATTTCATACAGAAACCGGATTTGAAAAACAGTTGAAACTCGCCGATAACGCTGATTGCGCCTAACATGGCCATCCCCATGGCAATGCTGATAATATATCTTCCCGCCGTGCGACCTGCCGCTAAAAAATCCACTACACCGCGCATATATTTTTTGCTGAATACAACGCCGTAAACCATCAGAAAAAATGTTGCGACAACGATGAACCAGTCAATGAAAGAGAGAGCCAAAAAAATTTACCTCCGAATAAAATTCAACGCTGCACTTCCTGCGGAATTATTGATTCTGAAAATAAAAGATACTTTTTATATAGTGTCTGAACAAAAAGTGGAAAACATGCATCTTGCTTGTTTTATAAACTGTTTAGTTTCCTACTTTTTAATAAGATTATAATTCAAACAAGATGTTTGATTTTAAATTAAAAAACAAGTACTTACACAATATATAGTGCAAATTCATTATGATTTTTGTCCGCTTATTCAACCTAATATTTATCAAATTTAACAAGGTCTGAACATCTAGTTTATAACTGCTTTTTGTCTCTGTGCCTTCGCAGTGAATGAATGTTTCAGGCTATAAACATTTTTTCCCTATCGGGACAGATGCATCAAGTAAGAGCGTCATAAAAGACACAGTTTTTCAAAGGACTAAAGTGTTACCATTTTATAAATTTTATCTGCATTAAGCGATTCTCTTGTTTTTAAGCTTTGTGCTGTTACCAAACGGGTTTTCATTTTTTAGTGCGAATCCTGTGTCGGCGATTAAGCAAATCGCCCTACAATCGCTTAATTCAGGCTCTATAAATAGTTCTTGTGGTTTTTTTATATTCAGATGGGTCGAATACCCCCCCACAAGGGGTGATTTAGAAATCGAGGGGTCCGGGTGGTGTTCAATAAATTCAATCAGAATCTAACTACTCCTGCCAAACCCGGCCGTCCTGGGTAATATGCCAACTTTTTCCGCCATTTTTGCTTTTTGCAATGACTTCAAATAAAGAAGGAGTAATGTAGATTTCCGGCGGCCAGATGTAATTTTTGAATTGCCGGTCATCCAGGCCAAATCGGGAATATTTTTCGCAGTATTTTCCGTGTTCCAAAAAATAAGTTTTCTCCCGGTAATAGACCTGGCGCAGCGCCCATTTCACAGCTTCTTCCGGATTGGAAATAAATGAATCGGTTCCTGTTCCGGCTGTTTTTCCGGAGAATTGCACAAAACCCCACATCTCCGGATAGTGCATGTTGATGATCCCCTGGGGCGACCAGACCCAATTGTCTTCCGGCAGCGGTTTTTCTGTTTTTGGATTTTTCACTTTCATATAATTCCCGTTCTCTACCGAAACTTTCCATTCCACACGAGAAAAATTAATCCTCCACTGATCACCGGATTTTGGCGGCGCAGGTTTATCGGCGCATTCCTTCAACACATCCCAGGGAATGGCAATTTCCAAAGTCCAGCTTTTATCGGTATCGCCGGGTGTGTTGATTGTTCCCTTCACATGTACCGCCGATTTTAAACCGCCAATATCCCAAAAAAACATAATCCGGTTATCATCACGATACGGCTTATCGAGAAACAAATCCCATTCGGTATTAAAAGCGTTGATCTCCAATTCGTAATAACGATGAGTATCGCCATTTGGATCGATGAATACTTCAAAATCGTTATCATGATAAATAACCGAATCCCGTTTTTTGAGAGTTGCCCACACATCAGACTCGGTAATATCGGCCACCACATAAAAATACCGATCATCCCACAACATTTTGCTTCGGGTGCGGAATCGCGGCTTTGGTTTCAACGCGCCTTCAATATCGACAAAATCATCAGTCCACTCCGCTTTTTGCCAAACCGGTTCCTTCATTTTACCATCGATATCGATGGGGATGTTGGTTTTGTAGCACACATACTGTTTCGGCGAAAAGGGGATTTTAGGTTCCGGAAACGGTTTTATCGCACTACCGGAAGAATTTGCTACGTTCCCATTTTCAGAAGAGCATGCAAAGATGCCGAACAGTAACAAAAGAAACATGATTTTTATTCGCATGTTCACCTACCTGTTTTTATTCTATTTTCACATCTATTCAACTTATAAATCCATCACCCCATTACTACATCAACGCTGCATATTTTCCGGTTCGAAATGGCTAAAACCGCAGTTTTTACTTTTCTGCCATCCACGACAATCTCTTTTATTCCCCTTTCCACATGATCCGGATTGACAACGTGAATCATATATCTTGTTCCCCGGTAAATTCTTTCCATGCTGAATTCCGGCCAATGGGAAGGAATGACCGGATCGATCAGCAATCCCTGATAAGTAGCACGCACACCCAGCATGTAATCGATGGCAACCCGGTAC
Source organism: uncultured Deferribacteres bacterium (assembly GCA_913009825.1). GTDB lineage: Bacteria > Zhuqueibacterota > JdFR-76 > JdFR-76 > DREG01 > DREG01. The sequence goes on from CAJVYQ010000038.1 coordinate 42,018, forward strand.
ATCCATGCTGCCGTTCCGGTTTGCCAGGAGTGGCTGGCCATTCCGGCAGTTGGGTGCTCATCACTGGTAATGTATTGCGGATAGACATAAGGCTCGGTCTGAAACCGGTCCGAATCTATCGAATTTGGCAGTAATTTCCGGTAATACTGATACGCAATATCGCCGTGTCCCAGCAGGCATTCCGCCTGAATCGCCCAGGTTGTTGGATGATAAAAAACAGCTCCATTCTCTTTTTTGCCGGCAACACAGCGGGTAACCAGACCGATAGCCGGATCGATTTCCCTGAATGCAGGCACACAAATTTTGGGGCCGAATTCAGTATCGAGATGATGGCGTGCGCTGGCCATGGCTTTTTGCAACTTTCCCTTCTCTGCAACATTACCTAAAACCGCCCAGGCTTGTGGGTTCAAAAATATTTTGCCGTATTTATTGCTTTTTGAACCAATTTTCTTACCATTGTCCCCAAAAGCCCTGATAAACCAATCCCCATCCCAGCAATTTTTGTTGATGGAATCCCGGATCATATTGCACAACTTCTCAGCTTCTTGTCGCGTAATAGTTTCCTGCAAAACAGACAGCAGCTCAATGAGATCATTCAACATAACGACATAAAACATACCGCCCCAAACACTCTCACCACCATCATCGCCGCCGATATAATCCAGCGTATCGTTCCAGTCACCGCGGCCAAAAACAGGCAAATGATGAGCGCCAAGATTGTTTTTTACAAATTGCAATACAGCTTTAAGATGATCCAGAATCGTTCCCGATTTTTGATCAACGAACGGTTCGACCCGGTTTACTATTTCCATATCGCCGGTTTCTTTCAGGTATTCGGTTACGGCGAAGATGAACCAAAGCGGATCATCACAGTGGCGAGTGGTTTCACCCTGGCCATCTTTGTAAAAATGATGAAATACCCGGCCGCTGCTGAACATCTGACGTGCCAATAACAGAATCCTTTCCCGGGCTTTTTCCGGATCAGAAATAGACACGGCCAATACATCTTGCGCGGTATCGCGGAAGCCGAATCCCCGGCTGATGCCCCAATAATAAAAACTGGCCACCCGGCCAATATCGAAAGCGACCCTGGCCTGGTACGGCGTCCAGTAATTTAGAAAAATATTGGTATTTCGATCCGGCGTAGTCACTTTCACACTGCTGAGAATTTTTTCCCAGCTCTGTTTTACGGCGACAAAAGATTGTGCAACATTTTCAACATTTTGGAATCTTTCCACCTCACTCTTCTTCTTGTCGGAAAATTCAGTTTTGGCAATGATGCCCAGATTAATGACAATTTCTTTTTTTTCACCGGGTTGCAATTCAATTTCAAATTTCAGTGCGCCGATGGCATTGCCAAAATCCGTATCCTGATTGGACAGTCTGTCAAGCTCAACTGCTTCGGGATTATTTTCATTCCGGTACAAGCCGATAAACCGTTCTCTCACCGTTTCGTAACCGCTGACAGGAATGTTGGACGTAAAATAGACCCACTGATCCCAGGCTTTATTCTCTTGCTGCTGGGTGCTGTGTTTTTCGGTAAGCCAGTATGTTTTTGTAGCAAAAAGGGCGTTCAAATCCCGATCGAAATAAACCCGGTTAAAATGTTGATCATCGCACTGATTGATCAGATCCACCAGAGCGTGACCAAGACTCAATTCTACGTAAGCAAACACAGAGAGATTTCTAATTCTATCCGATTCATTCTTCAAAACCGTTTGCCAAATTTCCGAATTGTGATCTCGCGGTACAAAAAAATCAACTTGCGAATTAATCTCCGCAACTTTTGCACTTACCCGTGTGTAACCGAAACCATGGGTCACTCTATAGGCTTCCGGATTGCGCCCAACCGGCTGCCAGGTAAGACTCCAGATATCCCCCGTTTCCCGGTCTCGCAGATAGATATACTTCCCCGGTCTGTCGTACGGAACATCATTAATGCGGTAGCGCGTAATTCTACCATGCAGGGGATTTTTATGATAGCTGATTCCACCGCCATTATTGGAAATGGTGGAAAAATATTCACAATTGTAAATATAATTGATCCACGGTTTGGGAGTAGCTACATTTTCGATTATAAATTCTTTTCCATCCTCACTGAAACGACCATATCGCATTCAAGCTTCCTTGTTTTTATTTCTTCCTGAATTGAGTGATCCTTTTGTTTTACAGCTTGCTGCCGTTACCAAACGGGTTTTCATTTTTTAGTGTAAATACTGTTGGCAATTCAGCGAATCGCCCTGCAATCGCTCAATTCCGGTTCTTATTCTTTTTCAGGGGAAAAGCGACATTCCTGAACTCGTCGTCCAATGTACACCGGGTGATAAACTGTTTGGCTACACCGCTATTGAAAATCAACAGAATACTGAGCGGCCAATTGGGCGAAATTAGCGCCGTGTTGAAAAAGCTCGTACAGGGAAGGTGAGAATCGGATTATTTTGATAACGATGCATTATTTATCTCTGTCAATATTTTTTATGTTACCGTTCAAACCTCTTTCGTACCTACCACAGGTTCCTGAAAAATCCTTTGCAAAATTAACGAAGCTGCACCTAAAGAAACAGAATATCCCGGTAAAGAAGAAGCAACTATTCTAAAATCACGGTTAATATCCGAGAGCAACTCTTTCTTAATGGTTTCAGAAATCGGATCAATAATATATTTTTTTGCTTTGGCAATTTCACCGCCGATAATAACCATATCAGGATCTAACAGATTTATCACACAGGTCAATTCTTTACCAATAACTTGCCCCATTTTTTTAAAAATGCAAATTGTGGTTTCATCTTTTGATTTTAACAATTCTATCAGAACAGAAAGATCTACATTTTCAATATCTATCTGTTTGCCGCCCAATTTAACTTTTTTCCCCGAATCGCCAACCGAACATTGTTGCAAAAATTTTCTCAGACTATAGAAAAATGGGTTAGTCTCACCGGCAAACATGTGCGCACCGCGATAAATGCGATTATTTAATACGAGACCAAATCCGATACCGAAAACATCCACATCAACCACAACAAGTGTAAAAACAACCTGATTGACTCCTTGGGCCTGACCGAACCATTTTTCGGAAAGCACGGCGGTATTTGCATCATTTTCGATATAGATAGGAAAATCAAAATGCTTTTTTAACGCTTTCTCCAGTAAAATCGGTTGTTCCTTTCGCGGCAGAAGGCTGGTTTTAATGATTGTGCCATTTTTAAAATCCACCAAACCGGACACCCCGATTCCTAATCCCAACAAATGCCGGCGGCTTATCTTTTTTGCATAAAGCAGATCATCAATAATTTCGATGGCTTTACTCTCAATGTCGGATATAGAATTCAACTTTTTTATTCTGATATCTTTTTCTTCGATGATTTTTGAATTCAGATCCAAAAGCACTGCATGAATTTCATTCAATTCCAATTGCAGACCAACGACATAACCATAACTACCGCAAATTTCCCAAAGGGTGGGACGCCTTCCTCCCAGGCGCGTCGAATTCCCTATTCCGGCTTTTACAATCAACCCTTCTCTTTCCAGATTTTTGAGAATTTTCATAATGGTGGAAGGGCGCATTTTCGTGATTTTTGCCAGATCTGCGCCTGAAATAAGAGAACACGTTCGTATCAAATTCAGGATTACAGAACTGTTCAAATGCTTAACTAATCGATAATTTCCGGTTAATATTTCTTTCATGATCGAGACTCCGGTCAATAATGCATGGGTTATTTTTTATAGAAAAGAAACTATGAGATAGTTTAATATCTTAAAATATAATTGTCAAGCATAAATTAAGTACTTTTTATTTATTTCATTTCTGACTTGATTCTTTAGCTTGAATTATTCATAAACATTTGCCACAAAGGCACCCAGCCTGCATCGGGCAGGGAAGACACTAAGAGACATGAAGAGAAAGAAATTAGGTAACCATTCAGGTTGCCCGCTAATATCGCTAAAAAACGAGAATCGTTAACTATTTTGTCCTATTCGTATGATTTCGTGTAATTCGCGGGCTGAACAGGCAGACGATTTTTTCAATTTCTCTGCGCCCTCCGC
>CAJVYQ010000039.1 GCA_913009825.1 uncultured Deferribacteres bacterium
TTTAACGCAGAGACGCGGAGGGCGCAGAGAAATTGAAAAAATCGTTTGCCTGTTCAGCCCGCGAATTACACGAAATCATACGAATAGGACAAAATAGTTAACGATTCGCGTTTTTTAGCGATATTAGAGGGCAACCTGAATAGTTACAGTTTTTACATTTCAACCCACGAAAGACATGAAATACTTTGGGACGACAAATTTCCCGATGGTTTTAATTCTAAAACAAGTAAACTTGGGAATCTTAAAAGGTGTAAAAGTTGTAAATATTCAGATCGTCTGAGGGTAAAATTATAAGCCTGTTGAAAAAGCTTCTCCCCTTTATTAGAAATATAAAAAAATGGAGCGATGTAGGTCGGGTTTGCAACTCGATCAATAATCGCTCCATTCAGGTTCGTCTAATTCTTAAAGATTTACAGTTACAACTCGTTGAAATCCAACCGGCACAACTACCCGCTACTTTTCCACAATCACCCGGAAGCCGACGAAATCCGGATCCGGCGCATGATACACAGATTTGGCATCTTGAGGGGTTACGGCCGAGAGTCCCAAAATTTTGCCGGAACCATCTTTAGCCACACACCATTCCGCAACATTACCACCCAAATCATAAACCCCGTTTTCTCCCACAGGTTTAAAACTGCCTACCGGTTTAAGCAGCATTTCCGGCGGCAGCTTTTTCAATTTGGCTTGCAGCATGTCCACTTCATCCGGGGTAATTGAATAGCCGGCCCAGTAATCCAGATTGTTCTCATTGGCTAAATTGCCTTTTGCTTTGGCTTGCAGGGTTCGCATCTCTTTTTCCGTGGGCAGGTGAAATTTCTTGCCGGACAGTTTGCCGGCCCATCGGCAATAGGCCCGGGCTTTGACAAAACTAATTTTGGTGACCGGATAGTTGCCGGTGCCGGGGACAAACTTGTAGAATCGATTGTATTGTGCGTATTGCGCCCGGGTAATTTCGAAACGGCTGACGCAGAGATCGTCTGTTTTCACCATTTCCGGGAGTAAAATATGGTTAATCGTTTCACCAAAAACATGGTCGGATCTCTTGGCTCCGGCTATTTTCAGCGCCGCCGCCAGAGGAGAATCTTTTTTAAATGCTTCATTTGGCTTTTCGTAGGTTTCAAAAAAGTATTTGTCGAACCAGGCCAGTTCCTCTTCCATTTTCCGCCGCTGGTGACTGAGTTTGCGCAAACCATGGGGCTCGCCGGGAAACAGGATAAAACGCACCGGCGTTTTGCCAATCTGCTGCAGTGCACGGTAATGTTCCCAGCCCTGTTCGGTGGGCACATTGGTGTCCTCGGTGCCAAAAAACAGAATGGTCGGTGTGGTTACGCTTCTCATTTTAAACAACGGGGATTTCTTGATGTAATATTGGGGATTGTCCCACGGTGGGCCGCCGAAATAAGCGTTGTCAAATCCGGCGCCAAAAGCGCAATTACCGTAATCGGAGGTCCAGTTCACATCGCCGGCGCCGGGCGCTACTACCTTAAAACGATTGCTTTTCACCACACACTGAATTGCCAAAATAGCGCCGTTGCTCCACCCCATGATGCCCAATTGATCAGGATCAACCAGCCCTTTATTGATCAGATAATCGATTCCCTTCATGATGTCCGGCACTTCATATTCGTAATAATGGCCTTTAATGGATTCCATCCATTTCAAACCGTAATTACCGCTGCCGTGGTAGTTCACTTTCAACACAAATACGCCGCGGCTCGATAATAGATTAGGATAGGTAGACCAGGCTTCCCGGAATGCATCGCGATCCACGCCCGCGGGGCCGCCGTGGATGGAGCTCATCAGCGGATATTTTTTCCCTTTTTCATAATTGTACGGATAGAAAAGAACGCCGTCCACCCGATCGCCGCGTGCACCCTTCCAGTGAATGATTTCCGATTTCGCCAGGTACTTTTTCTCCATCCAGAGATTAAGTTGAATGATCTTTTTCTGATTTTGGATTTGATGATTCCGGATGGTGCCGGCTTTTACCCGGGGCGGCGTACCGGCGGTTGTGTAGGTAAAAACAACCGTTTCCCCGTTTTTGCTTACATCCTGAATGTAAATATTTTTTTCGTACGGATCGTTGAGCGGAGTGTTTTGCCATTTCCCGTTCACTTTTTTATAAAATGCCAGTTTATTCCATGGGCCGTTGGCCAGGGATGTGAGCAAACCTTCGCCGGTAACCTGATAGCCGTAGCTCAACTCCCATTTCCAGTCTAACGGTACCTGCTCCGGTTTCATGGTTGACAGGCTGAAAAAATAGAGTGTGGAAACGCTCACATAGTCGTTATCCGGATCGTTGGCAAAGGGAACCGAGCAGAAGAATCCCTTGCTGTCTAAATTCCAGGCGAAACGGGAACTGCGTTTTTTGCCGGGGAAAATCCCGGTTCTTGTTTTTTCTTTCAGATTATATAGAAACTGGCGCGGCTTTATCTTGTAATCGTATGGGAAATGGATGCTTTGCGCTTCGTTAGTGACCACCCACCGGCCGTCCGGTGAAACGGCAAATTCGCCGATTTTCCCGGTGTTATCGGATAATCTGGTTACTTTTTTCCCTTTAATGCAAGTTTGAAACAGGCGTACCGGCAAAAAATGTTCCTGGTCACCTACCACGATGGCATTGTCTTTTTTCTTTTTTAGCTCCTGCTCCCGCAAATACGTATCCTCCCGCGCGGTAAAAATCAGATGTTTGGCATCCTGCCATTGAAACGAGTTGACGCCGTTTTTCATTTTGGTAACCTGCCAGGGCTCTCCGCCTTTCGGATTGATCAGCCAGATTTGATTTTTCTTTTCCTTATCCTCTCCCCGTACGGAGGTAAAAGCAATCCATTTTCCGTCGGGAGACCATTGCGGGCTGCGGTCGTTGTATTTGCCGCGAGTGAGCTGGATTTTTGTACTGTCTGTTAAACCGGTTATATAGAGATCTCCAACTGTCCGGTCCTGCTTTTTATCGGGACGTGTTTTTACCCAAACCACCCATTTACCATCCGGACTGACATCAAAACTGCCCGCGGATTCCTGTTTTAAAACATCGTCGATGGTCCATTTTTTAGGATCGTTTGTCTCTTTAGAAAATGAAACACCCCAGATCAGTAATATAAAACCGGTTAAGATGAACATAGTTTTTCGCATTTTTCCTCCCATTTGGTTGTTTGGTTACATGGTTACTTGTTGAGTGTCTGTCCGGAAACTATGAAAATAGTAAAAAACGTCATTCCTGCCGTGCCCGAGGCACAAGCAGCTGAGCAGTTACAAAGCAACAATAAAAAAGTGAATCCGGTTCATTTTTCCGGTTTTGTTGCCACAATCAGCCGTTTTATGCCAACCTGCCTGGCCAGATCCATTGCCGTCACCACCAAACCGTGAGGCACCGATTTATCCGCCTGTAACACCAGCGTCGGATTGTCATTTTTAGAAATCGCTTCCTCTAATTGTTTTTTCAGCCGGTCGATGGCCACGGGTTTGTCATTCAAAAAAACCTGATTATCGGCATCGATGTAGATCACCAGGTTGTCTACTTTTTCCACGTTGGCCGACTTTGCTTTGGGCAATTCCAGTTTCATGCCCGGCTGCTCCAGAAAAGTGGATGATACCATGAAAAAAATCAGTAAAATAAATAAAACATCGATTAAAGATGTGATATTGATTTGACCTTTGCGCTTAGGTTTGTTGAGGATTCTCATAAGATAAGTTCGACCTGTCAAAAATCATTTAAATGTACCGCCCCGATCATTCGGGAAAAGTTTTTTCTGTTTTAATCCTTCGCTTCGCAGTTCCCGCAAATGCGGGATCATTGAATGACAGCGAATGACTATTAATGACGGCTCTGCCTGCGCAGGCAGGTGCAGCTATGTTCCTGACCTCTCTTTTAGCAAACTTGCGCTTATTTCGATTTAATTTGCTTCAATCTTTGCATTAAAACAACCAGTTGTTTTTCAATGTCCAGCACCAGGTCATCTGCTTTATGCAGGTAGTAATTGTAAGCAATGAGCGTGGGGATGCCGATGGAAAGCCCAACCACGGTGGTGATCAGGGCTTCCGAAATACCGCCGGAAAGGGCGCTGGCCTGGCCAACGCCTACTTTGGCGATCACATTAAACACTTTAATCATGCCGATGACCGTGCCCAACAGGCCCATCAAAGGCGCTGCTGCGGCGATCGTCTCCAGGGCGCCAAAACCTCTTTCCAAAGAACGAACTTCCTGCCGGCTTTGATCTTCAATCAGCTCCTTCAATTCGTTGTGATTTAAATGCTGGTTGTCCAGACAGATTTTCAAAACATTTGGCAGCGTATCATTCGTTTGATTACAGATGGTACGCATCACATCCACATCTTTCGGCTCGCGCATGGCTTCGATCATTTTAAGTAAATTGGGGTTAAGCACCTTTTTCCGGCGCAATTGAAGCGCTCGTTCCAGAATAATTGCCAATGCAATAATAGAACTGAGAATCAGCGGAATCATCATTATCCCGCCTTTGCTTAAAAACAGATAAGTTTCCCGGGCGACTTGCAAATCGGTTTCTCCTTTTACTTCAATGGTAGGTTTTATAAACAAAAGTTCCGGTAACTTCCAACGCATCTTCGGGAAAATCCGCAGGCAGAGACCGAAACGGAGCGGAACCGTTAATTGCGTTCACGCTGGTTTCCATCAGGGAAGCGTGTCCTATGTAATTTAAAATTTTCAAATCAAGCAGCTTTCCGTTTTTGGCAATGAAAAAGCGCAGCACCGTTCGTCCATCGATGATGCCCATCTGCGTGAAAGCCGGCGGCGGAAATATGTGCCGTTGAATTCTCTTTTTCAAATATAATAAATACGGCGCCCAATTCCAATTGTAAGTATTGAAAGCGAAACCGCCCATGTCGTCCACACTGAATTCACGATTGTTATATTGAGGCTGTGGTTTCTCCGAACGGGCGGCCGGCTTTTTGCCCAACAGCAGATCGCGGCTAAAGCTTCGTTCTGGCGGATTTATGTAACTCATTTCATCGGTGGACGTTGTGGGTTCTTCCTGTTTTTTCGTTCTCTGTTTTTGACTCTCATCCGGTTTGAACCTTGCCGGCTCCGGCTGAGTCCGGGGTTTGGGAAGCGCCGGAATTTTTATATCGCCGGCGCTGAAAGGCGTATCTTTTGTTTTATCCGTAGTCTGTGGATTTTTTGCCCGCGTATTTTTATCGGAAAACAATTTTGCATTTTTCGGGCGTTCGTTTTTGGCTTTTTCCGGTGATTCGATTATTTCAAATACTATCCGTTTATCATCTTCTTTGGGCTGTTTCGGGACAGCCTGCAAAAACTGATAATGAGAAACATATCCGTAGCCCAACAGGAAAAACAGATGTAGAAGAATGGAAATAGTAATGAACCATTTTAATTTACCGTCCCATTTGGACCGTCTGTTTTTAGAAACCGATTCCAATTCTATCTTCACTTTTGTTCAATCTAACTTTATTTTAAATTGAGCGATTTTCCTGTTTTTGAGCATATCTCTGTTTCCGAACGGGCGAATCGATCTGCAATCGCTCAATTTAATTTATACAATCTTCAGCCGGAACGGTTCAATTTAAGGCAAAAAATCACCCAACGAGGTTGGGGTAATCATATCTAAATCTGAAAACGCATAAGGTCTTTACCTAAAATTACCGTCCCGTTAAATTTTTTTTGAACCGCTTGCACCGGATCCGTTTCTCCGAAAACGGGGTAAAGATGGACTAAAACCACCTTTTTGCATTTTGCTTCTCCGGCGATGTCGGCGGCTTCCTCCGGAGTGAGATGTCCGGCCATTTTCATGCTTTGCGGAAACGAACACTCGGTCAGCAACAGGTCGGTCCCCGCAGCCAATTCAATCAGGGCAGGTGTGAAACCGGTGTCACCGGAATAGGTGACAGACCGGCCATCCGGGGCTGCGATTCGGTAAGCGACGGCGGCATGGGAATGAGCGACCGGCACGGAATTAATCTGCAGTGATGCCAAAGAGAGGGAATCGCGCGCTATTTCCCGTAACTCAACCGGAAAGACGGATTTTTTTATCCAGTCCCCGTAAAGTTTCGCCAGGGAATGAAAGAAGTCACTCAGTCCGGGTGGGCCAAAAATCCGGAGTGGATTGGTACGTTGAAAACCGGGCGTATATTGTGTAGCGAGAAAGAATGGTGCCAGATCGGATGTGTGATCCGGATGAAAATGAGTAAGGCAGATAGCATCGATGGTTTTATAATCGATACCGGCTTCGGCCATGCGGCGTACTATTCCGGGACCGCAATCCAACAAAATGGTTTTTCCGGCAAAGCGGACAATGTAACCGGAAGCATAACTGTCCGTTTGCGGTACGCAGGTGCCCGAGCCCAGGAGAACCAATTCAAACGGTGAGCGGTTCATTCGGCCTCGTGGATTCATAGACCCACTCAAAGTAGTTGCGATCTCCGGCTACAACCGGCAGAGCGATTATTTCCGGCACATCGTAACTGTGAATTTTTTTGATCTTCTGTTTCAGAGTTTCAAACCGGTCGGGCATTGTTTTGATCAGCAACAGGATTTCGTCCACTTCTGTGATTTTACCCTGCCAGGAAAAAATAGAGTAGAGATGGGGAATGATGTTCACACACGCCGCTAATTTTTGTTCCACCAGTTTTTTACCGATACGTTCTCCTTCTTTTTGAGACGGGACGGTTACAAAAACCAGCAAAGGATTTTCCATATCAACCTCTTTTTTCGCTCTTTTTCAATTTGAATTGATCCGTTCCCGAATGATACGCTGGAAACGGGGTTTGTAAATCAGATCGAAAACATTCTCTTTCCCGGGGAAATAAATTAAAACCTGTTTCCTGACTACTGCAACCAGGTTCAGCATTTCAGGCAGAGAAAAACCGGACTGTGCCAACATGGCGCACGTCAGGTCCACAAGTAACCGCGTGCGACGGATTTTTCTATTTTCTTCTTTGACGGCTGCGCTTAAAATATTTTTCGTAAATTGTTTGTTCATGAAACCACCCGGTCTAAAAATTCAAAAAAACGCCGAATATGGCTGCCCTGCCGATAAATACGTCTGCATGCGCGACAGCGGTAGAATTTGGCCGTATACTGAAGTGCATTGGGAGGGATTATTTTTATTTTAACCAACGATTTAAATCCTAAGCCGACATATTGGTACCAACTAAAACCTTTGGCAATTCGGGCGCTTTGATACGTTCTGTGATTGCCCAAATTCCCTCATTCTTCGTTCATGAGTTGCACCACATAAGGTCCTTCGTTGAAAAGGGTGTCCAAAATAGACAGGCCGGGAATAAAGCGGCCGAACTGTTGTTCGTATTCACTTGAATTCGGGCGAATCTCCTGCAGGAAATAACTTTTTTTCAGTAAAAAATCATCCCTAAAATAAGTGTCATGATTTGCTTCAATCACATAAGATTGACAATGGTGACGCTGCATCAATTCCATCACCCGGTTTTCCTTTTCTCCTTTTGTTGGCCATTGGGAATGAAACACAAAATTCAGATTCAACCGGAGCAGTTTTGCAACCAAACGTATACTTTTTAGACAGACTTCTGAAAAATTGCTTTCGGCACCGGCCCAGAAATTTACAAGGCAGGGGAAATAGTATTCAAAATACGGGGAATTACTATAGTTGGATTGCATACCGGCACAGTGCACACGCCGCCAGTTTTTGGTCGTATCGATCTTCAATTGATTGATAACAGGGTATTCCTTTTTTGATCCGTGCACAGGGATGGTCAGTGCGTTTCTCCCTTCCGCCGATTTAACCTGGCAGCGATCGATGTGGCTTAATCTTGGTTTGGGCAGATCATCCAACAGTACAACCACATCCGCTGCACCGGCTTTTTGCCACCAAAAAAGTGGCGGGAAATATGCGGGGAAAAGGGTGGTTAATTTCAAAGCGGACGCAACCATTTTTTAGTGATTATTTTGTTTCCAAATTGATTTTCAATTGTTTGCCGGGAATTCAATTTGTTCAGGTGGATAATTCGGCGGTGTGGATTATTTATTGCGGGAGATGGGTGTGGAATGAAATGAGATCGTAATCCTTCCGGCAAGCATTTAAACCTTCCGGGTTTTTAAAACCTGGAAGGTTTGATTTTGCTTATTTTTTTACACCGAACTGATCCGTATCGGAATCATCTTTATTTTGGTCGGGATCCGGATCGTTGGGAGCACGATGGCAGCCCAAAAGGCCGAAAATTCCCAGCGAAAACAATCCGGCAAGTTTAAGAAATTCAGCCCGTGAAATTTTGTGATTTTCTTCCTGTTTCATGGTTTGTTTCCCTAACTTTCCAAATTGCTAAACCTTCCAGGTTTCCAAAACCCGGAAGGTTTCAGTTTTTTACCTTTATCCTTTTAACAAATTGGCAATATCTGTAACAATTTTCTTGGCATCGCCAAAGACCATCATAGTTTTATCACCGTAAAACAGCTCATTGTCTTCTCCGGCAAAACCGGGATTTAAGCTGCGTTTTACAATGATAACGGTTCTGGCCTGATCCACATTGAGGATGGGCATCCCGTACAGTACACTGTCTTTTTTCGTGCGTGCGGCGGGATTAATCACATCGTTCGCGCCGATTACCAGCGCCACATCGGTGTTTTGAAAATCCTCGTTGATGGCATCCATTTCCATCAGTTTATCGTATGGGACATTCGCTTCCGCCAGCAGTACATTCATGTGTCCGGGCATTCTGCCGGCCACGGGATGGATGGCGTAATGCACTTCCGTGCCATTTTTTTCCAGCAGTGAAGCCATCTCCTGCAGGACGTGCTGCGCCTGCGCCACCGCCAAACCGTAACCGGGAACAATGATTACCGAACCGGCATTCTCCAGCATCATCACAGCGTCATCCGGGGTGTAGCGGGTTACCTGCTTCCGTTCACCTTTTTCGCCGCCGCCGGCAGACGCATCGAAACCGACTTTCCCGAAAAGTACGTTGATCAAGCTGCGGTTCATGGCAATACACATCAGGTTGCTGAGAATAATTCCCGATGCTCCCACCAACGCGCCGCTGATAATCAAAATGTAATTATTCAGCACAAAACCGGTCATGGCTGCCGCCAAACCGGAATAGGAATTTAACAGTGCGATCACCACCGGCATATCGGCGCCGCCAATGGGAATCACCAAAAGGAGCCCCAGCACAGCAGAGATGGCGATAACCAGGATCAATTCCAGGCCGGAAGAAGGCTGAATAACAAACAAAACACCAAGAACAACGATAGCAAGAAACAGAAGGATGTTAACAAACTGCTGCATTTTAAAAACCACCGGTGCGCTTTTCATCAATCCCTGCAATTTGGCAAAGGCGATGAAACTACCCGTAAAGGTTACGGTACCGATCAGCAGACTGAGGACAAGTGTGATGCTGACATTTACTTCCGGCGTGGTTGTGAACCGGTAGAATTCGGCTAAGGCCACCAGGGTGGATGCGCCGCCGCCAAAACCGTTGAACACCGCCACCATTTGCGGCATGTCTGTCATTTTCACTTTCTTAGCCGCAATGGCACCAATCGCGCTGCCAACAACGATGCCGGCGATAATGAAGGTGAAATCGATGATCTGTTTATCCAGTAAAGTCACTGCGATGGCAATGAGCATACCGATGCCGGAAAGGATATTTCCCTGCCGGGCAGTTTTTGCAGAACTCAATTTTTTAAGGCCGAGAATGAAACAGACGGCCGAGATCAGATAAGCAATATACGTTATATTTTCCATTTAATTCGCTTCCTACTTTTTACCTTTTTTAAACATTTCCAACATTCGATCCGTTACCAAAAATCCGCCCACAACATTTATGGTGGCAAAAATGACAGCGGTGAAGCCAAGAAAAGCGCTTACACCTGTGTGGCCGCTACCTGCACTGATGAGCGCGCCGACGATCGTGATGCCGGATATGGCATTGGACCCGGACATCAGAGGAGTGTGTAACAGAGGAGGCACTTTGGCGATTACCTCGAAGCCAATGAATATGGCTAACACAAAAACATACAAAGAAATAAGCAGTGGTCCGATCATTCTCTTTCTCCTAATTTAGAAATCTGTTTTTTTACAAATTCGTTGATTAATTGGCCGTTGTGCGTGATGCAAGCTGAACCGGTGATCTCATCATCAAAATCTAACTTGTGATCTTCTGCCTGGTACAGATGTTTTACCAGATTCGCCACGTTTCTGGAATACATCTGGCTGGCGTGAGTAGGCATGGATGCCGGTAAATTAACCGGGCCCAAAATAGTCACACCGTATTTTTTAACTACTTTCCCTGCTTCGGTTACTTCACAATTGCCACCCTGTTCTGCGGCCAAATCAATAATGACGGCACCGATTGGCATGGTTTTCAACATCTCTTCTGTTAAGAGAATGGGCGCTTTCTTGCCGAAAACCTGGGCGGTGGAGATCACAATATCCGTTTTGGCCAGCCGGCTGCCTATGGCTTCATGCTCTTTGCGAATGAATTCTTCGCCGGCTTCTTTTGCATAGCCGCCTTTTGTCTCCATATCTTCCGGCATCTCCATTTCTACGAACCGCGCGCCTAAACTTTCTATCTGTTCTTTAACGGCAGAACGGACGTCAAATGCTTCCACTTTAGCGCCCAATCTTTTGGCTGTAGCAATGGCTTGCAAACCGGCCACACCCGCGCCCAAAACGAATACACCGGCGGGAGGAACGGTTCCCGCTGCCGTCATGAGCAGCGGAAAAAATTTGGCAAAATATTCTGTTGCCATTAATACGGCTTTGTATCCGGTAACCGTGCTCATGGAACTGAGGGCGTCCATACTTTGTGCTCTGGTGATTCGGGGAATAAATTCCATGGAAAAAGAGGTAACTTTTTTCGCCAGTAATTTCTCCACCAGGTTTTTATTTACGGTTGGCGCCAGAAATCCGATAATAGCGCTCCCGTTTTTCAATTTTTTCAGTTCACTGTCTGCCGGCGGTTGAACTTTTAAAATCAGATCCGCTTCATTGAAAAGCTCAGCCGCATTTGTCACGATCCGGGCGCCGGCTTTCTCGTATAGTTCGTCAGGGAAAAATGCTTCGCTGCCGGCGTTCTTTTCGATCAGAACTTCAGCATCTAATTTGTTCAGTTCCCCCACCATAGACGGAACAAGAGCCACACGTGTTTCATTGTTTTGAATTTCAGAGGGAATCCCTATTTTCATCATGCACTCACCTTTTTTTAATGATTTTTACAGAATATTTATCTGAAATGATCAAAACGTTAAAAATCATTTCACTCAATTTTGTAATTTGTTCAAAACAATTTAATATAGAAAAACAGAATAACCAACGCAATTTTTTTTTATCTGTTTGGATGATAGTCGAATCATTTAATACTTGTAACTATTCAGGATACAATACAATTATATTAGAAGTTATTTTACATCCCCCGTACCCACTTCAAGCGGGGTGTCCCTTTAATCTACATGAATAGTGACAGAGATTCGCCCAAAATCAACGAAACTGATTGTATATGAGAAAAATAATGATTGGCCTTTTATCATCTAAAATGCTTCGAATATTACTAAAATAATTTAACACATAATAAAACTAAATTTATGGTTTTTTCTGTGGCATCTCTATTCCGCGGCCTAATTTTTTCAAGTTTCTTGAAAGTTACTAATACTCATATAAAACCTACCTCATTTCTGCCAGGGCAATCAGCAACTTTTCGTGCAACTTGTCGATGCCCCTCATCGCACCCGGGAAATCGTTGGCAATCATGGAAAAGCAAAGTAATTTTCCCGATTTTGTTTTCACGTAACCGGAATGGGCGCGGACACGATCGATGAATCCGGTTTTAACGCGAACATTATTTGCTGCCGCGGATCGCCGGCAAAAATAGGCTAAATTACCGTCATCGCTCCGGGAGCCGGCAATGGGCAACGAGCGATAGAACTCCTTAAAATACGCACCCTGTGCCATTTTTTTTAATAATCGCGCCATCTGCATGGTTGTAATTCTGTTTTGAGGCGACAATCCGGAACCATCGATCAGGTTCGATCCATCCAGTGAAATCCCCTGTTTGGTAAGAAACATTTTTAACGCTTTGAGGCCGCTCGCGAAATTCCCAATTTTGAACTCTGCCGCACCCAAGTGTTTCAGTAAAACTTCTGCGTACAGGTTAATACTCTTTTTGTTGAGCCAGTAGATAATTTCACTCAGAGGTGGTGATTGGTGATGAAATATCTCCTTATCAAAATGAACCGCTTCCCGGCTGATTGAATCTTTACCGGCAACTTCAATTCCCAGTTGTAAAATCTGCTGTCGTAACAGGCGGACAAACAACAGTGCCGGGTTCGGAACAGAACCTTTAATAGAAAATTTTTTCACTCCGGCGGGAATGGTTCCTCTTAAAA
This sequence comes from uncultured Deferribacteres bacterium, assembly GCA_913009825.1. Classification (GTDB taxonomy): domain Bacteria; phylum Zhuqueibacterota; class JdFR-76; order JdFR-76; family DREG01; genus DREG01. The sequence goes on from CAJVYQ010000039.1 coordinate 12,353, forward strand.
TTCTGATGTTGCCGCCGGCGCCGCCGTAAATATAGCCGTGATCACCGGAGCCCACAGGACCGGTTTTCATGAAATTGCGGAAAACAAGACCGGGAATTTTCGGTTCCGTGCCCACAACAGCAGCAGGACCACTCACAAATTTGGCCGGTTTGAAATAGAGATAGTACAGATTATCGTGGAAACAAAACGCAGAGGGCCCGGCGCCATAATAATTACCGATATCCACCCAAAGCCAGCCATCGGGAATTGCAAACGGATCAAAAAATGAAACACCCACTATAATTTTTCCATTGATTTTCCTGATTCCCGCCTGCCTAACTGCGCCGGCAAATTTTTGTAAAATTTGTTGGTATCCCGCGACCTTTTTAACCATCACCGAGCCCAGAGTTGGATCCCCGCCGCCAACGATGACGAGATTACCGGATAACACGCCGTTACTGATTTCACCGGAATAGCCCACGCGGGTTGAAAAACGGTAATCCTTGCCAAAATAAGTCAAGGCTGCAGCCGAGGTGAACAGCTTCAGATTGGATGCCGGCGCCATGCTTTTTTCGCTGTTAATCTTTAGCAGTGGTTTTTCCGCGGCAATATCCAGCACCGTACAGCTCCATTGCCCATGTTGCAATAATGGATCGGTTCGAATCTCCCGCGCCGTTTTTTCGATTCTGGAATGGATTGTCTGCGGTAGTTTTTCCGATTGGCCGAAACATTCCCCGGCAGTAAAAATCAGATTAACGGTAACCAGCAAGCTGAAAAATAAGAAGGTGGGTCTCATCGGTGTATCCCTTTTCCATTGTTATTTCCGGTTGTCTTCTGCATATTCCTTTACTCCTGCTCACTCTATTATAATCAAGTACCGAAACATTGCAACTTAAATTTGATTACAACTATTCAGAGTACTCACAAAATAAAAGAAAAGATCGTAACTATTCAAGATATAATACGATTTATATTGGAAGTTGTCTTACACCCCCCGTACCACCCCGGAGGGAGTACGGGGGGTGTCCCTTCAATTTACCTGAATAGCGCCGGAGATTCGTAAAAATAATGAATCTAATTGTAGATGAAAAACTTAAAAATTGGCTTTTTATCATCTAAAATACGCCTACTGCCACTAAAATAATTTAACACAGAATGAAATTAAATTTATGGTTTTTTCTGTGGAATTTCTATTCTGCGGCCCAATTTTTTCGAGTTTCTTGAAAGTTACAAAAGATCATAAATTTCGCAGAACCTTGAACCTCTTTGTGTGTTTTGCGGCTGAACTGTACCCTTTTATTTTGTTTTTTGCACAGATTTTTTTGCCCCGGAATTTGTGTTCATTCCGGCTAAATTAACTTGAAAGTCAGGCAATATTGTGCTATATTTCCGCCAGAGAATTCAAATATTTATTGTGAAAGGCAGGTAGAAAATGACAGAGGAACAAAAATTAATCAGAATAGATCAATTGCGCAAAGAAAAGAATGCCGTTATTCTGGCGCATAATTACCAGATCGCCCCCATTCAGGATGTGGCCGACTATGTGGGAGATTCTTTGGGACTGGCCAGGATGGCGCAAAAGACAGACAAAGATATTATCGTTTTCTGCGGCGTTTATTTTATGGCCGAAACCGCTAAAATACTCAACCCGGGAAAGACCATTCTCATCCCCGATCCCGATGCCGGCTGTTCGCTGGTGGATTCCATCACACTAACAGATGTGCAAAAGTGGAAGGCTGAGAATCCCGGTGCCGTAACAGTAGGTTATGTTAATTCCTCAGCCGAAATCAAGTCGGAGCTGGATTATTGCTGCACCAGTGGAAATGCGGCACAAATTGTGGCGAGTATTCCTGCGGAAACGCCCATTCTATTTCTGCCCGACATGTTTTTAGGAATGTATGTCAAACGGAAAACCGGCCGGAAAAACATGCAAATCTGGGCGGGTGAATGCCACGTGCACGCTGCCATCGATTTAAAAAAGATAAATAAAGCCGTGGCTGCTCACCCCGGCGCCGATCTGATGGTGCATCCGGAATGCGGCTGCTCGACAACCTGTATGCTTCATGCCGCCGAAGGAGATATCACCGCGCCAACATATATCTACTCCACTGAAAAGATGGTGAATCACGCAATGGCTTCAGCCAATGATGATTTCCTGATTGCCACGGAAGTGGGTATTTTACACAGGTTGAAAAAGGAAGCTCCCGGCAAAACCTTTTTTCCCGTAAGTGAAAGCGCCGTTTGCGAATATATGAAAATGATCACCGTGGACAAATTGATCGATTCTCTGGAAAAGGAGATTCACCCGGTTGAAGTGGATGAGAATATCCGGCAAAAAGCGCTGCTGAGCATTGAAAGGATGATTGCGGTTGGGTGAATAATGTGAAAAGGAATGCCGGAATATTAGGTTTTTGCAAAGGACAACCGGCGTAATATTCCGGCATTTTAAACTGTTCTACAGCTTGCGCAAATAAATACTGCCGCCGGAGGTTCGTAACACTAATTCCGGTCCGCCGCCATTGATTTTTGCCCGTAACGAGCTCTTACTTATTCTTCCCTGAACCGTGACGGGAAAATCCGTTTCCACATGGCCGCCGCTTGTTTTGGCATCCAGATTCACGGCAATACCTTCGGCAAGATACACTTTTACACTGCCGCCCGAGGTTTTAAGATAGCATCTCGCTTGCGGCTGGCGGGAGATATGTGCCGTCACGGTGCCGCCGGAAGTCGACGCTTCGATGGCGCCCATTACTTCCTCCACTTTGATACTTCCACCCGAAGTTTTGGCCACAACTTCCCCCTTAGCACGCTCAATGGTGATGGGTCCGCCCGAGGTGTGCGCATCCACATTGCCATCTACATTACCGATATGAATGCTGCCGCCGGAGGTGCGCACGTCTGCTGTTCCCACACACCCTTCCAGCGAAATACTGCCGCCGGAGGTTCTGCCATATACAGGACCTTCAATTGCGCCAAAAGTTAAGCTGCCGCCGGAAGTTTTACTTCTCACTTTTCCTCGCAGATCATCTATAGAGATGCTGCCGCCGGATGTGTTTAGGTCAACATTATACTCTTTGGGGACGCTGATTACATATTTAATTTTCAACTTGCGTCTTATTTTGTCCCACCAGCTTCTGTTTTTAAACTCACCACGAATTCCCACATCGTCGCCATGTTGGTCAAAACTGATTTCGAAATTGTCAAGGATTTCATCTTTATCCCGATTGCTCCATGTGTTGACTTTACGAAAGACTTCCACTTTCACCCGGTTGTCCCCTATCGCTTTAATTTCGATGGTGCCGATATCTGTGTTCAGTGTCAGCGTTCCCCCGGGGGCAACTTTAAACGATTTCTTAATCGTATTTTGCAAACCCGCATCTTCGGTACCGCTGCGCACAACGGCGGAACAGTTTGTACCGGAGAGGGTTGACAGGGTGAACACAATCAATAAAAAGAATCGATGCATTGGCCGCATGGCAGCTCCTTTCAAGTTGGTTAGAGTTTAGTTGGTTTTGATTTTAATTTGAAAAAGTTTATTATCCAATTTTGATACTTTTTTAATTTAAGTTGAGGATTTCTGCTCCTCTCACGTAGAAATTTTAAAATGATATTAAGTGCGCAATCAGGCTAAAGCCTCAAAAATTATGTGCTGATTTTAAGCCGCAATCTAAAGATCGTGGCTATGAACTATTTTTTCCCTTCTCATTACCACGAGCTTTAGCCTGTGGTAGATTGATCATCGCTCTTCTCCGGGCTTTGGCCCAAAAAGCAGATTGTTTTTGCGCGTTCTCTTCAGTCAGCAACATTGCTTCCCTCCAGGAGAAGAGTAAAACTTACCTGAATAATTAACGCCTGACCGAAAACTCCGAAAAACAGTAAAAAACCTCATTCCCGCCGTGCCCAGGGCAAGCGGGAATGACGGAAAACCGGGTTTTTCGTTCAGGCACCAATTACTTTTTCTTGATGTAGATATTGCCGCCGGAAGTATGCAAACGGATTTCATCACCGCCACCGTTGATTTTGCCCGTGCTGCGGATCACTTTGCGTCCATTGTCTTCCGTCTGTTCTTTGGACAGTGGGAAATCACTGTAAATGTCATATCGTTTCCAGGAGCGCTCTCTACGGCCCAAATTGATTTCCGCAACAATTTTCGCCGGAATTTTTGCCGGCAGTTTCAATGTAATGTCGCCACCACTTGTACGTAAATTCACGGTGTGAGGTTGCGAAAAATCTTTTAATGTGATGTCCACATCCATATTGCCGCCGGAGGTTTTTGCGTTTACCGCCCCGTTCACGCCGGAAAGTTCCACATCGCCGCCGGAAGTTTTGACATCCAGAGGCGCATTGAATCCTCGGCCCTCAATGTCGCCGCCGCTTGTTGAACCGCTAAATTTTCCGCCGATGGCTTTGGCCCGAATATCACCGCCGGAAGTAGTAACATTCACCGAACCGCTGCAATCGCGCACGTCGATACTACCACCGGAAGTTTTACCGGTGAGGTTCCCGGAGATTTCCATGATTTTCAGATTGCCGCCGGAAGTGTGAACGGTAACATTTTTGTCGGCATTGATCACAGAAATATTTCCGCCGGACGTCTTCACATCCGCATCTCCGGCGATATCCCGCATTTTTATATTGCCACCGGAAGTCTTTGCGCTGAGGGTTCCTTTGATACCGGAAAATTCAAGATTGCCGCCGGAAGTTTTTGCTTTTACCGGGCCGGTAATTTCCGCTAATTTGATATCCCCGCCGGAGGTTTTTAGTGTTATTTCACCGGACAATTTTGTCACGGAGATATCTCCGCCGCTTACATGAATGTTCAGATTAAATTCCACCGGCACAAAAATATCAAAATTTTGCTGCAAATGACGCTTGCCTTTGAATCCGGTTATGGAAACGGTATTACCTGTGTTCGTATAACGGCTTTTCGCCCGTTTTAAAATTTCTTCCGCTTCTCCCCGTGTGAACACATCCATACGAAGCTGTTCTGTAATTCTAACACTGTTTTTATCCCAGGAGTTAATGATCACATCGCCGGATATGCTTTGCATTTCCAGATTCCCGCCGGGTTTTACGGTGAAATTCTTTTCAACTTTCACCTGATAGACGCCGTTTTTTTCCACAATTTTCTGAGCCGCCGCTGTGCCGGCAAGCACGATAACGGCCAGTCCGGTTAACATCCGGGAAAAAAAGGCAGCATGGGTAAATTGAATCTTTTTCATGGTTTCTCCTTTCTCATAATTTTCACTTTTTGGGTTTGATCCTTGCTTTTTTCGGCTGCAGTTTTTTTTATGGCCAGGATTCTTTTCAATTGATATTTAAAATATCCGGAACTATCCTGATTTACGGTTGCCAGAATTTCACCCAGATCCGGGACCGCCGGTTTCTGTGCCGTCAAATTTTCAAAAGCCTGAATACGCATGGCCGGTTCCGGGTCATTTAACAGAATCCTGATCAAAACATCTTTGATAGCGCGAGTTGTCGGAATGTTTTTTAGTAACCGCAATACCTGCAACCGAATACCCAGATTTTTTTCCTTTTCCAGCAAGAGAGTCAGTGACCGGATCAGATCAGAGCTCAGGATGCCGCCTGCCCGGGTGAACCGGTTTATCGCCTTCACAGCGTGGAGACGAACGGCGGGATTTTCTTTTTCCAGCATGGCATGGATCAGCATCTGCCGTACAGTGGCATCCTGCAGAGAACCGGTAAGCTGAATATCATTGACAGTTGTGTAATAGATTTCCACATCCCCGGTCTTCCGGTTGTACTTCACACACTCCACGCCGGCAAACAACGGATCGATTTTTCCGTTCTCTGTCCGAACCAACCGGTCGGCGGTAAGGATGTTGTTAAGCGCCGATTGTCCGGCATTTTCCACGGGTGCGGATTGTCTGCCCAACAGAAAGCCAACGGCTAAAAGCAAAACAGCCAAACCGGCCTGAAAAAAAGGCGCCGGCGAAAAGAGAGGGAAATGCCGGATTTTTCTTTGCCGTTTTTCTCTATGCTGCGCTTTTATTTTTTGCGCTAAAAGGTTACGCATCCTCTGCAGAATTGCTTCATCCGGTTGCGCAACCGATTGGCGGGGAATCTTCTCACCCATCAATTGTAGCGTTCGTAACGCTTCACGGCAGCGGCGACAGGTTTGCAGATGTGCCTCCACGCCGACTCGTTCCTCGGCGTCCAATTCGTCATAAAAGAACAGAACTATTCTTTTTTCGTAAGGTTTACAAACGCTCATGAGAATTCCTTTTATTTGTTGAGTGTTAAGAAGCTGACCTTCTGCAAAGAAGGTCAGCTTCTTTTTAACAGAATTCTTTCAATGATTTTCGTAATTTCCGCACCGCGCGAAACAGTTGATTTTTTATGGTTCCCGGCGCCATTTGTAAAGTTTCCGCAATCTCCGAAATTTTGTAACCGTGCAGATGTTTCATGACAAATACGGAACGCTGGCGGGGCGGTAAACAGGATAATTGTTCCGTTACATTTGCGAAGAATTCCCTCGAAAGCAGCAATTGTTCCGGATCGTTTTGATCCTCTTGTTTTTCCGGGATGTCCCAATATTCCTCCGCTTCTTTTTTCTGTTCGATGGAAAAAAAGCGTTTCACTTTTCTCTGCCTTATCCGGTTGAGGGACATATTCATTACAATTCTGTTCAACCAGGTGCTGAACTCGCTTTCAAAGCGAAAGGAAGTAATTTTCAGATATGCCCGCAAGAAAGATTCCTGGTAAACATCCTGGGCATCCTGCATGTTGCCCAACATGCTGAGGGCAAATTGCAAAACCCGTTGGTCATGGATGCGAACAAGTTCCGTAAAGGCTTCATCATCGCCGTTTTGAGCGAGATGAATCAGTTCTTTTTCTTTAAGCTCCATAAATTCTCATCGCTTCTATATGTTAAGACAGGCCAAACTGAAAAAGGTTTGCATTTTTTTCCGGTTTTTACAGTAAATCCTGTAAAAAAAACTTGACAAGCCAAAATATTACCAATATATTTACTACGAGAGTAGGTGTTCTACTACACATGCATCAATTGTATTAGTGTTAACCCTAAAAATGTATCTATTTAAGGTGAAAAGATGCGCAATTTAAAATTTAATATTTGTAACTATTCAGCTTGGTTTCATTTTGCCACGAAAACACGAAGCCACAAAGTTTCACCAAGAAAACCATTATTGTTTTTTATGTTATCCGATATATCATGTTTCATATTTTGTTACGAACCTGAATTGAAGGATTGTAGGGCGATTCGCTGAATCGCCAATCTAATCTACATTAAAAATAAAAATCTGTTCAGTAACAAAAACAACTCAAAAACAAGAGGGTCGCTCAATTTAGGACGAAGTAAAATCCACCGCCGCGAGCAGTAATAATTTGACTGATTTCTTTTTCTTTATGTCTCTTAGTGCCTTCCCTGCCCGATGCAGGCAGGGAGACTTTGTGGCTGAATAGTTACTAATATTTTTATATTGTTACTGTGTTTCATATCATCATGTTCAAAAAAAAATGTATCTCCAATCAGGACTGAAATAGTTGATGGTGTAAATGTAACAACCAATACAGATTATCCCCGGGATGGAATATTTAAATTTGACTTAAAAGAAGAACTTTCAATTGGAACTGAAAATGGTAATCAGAATTATATTTTGAATAGACCATCTGATATTAAAATTGCACCTAATGGAACAATTTTCATTTTGGACTGGGTGATATAACTATAAAAGTGTACGACAAAAATGGAAAATATCTCCGTAATATTGGACGAAAAGGTATGGGCCCCGGAGAATTTAATCGTCCGCCATTTATTCTAACCTAAATTGAGCGATTCTTATGTCATTCCGTAGGAATCTTGTTGTTTTTGTGCACAGAACTAACAAGATTCTTCCCCGCCTGCTGCGGGCAGGCAGAATGACAAATCTCTTTGGGTGGTTATTGCAAGCTAAGAATCGCTCAATTTAGGTCTAACTAAAAAGGAGGTGTCATGAAAAAAGTCAAGAAATTTTTTTCGGAAATGGAATGGTTAATCATGAAGTATATCTGGAAAAACGAAAAAGCCACGGTACGTGAAGTTTGGGACGGGCTTTTCCCTAACCGGGAGAAAGCCTACACAACGGTGCAGACTTACATGGACAGGCTTGTGTTAAAAGGGATTTTATCCAAGAAAAAGATTGGCCCGGTTAATGTTTTTAAACCGTTGATTACCGAACAAGCCGCCATGAAATTCGCCGCGGAAAATCTTGTCTCCCGGGCTTTCAACGGTTCATTCGGTTTGTTAGCCACATACCTGATCGATTCGCGCCATCTCTCCCGCGAAGATCTGGCGGAAATAAAGCAATTAATTGCCCAAAAAGAAAAGGAACTGTCATGATTTCTTTTATCAACAGAATTTCGGAACAGTGGTTTTCTTTTATCGCAGATTCGTCCATTCAGTTGATTTTCTTTTTTCTCATTATTTTTGCGCTTGCCTTTCTTTTCAGAAACCGGTCGGCTAAATTTTTATTTGGCCTGTGGACATTGGTTCTGTTAAAAGCGATGATTCCTCCCTCTGTTCCGCTGCCATTCGAAAAACAGTTGGATTTAATGCCCCATTTTGCGCTGCCGGTTTATGCAGTCACAGCGCCGGGGCCCGCAGTTATGCTGCCACCGCCCCTGTTGGAACCGGTCGGCTATCTGTTCCTTCTCTGGCTGGGCACGATGATTTTTCTGGCCGGATTTGTAGTTTTTAAAAATATCGTTTTCCGGAAAAAATTGCAACATGCGCTTTTATTTGATACCAGCCGGTTACCCCGTAGCATCAAAGAACGGCTGCAGAATCGTTATCCGGTGAAAATTGTTCGTCTGAAAAATAGCTGCGCCCCTTTTTCCATCGGTCTGTTCCGCCCGAAAATCTACTTGCCGCCGGAGGCGTTACAATGGGATGAAAAAAAATTAGAAGCCATTTTAATGCATGAAATTGCCCATATTCAAAGAAAAGATTTGTGGTTTAATTTTATTCAGAATTTTCTGCAGATTTTCTATTTTTTTCATCCGGTCATCTGGCTTACCAACTTTCAGTTGAAAAATCACTGCGAACGTGCATGCGACGATTATGCCATTCTTCACCTCAACGGATATTCGCTGGAATATTCAAAGTTTCTGCTTTCTCATCTGGATCAGTCGTTGCGTATCCGGGAGTGTCCGGCGCTGGTGCACTATTTTTTTACCAACAAAAACAACTTAATGAAGCGATTTGAATACCTCATGAAGAGGAAGGAGGACGTTATGTTACGTTTTCGCACTGTAGAAAAGATAGTGATCGCCCTGTTGGTGTTTACGGCTTTCGGCTTCACGCTCATCAACAGCGGTATCAAAGACACGTTATCCGCGCCCGTAAATTATTTTGATCAGTTTGGCAAAATCACCGGAAAAGTAATCGACGCCAAAACCGGCGATGCAATTCCGGGAGCAAATGTGGTCATCAACGGCACTACATTGGGAGCGGTCACCGACATGATGGGGGAATTTGTCGTAGACAAGGTGCCGCCCGGTTTGTACCAATTTCGGGTTTCGATGGTTGGTTACGAGCCCGGAATACGGGGAGATATTGCCGTGAAGGCAAATTTATCCACTACCATCGATTTTGTGTTGAAAGCCCAATCCGCATCTGCACCGGCAAAGATAAAGCAGAATGAAGGGAAACGGATTTTCATAAATGCAAAACCAAGCATCTACGGTATCGTGTTGGGAAAAGTAACATCGGAAAAGAACGGAGAACCCATTTCCGGCGCAGAAGTACATATTCCCGGAACTTCCATGAGTGCATTTACCAATGTTTCGGGAGCGTACAGCATCACTAACGTGCCGCCGGGGAAATACTGGCTGCAAGTGGATTATGACGGCTATAAAACGGTTCGCACCCAGAATGTAAGGGTTCAGTCCAATTATAAAACGGAAATAAACTTCCGCATTTCCGCCGATAATTTCTGGATCAATTCCCACATGCCGGAAGCGATATCCGCGGATCAGAAGGGCACGGCGGTCATAACCGGAAAGGTGACCGACAAAGCAACCGGCAAAGGAATCGCCGGCGCCAATGTGGTCATTTCCGGCACAAATTTAGGGTCGGCAACAGACCCGCAGGGAAGCTTCACCATAAAACACGCTCCGCCGGGTATGTTCTATTTGCGGGTTACCAGATTAGGATATGATGAAAGATCGGCTTTTGTAATGATACAAACTGTCGAGTCTGAAATCACCAAATACAATATTGGCATTGAATTGGAACGCTCCGTTGTTGGAAGTCAGACGGTAAAATCGAAAAAAATTGTTATTGAACCGTACCCGCTCTACGATTTTCCGCCGCAACCCAAAAGCGATCTGAAAAAAATTGAGGATGAACTGAATCGAAAAACCGCGAAAAAGAGGTACCAAAATTCAGGCGGTCTGGCTTACTGTTTCATCGATAAAAAGGGGCGGGTGAAAAAAACAGAAATCAAAGATTTTTTTGGCGACAAAAACTTTCAGGAACCTCTTTTGGCTGCGCTGAAAAAAGCAGCCTGGAAACCGGCGTTAAAAAATGGCGAACCGGTTGAAACCTGGATTTCCATTCCTTTCAGCTACACTGCGGGATTGAAAGACGGACATCCGGTGAGGCTGAGCAGTAATCCTGCGCCGCCGCCACCGCCGCCCAAATCGAGAAACCGGCTGTTTGTTCCCTACGATGTGCCCCCCACGCCGGTGAACGGATTTGCCGCCATCCAGAAAAATCTGCACTATCCGGAAATTGCCCAACGGGCGGGGATCGAAGGAGTCGTGATTGTTCAGATTCAGGTGGGCACCGGCGGCAATGTAGTTGATTACCGGATCGCCAGATCGCTTGGTGAAAACAACGGCTGCGACGAAGCGGCAATCGCAGCAATCAGAAAGACCAAATGGAAACCGGCGTTACAGAAAAAGCGGCCGGTGAAAGTCTGGGTGAGTATTCCGGTCCGTTTTAATCTGACAGAAAAATCCGGACAGATGAAAAAAAAAGGAATTTCACCTTCTCCGCCGGGTGAAGGACCTGTTTTTGTGCCGTACGATCATCCGCCGGAACCGATCGGTGGATTTGCCGCCATTCAGAAAAACCTGCGCTACCCGGAAATTGCCAAAAAAGCGGCGATTCAGGGAACCGTAATTATACAAGTACTAATCGATACCACCGGCCAGGTTGTGAAAACCAAGGTTGCTAAATCACTGGGAAACAATGGTTGTGATGAAGCGGCCATTGCATCCATTAAGCGAGCCAAATGGAAACCGGCGCTGCAGCGGGATAAACCGGTGAAAGTATGGGTCAACATTCCGGTCATTTTCAGATTAAAAGAGCAGGTTGCCGGATTGGCTCAGATCATGGGAACCGTTACAGATAAAGACGGCAATCCGGTTAAGGACGCGGTGGTTTTAATTCAGGGAACTGATATAAAACATTTTACCAAAGGGGATGGTAAATATACTTTGTTGAATGTGTCTCCCGGCAAATACAAGTTGATTATCGGTATTCCGGATTATGAGGCGATGAAGAAGATGGCGATTAAAATGGAAAGGAACAGACAGAATTTGAAAATGGAATTGGAGTCTGCTAAAAATCCGGCGGAAAGAGAAAAATTGAAATCGGAATTTAAGCAGTTTGCCCAAAAAATGAGAGAACTGGAAATGAAACGGCAGAAGACCTTTGCCGTTTCCCTGAAACCGAACGAAACGCTTGAAATGAATATTGTCTTAAAGTAGATTTATGAGTTCACTCTAAAAAGACCTGGCAGGTTTAATCCTCGTATTACTCGAAAACATCGAATGTCTAAAATACTTTAGTCAGTGAAAACCTGCCAGGTCTTAAACCGGTAAAATTATGTTTTTAACAACTGATTCCTTCGCTGACAGCGATGGAATCAGTTCCGTTTTTTAGTTGAATGCACATCCTCAAACCGGGAACCGACTCTATGCAAAGCACGCCTCCCGCTTCTGTTAAAGTTATGCCTGTTCTTTTATTCGTTACCGCCATCTCTTTTTTCCAATTTACATCGCCTTCAGCGCAGACCGCCATTCCGGACAGCGTTAATCTGTTGATCATTGACGGGCAATACCGGGAAGCCATTCCCGAATTAAAACGGATTGCCGCGCGTGACTCAACCAATGCGGTGGCATTTGCCAAACTTGGTTTCTGCTATCAATCCCTTTTTCAACATGACAGCGCTTTGATTCCCCTCCAAATTGCTAATAAAATTGAACCGGAAAACCTGCGCACACTGATACTTCTGGCGCAAAGCTACAATTTTTTAGGCTCCGTCAACCAAGCGGAAACAGCCTATGAACAGGTGTTTTTGCAGGATTCCACCAACCGGCAGGCGGGCATCAGTTTAGGAAAAATATATCTGGAAAACGGCAACTACGAAAATGCAGATTCAGTCTATCATATTTTGATTGGACAGGATTCCACAAACAGTTATCTATACAAGCAGTTGGGCGTCTGCGCGTTGAAAAAAGACAGCACAGAGCTGGCCGCACACTATTTTCAGCGCTCTCTTTCTCTGAACCCCAAAGACATAAACGTGATATTACAACTGAGTTTTCTCTATTATTTATGGAATGAATTGGATTCAGCCCTGCAAATCGTGGCACAAGGACTGGCAATCTTTCCCGGGAATTTCCACATGCTTAAGCAGGAAGCGGAAATTTTCTTCAAAAAAAAGGATTACAAGAAGGCAATTGCCTATTTTGAAAAAGTAGTAAAAATGGAAAACGCCTCCGCGCTGATCTACAAAAAATTGGGCATCTGTTATTTTTTTGAAAAAGAAAAAACTTTTGCACTGCTGAATCTGCTGGAATCCTACAAAAGAGACAGCAGCGATGCGCTGACCTGTTATTACATCGGGCTGGCATACAAAGATCATAACCTGCATCAAAAAGCCATTTTATATTTGAACAAGGCGATCAAGCGGATCATTCCCGATTATTTGGCGGAGATCTACACGCAATTGGCATCCAGCCAGGATCACGAAAAACAGTTTTCCGCGGCCATTCATTCCTTTCGCAAGGCGCTGGCATATCAGCCCGGCAAAAAACTGCTCTCCTTCTATCTGGGTTCCGTTTACGATCAGTTCTATGCGGACCGGGAAATACCGCTGCTTTATTACCGGAAATTCCTGCGCGAAAACCCTGAAGCAGACGCCAAATTAATAAAATATGCCGATGAAAGAATCAGGGCTTTGAAACAGGAATTGCATTTTCATAAAAAGAACAGATGAGAGCCATAACTTTGTTGGTTTACTGAAAGGAAACTGCCAAAATTTTTTTCTGTTTATTTGCATGGCGACGAGTCTCGCTGCCATAAAATATATTTCTGCAAAATGTATTAAAAAACCCCTGCAGTTTTTTAATAAGATTAACGGAGGCCTACCATGAAAAAAACCATTCTTCTTTTCTTTTTAATCATTTTTTCTTTTTCGGCTTGTTCAAAACAGGAATGGCACGGATCTGTGAAAAAGGAAAACGGAATTACCATCGTATCAAATCCCCAAACGGGCGCGTGGGAAGACAGGAAAGATCGGAACATAAAATTTGTAAAAAAGGATTCTATCGGTAAACCGGACGGACCTGACGAATATTTGTTCGCTTATATCGTTGATATTGAGGTAAACAGGAAAGGGGAAATTTTTGTGGCGGACCGGCAGATGAACAATGTCAGAAAATTCGATCAGTCCGGTAAGTTTTTGTTGTCTATCGGTCAGAAGGGAAAGGGTCCCGGTGAATTTGAAAGCATTAAAATCATTTCGCTGGACAACGCGGATAATTTACTTGTTTTTGATAACATGCTTGGCAGAGTTTCGGTATTTTCTGCAGACGGCGCTTTCCTAAAATCCAAAGACAATCTAATCCCGAATTCCTGGATATCGCCGGCAGAGATTTTTGTAAAGGGTGAATACTACATTTTTTTCGCCAAAATCAGAAATAGATCCGGGCTTTTTCATGGGTTCGATAAGAATTGGCACTATTCCTTTTCATTCGGTAAATACGAGTTTATCGACAATAAAGAATTTGAGGAGTTCAATTTGGGGTTTTGGCCCGGTCAGTGTTATTCCGGAAATGACGGAAGCATTTTTTACACCAAATATTATTATGATAATCGGATTTTTGTTTATCAGGATACTGTACTGAAGAAAATAATCCGCCGGGATTCCGACATAAAAGTTCCCTATGAAGTTACGGTGATGCACGATGTGAAAAAAGCGATGGACATGCAAAAAGACCGGAAATACGATTTCTATTCTTTTGGACAGGGAATCGCATTTGTCGGCTACTCTTTTCAGACTTCTGCGGGAATCTTTCAGTTGAATGACGGCAGGATTGTAAATTTCATCCATGTGCGTAAATCAAAACAAAAGAGGGAGTTTGGCGTGGAATTGTACGACAAGACGGGAAAATTTCTGCAATATGCCAAACTTGGTGAAAATACCTGGTATACAATTTTCTGCAAAGATGCGAACGATGCTTTTTATACGGTCGACAGAAAAGGATTTCCGAAAGTATTAAAATTTGAGATAACCGATTAAAACAAAGGACAATTCCGGGAAACCATTATCGGAAGCCTTCATTCAAAACAAGGAGGAGAAGTCATGTTACAATCTGTTTTACTGAGAAAAACCCTGCCGGTTCTGCTGTTCTGTTTTGTTACACTGGGGGCAGCACATATTTTGTACGCACAATCCTTTTTGCCCGTTTACCAAAAAGGCAGCGGCGAACTCATAACCGATTTGACCATTGGCGGAGATGTCGGCGGAGAGGAATATTTGTTGTCCGGCCCCGGCAGAATAGCGGTGGATGAAAATGGAAATATTTTTGTGTTGGATTCACGGGAAAACCACATCAAAAAGTTTGACGCCGCCGGAAAATATATCAAAACCTTTGCCAAAAAAGGGAAGGGACCCGGAGAAATTTTACAAGCCTATCAGATGGGGATGGAGCCGGACGGCAATATTGTCACATGGGATCTGGGCAACCGGCGTTTCAGCTTTTTTGACAATGACGGCACATTTTTGCATTCCATTCCTTTTCAGGAAATCATCTGGGGTTTTAAAATAAGTCCCGATGGAAATTTTATCGTCGAAACACACAAATGGGATTTTAAAAATAAAAAGGGCACGTTAATAAAAGTCACAAGGTTTTCACCGGATTTGAAAGAAAAAGTTCCGGTGGATTCTGCAAAAATCATCGACAACAAATTTATCACTGAACCGATGCGGACCAATATTCCCGTTCCTTTTCAAGCCCAACTTATCTGGGATATTGCGCCAAACGGCAACATTGTTGTCGCTCTCTCCGGAGACTACACGATAAAAATATTTTCCCCGGCGATTAAACTGATCAAACAATTCCAACATAACGCCGCAAGAGAAAAAGTGACGTCCGCCGATAA
Source organism: uncultured Deferribacteres bacterium (assembly GCA_913009825.1). Taxonomy (GTDB): domain Bacteria; phylum Zhuqueibacterota; class JdFR-76; order JdFR-76; family DREG01; genus DREG01. The sequence goes on from CAJVYQ010000039.1 coordinate 27,756, forward strand.
AAAGGCGTACTTCGATTCAATGACCTCCTCCGTTGGCGGTCAGATTAAAAAGGGAGCGCCGGATTTTATCAGGAAAAGTACGGATTTTCCAAAATACAAGCCGTATTTTACCGGTATAATCATTGATCATGAAGGAAATATTTTGGTGCGAACTTTCAAAACAGAAAAAGAGCGCTCGGTTTATGATATTTTTTCACCGGACGGAAATTTTATTTGCCGAACAAAATTGCCCCCGCAATTGAGCTTTGCTGTTTTCAAAAAAGGATTTATTTACGCGGTAAGAAGTTCCGCAGACGGGTTCCCCGCTGTTTGCCGCTACAAATTGAAATGAAATAGATGTAGGGCGATTCGCCGAACTCTCCTTAGAATAAGCTTCCCCGAATCAGATATTCAAACAGGATGACGGTTTTACCGTGAGATCAAAATTCATCCTCTGCCAATGGCTGCCAAAGCAGTGAGTCCTGTAACTGTAACCAAGCCGCGCATACACTATTTTCCGTCAATCTGTGTTCATGAACAAACGTAACCGTTGTTTTCCGGGACTCAAAGCCGGCGGGCCGCTGCTGGGATTGGTGCCAAAACCGAATGCCGTTTGATGATCATGTTGCGAATCGATATAGAACCGGATGCGATCGGAATTATTCAGATTGTCCCGCCGGTTTAATTGACTCACAATTGGGGACGATTCCGTGTCAAAAGCCCATACGGCAATATAAAGCGCCTCTTTATCGTAAGCGATGCGCAGTTCTGTGGATTGAGTCGGTTTAACGCCCACCAATAATTTAAAGTAACTACTCAGGCTGCGTACTAAATGCACGAAAAACACTAAAACATCTTTAATTATTATTACCTTTCGTGTATTTCGTGGGCTGAATAGTTACCATTTAAAATGAATTCCAAACCTGATAGACAATCTTTCTCAAATACTTCTCATCACAAGCGCGTTAATATATTGCCGGGAATACACACCGATCCGGAAAAAGTTCAAAACGAAAAAAATCTTGATATTGTTTAAAAAAATACTGATTATTTGAATATCCGAACCAGCATTAATAATGCTTTGAGTTTGAATAAGAACTGCGGGAATTTAAAATACGGTTGTCGGTTTTACACAGTGTCTTTTTCCGGCAAAAAGAGTACGATATATGAGAACCCAATCTGAAGATACCGATCCCAAAGCGGAAAAAGTTTTAATCGCCCTGCTCAGAAAAGCAAGCATTGCGGAGAAATTCGCACAGGTTCGATCTTTATCAAAAATGACCATGCAGCTCTCCCGGCGGGCCATTGCCAGAGTTCATCCGGAACTAAATGAAGAACAGATCGATCTTCTTTTCATCGAATATCATTATGGGAAAGATTTAGCAGAACGCCTGGCAAAAAGTTTAGCAGGTAAAGATGCTCACTGAATCCGATATTTTTATCGCACTGCAGAAGGTGATCGAAACTTTTAACAAGCTGTTTATTCCCTATTATATAGGCGGTTCTGTTGCAAGTTCTGTTTACGGTATGGCTCGCTCTACATTAGATGTCGATTTGATTGCCGCGATTAAGCCAAACCAGGTTCCGGCTTTAAGAAGTGAACTTGAAAATGAATATTATATCGACGAGGATATGATTTTAGATGCAATCGCGCGAAAGTATTCTTTCAATCTGGTACATTACAAATCAATGGTTAAAATTGATGTCTTTATTCGCAAGGATGAGCCGTTTGACAATGAAATTTTTAGCAGAAAACGAAAAGATATATTAGGGGGCTTCGAAAAAAATATTGAGTGCTTTTTTTCATCGCCGGAAGATATTATTATTCACAAATTAAAATGGTATCGAGATGGGAATAAAATTTCCGAACGCCAGTGGTTAGATGTTATCGGCGTGATTAAAGTACAGGCAAAAATTCTTAATACAGCATATCTTTTAAAATGGGCGCGTGATCTTGATTTGTTGAAATTGCTGAGAAAAGCGTTTGCGGAAGCGGGAATTTCCGGCTATTTAAATGGGAACTCTCTTATTCCTTAACTGCCGGAAAATCAAATGTAACATGATTTTCCGTATTTCTGTGTGCATCCCATTAGCGATCGAAATTAAAAAGACTTTTTGGAGGTTGTCATGAAAAAATATATTTTACTTATCCTTACGATTATTTTAGCCGTTGCTGCTCTTTCGGCTCAACAGCGGCCTCTTCGTCCCGCGCACACCTTTTCTATTGTCGCCCGGGATTCTGTAACCGGAGAATTGGGCGTGGCGGTGCAATCCCATTGGTTTTCGGTAGGTTCTTCCGTCACCTGGGCGGAAGCCGGTGTCGGTGCGGTTGCAACACAATCTTTTATTGAACCATCTTACGGCCCGCTCGGTCTGGCATTGATGAAAGCCGGAAAAACCGCTGAAGAAGCCCTCTCCGCACTGCTCAGCGTCGATCCCGGTAAAGAAGTGCGCCAGGTGGCTATGGTGGATGCGCGCGGCAATGTGGCGGTTTATACCGGCAAAAAATGTATTATCGAAGCGGGTGATCAGAAAGGGAAACAGTTTTCCTGTCAGGCAAATTTGATGGAAAAAAACACGGTTTGGGACGCCATGGCGAGAGCTTATGAAACATCCAAAGGGGATCTGACGGACAAACTGATGGCCGCACTGGAAGCCGCACAGGCGGAAGGCGGCGATATCCGCGGCCGGCAATCGGCCGCTATCTTAATTGTTCCGGGCAAGTCAGCAGGCGCTCCCTGGCGGGAAAAAGTGATCGATCTGCGCGTGGAAGACAACACAGAACCGTTGAAAGAGCTGAAACGGTTGATTAAGGTTCACCGCGCTTATCAACACATGAACAAAGGCGATGAATATTTTTCCGGCGGGAATACCAAAATGGCTGTGAAAGAATATTCTACCGCCATGAGTATCTATCCGGAAAATGTGGAAATAATCTACTGGGCGGCGGTGACCATGGCCGGAGCCGGTGAAGTTAATGAAGCGCTGCCGCTGTTCAAACAGGTATTCGGCAAAAACAAAAAGTGGATGGAATTAACCAAGCGGCTGCCCCATTCCGATTTGCTGCCTGATGATCCTGATTTAATCAAGAAGATTTTATCTGTTGGCAGATAAATTATTGCCTGTAAAACCCGTAGAAGCATAAAAATTTTCGTGTCTTTTGTGTGTTTTGCGGGTAAAAAATAAAAATGGAAAGGAGTTGTTATGGCACGCACTGTGAATCCTTATTACCACAAGGAAGATGAAACCGGCAAAGCCAGGGTTGGCACGGAAAAACGGCCGGCGCTGGTGCAGGTACAATCTGAACAACGCGCCGTAGAAATCCGTAAACTTTGCGAGAAACAAGGCTGGTTTGTGGAAATAGCCGTTCATGCGGATGAACCGGAGGAAGTTACGGCCATCGACCAGCTTCTTCATCCTCCGGCGCCGCTCACCGTGGAAAAAGTGGGTCGTAACGATCCCTGTCCCTGCGGCAGCGGCTTGAAATACAAGCAGTGCCACGGGAAATAAATGTTTTCTATATTGAGGGGATATTTGATTTGTTGGGGGAAAGATTTGCCATTTTAAATGAAAAATGGTGATTGATGAATGATAAATGATTCTGGCATCTCATTTCTGTGATCGTGTTTAATTTTGCAAGTGAATTCATTCTACTTTTAATACGACTCAGATAGCCAAAGGAAGACACGAAAAAGGATGAAATTTTTTTCGCTATTCCCATCTGAAAGTTCCGGGTTTGAAAATCCAAAGTTCAAATCAAACATCTCTGCGTTCTTTGAGCCTCTGAGTTGTAAAAAAAAGCAAACTAACACAGATGCGCAGAAAGCGCGGAGATTTGCAGAAACAGACAGAAGCTGATCTTCTTGGAGAAGGTCAGCTTCTTTTTTAAGTGATGAACAGGAGATACCGATTTTAGAATCTCGAATATTCCCGACATATTTGGCAGATATTTACCATAAGGTTAATTATCTCTTGACAAATCAATCATATCATATTATATTTTTTACCATCCGATTTAACCATAAGGTTAAATCGTCCGGTTAAAAGGACATGGAATGAAAGAGCAAACCAGCACAGAAGAAAAAATCATCACCGCCGCTACCGGGATATTCCTGCAAAAAGGAAAAGACGGTGCTCGCATGCAGGAGATTGCCGACTATGCCGGGATAAATAAAGCGTTGCTGCACTACTATTTTCGCAGCAAAGACCGGCTTTATGATGAAGTATTCAAACGTGAATTGAAAAAATTTTTTACCGGCATTTTTACCTCCGTAAAAGATACCGAAGACGCCAAAATTTTTATCCGTTCTTTTATCAATTTATATACGGACAGAATTGCCAAAAACCAGAATCTGGTACATTTTATTATCAGTGAAATCGAAAAAGGCGGGGCTTCAATCAGTTCTGTAATCGTTGAGTCCATGCAAAAAAATAAAATGCAGCCGCTGATCATCACCAATAAAATTCAGGACGCTATTGCAAAAAAACAGTTGCGCAATATCGATCCGGTCAATTTGATGATCAGTCTCATTGGTTTGTGTTTGTACCCTTTTCTGGCAAAACCGATTTTGGAAAAAACCTTTTTAGGAGTAAATGTTACCTCACCGGAATTTTTGGCCAGACGGAAAAAGGAAGTTTTTGATCTGGTCTGGAATGGAATAAAATATGAGAATGAAAAGTAAAACCATTCACACTGTTTCATCACGGACGGAACAAAAATTTCATACGTCTGAGGTGCAATGCATTGCCATAATTCGGTCATTTACTTCGTGTCATTCATTGTGATTGAATGACTTTGCATGCCAAACAAAGTTAAATTGAAAATTTGTAGAATGGAGAAAGCAACGATGAAAAAGAAATTATCTCCTGCAATCCTTATCGTTTCCAAGCTGTTAATCCCGGTTCTGTTCTTCCCGCCTCACACGGTTCCGGCGCAGCAGAGTTCCGCTGCGCTCACTCTGAAGGACGCCTTTGTGCTGGTTAAAAAAAACAATCTTAATCTGAAGCAGTTCAAAACGGCCATGCGCCAGGCACAATTGGAAACCGGCATGCAAAAAACCGGCTATCTGCCGACGGTGGCCACCGCCGCATCCTACAATTACATTTCCGAGTTAGCAAAACTGGAAGTGCCGCTCAGCTTACCCGGCATCAGCATTCCGCCCATCGAAGCCGGCGTGAAGAACCAGTATGATTTTGCCATTCTGGTGAAACAGCCGTTGTTCACAGGCTTTCGCACCAAAAACCTGATCCGGTCGGCAGAAGCGAAGGAGATGGCAAATATCGGTGAAAAAGAGATTTTGCTAAACAAACTTTATCTGCAAACCGGCCGGCTTTTTTACAGTATTCAATTGAACCGGTATCAGCGTAAAGCCTTGCAGCAAAGCGTCCGGCGCGCGGATTTTCAGTTGGAAAAAGCACGCAATCTGCTACAGGCTCAGCAACTCACCCGGTTTGATACATTACAAGTGGCCAATCGAAAATTAATTCTGCAAACCCAGATTCTGCGTTTGCAGCATGTTGAAGAAATCCTGCTGTCAAAATTACGATTTTTATTGAACACGGACACTCCCACGGAAATCCAACTGATTCGTCTGCAGCAGGTGAATCTTACTTTGGAGGATCTGTCAACCTACCTGCGCATCGCCCGGGAAAACCGGCCGGAGCTGCGAAAACTCCTGGCCTTAAAAGACGCCCGGAGTTTCAGCGCCAAAGCGGTTCGATCCATTCAATTTCCACAGATTTTTGCCAGCGCCACTTATCACTACGCCAGACCGGGGGTGAATTTTTTCAAAGATGAATGGATGAATTATTTCACCGCCGGCGTCAATTTGCAATGGGAAATCTGGAATTGGCGGCGAACAAAGCGGCAGACGGAACAGGTTAAATTGGGAATCCGGCAGATCGAGCTGCAGAATCAGCAGATGATGAAAAATATCGAACAGGAAATTGAAGAAGCCTGCAAATATCTGATTGCGACAAAAGAACAGATTGTGCTGCAAAAAAAGATTGTGGCGCAGGAAAAGGAGCGATATTGCATGGTCAGCCAAAAATTTGAGCAGGGGATGGCAACGTCTCTGGATATCAGCGACGCCGAAAAGAAACTGACCGAAGCGGAACTGCTGCTGCAAAAGGATTATGTGGAGTGGCGTCGATATCAACTGCAATTAGATTATGCAACCGGATTAATCGGTAAAAAATAACCATCGGAGGCAACATGAGTTTGAAAAGTATTTCTCTGTTTATCTTCTCTATTGTTTTAGCCGGCTGCGGCAACGGATCGGACAAGAATATTTATACCGGCGTAATTGAAGGCAAATCGATTCAGGTACCGGCCTTAATTCCGGGAAAACTGGTGCAATTAAATGCGGATACCGGTGACAGAGTGATCAGAGGCCAGGTGTTGGCCGTTGTCGATTCCATCGAATTGGTTTACCGAAGCCGGCAAATAAAAGCAGGACTGCAGGGAATAACGGTTCAGAAAAAAATTGCTAAAACATCTCTGCAGCGCGCACAAGCCGATTTAGGCTACATGAAGGAAAAATATGAGCGAATGGAGAGATTAGTGGCCGGTCAGACCATGCCGCAGCAGCAAGCCGACGATGTAAAAGTTTTGCTGCAGCGCGCACAATCGGCCCGGAAAGTGGCGGCAGAAACAATGCAGAGCCTGGCGGCAAAACGGGAGCAGCTCCTTGCTCAATTACAAGCGGTAAAAAAAAAGATCAACGATTGCGTCGTCACGGCGCCGGATGACGGTATCATTGCCACTAAATTTTTTGAACGGGGCGAAGCAATTCCGCCGCTGAGCCCGGTTGTGGAGATCATTCATATCGATACGGTTGAAGTAAAAATTTACGTTGCGGAACGCATGCTGCCGCAGATAAAATACGGACAGGAAGTCGCCATTCGCATCGACGGAATGGAGCGGAAATTAACCGGAAAAATCAATTGGATCAGTCCCAAAGCGGAATTTACGCCCAAAATCATTTTAACTCCGGAAACCCGTTCTTCGCTGGTTTACGCCGTGAAAATAACCATCCCCAATCCGGACGGCCTGTTGAAACACGGCATGCCGGTGGAGGTGGTTTTGGCCCACTAACGCACGAAAGAATTTGTAACACTTTAGCTCTTTGAAAATATGGTATTCACCCTTTTTCTCCCTCCCTCTTCGGTAAGCCCGGGACAGTTCTCCTTAAAGGGTGATAATTATTACGCCCCTTCAGGGCGATGAGAAAATATGAGATAAATCAACCCCGGGTTCTTCCCGGGACTGATTTATCTCACCCTTTCAGGGTGAAAAATTTGCAGAAATATGCTCTGAAAGAGCAAAATATATCAGCCCGGTGCGAAGCGCCGGGATTTGAAATAACCAGAACCTGTATCAGCCCTGAAGGGGCGCTATAAATCCTACCTAAAAATAATGCCTTCACGCAGATGAGGGTAGAGCACTCCCTATTAAAGGTTGATATTTTTCAAAGAATTAAAGTATGACAAGAATTTTATGTAGTCAGTGTGTTAACATTAATTTATCCGGAGGACAGCCACAAAGTTATATTTAGTATTTAAGTGAATTTTGGCCATTATCCGAAATTGGAATACAAACGTTAATATCATGATTTTTTGTGTATTTCGTGTGTTTCGCGGGCAATAAAAATGGCGGGCAGACAAAAAAATGAACGCAATTAAAATAACAAACTTTCACAAAAATTACAACTCGGTAGAGGCGGTAAAAGGGATCGATCTTGCCGTGAACTCCGGCGAACTGTTCGGCATCATCGGACCGGACGGCGCCGGCAAAACCACGCTCACCCGGGCCGTCTGCACCCTGTTGGTGCCGGATGATGGAACCATTTTTGTCGATGGTAAAGATGTGGTACAAAACGTTGCCCGGATCCGTGCCATTCTTGGCTACATGCCGCAGCGTTTCTCCCTTTACCCCGATCTGTCCGTCGAGCAAAACTTGCGCTTTTTTGCCGATCTGTTTCAGGTACCGGCACAGGAACGGGAAGAAAGGTTGGCAAAGCTGTTCCGGTTTTCCCGGCTGGAACCGTTTAAAAAGCGCAAAGCAGAAGCGCTTTCCGGCGGTATGAAACAGAAACTGGCGCTCTCCTGCGCCCTGATTCACACCCCCAAAATCCTTGTTCTGGACGAACCCACATTGGGTGTGGACCCGCTCTCCAGACAGGAATTCTGGCAGATTCTGCATAAAATCCGCGATGAGGGGTCGACCATCCTGGTAACCACTTCTTACATGGACGAGGCGGAACAGTGCGACCGCGTAGCGCTGTTTTTTAAAGGAGAAATTGTCGGGCTTGATACGCCTGAAAATCTGAAAAATCACTATCCGTTTCCCATCTACAAAATCTACGGCGGCGATCTGCGCGGATTAAAAAGTTTCTTCGATACCCTGAACACGGTGCACACCTCGCAACTGTTTGGCGATGCCCTTCACGTAAGTTTCGCAGAGGAACCGTCTTTAACAGACTGGAAAGCGTGGCAGGCAAAGAGCGGCGGCAATCTGCAGCGGTGGGTTCATCATTCGCCGAGTATCGAAGACGTCTTTCTGGAATTGCTGCGGGAGCAAACATGAATCGGCAAATATCGGTTTACACAGATCAATTAACGCGGCGGTTTGGTAAATTTGTGGCGGTGGACGGAGTGAGTATCTCTGTTTACCGGGGCGAAATATTCGGATTTTTGGGCGCAAACGGCGCCGGTAAAACCACGCTGATTCGCATGTTGTGCGGCCTGCTGAAGCCGTCGGGCGGCGAAGGCTCCGTAGCCGGATTTGACATCAAAGAAAAAAGCGAGCAGATAAAAAAACGGATCGGCTATATGAGTCAGCGATTTTCGCTGTACGCCGATTTGACCGTGACTGAAAACATTCATTTTTACGGCGCCATTTACGGCTTAGCCAAAGAAGAGATCAGACAGCGGGAAGAAGAACTGGTGAGTCAGGTTGGTCTGGATCCGTACATGAATCAAATGACCAAAGATCTGCCGCTGGGCATCAAACAGCGGTTGGCTTTGGGCTGCGCCATGCTGCACAACCCGCCCATTCTGTTTCTGGACGAGCCAACATCCGGCGTCGATCCGCAGGCGCGCCGGGGATTCTGGAACCTGCTGTACGAAACGGTTCAAACAGGGAAAACCATCTTTGTCACTACTCATTATATGGACGAGGCGGAATACTGCCACCGTGTCTCCATCATGGATCAGGGAAAGATCATCGAAATGGGCTCGCCGTCCCAATTGAAGGAGAGCCACAAAAAATCCACCATACAGGATGTGTTCATCGCGCTGGTCGGCGGGGAAAAAACGGATCAAAAAGAGTGAACCGGTCAAATTTATGCAAGACGATTCACCCTATCACCGAATAACAAAATACGGAAAAAGGATGAAAAAACGACATAATCGGATTTTTGCCGTCGTGCGCAAAGAATATCTGCACATCATCCATGATTACCGCACTCTTTTTATTGTTTTTTTGATGCCTGTGGCGCAATTGATCATATTCGGTTATGCATTGAATATGGAAATTCAGCGGGTGGATATGGCGGTGATTGACCGTGCAAGGTCGCCCAAAGCCCAAAAACTGATTGAGGAATTTGGCGGCAGCAGCTATTTTAACCTGTTTTATTACGATGGCCGCTACGCCGATATTGAAACCCTGTTCAAAACGCGGCGGGCAAAAGTGATTATGACCATCCCACGGGATTTTGACCGCCGGCTTTTACGCCGGTCCATGGTACCGGTTCAATTTCTCATCGATGCATCCGATGCCAACGCGGCCACGCTGATCCGCAATTACTGCAATCAGATCATCACCAATTTCAACTTAAAAACGGGAAACCGGACGGCTCTGCCGTTCGATCTGCGCCGCACTATCTATTTTAACCCCAATATGAAAAGCGCCTATTTTTTTGTGCCCGGCCTGATCGCATTGATACTGATTATGATTTCCGCCCTGCTAACCAGCGTCACCATTGCACGGGAAAAGGAAACGGGCACCATGGAACAGATTTTGGTATCACCGGTGCGGCCGCGCGAGATTATCATCGGCAAAGTACTGCCGTATATTCTCCTCTCTTTTATGGACGGCGCCGTTATCCTCGCCATTGCAAAATTTGTCTTCCAGGTACCGTTCACCGGCAGTCTTCTGCTATTGATTTTGCTCTCCGTGCTTTACATCATCACCGCGCTGAGTATGGGCCTGATGATCTCAACCGTGGCGCCAACCCAACAGGTTGCCATGATGATGGCGCTAACCGCCACGCTTCTACCCACCATCATGCTGTCCGGTTTGATTTTCCCCATCGCTTCCATGCCGGAAATTTTGCAGTATTTCACTTACATTGTGCCGGCAAGATTTTACCTGTTAATTGTACGCGGGATTTTGCTGAAAGGAAGCGGTTTCGTACAGTTATTGGCGCCATCTGCCATATTGGCCTTCATGTCTTTTTTTCTGCTCAATGTGGCCGTACGTAAATTCAGCCTGAATCTGGAGAAGTAGTATGCAGCAAATCCTGGCTATGATCCGCAAAGAGTTCAAACAGATTTTTCGTGACATTCCCATGATGGCCATTATTTTCATTGTGCCGATCATTCAATTGTTCGTTTTGGCATTTGCCATCACGGTGGATGTAAAACAGATCAAACTTTTGATCAGCGATTTTGACGACAGCCGGGCCAGCAGGGAGATTATCCGCGCCTTCGGCAACACCGATCGCTTTAAAATTGTGGGCTACACGCATGATCTGAATTGTGTCCGGGGGAATTTCCAGGAGTGGAAGGCGCAGATGGCGTTGATCATACCGCCCGATTTCAGCAAAAAAATGGCGCGCAATCTGCATCCGCAGGTGCAAATCAGCATAGACGGCGTGGACGGCAATACGGCCGGCGTGGCGCTGGGCTACGCGCAGGGAATTTTATCGCAATTCGGCACCGAATTTCTAATTCAACCCCAATACCGTTCACGTTTGAAGGATGTGCATCTGGTAACCATGGTGGAACGGATGTGGTACAATCCGGATTTGAGCAGCGAGCAGTACATGGTGCCGGGGATTGCCGTTGTGTTATTGACTATTTTACCCATGATGCTCTCCGCCATGAGCCTGGTGCGGGAAAAAGAGATCGGCACACTGGAGCAATTGATGGTGACGCCGTTGAAAAAACATCAATTGCTGTTGGGAAAATTAATCCCTTTTCTGATCCTTTCTTTTATCGAGTTGGCCCTCCTGATTGCAATCGCTATGCCGGTTTTTAATATCTCCATGAACGGGAGTTTTTTTCTGTTGGCCGTGCTGGCATTTTTTTATCTGTTCACTACACTTGGCCTGGGCATTTTCATTTCCACCGTAACCCAAACACAGCAGCAGGCCATGTTTTTTGCCTGGTTTATCATGGTTTTCATGATTTTGATGAGCGGTTTTTTCATTCCCATCGAAAATATGCCCCAACTTTTGCAGAAGTTAACTTACCTCAATCCCATGCGATATTTCATGTATATTATGCGCGACATTTTCCAAAAAGGCTCCTCCATTCGTTTTCTTTACAAAGACGCAGTCCCGATGACCATTTACGGATTGTTGATTTTTTCATTCAGTGTGATTAAATTCCAAAAGCGAGTAGGATAAAATCGGGAGAAAAATTGCCGGCCGTTATTTACAGGTTCAAAGATTTTTTAAAAGACCGCTACCCGTTTCCGGTGCGTAAACTGCCCGTTCATACTCATCTGGGTTGTCCGCATCGCGAAAACCGCACCGGCCCCGGTGGCTGTGTGTATTGCTACAACTCCGGCTTCAGCGAGTTGCCGGATCATTTTATCGATGTGCACCGGCAGATGCGGGAAGGCATTTCCCGGGCGCGGCAAAAAGGTTTCAGCGGCAAGTTTATTGCTTATTTTCAAACGGACACCAACACCTACGCTTCCGTAAAAATCCTTGAACCGTGGTGGCGCTCCATCTACCAATTCCCGGACGATATCATCGGTTTGGCGGTCAGTACCCGCCCTGATTATCTCCCGGAAAAAACGCTGGAATTGCTTGCCGGAATTGGCCGGGACAGGATGGTCTGGCTGGAATTGGGTTTGCAATCTGCTAATGACCGGACGCTTGAATGGATTAACCGGGGGCACAACTACCGCTGTTTTGCCGAGACCGTTATGCAGGTGAAAAGGTATGAAAATATTCTGCTTGCGGCGCACATCATTCTCGGTCTGCCCGGAGAGGACAGAGCGGATATGCTGCACACCGTCACAGAGATCAACCGTCTGGAATTGGACGGCGTTAAAATCCACCATTTGCAGGTGGTACAAAAAACCGTTCTGGCCGACCGGTATGCCGAAGGCAGAGTAAAAACGTTCACGGAGAAAGAATATATCCGTTTGCTTATCGATCTGCTGCCTCATCTTTCCCCGGATATTTCCATCCACCGTCTGGCGGGCGATACACGGGACGATCTGCTCATTGCGCCCCGCTGGAAACTGACCAAAACAACGATTATCCAACGGGTCGAATCCGGTTTGCGGGAGACGGGGAAATATCAGGGATGTTTGTGGCGGAAAGAAGTTCTTAGAAATTGACCTTCTTTGAGAAGGTCGGTTTCTTTCTCTTTACCAATCGAAAAAGCTTGCTTACATGATTGAAATTGGTTTTATTATTTTTAATTACTCAGTCCGCGAATAACACGGATGAAACGAATAGAGGTAAGATGGCGCTTTATGTGCTATTTTCTTACAGCAAAAACATAGAATCCTTTTCAGCAAGCTCTGAGATACAGTGAGTTACGGGACATTACAAAATTTAGTTTTAAAAATTAGAAAAAGATTTCGTTAGTAATGGGCTAAATGAATCGTTAGTATGTAACACATTTGGCCATTTACAATAGGAGAAAGTTTTATGAAAAGATGCTTATGCATATTTTTTTTGATTATTTTAAACTATTCTATCCTTTTTGCTCAAAATAGCAGAGTAGACGAATTGGTAAATCAGGGAATAGATTTGGTTTATAATATGAAATTTGAAGAAGCTGACATAAAATTCGATGAAATGATTCGAATAAACCCGGAAAATGCACAGGGATATTTTTTCAAATCCGGCAATTATTTTTGGTGGTTCAGCATAAATATTCAAAACGACGAGATAGGTGAAAAATTTAAGGAATTTTCATTTCAAGCCGTTAAGATAGCGAAAAAAATGTTAGATAAAAACGAAAATGATATTGATGCACTGTTTTATTTAGGCGGCGCATATGGAAACCTTGGCCGTTATTATGGCATGACAAATAGTTGGCTCAAAGCTTATTGGTATGGAAAGAAGGGTAAAAATTATTTAAAAAAAGTAATAAAAAGAAACAATGAATATTATGATGCATATTTAGGGTTGGGAATTTATCATTATTATGCGGATATTATGCCAAAATTTGTAAAAGCCATATCATTTTTATTAGGTATTGAAGGGAATAGAGATAAAGGTCTTAAGGAACTTCAATTAGCTGTGTCTAAAGGCAATTATACCAAAGCTGAAGCTATGATGTTTCTCGGGGATATTTATCTTGACTTTGAGAAAAATTATAAAAAAGCTATTTCTTTATTCAAAGACTTGTCAAATAAATATCCCAATAATCCGAGTTTCAAATTGAGCTTAGGAAAATGCTACTTAAATCTAAAGAAACATGAACCAGCAATTGAGGTCTTTAAAAATGCTTTAAATTTGAAAGCCTGTAAAAAATACCCGTACTTTAAAAATTTTATTTACTATTATTTGGGTGCAGCCTATTTTGGACAAAATAATTTCGAAGAAGCCTTAGCAGCCTATTTGGAAATATTTTCAACTTCTAAGTTAAATGAAGAAAACAAATCCTGGGTTTACCCATGGTCGATTTATAATGCAGGAGAATGCTATGCAATACTGGACTCTGTTAAAAAATCTCGTAATTGTTATCAAAGAATAAAAAAGAAAGATAGCAAAAATGCCTTTAAGGCAGCTCAGGAAAGACTCAAGCATCCATTAACAACAACACAAATAGGTTTGATTAAAGGCAGAAATTATTTCAGTTGCGGACAATATAACAATGCTACTTTCTTATTTCATGATTTAATAAAAAAAGAAGAAAATAATCACAATTTTAAAAATGAGACTTTATTAGCGGAAATATATTATAATATGGGCAAGGTAGAATTCGAGATGAAAGAATATCAAAAAGCAATTCAAACCTTCAGTAAGGTATTCTCTTTTGATAATGTTAAGGAAGACTGGATAAAACCGTGGTCTCATTTCCGGTTAGGAAATTGTTACAAAGAATTGGGCGATATAAAAAATGCAGTAAAAGAATATGATTTAGCCTACTCTTATAAGGATTCAGGATTGCATTTTGAAATAGAAAAAGTAAAAAAGACTATATAAAAATTTACAAGGATATGTTGAATAATTGATCCGCAATTTAACAGGAAGGGATGAAAAATGAAATCTTCACTCACAATCAAAATTGTTATTTTCAGTTTACTTGCCATGTTCAGCACAAATGCATTTGCGCAACTCCCGCAAGAGACGCCTCAGCAGAAAGCTCAAAGAATGAAATGGTGGACGGATGCGCGGTTCGGCATGTTCATTCATTGGGGATTGTACGCCTTGCCGGCCCGGCATGAATGGGTGAAAAAAAATGAACGGCTCACCAACGAAGAATATCAAAAATATTTTGAGATGTTCAATCCGGATCTGTTCAACCCCCGGCAATGGGCGAAAATGGCCAAAGAAGCCGGTATGAGATATGCCGTGATTACATCCAAACATCACGAGGGATTTTGTCTGTTCGACTCCAAATACACCGATTACAAGGCGCCCAACACACCCTGCGGCAAAGACCTGATCAAAGAATGGGTGGAAGCATTCCGGGCCGAGGGATTGAAAGTGGGTTTCTATTACTCCCTGCTGGACTGGCACCATCCGGATTATACCATCGACCGGAATCATCCCCGGAGCGCTTCTTCCGATGAAGAATATGCCCGGCTGAACAAAGGCAGGGACATGAACAAATACCGGAAATACATCAAAAACCAGGTGCGGGAACTGCTGACCAATTACGGAAAAATTGATATCATCTGGCTGGATTACTCTTTTCCCGGCGGAAAGCACGGCAAGAGTCGAAAAGACTGGGATTCCATCAATCTGCTTAAAATGGTGCGGAAACTGCAGCCGCAAATCATCGTCAATGACCGGTTGGATCTGTTGGATGTGCCGGGCGGCTGGGATTTTACCACGCCGGAACAATACAAAGTTTCCAAATGGCCGGAAAGGAACGGCAAGCGCATTCCGTGGGAAACCTGCCAGACTTTCTCCGGTTCCTGGGGTTACTACCGGGACGAAACCACCTGGAAAGATACGAAACAACTGCTGGTTCTGCTTATCGAATCGGTGAGTAAAGGCGGCAATCTTCTGCTCAATGTGGGTCCCACCGCCAGGGGAACGTTCGATTACCGCGCCAAAGACAGACTGCACGCCATGGGAGAATGGATGAAGGTCAACAGCCGCTCTGTTTACGGCTGCACCCAGGCGCCGGATCAGTTTCCCAGGCCTGATAATTGCTTGCTGACTTACAATCCCAAAACCAACCGGTTGTACGTCCATTTACTGGATTACCCCATCAAGCGTTTCACGCTGAAAGGATTCGGCGGTAAAGTGAAATATGCGCAATTTCTGCACGACGCTTCGGAGCTTAAATTCGGCAAACCGAGATATAATGTTACCTACCAGGAGAAGAAAAGCCCCAAAGACGTAATTTTGATTCTGCCGGTGGTAAAACCGCCTGTTGAAATTCCGGTTATTGAGCTGTTTTTGAAGTGATTACTTATGTTTACACCCCGGGGTGTAACATTACACAGCCGGTTGAATTTTGCATAAGTTTCTATCCGGGGTCTTTAATACCCAATGTTGTTGACTTAAGAGAGATTTTCATTAACAATTACCAATTGCAAATATTCAGATAGGATAAGTAATTTCCGGTTAGGTTTTTACAATTGGCAACATAGTCAAAAAAGAGAACAAAAACGGTGTTTGCTATTTCGCCCCGAAGAAAAACTTTGGGACTAAGAATGGAAAGGATCCGCTTGAGGCGGACTCTGCGTTGTGAGCGCTATTTATGGCGCTTTCTATTCTTAGTCCCGTAGTTTACTTTGTAAATTACGGGGTTGCAAAAACCTAACCGGAAATCACTGAGATAGGATATAATTGTGTTGATATTTTTTATCACTCCCCGCTCCTACTTCAAGGTGGAGCTAAAAGTCCCCTCTTGAGAGGGGATTTAGGCCTGCCTGCGCAGGCAGGGGTGTGTTATCCAATACTATCGAATTTTTCATTATTTTCCGGAGATATTGTTTTATGCTCAATCAGTTACAACGCTCGCCTGATGGTGAACCATCAGGCTAAGAATAGAAAGGACGCTGAAGCGTCCTATAGGGAGAGCGTCATTTATGACGCTTGCTAATCTTAACCCCGTGATTTATCGTGGGGTGGATGTCGGAAATTCCTTAAGTCAACAACATTATCTCTAAGACCCAGGGTGTAACATTACACTTCGTAACCCGCCATTTCAATCTTCTTTTTCACTTCCTGAATAACTTTTTCCGGGACGGGATCAAATTCAATATTTTCACCCTGTAAGTTGACAACCACATGGGTAATACCGGGTACGGATTCCGCCGCTTTTTGCACCGTGCCGACGCAGTGCATGCAGGTCATTCCTTTTACCGGAAATGAAATGCGGTTTGTTTCTTTTTCCATAGGTTTTATTCTCCCTGATAATAGTTTTGCATGAACGTAGAACCAAATCAACATAGTCAGTAACGTAACCGATCCGACAAGCTTCAGCCAGGCGGGAAACAGTTCATGTTGATGGTGTGAAATGATATTGCCGATGCCGATGCGCGCGGAAACCGCGTTCAACAAGAAGCCCAGACCAAGGCTTACCAGGCTGATTGACGCGAGATAAACCGCAGTCGATTTTTTGCCGACGATTTTCACCACCGTCGATAAATTAGCTGCGTTGGTGGCCGGGCCGGTGAGCAAAAAAACAAGAGCCGCGCCGGGCTAAATGCCTTTCATGAGCAGAGATGCGGCAATGGGAGTGGAAGCGGAGGCACAGACATAAATGGGGATGCCGATTGCCAGCATGATCATCATGGACAAAAACGGGCTGCCCAGATATTGGTCAAAGAAAGTATTGGGAATCAGTACGCCGATCACAGCAGCCACCACAATGCCGACCAACAAAGCATTGGCGATGGAACCAAGGAGTTCATATTCGATGTAACTGAAGATAGAACGCAACCGTTCTTTGTAGCTGCCGTTTAATTGATCCATTGATTTTGAGTCGGTTTCGCTTCCGTTGTCTTTTCTGTCGAACAGATTGATCACAATTCCTGCAATCAGGGCAGTAACGGCGGATGCTGCGATACGAAACAGGGCAAAAACCCAGCCGATCAGCGAATAGGTAACCATAAAACTATCTGCGCCGATCTGCGGTGTGGTTATCAGAAAAGAGACCACCGCCCCCTTCGAGGCGCCGCTTTTTCGCAGAGAAGTGGCCACCGGCACAACACTGCAGGAACAAAGAGGCAACGGGATGCCAAACAAGGTTGATTTAACTACCGAACCAAGCGAACTGCGTCCCAGATGTTTGCGCACCAGGGATTCCGGAAACAAAACATGCAGAACGCCGGCAACTAAAAACCCGAAAATCAGATAGATGGATATTTCATTGAAGAAATAGACAATCTCTTTTAAAAATACTGTGATCATATTCAAAACAAGTCTCTCTATTTTTTTTATTCAAATCCGGCGAATGAAAATACAGAACTCCTGACCCTGTATAGAAATAACAGTATGTTACAACCATTGCTTCGCAAATAAACATGTCATATATTTAGAGAAAAGCAACAAAAAAAGGGAATCAAAGAATGCAGATGCAATTACCAATA
>CAJVYQ010000040.1 GCA_913009825.1 uncultured Deferribacteres bacterium
CGGATACTTGTTTTATGCACAGGATGATTAACATCGAAGAATGGAACAAAAGATATTCCGGACAACTGTATTTTTCGGATCCTGACAAGTTACAATACCTGAGTTATTATAAATGCGAAACTTGAGTTATCACATACTACAAACGGAAAGCGATTCTCTGTTTTGTCATCAAACCCGGAAGGTTTGCTTCTCACTCTTTCCGCAGCGTAATATCTCCATCGGTTCGGAGTTTCACCAAAACGCCGCTATTGCCCGTCCGGACCTGCACTCCTTTTTCATCAAAATTTTCAAGAAATACGGGGAAATCGGAATAAATTCTCCCATATTTTGAATAGGCGGAAACCGTGTATTCTCCTTGTGCGGGAACTTGCAGCACAATCGGTTTGTAGGTAGTAATCAACTCTATATACCCCTTTTCAGGCAGCCGTTTGATGGCAGAGACCTCAATTGGACTGCTTGTTCCGCGCACTTTTATAGACCCGGAAGTTCCCTTCAAAACTACATATTTATAGGAATTGGTAATTTCCGTATCCCCGGCGATACTTTCAGCCAAAATACTGCACGAACTGCCGTTTACACTCAGCTTCCCGCCAATATGATTCACGCTGATCGGTTTATAGGTGGAATAGATGAAGGCCGACCCGCCAATATTCATGGCAGATACTTCCCCTGAAGCATTGCGGACATCCAACCGGCCATCGACCCCTTTCACATCCACTTTGTGGTAGGAAGTGACAATGTTTGCGTCGCCGGTTATATCACGTAAAATGACCGCAGCGTTATTTGCCTTCACATCCACATCTCCGGAAATTTTTTCCAGCTCCACCGTTTTATAGGAAGAACGAACCGCTGCGTTCCCGGCAACCCGGTAAACAACCACAGCGCAGGAATTGCCGTCCACATCCACGGGACCGCCGATATTCCGCAGCTCTACTTTTGCATAAGACGTGCGAACGGTTGCATCCCGGCCAATTCGTGTAGCCGTTACCTGACTGGAATTGGCAATAATATTCAATGAACCTCCCGTACTATCTACGCTAACCGGTTTGTAACTTGTTTCGATCACTACATTTCCGTTCACGTTTTTAACATACACGCTACTGCTGTTGCCTTTCACTCCAAGCTCGCCCTGTACATTGGCGATGGTAATTTTGCGATAAGAAGAGGTGATATCACAACTGCCCTGCACACCATCACCCGTAATCTGCGAACTGTTTCCCAGAATGGTAACAGAACCGCCGATATTGGTAAAATCAACCGGTTTGTAACTGTTTTCCACCCGGGTATCGCCGCCAATATCTTTCAATGATACCCGGCAACTTGAACCGTTGATTGCAACCGGTCCGGAAAAATTTACCACTTCTATCTTAGCATATTTATTCAACACCGTCAGTTCACCGCGGCCGTTTTCGACGATAACTTCACCGGAAGAATTGTCCAGATTCAACTGCCCGGTCAGGTGATTGGCGTAAACATCGCCATATCTGTTTTCCAGGGAAATGGATTGTTTTTCCGGAACTACAATTTTCACATCATAAGAAACGGATAAACCAAACTCATTTCTATGCAGCAGCTTTTGCAAAAAACGGGACAATCCGCCTTTCTGCTTCGTATCGTAATCGGCATCTCTGGGATTTTTGATGGTCAGTTTTGTCTCATTACGATAATCCCGCAGTTTCATGGAAATCCGGTGCAAAAATTCGGTTACAAGTTCTTCATCTTTTCCCTGCACTTCCACTGTTGCTTCAACGATAATTTCATTGGTCTGCTTCCCGGTTATTGAAATATCGGCATTCTTCAGATCGATATACAGCGTCCCCCCCGGTTTTGCAGTTCTATTTTGCGTAAGAACTTTCGATTTTATCACCCTGAATGCTTCTCCGGCTTGGGCGTCTGCCCGAAATAAATACAGGGAAACCAATGCCAATGTGAGAAATAAGAGTTGTGTTTTGCTGCGTTTCATATTGACCTCCGACTTTTTTAACTATATTTCAACTTTACCAAGGTTTACTATTTCCTTCAATGTTTCTTTTTTGTCTGCCAGAGCCGCCAACAGATAACGGCGAATATGAGCATTGGCGGGATTACCCTTTAAAGCTTCCCTGCAATGCCCAATTTGTTCATCGATGGCGGCCAACTTTTCTTTGTAAAGAAACATCAAATCCAGATTGAGCTGTGCCATTTGCGGTACAGCCAGATTTTCTAATTGAGTGATTGCCGCTTCATATTGTTTCTCCTTTTCTTCTACCCTTGCAAGCGCGGAATAGGCAAGCAATTTTGTATTGACGTTTGCTTTTCTGTCGGCAAAAAACAGAGTGATGCCGACGGCCACAACCAAAACGGCGGCAATGCGAAAAACAGCGAAATTGTTGAATCGCATTCTCTTTTTTTTCCATTGCTCCGTGCGAAGGCCATCTTCAATTTTTTGCCATAAATCGTGGGCCGCAACGGGTTTTTTAAGCAATTTCGCCGCCGCTGTCAGTTGCACGTCGCTTTCAACCTGTTTCCGGCAGAGTGAGCAAACCGGCAGATGTGCCCGAAACTCCACGCCTTCAATTTCCCCCAGTTCGTATCGCTGATATTTATCACATTCCATAATTTTAGCCTCTCAAATCTCCCGCCAATATTTTTTTCAGTTTCTTTTTTGCATGAAAAATATTGGCTTTGACCGCGCCCAGACTGATTTTTAAAATTTCGGCAATTTCCGTTTGTTTCACTTCCTCCACCGCAAACAGCACGAAGCAGACACGCATTCTCTCCGGCAACTGTAAAATGGCACGTTCAAGTTGAATCTTCATATCTCCGTCCGGAGAATAGGATGGATCCACACAATCCAAATCCTGCAGCATCATTCTCTTTCTCTTCTCCAGCAGATCGTAACAGGAATTGACCAGAATGCGAAACAGGTAGGTGCTGAACCGGGCTGCAAAATTAAAATTCCCGATGCTTTTGTAGAGTTTCATGAATGTCATTTGAACCGCATCTTCCGCATCCTGCTTATTTCCCAGCATTCGCAATGCAACACGCAGCAACGGCTGCCGGTATTGAACAAATATGCGTTCAAATCCGCTCACATCGCCCTGTTGACACAGGCGAATAGTATCATGATCGATTTCCGCTCCCGAAAGAGAAAGTTGTTTATTCATTTTTACTGTTAGACCTGATATTGACCGGAAAGGTTTAATGTATATTTTTATCCTTCATATTCGATACTTAAATTGCGAAAGTTTTTTGCATTCATGCAACAAAACAATATTGACGCACTCGTAAAAAGTCCCCAAATTTGACGACGAATCTATATATAGCATGAAATCAAATACAATATATACCATATTTTGACCATGCTTTTACTGTGTCGACTTTTTACGAGTTCATCAATATTGACATTCCGTTTTTTTTATGTAAAACCTCAGTTACGGGTGGAAGTATGCATAAACCTTATTTTTGTTTTTTCAACCTTAATAGCTGCAAGTAGCCCCACCCCATTTTTACCTTATTACCTTATTTTTCATGTTTTCATATCACAACTAAGGTAATAAGGTTTAGAGACTTGATTGCAAATCATGCTATTAAGGTGTAAAAGATAAAAATAAGGTTTTTAGAACTCTAAAATGGGTAGCTCAGGCTACAAAATAATGAAGCGAAACCACTTTTATCCACCCGTAACTGAGGTTTTACTTTTTCATTTAAAATTTCCTTGACTTTTGAAATAAACAGTACTAAATTGCAAAAAAAGAAGCAGATCATTTCTAAAAATTGGGGCAACAAAATGAGTTATGAACTTTCACCGGATATTGTCAAGAAAGCGAAGAAATGTAAAAAAGGCCTCCAGTGTCTTAAAAATGAGAAACCGAACTTCTGTCCTGCGATCAGCAACATTGGCGGAGAAGTCCTTACATTGACACGCAATTCGTGCAGCTATAAAATGTCCTTTGGCAACTCATTCATCTGCAATTGTCCGGTGCGAAAAGCATTGAACAATAAATATGGCATATAGTGTGCGTTAAATATGGAAATATGAATATTCGATTCCATCATCTCAAATATATTTTTTTTATCTCTCTTCTTTTCCCACTGATCTTTTTCACCTGTTTGCGGGAACAGGAGCAGGTTCAGGTGCCCGTCAATTCACAACCGGCAGATATCGATCCGTTCACAATGAATACAAAAATCGGCAGGGGCATTAATTTGGGCAACGCGCTGGAAGCTCCTAATGAAGGGGATTGGGGAGTAACTTTACAAGAATTTTATTTCGATTTGATCAAAGAAGCCGGATTCAATTCCATTCGTGTTCCGATCCGTTGGTCAGCCCATGCAAACTTGAACGCTCCGTACAAAATAGACCGGAGTTTATTCAGTCGCATCGATTGGGTTATTAATAACGGATTAAAACGAAATTTAACCGTAATCATCAATATTCATCATTATGAAGAGCTATTCAAAGACCCGGACAATCACAAAAACCGGTTCATCGGACTTTGGAGACAAATTGCGGAACATTATAAAGATTTTCCTGCGGATTTGGTTTTTGAAATTTTAAACGAACCGCATGATAAATTGGACGCCTCCACCTGGAATAGTTTATTGAATGATGCCATCATTGTAATTCGTGAGACAAACCCGACTAGAAACATCATTATTGGCGCGGTTTCCTGGAACAATATTGGCAGTTTAAACGACATACAGCTCCCTGAAAATGATCGGCATATCATTGTGACTTACCATTATTACAGTCCGTTTCATTTTACCCATCAAGGTGCCGGCTGGGTTTCCGGCAGCAACGCCTGGCTAGCGGAAGTTTCCTACTTATTATAAGAAGCTTCCCATAATATATTGATAATTAAAAACAAATAGAGATTGCGTTTGTAGTGCCTATCTTTTAATCTGGCGCCAAACTATTTAACTCTAGCGTTTCATAGATTGCCTGTTGCCGATCAGACATTTTAGACAGAGTGCGGTAGAATTTGGCTTTTTGAGATTTGCCTGACGGCGGCAATTGTAGCGTCATAACTTCTTTTATCTCTTTTAATTCTTTTTCTAAAGTGGGGAGACCTATCTCAATACCGGCTTGCCATACCTGTCGATGTGCAAGCGAAATGAAGAGTAAAGATAGCACACAATAGAACGCGTGAATATGTAATTTTTGATCTGTCCAATGAAAATTCGGCTGCCATGAAGAAAAATGTCCTCGTTTGGTAATTTTAAATGCAGCTTCGATTTGATATTGATGGCGATAACCCAAAATGATATCTACTGTGGACCAGTTGTCCTGATCAGTAAACAAAATAGTTTTACCAAGACGAGTTTTTTGAATCTTGGTGAATTTTCTTGAACAAAATTTATATTCCAAATTCACTAATCCATCGTGTTCAGTGATGTCTATTTTAAAAATATCCTTCATATATTGCTGTTTTAGTATGTCGTTTACTTGTTTTTCAATAGATTGATATGTGGAAGGAGTTCCTGGTAATGATGTACCACTATTACGAGCATCGATCCACTTTTGTAATTTAGTCTTAAGTTCTGCGAGCTCTTTCCCGCATTTATTAATTTGTCGAAGCAACGTCTTGTTCTGTTTTTCATAAAAAGTTCGACTAAAAGTTACAACAATTGTACGTTTTTTCCCAAATGCAAATTCAGTGGTTCGGTAAGCTGTAACATTTCTAAGCCGTTCATCATTAAGAGGCTTAAAGCATTGCGAAGCAGTATCAAGTTTAGCCAGCGTTGGAAACTCGCTCAGTTTTAAAGAACCAATAAAATGATACGATGAGGCATCTACTTTTTTCTGATTTTTTTTCGAGTTGTTACCTTTATCATAAATAATTGTAATGTCTTCACAATATTTTGCTAACAGTTTATAACGGTCAATCAGTTCATCAACAAGGCTGGTGAAAGATTTGCTATCATTTGTGTTGCCTTCATAAATCTTATGGAATAGAGGAATATGAAAATCTCTTGTGACTGTCAACGCCAAATTGACTTGTCTGAGGTCATAACGTTTCTGTTTATTTTTACCTCGTTGAGCAATTTGGTTACGTTCGTTAAAAGTATCAATATAAGTGTAATAATTTGTTGTATCGTAAATCAAAAATCGCAAATCCAGATTATACAATTCAATAACATGGCGGCTAATGGATTTTTCAATCTCTGGAATCGCTGCAATGGGAACCATGTCCATGTGATCCCAGAATCTTTGCGAGCATAAGTCTGTTTTGCTGGCGCAATTATCCATTAGACGGGGCAGGCACGTTTGTCGATACCAATCCCAGCATGCCCTTTTACTAATAGGTTCAACAGTGCGGCTAATCGCCGCGATTGTAAGATATTGCCCAACTGTCAAACCTTGATTACGTTTTGGAATAAATTGATCGATTAAGTCAATGATGTTTAATTTTGTAGCTAAGTTAAAACAGGTGGCAACAATACCAAACTCGAATACAGCTATTTCTTTTGGAGCTTGAGTTGTATCTGCTTGCAGCCTGGCAGAAATAAGTTGCTCGACAGTGCCCAGGTAGATTTGATTTACTGTGCGTGGTTTGCCGTTAATGCGTTTAGACTCGACCGCATAGTAATATTTTTTGCCTTTAATTTTTTTTGTTTTGAGATAAGCCATGAGTGCCTCACAATATCTGTTAGGCACTACATTACGAAATATTTAATTTAAAGTCAAGTACTTTTTTATATTTTATGCATCACATTATCTTTATTTCAAGATAGTTAACATTGTTTCTTATTAACATTGGTTCATTAAACGTTATGACTGATTTGTTATTAATGTTAGGCACTACATATCAACGGTTGTAACTTTCTGTTTTTTATGATAATTCGTTATTCTACTTTTAATAACTAGGAAACTTCCGCTAGGTACCAAATGGACGGGCACACAGACGGAAAGACAGGCGGTACAAAATGATTTTGACCGTGCAGAAAATTGGGGTAAAATAAACCATCGGCCTATATTTATGGGAGAGTTCGGCGCTTACGAGAAAGCGGAGATGAACTCCCGTGTCCTTTGGACTAACTATGTTGCCCGGCAGGCTGAAGTGAGAAGTTTTAGCTGGGCCTACTGGGAATTTTGCGCCGGTTTTGGGGTTTATGACAAGTATCAATCCAAATGGCGCAGCCAATTGCTCAAAGTTCTCATTCCATGATGGACGGTTCATGTTTACAGATGACGACTCAATTCACTAATCTTCTATCCACCGATCTTCCGAAGGATGATAAATAACCAAACACAAAAAGATATGACTTACTGATAACGTAAATCTCCCAGGTTTCTATAAAAATAGAGCCTCTCTAAGTTTCATAATAATTGGGGGCCAAAAACCAATTTTCTACAATCAAATAAAACCTGGAAGTTTTCAATTCTCACCGGAATCCGAAACATTCCATGTTGTACAAATTTTTTCTAATCAAACAGAATTATTTTTTACCTGTATTTTCATAATAATTATAGTACATTATTGGAAATCTTTTAACTGTTCGGGTCGATGTTATTCCCGAATGCTTTTATCGGGAATACATCTTTTAGAAAATAGCAGATCCCAATAAAATCACACAGGAACAACAGAATTGTGTACCTTTTTTTATAAGCGGCCGACACCAGAACGGTTACGGGGACATCAAAATTGCTTTACAAGTTACGCGCGGGAATTGCATGGAGAAAGATTCAAAGTGGCTCTTGGCGGCTATAACTGCTTCTTCCACCTTATAAGATAAAAACTCCCGCCGATTTCAGATTAATGGAGATGTATTAAATGGACTATTATAATCATTTCGGTATCACAAATTCCGACATACAAATCGTTATAGCGGAGGCATTATCGCGGGGCGGCGATTATTGCGACATTTACTTTCAGCACAAAATCTCGAACAGCATCGGACTGGAAGATAAATCGGTGAACAGAGCCTACAGCAATGTGGACTTCGGTGTGGGGATCCGGGTGTTGAAAGGCGACCAGACCGGCTACTCCTTTACGGAAGAAATGACCGTAAAAGCAATGAAATCGGCAGCTAAAACAGCGGCAAATATTGCCAAAGACAGCAGAACCATTCCACCACAACAACTAAAAGTACATTCAGGGCCTGACTATTACCCGGTTCAAACCAGATGGGAAGATGTTTCTGTTGATCAAAAAATCCCTCTGTTACACCTGATAAATGAAAAGGTATTTGCGAAGGACCAGCGAATCATAAAATCAAACATCATGTTTTCCGACGAGACATCCTACATCTTTCTGGCCACATCGGAAGGAAAAATTATTTCCGACTATCAACCCATGGGCTCTGTTTATGTGACGGCTACCGCAGAACAGAACGGTCGGAGGGAACAGAATTATGCCAATTTAGCGGGAAGAAAGGGGATTGAATTTCTCACTGCGGCTGCAATCGACAAATTGGCCACAGACGCCGTGCAAAAAACCGTAGAATTGTTTGAAGCAGAAAAACCCCGCGCCGGTGAAATGGAAGTCGTGTTAGCCGCAGGGAGTTCCGGTATTCTGCTCCATGAAGCCATCGGACACGGCATGGAAGCGGATTTCAACCGCAAGGGAACATCCATCTTTGCCGACAAAATGAACAAACCCGTAGCTGAAAAATTTGTCTCCATTTTAGATGACGGCACCAATCCGGGTTATCGCGGTTCCATAAATGTAGATGACGAAGGAAATGATACGGAAAAAACGTTTTTAATAAAGGACGGCATTTTGCGCAGTTACATGCATGACCGGATCAGCGCACGTTTTTACAAAGTCAAACCAACCGGCAACGGACGCAGACAGTCTTTCCGTTACGCTCCCCTTCCCCGGATGAGAAACACCTACATGTTACCCGGGCCACACAAAAAAGAGGAAATTATCCGCAGCGTCAAAAACGGATTGTATGCGGAATCCTTTACCAACGGCCAGGTGTTTATCGGCGCCGGTGATTTCACTTTCTATGTCAAATTTGGTTACATGATCGAAGACGGCAAGCTCACCAAACCGGTCAAAGATGTGAACATCATCGGCAATGGGCCGGAGGTGCTTAAAAATATTATCATGGTTGCGGACGATTTCATAATGGATGAAGGCGGCTGGACTTGCGGTAAAGACGGCCAGGGAGTACCGGTATCTCTTGGGTTACCTACCGTGAAAGTTTCCCGCATTACGGTTGGCGGCAAAAGTTGAAGAATTTTGGTAATATTTCAACACCTTAGTCATCTTATTATGTGCGAGAAAGAAATGATTTAAGAACAAGGAATGGTACCTAAATTTAAATCATAAAATTTAGATACTTCAACTATCATAAACCGTTAATCCTTGTTCTGAGATCAAAAGCAAAACCGGCAAAAGTTAGACTTTTAATCATAACAGGAAGTAAAATATGACCACAGAAGAACGAATCGAGCTGGCCCAATGGGCGATAAAACAAGTTTTGACAAACGGTGCTAACGAGTCGGCCGTTTCCATTTCGAACAGAAGAAATATCGAGATTCAATATCGTGATAAAAAAATAGAGAGACTGAAGGAATCCGTACAAAATTCGCTCAGCCTGGAAATATACGCCGATCAGCGCTATTCCGCCCATTCCACCAACGATTTGCGCCGTTTATTTCTGCAAAATTTTTTCCGGGAAGCTGTAAGCAGCACCAAATATTTGAACCCGGATCCTTTTCGAGCGCTGCCCGAAGCCAAATATTATCCACAGAAAGCAGACAGAGATTTAAAAATTTATGACCCTTCATTCCACATAATCCAGCCTGCTGACCGGTTAAAACTGGCCCGGCAGATCGAGGCGGCTGCCATGTCTCAAAGTGATAAAATCATTTCTGCCACAGCCGGTTATTCAGATGTCCACTATGAAAACGTGCAGATTCACAGTAACGGATTTGTAGGAATCTCTACAGGAACCATGTACGCGGCAAGTGCAGAGGTCACAGTGCAGGACAAAAATGGCGGACGACCGGAAGACTGGTGTTCCGCCAGCGTCCGCTTCCATTGTGATTTGCCCCCGGCAGATATGATCGGCAAAACCGCGGCTGACCGGGCCTTGCGTAAAATAGGCCAGTGCAAAGTAGAATCCGGTAAATACGATATGATTGTGGAAAATCGCAGTGGCAGTCGGCTGCTTTCTCTTTTTCAAACTCCCATGACTGCCC
Organism: uncultured Deferribacteres bacterium; assembly: GCA_913009825.1. Lineage (GTDB taxonomy): Bacteria > Zhuqueibacterota > JdFR-76 > JdFR-76 > DREG01 > DREG01. Next base: position 10,139 of record CAJVYQ010000040.1, read on the forward strand.
GGGCATTACAACAAAAGAGCTCTTTTTTAGACGGAATGCTGAATAAAAAAATCGCCTCTCCCTTGCTGACAGTAATAGACGATCCGTTTCTGGAAAAAGGGCTGGCTTCCCGCCTGTTTGATAGTGAAGGATTAGCAGCGGAAAAAAAGAATATGATCGAAAACGGCATTTTACGTCATTATTACATCGATAATTATTACGGGAAAAAATTGGGTATGGAACCAAATGCCGGCTCGCCTTCGAACATTCGGTTGCGGACAGGTGAGAAATCACGCGAAGAGATGATCGGAAATTTATCCAGGGGGATTTTGATTACGGGATTCATCGGCGGCAATTCGAACACGACCACGGGAGATTTTTCGTATGGTATTGTCGGTTTACTCATTGAAAACGGTGAAATCGTCAAACCGGTGAATGAGATGAACATTTCCGGCAACGCCGGGGATTTCTGGAATCGCCTGGTTGAAATAGGCAATGATCCGTATACATACGCTGCCGCCCAAACGCCAAGTATGTTATTCGAAGGTGTGCAGTTTAGCGGTATTTGAAGCGGAAGATTTCCTGAACAAATAAGATTTATTCTCTATATTCCGGCAAGTTCAAATATAACAAGCGCTATTTAAAAATCACGCCAGCTAAAAATGGAGGAAACTATGGCCGTCACTTCAAATCCGCAACAAATGACTATTAATAATCCCACTTCATCCTCTGCAGCAACAACCTTCAAATGGATCAGTACCAAAATAATCGATGATGTTTTTACCGATGAAATATCCCTGTTCAAACCCAAATTTCAGGTTGATTACAAAGCCTATTTGCAGCGACTCTGGGAAGCGAATCCGGAAATACATGCCTTGTTGAAAAATTCACCCGATGTGGAATCCGCCCGCAATGCCCTGTACACCTATCTGGAAAAAAAGGAAAGAAATATTTTTGCCCTGGACAACGATCTGCATATTTTGGAAAAAGCAACCGTGCGGGAGGGGGTCCGGGTTTTCAAAAGCATCATCGGCCCTATCAATGAATCGCGAACAGGAGTTTCCGCTTTGCAGCATCTCCACAAATTAGCCGGAGATGAAAATGAAGAGGCAGACGATCCGGTCTCTGTGGGGTTTCTGCTGGAATTTATCAACCTGTTCAGAAGTGTCATCGGCCAATCGAATATTTATCTGGAAAACAGCGAAGTAAAGAAACACATTCCGGATTTTCTTAAAATGCACGGCCGGAAAGCAGCGCAGATCAGAACCGGTATTCTGGACGACCTGGGTTTAACAGCGAAAAAATATTTTAAAAAATATCCGGCCGGCCTGGATGAAGAGGTGATCACCTGGCGACAGGAAAACAAAGAGAAAATTCTCCGCTATTTTAACGGTTCAGAAGAAGACTGGGAGGATTACCGCTGGCATCTGAAGAATGTCATTCGCGGTGCCGAACCGCTATCAGACCTGCTTGATCTCACCAACGAACAGAAAGACGCCATCGCAAAGGCCGGAAAAAATAAAATTCCGTTCGGTATTTCGCCCTATTATCTCAGCCTGATGGATGCCAATTTATCTATCGGCTACGACCATGCGGTGCGGAGCCAGGTAATTCCGCCAAAAAATTACGTAGATCTGATGACCGAACACAAATACGACCGAAAACTGCTGCTTGATTTTATGGGTGAACACGATACTTCACCCACGGACCTGGTGACACGGCGCTACCCGCTCATCGCGATTCTGAAACCGTTCAACACCTGTGCGCAGATTTGCGTCTACTGCCAGCGGAATTGGGAAATCGATCGTGTGCTGGAACCAAAAGCCATGGCCTCCCGGAAAAAAGTCGATGAAGCCCTTACCTGGTTTGATCATCACCAGAGCATCGGCGATGTGCTGATTACAGGCGGCGATCCATTGGTAATGAAGGATAGTCAACTGGAAAGGATACTGGAAATTCTGGCCGGAAAAAAGCAGATTTACCGCATCCGCCTGGGCACCAGAACGCCCGTGGTGCTGCCCATGCGCTGGACCGATGAATTGATGAAGATCATCGCCAGGTACCATGAACCGGGCAGAAGAGAAATATCCGTAGTCACCCATTTTGAACATTCTTACGAAATTACGCCGGAGGCCATGGCTGCAGTGCAAAAGATTCGCAGGACAGGCATCGGGGTCTACAATCAGGTTGTGTTCACCATTGAAAATTCACGCCGGTTTGAATTGGCCAAACTACGCCTGGATTTAAAATCCATCGGCGTCGATCCCTACTACACATTCAATATGAAGGGTAAGGAAGAGACGAAACAGTACATGGTTCCCATCGCCCGTATTTTACAGGAACGAAAAGAGGAAGCGCGCCTGCTGCCCGGACTCGACCGCACCGACGAACCGGTATTCAACGTGCCCAGATTAGGGAAAAATCATCTGCGCGCCTGGCAGGATCACCGGCTGGTGATGATTCTGCCCAACGGCTCCCGCGTCTATGAATTTCATCCATGGGAAAAAAATATCGAAGCGGTTCCCCCTTACAATTATATCGACGTTCCTATTTACGATTATCTGGAGGAACTGGCGGCAAGAGGAGAAAACATACGTGATTATCGCACGATCTGGTATTATTACTGATCAGGAAACCAGAGTAGTTGCGAAAAAAGATTAATAAGGAGTAAAATTCTAATGCTTTAAAAATATTTTATTTACACCTAAATTGAGCGATTCTTAGCTTGCGATAACCACCCAAAGAGTTTTGTCATTCTGTAAGAATCTTTTTAATCCTTTGCACTAAACCAATAAGATTCCTACGGAATGACATAAGAATCGCTCAATTTAGGTTACAATAAGAAGGAATAGGTGTGAGACCCTTCGACTTCATCGAAATAAAAACATCGGGATTCCCCGAAAGAGTCGGACACGCGCCCAAGGTGACAGTATCGGATCGTGTCATGTCGAGGGGAGTTCTGATGGTTTTTTATTAGACCGGAATCGAGACATCTCTTACTATTCAAACAACGGAGCCAACAATTTTAACAAACCCAAATATTGCAAAAAGGATGATTATTGATGAAAAAATTTGCACCTGCGATTTACGAACACGCGGCAAAATTAATCGGTAAAAGTCCATGGGAGGTTTCCCGAAGTGAAGAACTGATTTTTCAGGCGCATGCGGAAGCTTACCGCACTTACAGCCACCGGCCTATCACGGTTGGTATCAATATTTACAACCCGGAATCCGAAGCTTACGGAGCAAAGATCGGTCAGCCGGAAGGGAACGATCTTCCGGCTATAAAAAACAATGCATTTTCAACCGTGGAGGAGATATTGGATTTACCTCCTCTTAATACGGAAAAAGACGGCCGCATCTCCATGATCATCCGTGCAGGCAAGCGGTTAGCGGCCACATTCCCGGAAGCGGAAGTGCGGATCCCGGTGAGCGGTCCCTTTTCCCTTGCCGGGAATTTGTTGGGCATGGAAAATTTACTCATCGAAACCGTCATGGCGCCGGATGTTGTTCAACAGGCTCTGGAACATCTCACGGAGGGACAATTCGCTTTCTGTGAGGCGGTGCACAACAGCGGACTGAAGCCCACCGTATTTGAATCGGCCGGCGCACCGCCGTTGCTCTCACCCAAAATTTTTATCGAATTGCTGCAGCCGGTTCTAAAATCATTGTTCACCAAAATCGCAAGGTTGACCGGAGCAAAACCGGCTTTCATTATCGGCGGCGATGCCGTTTCCATTGTTGATGCCGTTGTCGCCACGGGGGTTAGCTACATCATTTGTCCCGCCGAAACGGATCAGGCCGGATTCATGGAGCGGATGAAATTCCATCCGGAAGTTACGGTGCGCATCAACATGCAAGCCAATGTCATCGCTTCCGCCAATTGGGATGCAATTCTTCCGGAGATTGAACGGGTTAAAATACTGGCAAACGGCCGCGTGAATACACTCATCGGCAGCGGCGTTTTACCTTATGAAGTCGATCCGCGAGTAGTGTTTAAAATTGACGAATATTTGGCGAATAAAATGGAGTTAAATTGAATATTAAACGAATATTGTGATTTAACCTGAATAATTCATTCGCCGGGATATCACAAAAACACAAATCTGTAAAAACCGAATGTTATATAAAAGTGTATGTAATTTTCCGAGGAGTAGAGAGAGGATAATCAATGTGTCAATTTACAAAATTCGCTGCAGATTGCCACATGCCGCCAATGAACAGTTCGGCAAAAACAAATTTAATGAAAACAGTGACAGCAAAAAGTAAATTTCCACAAATTATTTTTGTATTTTTGCAAATTTTCATCAAAAACCGGGACAAACATGAAAACAATCGGATTAATCGGCGGGATGAGCTGGAAATCCACGCTGGAATATTACCGCATCATCAATGAAAAAGTGAAAGAGAAACTGGGCGGACTCCACTCGGCAAAATGTTTGCTCTATTCTGTTGACTTTGCAGAGATCGAAGAATTGCAGCATCAGGGGAAATGGCCGGAAGCGACACAAACGATGATCGATGCGGCACGACGCGTTGAGAACGGCGGCGCCGATTTTTTACTCATCTGCACCAATACCATGCACAAAATGGCGGATGAAGTCGCGGTAAACAGCAGCATTCCTCTGCTGCATATCGCCGATGCCACAGCTGCAGCAATTAAATCAGAAAGGATGAAAAAAATTGGCTTGCTGGGGACAAAGTTTACCATGGAACAAGATTTTTACCAAGGCAGACTCATTAACAAACACGGTCTGCAAGTGCTCATTCCGTCGTCTGCAGACAGAGAGATTGTCCATAAAGTAATCTACAATGAACTCTGTCTGGGCAAAACCATTAAGCAATCGCGAACCGAATATACACGCATCATGCAGGAAATGGTGGATGAAGGAGCGGAAGGGATCATTTTGGGATGCACCGAGATCGGACTTTTGGTAAAGAATGAAAACAGTCCGGTTCCGTTGTTCGACACAACGGTGATTCATGCCCGCGCCGCCGTGGATTTTGCTTTATCAGAATAAAAAATGGCAACGTGCCGGTTGTTATGTTTTTCATTTGTTATTCACAAAGTAGGGTACTATCTTCAAATTTCCGTTAGTTGAATGGAAACAAAGATGAGGATGAATGAATAATAGTAAAAGCAAAAAAAGACGATCCGGTAAAAGTTCATTGCAGGGGGTTTGAATCCAGGACGGTTTCTGATGAATATACATCATTGGTTAAATTGTGATGAATACGAATATTTTTAACGGTTATTCAGTTGTCTTATGCTGCGGGTTATTTGGGAAGTGGAAATAGAGTATTACCCAAATTGCGCGATTGTAGGGCGATTCGCTGAATCGCCAACGGGATTTACACTAAAAAATGAAAACCGGTTTGGTAACAACAAGCTTAAAAACAAGAGAATCGCTCAATTCAGGAAAGAGATAGTTTTAGAGCGAATCATTTGACCGTTTTCGTGTCGATCAAATTCCCGGCTTTTTTCAACAGCTCATCTTCTTTTTCCACTCCCGAAACGCCAAAAATTTTGCCACCGTTTTTCACGAGTGCCACAGAACCCAGGTAGGGTACTTTTTTCAGTAAGAGCGGCCGGCCGGCAATTTTTTTCATTTGCCATTTTTTCACCAAATGAGACCACAGCTTTTCCGTCTCCTCGCCGGAGGTTGTGTTTACAAAAAAATACCGGAATTTTTCTTTGCCGGCAGCATAATCTGCAATCACGCAATTATTCAACTCGGCAAGTCCCAGATAGGCTTTTTTGACGAACCTTTCAGAACCGGCAATTTTTCCGGTTGCGGGAAGGTTTCCGAGCACAACAGGATATGTATCGGAACCGGGGAGCGCAGCCGCAACCGCCTGCAAAAGCTGCACACCGTTTTTTTCGTTCAAATCACCCTCAAGCACATCAATCTTGACATAATAGACATCCTTCAACAGCAGCGCCTGATAGGGCGGCGACAGCACCGCCTCAACGCCGTATTTCAGCTTTTCCACTTCCGGCGGCCGCTCCGAGGTGTAAATACCAAAAGCGTTCAACGGCGTTACCATATTATAAACATCGATGGCAACCGTTATTTCCCCGGATGAAAAATCACAGGAGCGTAAATTACGGAAACCGTAATCGATAAACATATCGGCGCCGCCATCGATATATTCCCACAGATTATCCGCAGAGTAAGTTCTCACTTCGCCGGCCTGTTTGAACCCCTTTATTTTGGGAAAATCTCCGGCAAACAGAAATGAGGTGTAAACGAACAGAAATAAAAATATCAAACCGGTCTTTTTCATCTGAACACCTTTCATGCCAAGGTTAACATTTCATGCGCTTGCAGTAATTGAGTCCGGACATTCAGTTGATAGGGACAGGCGCTCAAACAGGGCGCGTCACAATTCCGGCACAATGAAGCGTTCCGGCTATCCAGACGAGCATATTTCAATATGGCTTCCTTTTCCCCGCCCTGATATTCGTAATAATAAGCATAGCGCATGATGGCGCTTACCGGCAGATCATGCGGACAACTGCCGTTGCAATCCGCACATCCGTGCCGGCAATACTGGTCATCATAAGTATATTTGAAATCACGCAAATAGGCATCTTCCACATGAGAAAGCTGAGTCCCGGAGAGCGGAATAATTTTATCCACCAGGTCGAAATCCGCAAATGAAACACAAACCGTATGCAGTTCGGGGTTTTGCATGGCCCAGTGGATGCCGGTTCTTCGCAGATCGAAGGCGGTTTTTAAACCATATTTTTCGATGAACGGTTTGGTCTTTTGGTAGGTTTCCTTTTGCTTCTTAATTCTTTTTTTCAGGCTTGCCAACGCCGTTTCTTTTGATCTGCCCCGGCGGGCAAATCGTTGAATATATTCTTTCTGCTGTTTAGTAAGATTTTCCGGGTCAAATTCAGCGACTTTTAAAACGCCCGGCGAAGTTTTCATCGCAGTTGTGCCGATATTTTTCTCTCGGCAGGCGGAAATAACTTCATCGGCGATTTTATGGTTCATAAAATTATATACCATCAACATCATATCAAACCGGCCGTCTGCTACGGCGGAGAGAAGAACATTTTTCATTTCGTCATCTCTTCCGCTCCTGCCGCCGTGGGAAGAAACGCCCATAAAACGGACTTTCCCTTCACGTTTCAAGTTCTTAAAGGCGGTATGAAAACCTTCATGCTTCAGTAACACAACGCCGGGATTATGAATATACAAGGCATCGAAGTAATCGGAGTCCAGCCGCGCCAGACATTTACGGTAACGGTTCAGAATTGTCTGTTCCGTATCCCGTTCCGAAATATGTAATTTGGTGGTAATAAAGACTTTTTTCCGATTCATGTATTTCAGCGCTTCGCCAATAATTTTTTCCGAAGTGGAATTCTGGTAACTTTCCGCCGTATCGATATAATTGACGCCATGATTGTACACATAGCGAACCACATTCACCTCTTTATTTCTCGTATTGCCCATGCCGATATCGGAAACTTTAAACCCGGTCCTTCCCAATAGTTTAAATCTCTTGATCTTCGGCTCATCTTCTTCCGGTGCATGGGTAAATGGCAATCTGTTACCATTGTTCGAAGCAAGATTGCCGCCCACAAGTAACCCGCCGTATCTCATGAAATTTCTTCGTGAAAATTCTTTCTTCTCTCCGGAGGATTTGGATTCTGTTATCATTTTAATTCTCCTCGTTTTGGGACAGCTACTCAGGTATGCTTATTGTTTGATTTGACGGGCCGGAAGCCTTCGACTGAGTAGTTACGTTTTGGGAAATTTATTCGCCAATTACTTCACGATAAACCCGCAGAAAATTGCCACCCAATATTTTTTTGATCTGCTCATCGGTATAACCACGATCCAGCAACATCTGTGTGATCCGCGGCAATTTGGTAACATCTTCCAGACCGGCAGGCGGCGCGGAGATGCCGTCAAAATCGGAACCCAGTCCCACATGATCGATACCGGCCACTTTCACCGCATGATCAATGTGTTCGATGAGTCGATTTATAGAGACTTTGGGATATTTGCTGCGATACTTGTCGTAGATTTTTTCCTTCTCTCTGTCGTATTGTGCATTATGATCCGGATACTTTGCCTCCAGAGCGTCTAACTCCGGCTGTGCCGATTTCATAATTTTATCCACAGCCGGCTCATACTTGTCATCTAAGTAACCGGCATAATAGTTAATGCCGATCACCCCTCCGTTTTTCGCCAGGGCGCGCAGCATGTCGTCGCTCATATTTCTGAAATGGTTGGCCAGTGCCCGGCAGCAGGAATGAGAGGCGATCACCGGTTTTTTGCTTACGCGCATCACATCCCAAAAAGTATCATCGGAAACATGGGATATATCCACGATCATGCCGAGGCGATTCATCTCCCGCACCACTTTTTCACCAAATTCATTGAGTCCGCCCCAGCGCGCAGTATCGCCTGAAGCATCCGCCCAATCGTTGGTATTCATCCAGGTCAGCGTCATGTAACGCACCCCCAATTGGTAAAAAACACGCAGCAATCCCAAATCGTTTTGAATGGCATGCCCACCTTCCACGCCGAAAAAGATGGCGATTTTCCCGGAGCCGACAATCTTCTCCGCATCGGCAGCCGTGTACGCCACAGCAATTTTATCCGGGTATTTTTGGATGTTCTGAAAAGCCGCATCCCACATATCCAACGCCCGTTTGGCAGCATTATCCGGGATATATTTTGGCGCTACCCACAAGGCAAACACCTGAACATCCAGACCGCCTTCAATCATACGCGGAATGTCCATGTGACCGGTTTTGTTGCGGATGCCGATATCAAAGTTTTCATCCAGGATGTTTCCCGGCGTATCGGAATGGGTATCAAAAACAATGGCCTGCTGATGCAATCTCTTTGCGTGGGCGGAAATTTTGATCTGCTGCGGTAAAACAGAAGTGGAAAACAGAAATGTGGCCGTGCTTAAAAAAGCAAAAAAATGAAATACTCTGTTTTTTTTCATTTTGACTCCTTTTTCAAATAGATCGGATTGAAAGGTTATATAACAAACCACAAAGGTTTCGGATTAGCAACGAATGTTGTTGAAAAAAGACATCATCGAAAAATGAATGCACTCCTCCTAACCTCACCTTAACAAGGGGAGGAAAAACTTCTCCTTTCTGATGACGGGTAAAGGAAGGTTCCTTGCCGTTATTTTTACATGAACATTTTTCTTTTTTATCATTTTGATGAATTCATAAAATGCCTCCGGGATAATGATTAATATAGTATTTTTATCCATTCAATCAAACAATTTTATATTTGAATTTCAGGATGATTTTCGGTCTACCTCTCCCGGATATTTTGTTGAGCAATAAAGGGAAATTATTATGAGAAGATGATTTACCCGCCCGCATTCTTTATAAATTCTGCCGCCAAGACTCTAAGATACTAAGATTATATAACCTTAATTGAGCGATTGTAGGGCGATTCGCTGAATCGCCAATCGGATTTAGTTTAAAAATGAAAATCCGTTTAGTAATAAAAGCAAGCTTAAAAATAAGAGAATCGCTCAATTCAGGGCATAGAAAAATCATGATTAAAACTAAGTTTCTTTCGATTTATATTCAAAAACTTACTTCCTTTTTATTTTTCAATACTTTGTGCCTTTTAGCCTTTGTGGTTATGATTTCACCGTAAAAATAAATTCTTGTATTCTATTCATAATTTCAACATATTTTAATACAATTGGCAGCTTGAGAATGTTCAATAAAATAGTGATTCATGATCAAACCGGATAAAATCATCAATGCGGCAGCGCCGATCCGAATTTGCGATATCGGCGGCTGGACCGACACCTGGTTTGCCGGATACGGCGCCATTTTCAACATCGCCGTTTATCCGTACGTAGAGGTTCAGATAAAAATATCGGAACGGATTTCCGATTCTAAAATCACCATCAATCTGGAAAATTTCGGCGACCGTTACACGCTCAATCCTGATGAGATCACCTACAACAAACATCCGCTCATCGAAGCCGCTATCGACATCATGGAAATTCCTCAGTCTCTCGCTTTTGCCATCAACATTTTTTCGACCGCGCCGCCGGGCGCTTCCACGGGCACGTCTGCAGCCGTATCGGTGGCGTTGATCGGGGCGCTGGACACGCTCACCAAAGGCCGGCTATCGCCCCATGAAGTAGCGGAACTTGCCCACAAAATCGAGACGGAAAAGCTGAAATTGCAATGCGGTATTCAGGACCAGATATGCAGCGCCTACGGGGGCATCAATTTCATTAAAATGCACGACTTCCCATTCGCCAGCGTCTCACCCATTCATATCCCCAATTCCGTCTGGTGGGAACTGGAAAAACGTTTGGCGCTCATTTATATCGGCACACCGCACAGTTCCAGTGAAATTCATCATAAAGTGATTGCGGATCTGGGCGATCATGCAGAAAGCGATTCCCGGTTAGAAAAACTGCGGCAATTAGCGGTTCAGGCCAAAAACGCTCTGTTTGAAGGTGATTTCAAACAATTGGGACAGGCTATGAACCGGAACACGGATGTGCAGCGGGAGCTCCATCCCGAGCTGGTCTGTGCTAAATTTGAAGAGATCATTGCCATCGCAAAAGAGTTTAATGTTTTGGGCTGCAAAGTGAACGGCGCCGGCGGCGACGGCGGTTCATTAACCATTCTCACCGACGGCGATGCGGCGAAAAAGCGACGTCTGCTCAGTCTGTTGCAGGAAAAGGGATTTGAATCGATCAACATTTATTTATCCCGATTTGGTCTGCGTGTCTGGCATAGCATGCAATAAAAAATAAATCTGAACAAGGAGAAGATATGGAAACCAAAGAAAAGATCAACCAATATTTTAAAGAGAATCAGGAACAATTGAAAAACCGGTTGATCGGGTTGGTGCGGGAAATGGTTAAAGAGAAAACCGTGAATGTGGTTTCGGAAAAGTTAGCCGAACATCCTTATTTGAAAATTCGCGGCGAAGAGTATCGCGTGGCTAAAATTGTCAAACGGGAATTTGAAAAAAGCGGCATCCCGTACGATGAATTTGCCCGCATGGAAGGGCGTCCCAATGTCATTGGCAGGCTTGGCAGCGGCAATAATAACGGTAAAAGTCTGTTGATGCCCGGACACATGGATATTGTCCCCGCCGGCGAAGGGTGGGATACGGATCCGTTCGAAGTGATCGAAAAGGACGGAAAACTGTATGGCCGGGGCACACTGGATAACAAAGGCCCGCTGGCGTCCATTCTGGTCGCTGCGCAGGTGCTGAAGAAATTGAATCTGGATGCTGAATTGCACGGCGAACTTTTGATTGCAGCATTGGCGGACGAAGAGGCGGAAGACCCGGACGGCATCGATTACGGCATCGGCTATCTGATGGAAGAGAAACTCATTCACCCCACTTATTCGGTCATCCCCGATATTGGTGAAAACATGAAGCGCATCGATATTGCGGAGAAGGGACGCACCGTTATCAAGATCAACGCTTATGGTAAACAGGCTCACGGATCGACACCGGAAAGGGGCATCAATGCAATTTATATGATGGCTAAATTGGTTACTGAAATCGAAAAGCTAAAAATGACCTACCGGGTTCATCCCGTTCTGGGCCATCCTTCTCTTAACACCGGTGAAATTCATGGCGGCGCAGCGCCCAATATCGTCCCGGGCACCTGCACCATCTATATCGATATCCGCACAGTGCCGGGGATGACCAAAGAAAGTGTGATAGCTGAGCTGCAATCCTGCGTGGACAAGGTTGAAAGCGGCAAATTTGAAACGGAAGTCATGTCCTGGAACGACCCCCACGGTATCGACCCGGACAATGAAGTGGTCAGGGCGATTCAGAAAAATGCCAGGGAAATTCTGGGCTTTGAGCCGGAACCGTTCGGCATGGGCGGCGGCACGTATGCAAAAACATTGAATCTGAACGGTGTTTTGGCCGTGGGATGGGGACCCGGCGATGATGAAGCGTTTCATGTGGCCAATGAATTTGTGGCGACGCGGCAATTGATTGATTTTACCCGGCTTACTTGTTTACTCGCTTTGGATCTGTTAAGTTAATAACTGTGCCGGCCGGCCACCTAAAAAAAATGAATAGACCATACCGCCGCCTCCTGTTTTCATTGCTTGTCCTGCTGTTTACGTCTCGATTGCCTGCCCAGGCAAACCCGGGAAAAAACTACTATTTAAGTTTTTCCCCGGGCATTTCAGCCGATTATGTTCGGGATGACCAGGCCTCGCCAATGCGGTACCAGGGGATTTTATACCCCTTCCGTTTAACCTGTTTTTTCAGCGGCAACAACAGCAGGCATACAATTAGACTGTTTTATTCCGGCGGCACGTTGCAATCTGCTCCGCAGCACTCCGCGGATATCAGGCATTTGTCGGGTTCTTACCAATATTTTAAACGATTGCAAAAATTCGGTGACGGCAGAAATGAATTTTTTCTGGGCGGCAAATGGGATTTTCAATCTGTTGTCAGAAAATACAGATATTCCCGGCAAAGTTTCCCGGAACAATTTCGTAACGACTTTTCTTCCCTTACTATTGATCTTATGTTCCGTTTTCCGGTGAAGAGCCGCATTTTCATCGAGACATCATTCGGTTTTCCGTTTTTAACCTACATGATCCATTCCGGTTACGCTTATGAGCGTCCGGATAAGCTTATCATAAAACAGGATTATTCGGTGCCGGATTATCTGACAAGCGGAACATTCACTACAATCAACCGATTCCGCAGTATTTTTTTTACGGCACATGCCGGTATAAAAATATCCGTACATTTCCGGTTAGCGATAGATTATCATTTTCTCTACTACCGTTATCCCAAACCAAGATTGCTAAAATTTGCCGCTCATCAAATTTCCACCGGGCTGATCCGGAGCTTTTAGATGGGAAAATTGTCTGATAAAATTTTACTTTTTTTATGCATCATCCTGCCGGTATCAATCCTTTCCTGTGCTGATTTTCTAACGGGCCCGGATCCGGAAAACACACCGGAAACTAATTTTGATACACTTTGGCATGAGTTCGACCGGTATTATTCATTCTTTGAATGGAAACATATCAACTGGGATTCCCTGTATCAGGTTTACCGGCATAAGGTTTCCAAACAAACCGGCGACATGGAGCTTTTGTCAATTTTCAGCGATATGCTGGACAATCTGAAAGATGGTCATGTGAATATTTACACACCGTTTGGCGGATATTCCTATACAGCCTGGTTTGATCAGCGAAACACCCTTTTTCAATTGAATATTATTTTATCGAAATATCTGAATAACCGGTTCTCGAGCACTCCGGATAACAACATCGTTTATGGAAAAGTGAAAGATAATGTCGGATACATTCTCATTAAATCCTTCGACAGTAAAAAATTACAGAAAAAAAACTTCAGGTTGATCGACGATATTCTGGAACAACTTTTCAACTGCGCCGGTCTCATTGTCGATGTGCGGGATAATGGCGGAGGAAATTCAGGGTTTGCGAAAATCATTGTCAATCGTTTTGCCGATAATAAGCGTCAGGTCTCTTTTGTGCGTTATCGCAACGGGCCGGATCATGACAATTTTACAGATTACATCCCGCAATATATTTTTCCTGAAGGCAAAAGGCAATACACCAAACCTGTTGCCGTTTTAACCAATCGAAAATCGTTTAGCGCCACCGAATATTTTGTCCTGGCCATGCGAACCCTGCCCCATGTTACCATTATTGGGGATACAACCGGCGGCGGTTCGGGCATTCCCATATCCAGAGAGCTGCCCAACGGCTGGGCTTACCGTCTGCCCCGTTCCATGCAGTTGACTCCCGATTCGGTTAATTACGAGGGTATCGGCCTGGCGCCTTATATTTTCGTCGTCAATCCCTACACCGATAAAATTTTCAGCACGGATACGCAGCTTGTCAGAGCTGTACATTTTCTGGAACAGGGAAGAAAATGAATTGGGGCAGCGATTGAGCCTGCGAATAACACGGATCAGATAAAATGAAGCAATTATCAAAGGGGTACGGGGGGTGTAAAGCAACTTCGATTATAATTGTATTGTATCCTGAATAGCTACAATCCGGGAATATTTGCAGGATGATCGGTATAAATATCTAAACATTGGGAAGTTTTAAAGGAACAAAATTGATTTCGAATACGAAAATATCTTTTCCAGTACCAAAATATCTTATATTTCTCGGACTGATCCTCTTCCTCCCGGCCGTAAGTGTGGCACAGGAAAAGATCGATCCGGCTGAGAAACTCGCCGCAGATATTTCCGATTTCAATCTGGACGATTTTTCCCTCATCGAAGCGGCGTTTATTTTATCCGGCGCATCTCAACCGGACAGCTTACAGCGTTATTTGAACTGGTACAACAAATTGCTAACCACCTTAAAAAATTTCCATTTCGATCCGTTCGATCAGGAGGCTTCGGCGGCAAAAGTGTTCAATTATCTGCATGGCACCTGGTTGAAAAAATACAAGGAAGAGGCCACAACACTGCTGAATGTAGTAAACGAAAAACGGTTCAACTGTGTGGCCGGAACCATTCTGTTTAATCTGGTCTGCAAAGATTTGGGCTGGCAGACCGAAGCCTTCGAGACGCCCACACACACATACACCATTTTCCCAACCTTCCGCAAACAGCTTATGGTTGAGAACACCTCCACAATCGGTTTCGATATCATGAAGAATCTGCACCAATACAGCCGCTACCTGCTTCAATTTTACCCGGAAAAACAGGCTTTTAACATCGGTCTGGATAAAATATATTCCTATGAAAATTCAAAAGGCCGTCGGATTAACAATACCGAACTGTTGGGGTTACTGGCTTACAACAGAGCTTACTTTGCCCTGCAGGATAAGAATTACCGAAAAGCGTACGACTTTGTTCTCCTCGCCCAGAATTTCAATCGCGATTCCCGGTCGAATATCCGCTTTGAAAAGAATCTTTATTTTGAATGGGGGAAAAAACTGTTCTCCGAAACCAGGTACCCCGAAGCTTTTGAAATCTTCGCCGACGCCGTTTACCGTTATCCGGATGAAGAAAATTTCGCACAAAATTGTAAGGCTGCCTTTTTTAATACACTGATACAAGCCCGGCAAAAAAAGGACTGGCCAACTTGCCTCCGGGTGACCAAAGAAATATTCGAGCTGAATCTCCTCAACAATAGCGACCGCACTCGACTGCGAAAGATGTTGCTGAACTGGGCAAATCATTTTTACATGACCGGCGAACAGCGGCAATCCCGCGAACTAATCGAAATATGGCAGCAACTTGATCCCGGCGATGCGAAATTACAGGAATTTAAGCAGGCAGTCAGAAAACGGTAGGAATGAATATTTTTCCAGTATTTCATTCTTATTGGAGCCATCTGTGATCTTTTTTCTTTAACATTGACATAAACATCTTTTTTTATTACATTTAGTAGCATTGAAAATAAAATAAACAGTAAAAAGGAGGTGATTAAATGGGTAAAGGCGATAATCGCACAAAACGCGGCAAGATATTTCAGGGAAGTTACGGAAAAAGCAGGCTAAAAAAGAAAAATCAAAAGAAGAAAGAAAAATGAACGAAATTAAAATAGAGAACAATCCTTCCGAAAACCGGCTGAATGAGATAGGCGTATTTGACTGGCCGGTGTGGACAAAAGAAGTATCCGAATTCCCGTGGAGTTACAGTGAACCGGAAACTTGCTATTTCCTTGAAGGGGATGTAGTTGTCACGCCGGATAACGGAGAGCCGGTGCACATGGGCAAAGGCGATCTGGTTACATTTCCATTGGGACTGTCCTGCACCTGGAAAGTTCTCAAAGATGTAAAAAAACATTATCATTTCGGATAATTTTTACCATCAACTGTTTGCCAAAGCATTTTCCTGAACGCCATTTTTTTATTTGAATATTGACAGCGGGAAAAAGGTTTTCAGGACGTTCCCTTTAGCTCCTCTTTTGTAACTATTCAGGTAGGTTATCTGTTCGGACGGTTCAGGAATTATTGGGACACAATGATGTAAAAACTACGATGATATACACATGTGATCAACCGGGGCGGTCAGGGTGTTCGTAGTCCTGCGGATTTACTGGTTTCTTGAGATGAATGGATTTTTATCCGACAATTAGGGTTTTATCCGACTATGATAAAATTCCAAACCATAATGGCAATTGGGTGTTATTTGATTGTATTATCTAAAGTTACGATAACAATACAAAGAAGTTTATCAAATGATTTTTTCAGATATAGTCTGTTATCATAGTTTAATAAACGTAGTTAGCTTACCTAAAATAAATATTATGAATTAGTAAGCTTCACAAGCTGACTATGAAATGCCATAAATTCCACATTATTTTATTTCCATTTGAAAATGAATAACTGATCAAACCTCATTGATTGTTTGTGGAAAATTATTACTTTCCCTTGATTTTTAATTTTTATAGTATATATTTGGTATATACATTCAGAATAAAGGAGAAAAAATTATGCAGACAAAAATACAAAAATGGGGGAATAGTCAAGGATTACGATTTCCAAAACATATTTTACAGGAAGCTCAAATCAGCATTGGAGATGAATTAAACATTTTTGTTCTCGATGGAAAAATTATTATAGAACCGTTACATAATATTAGAAACAAGTATAATATTAAAGAGCTTATTTCACAAATACCAAAGAATTACTCTTCAAATGAAGTAGATTGGGGAAAACCAGTCGGAAAGGAAGAATGGTAAATGAAATCATATATTCCTCAAAAGGGTGATTTCATAATTTTAACTTTTGATCCACAATCTGGTCATGAACAAAAAGGGAGAAGACCAGCTATCGTAATAAGTAATTATTTATTTAATAAACATACAGGTCTTGCCATTGTATGCCCTTTAACCAATACTTTTCGTAATCTTCCTTTTCATGTTGAAATTCCTGCACATTCTTCATTATCAGGATATATAATGGTTGAACAAGTTAAATCCATTGATTATATCAGTAGACAAGCAAAATTTGTTGAAATAGCAGATAAGAACATTCTCAATGAAGTATTAGCAATATTAGATGCATGCGTGTATCAAGATTAATCTGAAAAAATGTTAAAAATAATTTCACTCATATTTTGTTAAGAAAGCAGAAAAATTAGCGATAAATCAAACTCCGCCAACATATCCGTTTTTTAAACTGTAAAAAAACGGACAAGTTGGCTTGTGGTAGTTTTGGGGCCAATTAAAGAGGTGTGCTTTCGTTGCCTGTCTGCTCAGGCAGGCAAAAAGCGTAACCAAAGCGTTTAATTTTGTATTTGTTTTGGTGTAAATATTTCACTTTTGTGCGTAAAAGCCAGCTAACCATTGCTTCAACCCGACTTTAAACAGCCGATGGTTTTTGGTTATTTTGAATTAATTTTGGAAAAAGTGGGTTGCAATTTAGCAAGTTTATTGCCGCTGTTTCAAGCGGGTTAAGCTGGCCATTATACCTTTACAGAAAATCCGAAATAAGAAAATAATTCTTGCAATCTTATTGTTGTTAATGTATCTTCATTGTATAAACAATGGAGGTGATTATGCAAATTCAAGTTAGAAAATGGGGAAATAGTTTAGCCATTCGAATACCAAAATCCTTTGCAAAAGAAATTAATATCAATAACGGTTCTATCGTAGATTTATCATTATCTGACGGAAAACTGATTGCGACACCATTATCGAAAGAGAAGTATTCACTCACTCAATTATTAAATAAAATCACAGATGAGAACATTCACGGGGAAATTGATACCGGCTCTCCGGTTGGAAAGGAAATTTGGTGAAAGAACAAATTTATATTCCTGATAGAGGTGATTTAGTCCGGATAAATTTTAATCCGCAAGCTGGCCATGAACAGGCTGGTAGACGGCCTGCAATTGTGATATCTCCATTTGCGTATAATAAAAAGGCTGGTCTTGCAATTCTATGTCCGGTAACAAGCAGAATTAAGGGCTATCCATTTGAGGTAAATATTCCGGATGGATTTGATGTCAAAGGTGTTATCCTTGCAGATCAAGTAAAAAATATGGATTGGAGAGTTAGGCAATTTTTATTTATCAATAGGCTTCCGGAAGAGATACTTTTAGATATCTTAAAAAAACTAAATGTATTAATAGGATTTTAACGTCACTTTTTGTATTAGAATATTTTCAATATTTTCGTTGTTTCATTAAACAAGTCTTTAATATTTTAATAAGTTATCATAGGCTAACATTTATAATAGATTGGCATAGATAATTGTTAATTCATTTTGATCAATTCGAAGTCCTATCTTTTGACTGCTACGGCACATTAATCGATTGGGAAACGGGGATTCTTTCCGCCTTGCGGCCCCTATTGCGGGCAAAAGGCGTAAAATTGTCCGATGCTGAGATTCTGTCATTTTACGCAGAAATTGAGCCGGAGGTGCAGCAAAAAGAATTTTGTAATTACAAAACGGTCCTGGAATCCGTCCTGTCTGAATTTGGAAATCGGTTTCATTTCCCCCTGTCTGATGCGGAAAAATCGCTTCTCCATGATTCACTGAAAACCTGGCCGCCTTTTCCCGATTCGGTTGAAATGCTCTCCCGATTGAAACAAAAATACAAACTTGCCGTCATTTCCAATATTGATGAGGATCTGTTTCGCTATTCTAACAGGCTATTGCAGGTGGAATTTGATTGGATCATCACGGCGGAACAGGCCGGATCGTACAAACCGTCCCGGAATAACTTCTATTTCGCCATCGATAAAATAGGAGAGCCAAAAGAAAAAATTCTCCACGTGGCTCAAAGTATTTTCCACGACATTGTTCCGGCGAAAGCAATTGGACTAACCACGGTTTGGGTGAACCGGCGGCAAAAGCAAAAAGGCAGCGGCGCAACACGGTCGGCTTCAGCGCAGCCGGACTGGAAAGTACCTGATTTAAGAACATTGGTGCGGTTACTTGAAAGCCAGGCCTGATGCACCACGCAACGGACGATAAAAAAGATTTGATGACGGATGGGCAAGACAGTTAAGTGAGTTGGCTTCCGGTTAAAAATGCAGTGGGAAGTGAATTACTTTCTATAACGGACTTCAAGTTAAAAGAACAGAGACAGGAACAAAATTTGAACCGTCCACATGTCTTTAACCAAATCCTTCAGAACTCAAAAAGGCAAATGCTGTCTCGGTTCGGTTTGAATGAGGGGTAGGAATTCTACTTTTTAAATAAATAAAGGTAACTTTTGGGCCTGGTTAAAATAATTAATATTCATGAAACGATCAATCCCGATCAAAGTTTAATTTTTTTTTATTAGAAAATTTTTCTGATTGATCTTTATCTTTTGCACTAAATTTCCCTCTGATTTTCCATTTATTATACTCAGACTTTTATTCCTATTTTACTATAATTTGTCGAATTCGTAAAAAGTCATGAAATGGTAAACACGATCAACATACAGTACTGAAAACATTTCACTATCTACTATATGTGGACGTATGACATATATTTTGGACTTTTTACGAATTCGACATAATTTGAATTTTTATTATTTCATTTTTTTCCGGAAGGCAACTTTAAGGCGTTTGCCAAACAGGCTATTAGTTAATTTTTCTCTAAGTTCAGACCTCGTTAAATCAGGTATTTTATTGTTCATTAAGTTCTTGTTTACTAGTCAATTGTGAGAAAATCCATGAATAATTGAACACTGCATGTTTTACTTTAAACTAAAAAACAAGTACTTACGCAATATATAGTGCAAATTCATGATGATTTTTGTCCGGTTATTCAACCTAATATTTATCAAATTTAACGAGGTCTGAAGTTATTAACGAACGTTTTTATTGGAATATTTGATCTCAACAGTCACTGCTTCCTGAGCCAGCAGAAATTCGAGTATTTGGCAACCATCAGCTGTGTTCCATGAAGAGCTGACAAGAACTTTAGGCGGAGTTGCTATAATTTGACCTGGCGCTTCAGATGCCCATATTTTCAATATTTGACGTTTGCCTTCTCTGCCATTAAGCAGAATCCTTAGTCCATCGTCGTTTTTCTGCACCACCAGCAGATAACTATTTACATCAACATTTCCTGCAATTTTTTTAACCTTACCCTCCATCGAGACTTCAAATGTTTGATCTACATTCCAATTTTCGCTGCTGTTCATTACAATCGTGCAATTGTTGAGAAAAAACACCAGGGCATCACTATTGCTAGCGACCGTATCCTGTTTTCCCAGATATTTCAGAATGCTCTCTTTACCGGAAACTTTTGCCGCATCCAAACAATTGGGAAACTGTTTCAAAATTGCATGATCTGTCCATTTTGACAAAATCGGCAGCCAGAAATATTTTCCAAATGAAGGAATCATTTGAAAAGGATGGTCAATACCGTATGTGTTCTTGTAAAGATTATGCATTGTGCCATAATCCAGTGACCACCTGGCATCTAAGCTGTCGGCGATATAAATATTATGGATTTTTGGTATAACCTGCTTCCGGTTGGGGATTAAATGATGGCTGATCATATCAAGAAACAGAGGGAATGTTACAGCTCGCGAAATCTCAGATAAATCACCATCCTTCTGCCAGATATCTGAGGGCGGCTCTAAAAAATAAACAGTGGCACCGCTGGAGAGACCCAATAAAATCATTTGTCCGTAGAACGTTGCCGGAAAATCGGCCAATACTCCTTCTTTAAACCAGGCCTGATGATTCAACTTTCCGAATCCTGCTTCGTACCAGTACCAGCGCTCGGGCTGCACACCCCAATTATCCACGGCCTGGCTGACCCAGAACCCGAAAATTGCATCGTGAGCGGAATAAGGTGTCAGCGCGTCGTTCATTTTCCAAATCGGCACAATATATTGCCGATACTTCCTGAAAGTCGTAAACAGTTCTTTGTTTAAGCCGACATCGATCCAGAGATTTCTTCCCCAGTGTCCATCTGCCCAAAAAACGGTTTTCCCATATTCGGCGGATAGCGAAATCAAACGCTTTGCATAATTCATCATAATCCAATTCTTTTCGGGTGACACTCGAAAAGCCTGTTCACAAATATAAACTCCTTTCACCGTGGGATAATCCATAAAAATCCGCTCTATTTCCGATAAAGGAATTCGTGAGGATATTTGCCCATAATAGTCATGCGGACCAGAAGCTTGAATGATGATTGGAATATGGTTCTCTTGAGCGGTCTCCATGATCGTTTGTAATTTACCCGATTGAATTTCCTCAATCCTTAATATTGTGTAAGGCTTCAGTTTCCGCGGCACCGCTCTCCAATTGGCGGTTAAACCCGGACCGCTGCTAAAAAGGATGAAAAACGGATGGGTGTTGGAGATCCTCAATTCTGATGGCCGGGGATTCAACATTGATTTTCTCACCGTAAATGTTCCCGTTTCCGACCAATTGCCCGCCTGTCCGCCAATACTGAAACCCCGGACCCGCCAGAACCATTTTCCCCCCTGCAATAATTCTTCTTCCCCGGGAAGATAAGGCAGCTTATCTGCCAGATAAAACGGTTTTACCGTAAACGATCTATTCTCAGAAAAATTTGGCTTCCTCGAAACTTGTAATTCGTATTTAATGGCATTTTTCACTTGATCCCAACAGTAATGAAGAGCAAATGGGCTTACAGTCATTCCGTTAACCGGAGCGGATAATTTTGGCGCTGCGGGTTTATCCGGCCTCATGCTGACCGCCTTCAATGTGCTAAATTCCATCCAGTCCCAACGATGTCCCTCTATTTCAATCCCCATGACAAATTTCATTTTACCTTTCCAGCCTGTGATCTTTTTTATGGGTATAATGAATCCGCCTTCTTCGATATATTTTTTGATGAGGCAAATTCTTCTGCTATCATCTGTTATTGATGACTCATCTTTTGCCACGATGATTTGCCACCATTCCCGCGGCATAGAATCGGATATGCGAGCTAACAAGATTGGGGATTTATCCAGGTCAAGCTCAACCCATTTCCAAACCATGCCCCGCCCATTCTCAGTTAGAGAAATTCGGCCATCATCACGAATTTTGACTGCACCTTTGGTTTGCCAGCCGCGTTCAGGATGAAAATCAATCTCTGAGATCACTGTCTGGCCGGATAAAATCAGTGAATGACTCAAAAGCAAATAAACCCAAAAAAACCATACATGTTTTATTTTCCAAAACATAATTTATTCCTTATTTTTTCTTAAAGTGATCATGTAAATTTCTCCTTTCTGTGCATTTGGTATCAAAGTTACATTTGATGATAGAATCTTAAACTGAGCATCTTTGCCCTGTTCTGTCTGAACTTTTACCGGAAATGCGTTATGCAGAGGCACGCGCAGGTCTTGCTGTTTTGTGGTTAACAAAAGAACACGCGACATATCTTGATATACTATGATCGCCGTGCCATTTAAAAAAGACTCGGCGATCAGTTTTTTATTGCGCACAAATTGCCAGTTTCCAAAGCTTTTAAACACAGCATGACCCGGTTTTTTCAAAGCTGCCAACCTAAAAATTTTGCCTATCATTTTGTGCATTTCATCGGAAATGATACCGTCAGAGAAACGAGACAGATAATACAGCGAAGGAATGCTGTAGGCAGAGCTGGTAATATATTGATAATCGGCAAGAGAGTTGAACATATCGGCGCCGTCGCCATCGATCAAAAGGTTCGGCGCAGAGAGGGCGCTGACACGGGCGCGGTATTGCCTTTGCAGGCTGTCTCTACCGGCATCATTGAGCCGCGACATATCTTGAACCAATGAGAAGTGCGGGTCTGATCCGCTAAAGGTTATGAGGCAGTCATCTTTTATCTTTTTGGCTTCGTGATACCAGATGTTAGCATAGCGATAAACTTCGCGAAAACCGATTCCGAGAGAAGGATTGGCGTAAATTGCGGTGGCGGGATTGCGTACATCAAAAATATAATCCAGTTTAAATCCATCGGCATTCAATTCACCGGGCCCGTTGCCAAGCATCATTTTAACCGATCGTTTTACATACTCTTCAAAACGGGGATGAGTTGCGTCGATGCAATCGCCATCCAGCAATCCCAATTTATCAGGTAATGACCCCTTTTCACCGTACCAGCAGCGCCACCACAACAGAACCTTGTGTCCCCTATTGTGAACCCAGTTTATGAGTTCTCTCAAGTCCCGGAAACGAGTAGAATCAGGATAAGGATCGCCATAGTTTTGCTGCCACTTGTCATCAATAATAAGGGTATATTGTGTGATCGCTAATTTTTTTTCCAGATTAGAAACATAATTTTTAACCCAGTTTGATGTGAATCGCGGTTTATCTTGCCAGGCATTATCCAGGGTTTGCTCTCCCCAGGTGCATATTAATGGATACATCCACCAGTCAGGAATTTGCTTTTCTTCGATAGGTAGATCCGAGGCATAGTCGTTTTTCATCAAATAATTTCGATAATCTTTTATCCCGTCCCATTCGGATTGATTAAAAGTAAAACAAATAGGCGTGGTCCAATATAACTGCTCCTCGGGTAATTTCATCTTGTACCAGGGATAATCAATTGAGACATAGCCATCGTGAAATTGAAAGTTCGCGGCATCGGGCAATTGACAAAGTCCCATTGAAAACCATCCGGCTGGTGTCTGAAACGACAGATTAAGAGGCGCCGGCGCGAAGAAACGCTGACCGTCAACGTCCTGCCTGATTCCCACCATTACTGTATAGTTGGAATAGTAATTGTCCGGCTCCGGTGTGAACATTTTTATCCATTTGGATGTATCGAAAACCTGATCATCCCTGGTAAAAATTCGCATACCTTTTTGAAAATTTGAAATTAGATCGCTGATATAAATTACCTTACCATCAGCGGAAATCAATCGTGCATCGGCCCAATCAGCTTGGTCGGCACCCGTGCCGTCTCCCGCATCCGTTACGACAAGCTCTATCGTCCTGGCACTATCAACGGATGCAAAAAGAGACTTTGCAAGTTGTCCAGCTTTCATCGTTCCGCTGTCTGCAGCTTTCTTACCGTCTATGATCACCTGAAATTGAGCGCTACCTTGTTCTCCTGCTGCACCATCAATACCGACTACAGCTTCAAATTTATTAAATCCAACCGGTTTCTTAAAAGTTAATTTAACATTGGAATAAGCATGAGCTCCCAATCCCTTGTGATATTTTTTTCCGGCAAGAGAGATGGTATGACGTGAAAAAGAAGTGTCTACACCCAATCCCCAGGGCCAACTGCCGTTTACTATATTCACATCGTAATCCAAATCAGCGACTTTGGGATAAATACCAAAGCGAATTTCAAAGTCGTCGGCATAAAACTTGAGAAGAGACTTGAGAATTATCTGTTTCTCAGAATGATTCTTTATGGTCAGTTCGATCGAAGGGGATTTTATTTTCCAGATGTAATTCAGTTCGATCTTTGATTTAGCTGCCGGCACAGGATAAGCAAAAAGAGGAAATGTTGTGTAGGTAATATAATCCTGGTTTTGGATAGCAATCATTCCGGAAGTGCAGTCAATGTTTAAAAAATATTTTTTCCCTTTTACAAAAATTATATCCGCTTTTGTAGTGAAAGATTGGGAGTAAAGCGAATTAAACAGAACAAAAGAGATGAGAAAAAATAGGGGTATTCTTATTATTTTTTTCATGAGTACATAATCCTATTCATTCAGAAGACACAAAATAAGCACTTTATTTCATTAATTTTGAATATTTCATGTCAAAGTTTTGTATTTCATTTTTTAAGCTACTTCAAGGTATGATGTTTTTTGATGTACTGGATAAAACCGATTATTTGTACCAAACTTATTTTATCCTGTTTATCGTGTATATCCCGTCTAAAATACCTGAATAGTGTTAGAGATTCGAAAAAATACAGAATCAAATTGTAGATGAGGAACTTAAGAATGAGTCTTTTATGATCTAAATATTTTTATTGCCACAGAAAAAGTTTAAAACAAAAATGCATTTATATTTTTGCTTTTTTTTGTGGTTTCTTCCGCCAGCTGGCGGATGACCCAATCTTTTTAAGTTTCTTGAAAGTTACCATTATTCTTATAAATAATGTGGAATTTTTCATATAAAATCAGATTTCTTTTATACATAATGATTTGAAAGAGAACGAGTTGACCCTATTCGAGTATTTAAGATTATCCTCTTTTTCTCTACGGCTCAATCAGAGTTCACATCCACCTGCTTCTTTGTCCGTGCCGCTTCAGTGATGGCGTCACAGACAACAGCGGCTTTGTAACCGTCCTCAAAGGTGGCGCCGTACGGCGCGACCGGTTTGTCATTGACGATACAATCGAAAAGATGAGTGAACTGGTGAATGAATGTGTGCTCCCAGCCAATTATATGTCCATGCGGCCACCAGTTTTCCCACCAGGGATGGTAGCTGTCGCTGATTAACACGTTGTGGAATCCCTGGGTTTCCTTTGGTTCTTCATCCACCCAGAAAACATTCAGTTCATTCAGTCTTTCCAGATTAAATTCAATGCTCCCCTTTTCACCGTTAATTTCAATCACCTGGTGATTTTTCCTGCCGCCGGCAAACCGGGTGGCTTCCAGCGTGCCGATGGCGCCGTTTTCGAATTCAACCACGGAGACAAAAGCATCATCCAGCGTTACTTTGCCCGAACCGCTGCCATCCGGCAAAGGCCGTTCATCGATGATGGTCTTGACGATGGCGCCGACGCTTTTGAACTCGCCCACTAAAAACCGGCCCAAATCGACGAGATGAGCGCCCAAGTCACCCAGGGCGCCTGAACCGGCAACCTTTTCATCCAGGCGCCAGATTTTGGGCGTGTTGTAATGAGGCATCACCCATTCCTGCAAATAGACGGCGCGGAAATGGTAGATTCGCCCCAGCAAACCTTTTTCAATTAACTCTTTTGCCTGACGAATCGCCGGGACGAAGCGATAGTTGTAACCAACCTGATGTTTTACGCCGGCTTTTTCCGCCGCATCCCACATCGTTTTAGCCTGTTCCGCAGTGATGGCCAGCGGTTTCTCACAGAACAGATGTTTCCCTGCCTGCGCGGCTGCGATGGTCGGTTCGACATGCAGATTATTGGGACCGCCGTTATCAAACACCCGGATATGTTCATTTGCCAGCATTTTGTGCCAGTCGGTGTAATAATTTTCATACCCGTATCGATGCGCCGCTTCTTTCACCGCTTCTTCATTCCGGCCGCAAATACCAACTAATTTGGGAATAGCCGGCGGCGGATACATCATGTATGGAATAGTTTTAAAGGCATTGGAATGCGCCTTGCCCATAAAGGAATAGCCAAGTATGCCAACGCCGATTTCCGGGATTGCAGCCTGAATTTTGGCGCCGGCCATGGTTGTAAATCCGGTTTCTTTGCTCATTATTCCTCCGAAATTTTCGCCCACGCCTGTCTGCAATAGGCAAGAAAAACACGAAAAGATTTTAATTATCACCTAAATTGGGCGATTCAAATGTCATTCCGCAGGAATCTTGTTGGTTTACTAACAAGATTCTTTCCCGCCTGCGGTCGGGCAGGCAGAATAACAAAACTCTATGGATGGTTGTTTTAAGCAAAGAATCGCTCAATTTAACTATCAGGTATGCGCTGTATATTAACCTTAATCACGCTTCGACTTCCCTCAGCATGTCTTTCAAAATTAGTCTGAGTCCTTTCCGGCAAAGTTTATCCTGAGCTTGTCGAAGGGCTCAGGATAAACTCAGTCGAAGGCTTATCTCCCATCAGGAAACTTGTATATCTGAATAGTTAGAAACAATTTATTCACGATCTTCGCGCAATTCGCGTGCCCAAAACAATTCTCTATTTCATCTGGTCCAATACCCGTTGTGCGCGGCGAACCGTATTTTCATTTTTTGAAGAAGATACAATTTTCAGCAGGCATTGCTTCGCTTCCTGCGGGTGTTCCTGATTAATATTTTGGCTGATTTGCACTGCCGCCAATTCGGCTTCCTGCTGTAAACTCTTGTTCTGCAAAAAGGAAAGCGCCATATTTAAAGCGGAAAGCGATTTCACTTTGGCCAAACCGGAAAGGACCATTCTCTGTTCATTCTGCTGAGTTGCCAGATCCATTGCGGTTCGATACAATTTCACCGTCTCTTCCACCGGCCGCTCGCTGCCAACCTCTATCAGACGAATGAAACCCCGTAAAGCCAGGATTTTCTGAACCTCATCGCCGGAAGTTTTCGCCACATTCAGCAGATCGTTCATGGGTGCATCGGTCGGCCAGTCTGTAAACGCCTGAATCACCGCATTCTGAATTTCCGCACTTTTTCCTTTAATCGCTTCACGCAAAACCGGCAGCCCAGCGGGATCGCCAATTTTGCCTAAAATGGCCAACAGAGAACTTTTTGCCGTCACATTCATTACGGCAGGTAATTTATCCAAAAGCGTTTGCGCTCTTTTGTTTGGATCGGCAATTTTCAGAGCAACAGTGGTTACCGTCTTTTGTGCTGCTTTTCTTTCCGGCACGCCCTCTACTGTAATCAGGCCATCCACCAATTGGGGCAGATATTCCGGCGCGGCAATCACGCTCAACACCCGGAACGATTCCACCCTCACTTTTCTATCGCCGTCTTTTGTGGTTTTCAGAACATCCTCAACGGCGGCCGTCGCATCGCGACTGCCAACTGCACGGATCAATTCCAGTTTGATTGCCGGTTCAGCCGATGGGATACCGGCAATGATGGTTTGATCGACTTTCCCGCCCAGCAATCGTGCCAGACTTTCCCGCGCGGTTTCACTCTCTTTCCCACCGGAACCGGCAGCCATTTGTGTTAGCAAGCCCACATTCGCTTCATCGCCCAGACCGGCCAGAGCTTTGAGTGCGGCAATTCGAACCGTGCCGTCGCCATCTTTTGCGGCCTGAACCGCGAATTTGGCGAAATGATGATCGCCAAAATCGGCTAGCGCCGTTAACAATTGCACTTTGGTTGCCGCATCTGCGTTCGGAATCAGTTCCGCTATGGCAGAAATATCCGCCGTTTTGGGTAGTTTTTTCACGCAGGAAATTGCAGTTGGATACAAACCGGCATCTTTCCCCTGCAATGTTTGCAGGATGATTCCAGATCCTTTGTCCCCCGCAGCCAGAATCCTTCCCCGCAAAGATGCAATACGAACGGGCGCCGGTAAATCGGGAGCAGATAATTGCCGAAATATTTTTTGCGCTGCTCCGGCCTTGCCGTCTGTCAGTAAACGGTCCGCGCACAACAAGTAAGCATCGTAAACTGCAGATGTTAAATGAGGCGCAACCTTATCTTTGACGGCAGTAAGCGCGGCAACGGATTCCAACGATCCGATATTGCCCAAACCTGCAATGGCTGACTCTGCGATCAGTTCATTGTTGTTTGCTGCTAATTTTTGCAGTTCCCCGACCGCCTGCTCGTCTCTCAATTGCCCCAGCGAGTTGATGATACCGATTTTAATCTTCCCAGCCGTAGTCGCCAGCGCTTCACGCAGCGCGGTTTTTCCTTTTTCGCCGTCGATCCGTTCCAGGGCATATCTGGCCATATCGGATGTTCTCTCTGTCACCAGCATTTTGCTTAAAGTAGGCACGGAGGCTTCGGTGCCGATTCGGCTCAACTGTTTACAAACAAACAATTTACTGTCCGGAGTTGCATCGGAGTTCAGAAAACCGGTAAACTGATTTTCCAAAACCTGAATTGCCGCCGGCGTTTTTTTCACCGATCGAACCAGATCCGCCAGATTGGTTAGTTCCTCCCTGGACCGGCCAAATTGGTAATTTGTAATTTTCTGCAAAATAGCGCCGGTATCTTCCTTTAATTTAATCAGATCCTGTGATTTTTGACAACTACCGAATAGAAGAATCAAACACAGCGCAAACAAGGTTAGAACTGCTACAATTTTTCTTTTCATTTTACTCTTCTCCGCAACTTACATTTATAATTGAGCCGGTGAGACAGCAACAATCTGCTCACAGGCGGCCTGTTCAATTTTACAGATGCCAGGGACTGCGCATCGGTCGGGAAAGCATTCTGTCCGCATCCGGGTCATTAATGAAACGTTCTTTTTGCGGGTTCCACCTGAGTTTACGAGCTAATTTCATGGCGATGCCGCCCAAATGTCCCACCATAATGGAATGATGCGCCACATCGACCGGGGTAACGGTCAGCGCCCTGGAGCGCACGCAATCCAGGAAATTCTGATGATGATCATCACTTTTGTAAAGATGAATTTCTTCCGGACGAATAACGGAAGTCAACAGGGATTTTGGCTCCGCTTCCAGGCCGCTGCGGCTTACGTGGATCCAGCCTTCATCGCCGATGAAATGCACTCCCATTCCCTTGGGCTGCTGCAGCCTATCGGCAACGATCATGGTGAAACCTTCTGCATATTTGCCTTCAAAATAGTAGCTTTCCGGCGTATCAAACAGGCCATCCTTTGCCGGTGGATAATCGGCCTTCCCGGCGATTTCAACCGGAGCGGACAATTCCGTATCCATCCCCCAATTGGCGATATCACAATGATGACCGGCCCAATCGGTTAACTGGCCGCCGGAGTAATCCAGAATCCAGCGGAAATTCCAGTGACACCGCGCCGGAGCGTACGGCACCCACGGCGCCGGCCCCAGCCACATGTTGTAATCAAATCCTTCCGGCACCGGCGAGGGCTGTGTGCTGCGTTTCTGAATGCTGTTGCCATAGGGCAAACCCACGCGCACAGTGTCGATCTTGCCGATGCGTCCGTTCCGTACCAATTCACAGGCAAAGCGGAAATGCCGCTGTGAACGCTGCCAGCTGCCGGTTTGCCAGACAATATTGTATTGCTGAACTGCATCTACGATAGATCTGCCCTCGGAAATAGTGTATGCCAGTGGTTTTTGTCCATAAATATCTTTCCGCGCCTGGGCGGCATCTACCGCAATGATGCCATGCCACTGATCCGGCACTGCAAGAGCCACCGCATCGATATCCTGCCGGGCAATCAGATTCCGGAAATCGTTGTACGCAGCGCAATCTTTGTTGCCGTATTTTTGATCCGTTATATTTTTTGCGCGGTCGCGATGATTTTTATCCACATCACAAACAGCGATAACGTGCGCACCCGGCTTACTTAAAAAAGATCGCAAATCTCCTGTGCCCATACCGCCCACACCGATGCTGCCGATGGTGATCCGGTTGCCCGGCGCCACGGTTCCGGCTTTACCCAGCGCAGAAGAAGGGATCAAATAAGGAAAAGCAACCGCACCCACAGCGGCACCAACCGATTTTTTCACAAAACTACGGCGATTCATTTCTTTTGATTTTTTCATTGATTCACTCCAAATTTTTAATTATCAAAAGCGGCATCGAAGGCAACACCGGACGGCGAAAAATCGATTCTTTTCACAAAATCGAATGCTTCTTTTGCGCCCCGTTCCCGCTGCATGCCGCTATCTTCCCATTCCACGGACAGCGGACCATTGTAGCCGATATGATTCAATGTGCGAATAATTTCTTCAAAATCGACGCCGCCCCGTCCCAGCGAGCGAAAATCCCAGCCACGCTCCGGATGACCAAAATTGAGATACGAAGCCAGAATCCCGCTGCGACCGTCTAATTGCAGCGCGGCGTCTTTCATGTGCACATGATAAATCCGCTCGGAAAATTCTTTTAAAAACACAACCGGATCGATCATCTGCCAGTGTAAATGGCTCGGATCAAAATTGAAACCGAATGTCTTACGGTGATCGATCGCCTCCAGCGTACGTTTGGCGGTCACAATATCGAAGGCGATTTCCGTGGGATGCACTTCCAGAGCAAATTTTATCCCGTTGTTATCGAACACATCCAGAATCGGGTTCCACATTTCGGCAAAATAGCGGAAACCAGCTTCGATCTGTTCGTCGGAAACCGGCGGAAAGCTGTACAACAGATGCCAGATGGATGAACCGGTAAAACCGTTCACGACTTTTACACCCAAATTTTTTGCCGCAATGGCGCTGTTTTTCATAGTTTGAACCGCCCATCGCCGTTTCTTTTCCGCATCTCCGGCACAATCCGGGGGGGCAAAAGCATCGGAACGGTTGTCGTTGTTCGGATCACAAACCAATTGTCCGGCCAGATGATTGCTGATGGCAAAAACTTTCAGATTGTTCTTTTCAAGAATTTCCAACTGCTTTTTGCAATAATCCATATCCTCTACTGCTTTTTCAATATCGAAATGATCTCCCCAGCAGGCTAATTCCAGACCTTCGTACCCCCAACTTGCCGCTTTCGGAACAAGTTCCGCCAGCGGTAAATCGGCCCACTGACCCGTAAAAAGAGTGATTGGACGCGCCATATTTCTGTTCCTTTCTTTGATTTATCGGTATATTTCCGTGTTTGTTGATTTATGCAAACTAACATTGAACGATTTACCTGTTTTGGTAATTTCTATTTTTTGCCGGAACTGTTTTCCTTTTTTATGTATTCCGTTGTCGATTCAGCGAATCGACCTGCAATCACGTCATTAAGGTTACGAGTAGATAGCAACAGAATATTTACCATCATCCATTTCTGAGCTGTTTCTATCGATCTGTGCAGGAAACATAAAAAATAAATTAATGTTTTTTTATTAATAGTCAACGATAAAAATGATTGGAATTGCATAAAATGGTTTTGATCTTTATATTGAGACCATGTAACTTTTAAGAAACTTGAATTTTTTTAGAAATTTCCTGTATTCATTGAGACGCGCGAAATAGGCGGGTCTTGGTCACTATTCAGCTCACGTCTGTCTGACACAGGCAGAAAACACACGAAACAATCGAATGATCTCATCTAACTTTTTTCCTGTTTTTTTTTGAGTCTTGCGCGGGCTGCCTGAGTAGTGACAATACCGTAACACTTTAGTTTTTTGAACAGATCCGCTTTCTCTGCGCTCTCTGCGTCTCTGCGTTTTAAAGCGCCTGTTTTTTTAACGCAGAGACGCGGAGGGCGCAGAGAAATTGAAAAAATCGTCTGCCTGTTCAGCACGCGAATTACACGAAATCATACGAACAGGACAAAATAGTTAACGATTCGCGTTTTTTAGCGATATTAGCGGGCAATCTGAATAGTTACAGAAAATCAACCTATTCAGGTTTTCACAAAATGTAAGGAGAAAGATCATGGTAAAATCAACCAGAAGAGTTTTTTTCCGAACAGCGGGAACAGGTATCCTGACAGGAGCGCTGTTGACCAATTTAAGCGGCTGCGCCAAACCGGAAAAATTGACAAAAAAAGATGGGGCCGGGCGCATTCACCTGGGTATGGCCTCGTACACATTCCGTAAATTTGGGCTGGAAGAAACCATTGCCATGACCAAACGGCTCGGCCTGCAAAGAATTGCTTTGAAAAATTTTCATCTTCCCCTTAACAGCTCCGATGAGGAGATAAAACGGGTGGCTAAAAAAGTGCGGGACGCCGGCCTGGATTTGTACGGCTGCGGTGTAGTTTACATGAAAGACGAGGCCGAAGTTCACAATGCTTTCCGGTACGCCGGAGCGGCCGGCATGAAAGTGATCACCGGCGTGCCGGAGTATAATTTACTGAAATTGGTCGAACAAAAGGTGAAGGAAACCGGCATTGAACTGGCTATCCATAACCACGGTCCCGGCGATAAACGGTATCCTACGCCACAGAGCGCCTACGAAAAAATAAAAGATTTGGACGCCGGAATGGGACTCTGCGTCGATGTGGGGCATACACAACGTTCGGGACTCGATCCGGCGGATGTAATTTCCATGTACGCAGACCGTGTGCTGGACATCCATCTAAAAGATGTTTCGGCGGCGACAAAAGAAGGCGGGACTGTGGAAATTGGCAGAGGCGTTATCGATATTCCCAAATTGTTACAAACATTATTGAAAATAAAATACGCCGGAAGCGCTTCGTTTGAATTTGAAAAGGATGCCGATGATCCTTTGCCCGGCGTTGCCGAATCTGTGGGATATGTGAGAGGTGTATTAACGATAATCTGAAGTGTTTTTATGTCATTAGTGCCACTTTAAAATGACAATTGTTTTTTTGTATCCTTTCAATAAATTATTCTGGAATGCCGGATGGCTTGCTATTACGGGCGAGAAGTGAGTGCAGATCTGTTCCACGAGCTAAAGCTCGCGGCAATGAAAAGAAGAAAAAGATTCATTCATGGCCATGATCTTTAGATCGTGGATTTATATTAGTACACAAGCTTATTATGGTTTTAGCCTAATTTGACTCATTTCAATTTAAATTGTACGATAATATCAAACCGACCATTTTTTTAAAGAACTGAAAAATTTGAATGACCTAATTTTTCTTGACAGAGCATCCTCGTATATTAATTACAGTTCATAAATGTGGATAACTTTCAAATTATTTCCCACCCAGAGCTCTGTTGTTAAGCTCAGGGTGGGGTGGGAAAAACTTTAATGATTCTATCCTCAAATTTAGGCAG